>JAGCWY010000119.1 GCA_017961625.1 Ruminococcus sp. | reverse complement strand
GAAGTGTCATTCTTCGGAGACTTTGTAATGATACCCATAATACTTCTTAACCGTTCTCCAATCCATACCATATTCTCGCCCGAGAGCTGCGAAATTAGGCTTGGACTTCAATGCTTTAAATATCATGAGATCTCCTTTTAGTTGATCAACTCTGTTTTGATAATTCATAATGATATACCTCCTACAGATAGAAGTATATCATATTTCTGAAAAAAGAAAAAATAAGAATGTAGTTTTTCCGACATACTTATATGCCGTTTTTCCTGCATTCTTATTTTACCATTTACAATATCTTTCTGTTCTTGTTTATACATATTAAAAAGCACAGGTTTTTTTCTTCTATTAACGGACAATCGAAAAAAGTAACGAATAGGATAAAAACAGGAGAGTTTATTTCGAAAGCTCTCCTTTAATGATATATAGTCTCGCTTCGAAGAAATTCTGATTAATTTATTAAAATAATTATGTGGATATAATATCATATATCTAATGTTAAACAATTCATAAAAAAAAAAATATTCTAAAAAAATATCTATTAATAATATTGAAAATAAAGGGAAATATTGACTTTCACTTTTTGTTACAATATACTATTATTATATCAGCTAAATACAATGATATAAGAGGAGGTTTAAAATGGGAAATTTTTTTACATCAACGCAGATATTTGATAATGAAATGCTTGGCAGTAAACAATTCATTGATAAATTCTGTAAAAAAATGGCTGAAGAAGGCTATGAGACCTGTAACAGCGACGAATGCGAAATATCATACATTCTGAAATTTGCAGATAACTGCAAATGGGTGACTATAACTTCTGAAGCTTATGAACAAGGAAATGAAAAATCTAAAATGGATACGGGAAGAATAGCTAAAATGCTTAAAACGACTTGTATCAATACAGAGGTCATTGACAGTGACTGTGCGGTCATGGACTTGTATGATAAAAACGGAAGAAAAGCTGATACACTTATCATGGGGCAAGCTGACGAGTATTTCGGAGATGATATACCGCAGCCGTCTGAAAAGATATGGAAACCGTTTTTATTCAATGGCAGTACATGGGAGCAGTTCAGCGAAATCCAAAACGGGGAATATGTATTTATTGAAGAGGGACTTTCAAAGCTTGCACCTATTATTGGGATGGACGACTGCAATATTACATTTGCGGCAGAATATGCTGATGAGTTTGAAAAAAATATTTATTTTCTTAGTTTTAGGCAGTCAAATGCCCTAAAAGAGAAAAAAATAACATTAAAAGAGGCATTTATTGATGTGTTTGGTAAGTCACTTGAGCCACTTGGGTATAAAAAGATCAAGGGTTCAAAACCTTATTTTGTGCGTGTTATTGATAATGAGATAATACATATAATATCATTTATCCAACATAAAGGTGCTCTTCGTGGTGAAGTAAAATTTGATATCATTGGAGATGTTTTTTCGGTATATAATCAACATTTTGACTTGAATAAGAAACTTGAAGACGGATATCTTTTGCTCAGCAATTTCAGAGTATATAGTTATAAACTGCATGAAAAAGATTATGACAGCGATATTCAGCGTAAATTGTCTCATTTTAAATGCAAAGATGATAATGCTTCAATAATTAATGAAATGAAAAATGCTTTTTATACTTGTGAAAGGTGGTTATTTTCATTTGTTAATTCTATAAATAATATTAAGAATTACTTTATGTTTCTTATGTTACGGTGTCCGCCATTATTAGAACACAAAATCGAAATGCTTTATTTGAAAGTCGATAATTATGCTGAAATAATTGCTGAAGCGAGTCGTATCAAAAATGAAATGTACAGAAAGTGCATTGAGCTTAACAGAGAAGGCTATACAGAAGAAGATTACGAAAAACGACTTAAAAGACGTGAAGTATTTTGTTCTGAATTGATAGCCGATATAAAAGAAATACATGAAAACAAAGAAATATATAACAAATATAAGGCAGATGAAGAAGCTGTAAAAGAAAAAAACTTGGAAATGTTAAAAAAATATAATGTAATATAATTATGGAGGAATATAAAATGAATCAAAAAAATGTAATTTTGAAATTTATATCTATATTTCTTGCGCTTTCGTTATTAATCTCATTTAATTCGACGGGATTAATAGCATTTGCTGACAATATATCAATTAATACTATTGAGGATGATGCATCAAAAGAAGCAAAGGAAGATGAAAAGAGCTGGCCAAGAGCTGGAAAATGGGGATTGGCTAGAGAAAGAGGTTTAGTTCCACCGTCGAATTATTTTCATAATGAAGTGCAAAATGAGATTAGGGATAGACATCTTGAATTTCAACGTAATGAATTGGTTGTAACAAAAGCTAATGGTAAAACAGGAAGAGTTGATATTTGGAATTATGATTATAATTTTGAAACTGCATATTTTTGGGAAGTCAAACCAGGATCATATATTTCGCTTTTTAAAATGATTAAAGCTAAAAATCAACTTAATGAATATGTAATGAGCATATCACAGAATACGAAATATCCAATATCAGAAATAAAAACAGGAGGTTCATTGGGGCATAGCGACTTTAGTATTAATAAACTAGCGTTATTGCTTAACGTTCCGTATAGATTAGATAAAGATATTGAATTATTTCACTTTCCAGAATCAACTGGAAATTTCATCGTTTATTATGCATATATGGGAAATGGCATCATACTTTATTGGTTCGTTGAAAGAGATTATGACGATGATGAAGGTCACCCAAAACCTAATATGGATAGTTTAAACGATATATTCGGAGCTGCATTTTGGTCGCTTTTATTCAAATACATTAGAGATATGAACAGAGGAAATAATCCAAGTGGACCTCCTCCTGTATTCGCTGATGAAGAAGTGATCGCTGAAACATTTGCTGAAATAAGTGCTGCAATAGCTGCAAATGCACTTAATCAACTTAGAAAAATGTTTGAAGGTTGGAACGTTCAGCCCGCTGATGAAATGATAATAGAAAATGATGCATATTACATTGAAGAAACTCAATTAATTCGACTGCAAGAAGAATTGGAAGTATTAGTCATAACAACAGGATTAGCGGCTATATTTGCAAGTTGGGTTGTTAAGCATAATTCATCAATAGGAAGTATAGAAGATGCTAAAACAGCTCTTGAAGCAACAATCATAAATCTTTTGAACAATTGTAAACCAATAGTAATGGGAAGTTGCTGTTATTATGTGCTTTCCGCTTCAGATGTTGAAATAATAGAGGCTTTTAAAGAATGCTTTGCCCATTATGAGAGTTATGATCCAGATAGTGAAGAATGGGATTTTGAAATTGTAAATGGTAGCACTCTTGCCAAATATAAATCTTCTGCTCCAGAATCATTTAATCATCACATTTCAACTATGAGCTTTAATTATGAGACTGCACAAAAACAGTATCAGAGAGATCCGCTTATTATTAATTTCTCAGGAACAGATGAGATTGAATTCACTTCTCTTGATGAGGGTATTAATTTTGACCTTGACAATAATGGATTTGCAGAAAAGACAGCTTGGATAAAGAATGACGATGGTTTCCTTGCAATCGATCTCAATGGCAACGGAAAGATTGATAACGGCGGAGAATTGTTTGGCGATTGCTTTGTAATGGAAAATGGCGAAAAATCAACAAACGGTTTTGAAGCGTTAAGTAGCCTTGATACTAATGGAAATGGACTAATTGATGATAATGATGAACTGATTGGAGATATTTCAATTGATCAGAACGATGAAGATAATGAATTAACATTATTTGATCAGCTCCTTGTATGGTTCAGCTCTGATGGTGAAGACAGACTTATTTCACTAAAATCGCTTAACGTCGATTATATAGATCTTAATTGTTTCCCTGATTCGTATAATTCTGAAGATAACGATAATACAGAAAGAAGTACAAGAAAAGAAGAAACATCTTATGTATCCTTTAAAAATGATCCTAATAAAAAGCATATCAGCGAATTCTGGTTTGATGTTAACACAACAACTACAGTTCATGATGGTGAAACAACTGTTGGTAATGTAAAGACTATTGAACAAGCTATTGCTGATGATGAAACAGGTGAGCTTATCGATTTGTGCCTTTCATTTAATTATGCCAATGATATAGCTCAGAAGCATTATTATCTTAAGAAGATCCTTTATTTTATAACTGGTTCTGATGATATTGAAATTAATAGCAGAGGCGGTAATATTGATGCAAGAGATCTTCATGTTATCGAAGCTTTTATGGGACATGATTTCATGGGCGTAAATGGTGCTAATCCTAATGCCCCTGCTGCAGAAATGCTTAAGGATATATACAATAACATTGAATTAGATTATTACAATATTCTCAACCTTAAGATGTCATTTGGTGGTTATTCATTATTTATTGCTGAAGATGAGAACGAAAATATTTCTTTTGAAAATTCATCTATCAATACTTTAATTGATGAAATGATAGAGAATGATGAAGCAGATTCCGATATTCTTATATATGATTTCGGAGTATATTTAAAATCATATGATAAAATTCATAATACAAATGAATTCAGCAAGTATAAAGAGTATTATTCTGTAAAATCCCAGAAATTTGCTGAGATAATTGATCTTATAGGTGCGGTTAACACTTTTGTCGGAACAGAAAATGATGATAAATATTCAGGCACATCAGGAATAGATTTCATTTTTGACGATTTTGGCAATAATACCCTTTATGGTTCAAACAGCGATGATCGTATTTACAGTGGATACGGAAATGACATCATGAATGGCGGTTCAGGTAATGACAACTACTATTTCGGTATGTATACCGGCGATGATATCGTTAATGATACAGAAGGAAATAACACAGTTGTATTTATTGACGGTTTATGTGCAGATGATTTTGATACCTCAATATCCATGAATGGTAAATTTATCCTTACAAATAAATATACCGGTGATACAATTACACTTAACGATTTTATTTCTCATCCATTAAACTATGATTTTGCTTCTTATGACGAGTACCAGACAATTGGTGACGGATACTCAAGAGAAGTTATTGATGGCACAGAAGGCGACGATGAGCTTGACGCAAGTGACGGTTTCAACATTTTCTACGGTAGAGATGGAAAAGATACTATCTATGGCGGAGAAAACATCGACTTTATGTATGGTGGCAACGATGATGATATTCTTCTTGGCAGAAACGGAACAAATATAATGTTCGGTGAGGACGGAAATGATACCATTGAAGATGGAGAGCATTCAAGCTATCTTAACGGTGGAACCGGGAATGATATATTAAAGGGCGCTGGCGGAAATGATGTTCTCGACGGCGGTTCAGGCGATGATTTCCTTAACGGTGAACGCGGCGACGATACATATATATTTGCGAAAGGCTATGATACTGATACTATCGCAGCTTCAGTAGGACATGATACTATTGTTATTCATGATTATCGAGTAAGTGACATGAATAATATTCGTGAAGCTAACAGGGATCTTACAATTAACTTTGGTAAGGATACCGATGACAAAATAATCATAACCAATTTCTTCGGAAGTGTAGATGGACGTTCATTCAGCTTTGTATTTGATGACGGAACTGTTCTTGAAGGAGAAGATATAACTGCCAAAACAGCACCCATATATGGAACAGACGGTAATGAAACGATCAATGGAACTTCTGGTGATGACATAATTGACAGTTTAGCAGGAGATGATTACCTCTGCGGTTGTGATGGTGAAGATACGTATATCTTCGGTAAAGGCTACGGTAATGATATTATTAGTGAATGGGGAAGTGATCACAGCTTTGTTGAATTTAAGGATGTCAATTCCGATGAGATTACAATTTCAGTCGATAATTCACAGTCATTGGTAATTACCATAAATGATGCTGAGGATTCAATTAAGTTTGGCAGCTGGTCATGGTCATCTTCAACGTACACATTGATATTTACAGATGGAGCAGAAGGATATGTTGACAGGGATACAAATGAGCTTGTTCTTACAAAGGAGCCTGATCCTGTTGAAGAAGATATAGCTGAAAGTGGTGCTGATGGTTCAAAAGTTTCTGACATTTCTGTTGAAGAAACAGATGTTACAGAACAGGAAATTGATGAGGCAGCATAATTAAATAAGCAATCCGCAGGTATTAATTGATAGTACCTGCGGATTTTTTATAAATGCAATGTAAGCGCCAACCAAACCAAGCCCGAAAGTAAAAAGAACGAGTCGAGGTAGAAAAATCATAAATACCTCGACTCTAATTTTATGTATGTAACAGGTGATAGTTATCAGACTTTGCTGCTTTTGGCCAGCTTATCTCTCGTAGCCCAACCTTATATGGGATTTCTATTCGTCAGACCAGAGGTTTGCTTACAGCTTCCTTCAGATTCCGCCTCGCGGCGGACACCCTTGCTGTTCGGCTATACACTTCCCACTATCTGGGCGTGTTCGGGACTTTCACCCGTTAGATTGTGCCCATGTCGGGCACCCCCAAAATGGCGCCTTGATTCAGGCGCCTTAAGCAGATATATGATATGTTTCGATTCAGAAATTGTAAAATGTCGTGTATATTATTTTTGTATAGCACTTTTTGAAAATACCGGTAGACATATTCAATCCAGTACTCCCTCACATGGCTTCAGTATGTATTTACGGACAAGGCTTTTTCCCATAAAATCTCTAACGTTGACGTGCTTAGATATCAATCTGAAATTGAAAGCATAGAGTAATTATATCTCAGTCCTATGTCGAGACTGAAAAAGATAAGATAAATTGAAAAAAACCATGTAAATAGTGCATAATACGAGTTTGTCCATATTATATAGAATTTCCTTCACGTACATATATGCAGCGCTACACACTAACTTACAGCAATAGTACAACATTACCGCTTTCATTGTAAGTAACATCTATATCTGTTAAAAACGGTGAACAATACATTATTCCGTTAGATTGTACTGATCTAATATTTAAATCAAACAAAACAGATGTTGATGTTGTTACAGTTGACATTGCTGTAACAGCGGTCGAAGCAGGATGTGTTGTAATTAGTGTGATTGATAAAATCTTTAACGTTGTACAATTAAAAATAACTGTTAATTCTAATGAAAAACCAAACAGAGTATACTCTTGGTGATGTTTATAATGATAATTTATATTGATGTAGTTAAAGCTTCATTCGTTCTCGTATAATGTGCTCTAATCTCAGTCAATCATATAGGCGACTTCAGTGATTATCAAAAATGCTGCTGAAGTATATCAAAATGTATTATTTGGGCTTATTATACATATCTTTCTGCAACTAAGGAAGATATATTATCCTTGTAAGCTTTTATAAATAAAAAGCAATAACAAACACTAATACTTTTTAAACTTTCCAATCATATTGGGAAGCAAGAATGGTAAGATTCGATGTTAAGAGGTGGGCATTCGGATATGTGGTCGCCATACACAGTAACGTTGATTAAGGACATCTAACGCTGTTTATTTGATTCAGGTCTTTTGTAGCTGATGTTGATATCTTTACGAGAAAAAATCAATTTTAGTATACGTTGAGCCAATCAGAATGATTATTTTTGCAATACTTCAATTTTTAAAGCATTGCGATCCTGTAGTACTACGTGATTATATCAAAAACTTGAATAATATGTAATTGGAATGTCATCCTGTTACGGAACTCATATCAAAGCTGACAAAAGCTTATAATTAAATATCTGTGACAAAAGGTGTCAAGAGTATCATCAGCATACATGCAGGGCAGATAAACTTTATCATTATATTGTAAAGGAGCTTTGAACGAAAACGCTTTTCACCTAGCATTACCTCTTCTTCTATGTACTTTACTTTCACAACATAGCCTATAAGTATACAAGTAAGAAGAGAAAGTACAGGCATCATTATGTTGTTTGTGACGAAATCGAAGAAATCAAGTATTTGCATGCCGAATAGTTTTATGTCAGACCACGCACTATAACCGAAAACAGAGAACATACCTAGGATGAATGTTGCAAAAATTACTATTACACAGCTCTTAACGCGACCGAAACCGAATTTCTCAATAACAACAGCTGTAACGGTCTCCATAAGAGATATGGACGAGGTAAGTGCAGCAAGAGTGACGAGTATGAAGAATGCTGCACCGATGAATTGTCCTGCAGGCATTGTTGCGAATACCTTGGGAAGCGTATTGAACATAAGTCCGGGACCAGCGTTGAGTGAATCACTATCACCATTTGAGAAAATGAATACGGCAGGAACGATTATAATACCTGCAAGTATAGCCACGGCTGTGTCAAATATTTCTATCTGTCGAACAGAACTTTCAAGAGAATCTTCCTTTCGCATATAAGATCCGTATGTCACCATTATGCCCATTGCTATGGACATTGAGTAGAAAAGTTGTCCGCAGGCTGCTGCAATCGTTTGTAAGAACTTAGTAGGTGTAAAGCCATTAAGATTGGGAAGCAGATAGTACTTGAGTCCTCTGCTTGCACCATCAAGAGTAAGGGTATATACCGAAATCGCTACAATAAGCAGAAGCAGTACAGGCATAAGGAATTTGCTCACTTTTTCGATGCCCTTTTCAACTCCGAGGAATACTGAAACCGATGTAAAAATCAGAAATATTATGAAAAATACTGTTGGCTGTGTGAGATGGCTGATAAAGTTGCTGAAAAAAGGTATGCTTTCTCCTGATGCTGTGATGTATTCGGCTGTTGAAACTTTTTTACCACCGCCTGTAATGAATACGTACATATATTTCAATACCCAGCCACCTATAACGCTGTAATATGGTAGAATGAGCGCAGGTATCACGGCAGCAAGCAGTCCGAGAGGAGAGAAACGCTTGTCTACAGACTTGTATGCGCCAATAACACTTTGGCCTGTTTTCCTACCTATAGCTATTTCAGTGAGCATGAGTGCGAAGCCAAATGTTATGGCAAATACGATGTATACCATTAAAAATACACCTCCACCGTATTTAGCGGCAAGATACGGGAAACGCCAGATGTTACCTAGACCAACTGCCGAACCTGCCGCAGCAAGAATAAAACCGATCTTAGAACCGAAGCCTCCTCTTTCGGAAGCCTTGCTATTGTTTTTCATAAACATCGTCCTTTCAGTATATCATTTACAAATTACAAATATAATTATATCATCATAGAGCATAAAAATCAATCTCGTGAACTGAATATATTTCAAAATACAGATATCCTCTCAATAACTAATATTTACGGTTTATAATTATCCATATCGCTATCGGCTGCACTACTGTTATACTTGTTTTTCTTATAAAGAAATCCGCCCGTATTTTACCATCGGATAATTTGTCTATATTCAATTTATATAAACATACAGTCATATTAAGCTATTGCCCGGTCATGTATTATTCTTTTTCAGCTTCGTTGAGAAGCCGTTTGGGGTATTCTTCTTCCTTCTGACGTCTCTCTTCTTCACGATTCTGATTTTCTATTTCTTATTTTTCACAGTCAGAAATTCCTTTATTCTTGTCGCCGACATACAGAGTTATGACCTCATCCAGCTTGCCATCCTTTACTGTAAACTTTGCCATATCAGACATGAATGCTGCTACCCCTAGCAAGAATTGTATTCTATTTTTCTACGTTAAATGTGATTGCTTGTTTTATCGAAATATGATATAATAAATTACAAACATTAACCTCTCACGTTCCTTTTATATGCATAATTAAATGTTAGGAGGCATATCATGAATAATAGTACTCGTTGTTTGTATAGCAATCGGTTTGTCGAATTTTTATCTGATGTTGAACAATTTGTACTTGGTACACTTTGCAATAACTATCATGGTATAGTACAGAGTACTCAGATCGAGGCATGGAAAAGTGAAATAGCATTAATGAAGAAAGTTCTCCTACCATATAAGAATGAAAGCGGAAAGATCATATTTGAATACGATATCCCTAGACTTGGAAAACGAATTGATGTGGTTCTACTTCTGAAAGGTATTATTTTCTGCATAGAGTTCAAAACTGGGAATAAAGATGCACTGGTAGAAGCTGATGTTGATCAGGTTCTTGACTATGCTCTTGATCTGACGAACTTTCATAAATTCAGCGAAAATCGTCTGATTGTCCCCATTCTGATAGTATCAAAATATCAAAGAAGCTCCACTATCATACAGAAATCTGTATATGACGAAAATGTACTGAATCCACTGATCGCAGGCGAAAACGGATTGCAGGAGCTCATATATAAAGTAATAGAAAAATACCCCGACCTTCCGCCGCTTGAAGAAAACTGGGTCATAAGTCCGTATGCACCAACACCGACTATTATAGAAGCAGCCCGAACGTTGTATGAAAGTCACTCCGTAGAGGATATAACGAGACATGAAGCCGATAAGGTCTCCACAGATGCGACTATCTCATGTATCCTGGATGTGATAGAAAGAAGCAAGCGTAACGGTGAAAAGAGCATCTGTTTTGTGACAGGCGTTCCCGGTGCAGGAAAAACACTTGTTGGTCTGGAAGTCGCGGTCAGGCAGACATATCAGGGACACGATAAACCCGTTGATGATGAAGGCGCTGTATACTTATCAGGAAACGGTCCTCTGGTTGCCGTTTTAACAGAAGCTCTGGCTAAGGATAACTATGAGAAATGCAAGGCAAGGCAAGAGAGCAAAAAAATAACTGATTCACGTCGTGAAGTCGGTAAGTTCATCAATATGATACACCGCTATCGTGACAATATGCTTGCCAAGATCAAAAATCCTGTTGAGAACGGTGTACTTGAAATTGATCCAGAAAAAGCTGTTAAAATGGCAGAATCCGGTTACGGTGAAGTTGAACATGTAGCGATATTTGATGAGGCGCAGCGTTCATGGACGCATAAACGACTTGCAGAGTATCTGAAACGTGGCGGAACATACGGGAATAAGCTGAAAGTGCCGAATTTCCCAATGTCGGAAGCTGGTTTCCTGATCTGGTCACTGGATCAGAGAGAAGACTGGGCAACCATCGTTTGCTTAGTCGGAGGAGGTCAGGAGATAAATACCGGTGAAGCGGGCATCTCTGAATGGATAAATGCACTGAATAAAGATTTCCCCGATTGGAAAGTATATATATCACCGAAATTAACAGAGTCCGAATATGCCGAAGGTCGGGTAAATGAACTGCTAAGAGAAAACAGGAATGTCACATTCTCCTCTGATTTGCATCTCAGCGTTAATCTGCGTTCCTTCAGGGCAGAAAAGCTTTCGACCTTTGTTCATATGCTATTATCCTTTGACGAACAGGCTCAGAATGTGTATCGTGAGTTCTGTGATAAATACCCGATCATATTGACAAGAAATATGAATACGGCAAGGAAATGGCTCAGAGACAGGGCTTTGGGAACTGAAAGAACAGGTATACTTGTCACAAAAGAAGCAGCTCGTTTTAAGCCATTGGCTGTACATATTCTGCCTTCCGGTGATGAAAATGCTGTACATTGGTTCCTTGAAGATAAAACGGATACACGTTCTTCCAACTATCTGGAGGATGCTGCAACCGAGATACAGGTTCAGGGACTGGAGCTTGATTATGCGTGTCTGCTGTGGGATGCAGATATGCGTTATGAAAAAGGCGAATGGCATTTTTATAAGTTCAACGGACAGACAAAATGGAATGAACAGAACGGCGACAGCGAAAGTATGCAGGAGCGTAGAAAATACATGCTTAATGCCTATCGTGTTCTGCTTACCCGTGCAAGAAAAGGTCTGGTTATCTGCGTTCCCGAGGGAAATGCAAATAAAACTGTTGGCGGATTCTGGGAAGATACCACAAGAATTCCTGAATACTATGACGGAACATACGCTTACTTAAAGTCTTTAGGTTTGGAAGAAATATGAATATAACTGAACTTCAAGACAAGATAGCTGACCTTGAAAAAGAAAATGCATATCTTAAAGCGTTATTAGATAATGCGGGGATCTCATATGCATCAGTTGATGTGGAAAGACAATCATCGCAGGTATTATTTGATGAGAATCAAGGTCGCATGATAGTTCCTGTACAGCTCACACATAATCATGTACGAGCATTCTTTTCTTATTTCTGGGGACGAATGGATATTTTCAGTAAAAGATATCAGAATAAAACAACAGGAAAAGCAGGATATTTCCCGCAGTGTGATAATTTCTGGAGGTATGGGATTTGTCCGAAAACGTCAGGAACAAAGGTAAAATGCAAGGATTGCCCTAACCGTGCATGGACAAAATTGCAGGCATCTCATATTGAATCCCATCTTATGGGCAAAAGAGACGACGCCTCAGACGTGATAGGAATATACCCTCTTTTTCCGGACGGTACTTGCAGATTCCTTGTATTTGATTTTGACAATCATGATAAAGGTGCAGAAGAAAATGATAACGCCAATTTAGATGAATCATGGATAGAAGAAGTTGATGCACTCAGAAAAATATGTACTCAATCTCAGATACCAACATTAACTGAACGTTCAAGATCAGGACGAGGTGCTCATGTCTGGATATTCTTTGATTCGCCAATTGAAGCATCACTTACAAGAAGATTTGGAACTGCTTTATTGGATAAAGGCGCTGAATCAGTTAATCTGAAATCGTTCAGATATTACGACAGAATGCTTCCGGCTCAGGATATCGTAGAAAACGGCGAGGTCGGAAATCTAATCGCTCTTCCATTACAAGGTCAGGCTCTAAGAAACGGCAACAGTGCATTTATTGATGAAAACTGGAATGCATTTCCGAATCAGTGGAAAGCGCTATTATCTACACAAAAACTATCAAAGCAACAAGTTGAAAGTTTTATTGCAGACTGCTACTCGGAACGAAATAATAATAATAATAATAATAACCCACTTCACAATGACGATACTAAGCCTTGGGAGCGAACTTCCACTTTCCACAAAGAAGATGTTACAGGGAAAATACATTTAGTCCTTTCAAATCAGATTTATGTAAACACGAAAAATCTGAAACCAAGAATACAAAATCAAATCCGGAGATTAGCAGTTTTCCCTAATCCTCAGTTTTTCCGAAACAAAGCTATAGGATTATCAAACTATGCTCAATCGAGATTTATCTATCTTGGTTATGACGAGAATGGATATATCTGTATCCCAAGAGGATTAATGGAATCTCTTCAGGAACGTTGTGATAATGCAGGTATAAACATAGATCTTGATGATAAAAGAAGCTGTGGGCGACCTTTGAATATAGAATTTAACGGTGAATTACGTGATAATCAGAAAGATGCAATTGAAGCCTTGACGAAATATGATAATGGAATACTAAGTGCGGCTACTGCTTTCGGTAAAACAGTAACTTGCAGCGGTATTATATCACTAATAAAGACATCTGCACTTATCATTCTTGAATCATCTGCTCTTGTAGGACAATGGGAAAAAGCTCTAAATACTTTTCTAACAATAAATGAAAATATGCCTGAATATCAGACTAAAACAGGAAGAACTAAAAAAAGGAAAAGTGTAATAGGAATAATACACGGAGCAAAAGACACTTCCACAGGTATTATAGATATTGCTATGGCAGGCTCTCTTTGCAAAAAAGGAGAATACCATCCAAGATTAAAAGAATACGGTTTGGTACTTGTAGATGAATGTCATCATAGTGCTTCATCAACACTAAGTTCTGTGCTTCTTGAAGTAAATGCAAAATACATATATGGCGTCACCGCAACTCCGTTCCGTGGAGATGGTTTGGAAAAAACTATTTTTATGCTTCTCGGAGATATACGATATAAATATACAGCAAAGGATAAGGTGGCAGAACAAGGAATCTCACATTTTGTTGTACCGAGATTCACAAGAACAGTTAGCCCACACTGCAGAGAAAAGCTTCATGTTAATGATGCTTATGAACTTATCCGTGATAATGATATCAGAAATGATCAGATAATCGCCGATATTAAAAGTTGTATTGAGAATGGCAGAACTCCTGTTGTTCTTACAAAATACAAAAATCATGCTGAAAAGCTATATGAACAAGTAAAGTCGTACGCCCAAAATTCATTTCTCCTAACAGGAACAAAGTCGAAAAAAGAACAAAAAGCAATAATATCGGCTATGGAACAAGTACCTGAAAGTGAAAGTCTGATTCTTATTGCAACCGGTCAGCTTATCGGCGAAGGCTTTGATTATCCGAGACTTGATACATTGATTCTAGCTACGCCTGTAGCGTGGAAAGGTATTGTAGAGCAGTATGCCGGACGACTTAACAGAGATTATGACGGAAAAGAAAATGTAATGATCTATGACTATGTCGATATCCATATTCCCGTCTTTGATAAAATGTACGCCAAAAGATTAAAGGTGTACAAGAGAATAGGATATCAGCTTTACACGGATGAAACATCAGAAAAACTAGAAGCTAATTCCATTTTTGATTCCGAAAGCTATCTGCCTGTTTATGAGAAAGATTTGAAGAATGCAACAAAGGATATTGTTATTTCAAGTCCTACACTTGGGAAATACAAGGTTCACAGAATGATAAGTCTTCTTAAAGAACGTCAGAAAGCAGGAATAAAGGTTACAATAGTAACATGGCATCCAAACGTATATAAATACGGAAAAGACGAGCATAGGATAGAACTGATGGAACTACTCCGCAATGCCGGTTTCAGCATTGAATTAATGCCTGAATCATGTCAGCATTATGCTGTTATTGATGGAGAAATTGTATGGTATGGAAGCATGAATCTACTGTCAAAAGACGATATTGAAGACAACATCATGCGTGTATCAAGTAAAGCTATCGCAGCAGAATTATTGGAAATGACATTTAAAAATGATAGTGAATTGTATGAATACAAATTGCCAATATGAAATAAACGGGACAGACGAATACACCTGTCCCGTTTTTTGAATATTCAACTGTAATTAATTTTGTTGAGCAAAATTTGTTTAATAAAACTACATCAAGTTCAACAAAGACTTCAAGTTCTATTATCAAAATAGAAGTATTTCGCATTACGCTGTAGTTCTAACTATTTATAATAATCTGCAAAACAATAAATTTATTTATGCCTTAAAGTAGTACAAGTATAAGAAGGAGCGATTATTATGACAATCGTCAAGCAGGCAGACAATAGGTTTATGAAATATTTAGTCTAGCTCTGCCTCCTCGAAGAGACTATATCCCCAAACCTGCCCTCCCTTGGATTTATACCATCATTATATAACAGCGATACCAATATTTCATCGAAAATTGTATACACCCAAAATATACAGAGCACTGCTCAAAGGTCTGAACATCGCAGAAAATCATTTCTGCCCTTCACAGATATCCTGATACAGAAATCCGCACTGTGTACAGTACCACACAAATCTACCAGTGCGGTATATCGGCATGGTAAACTGCACATTCCATTCGGGATACTGCTTGAACATCATAAATCTGCTGTCGCTCTGATACGCCACAAATGATATATAATGGTCTTTTGTCATGGAATGAACGGTGGAAACATACAGCTCGCCGCCAATATCCTCGATGTTGAGCTTCTCGCTCTCCTCAGCCTTCCTCGGCTCAAGGGCCTGTAGCTTGCTTCCGCAGCAGCTCACTGTTGTTTCGGATGTCGCTGTGATCATATTTCCGCACTCCCTGCATACATAAAATTTCAGTTTTTTCATATTTCCCTTCTCTCTTTCATTTTTTTCAATCTCGCCTGTGAGCAAAACCTGTATATCTGTGCCGAAAACCTCTGCCAGCGCTGACAACAGAGACACGTCCGGACATCCGTTCCCTGTCTCCCATTTTGAAACTGCCTTATCGCTTACACATATACGTCCGGCAAGCTCCTTCTGAGTGAGCCCCAGTTCTGTTCTAAAACGCTTTATTAGCTCCCCTGTTTTGACCTGATCCATAATTTCACCTCGGTAAATATTCCTGTACAGTTCCCTGCTGATTTTATTATAACTCAAGCGCCGTCATTCGTCAATCCACGCTCCGTAGAAGTATGCTGACCGTTCAAGTGAGGGATACGAACAATACTTTTTTCATGCGCAAAAAAGACCGCAGTGTCAGCTACGGTCTTACTGTTAAACTGCCAGTCATTACCTCATTCTGATTCCATTTTGTAAAACTGAGCACAGGAGATATACTTTCCCGAAAAAGCAGTACCCTCGTTCTTGTCAAAAAGCATTCTGCATATATTTAGGGTAGTGCTGTATTTCTTCGTATTCCGTGTGTTTATGCACTTGCCGAATTCTGCGGTGATATCATAAGGCACTGCAACCTCATCGAGGAACGACAGCGCCTCCATAAGAAGATGCGAGCTGTGGGAACTAGCTGTGAGCTTGATGAGCATCGCAGCAGCAGCCTTTATGATACGGTTCTCCGCACGGTCGGGAGTAAAAACATCGTGGCGCACATATACACGTTCCCTATGGACAAGATTTCTGCGGATATTCTCTGCAAAAAGAATAGTTCCGTGTACTGAGGTCAAATTCTCCTCACGGCTTGCATAAGCCGAGAGTACACCGCTTTTTATAATTTTCATAGTCTCGCCGGCAAAAACGGATATAAAGTACTCCATGAAATTCTTGTCAGGATCGAAGCCTGACATACTGAACTCAAATCCGCACCGCTTGCAAAACTCCTCGCACAGTTCCTTCCTTCCTTCTGCAGTGCCGCCCTCTGTACACGGCAGTATCTCAATTAGAGTGCCATCGGACAGACATGCGAATCCGCAGTAAGTACCAGCCGTGAAGTATTTCAGACCGTTGTACCTGCTGACAGTTACAACTTCCCTGCCCTCAGATGCGCAGACCTCCGTAAACTCTCCGAGCATTTTTGAAAGCTCCATATTACGTGGGGAAAACTCTGCGATCCTTTCATTGACCGATACGCAAATATGTCTGGTATCCATTATATTCTCCGTTCATCAGGAAATATCGTGATATATGTTTATGAAGTGCTCCCTACTCCAGTTACTTGGCGTTCCGAGACGATACAGCTTCTGCCCTGAATCGAAATGTCTGATATACTTAGGAGTAATGCACTCTATGAATGTATTGTCGTCGTTAAGTATCAGCCTTATCCTTTCGTAGTCGTCGAAGAAATACTCCTGCAAAAGAGGTATTATCTTTGAAGAGAAGACCTCTCTCAGCTCCTCAAGACTTTTGATGCAACCGTTGCTGTTCATGAAGTATGCATGACCTATAGCATGCTCGCGGTCGTAGTAATATTCTACACGTTCATTCAGCGCAGTGAGAAGCTCGCACAAATCGACCCCATCGCATTTCCCGAGAAGGGACGGCTGAGGCATCATTTCTATGAAATCGAATCTTCTTCTCAGCGCTGTATCGAGCATAGCTATAGAGCGGTCTGCAGTATTCATCGTTCCTAGGATATACAGGTTAGAGGGCACAAAAAAGTCAGTCTGCGAATATGGCAAAATAACTGACGTTCCACGCTTTGACTCCTCTATGAGCGTGATGAGTTCTCCAAATATCCTCGAGATATTTCCGCGATTGATCTCGTCTATGATAGCTACAAAGTTGAGGTTTGGGCTCTTTGCAGCCTTCTCACAGAGCGCCTTAAAAACGCCATTGTAAGGACGGTAGACAACTGTGGTTTCAGCGTGTGCGACATTAGTATCTTTGCCGTATTTATCAACAACAACAGGTCGTATACCCTCAACAAATTCCTCGTAGCTCAGCGACTGGTGAAAAGTCGTGAACTTGATCTGACCTGTAGAGGCATACTTGTCGTATCTTGCCTTTATTGAAGAGTAAGGTATGCCGGAGGTGATCTTCTCACCTTCAATAAGCTCAACGGCATACTTCACAACGTTATATGTCTTACCAGTTCCGGGAGGTCCGTAAAGTATCAGATTCAGGGATTTTTTTGAATCTCGGGGCTGAAGCTCTGATACAGTCTCCTCCGACGGAGCGGACTGATTCTGAGCATTGAGCAGTTCCCATGACATGATGTCAAAGTTCCTGAGATTCTTGAATTTGAAATTGGCATTGCGAAAATCCAGTATCCTGCGGCAGTTATTGATATACTGCGTTATATCCTCAGGATCCTTGAGCTCTAGGCCGAGCTCCCTGAAAACCAGTGAATCGGTAACGTTTTCACCGAGAATCGGGAAAGTAAACGGCTTCAGGCAGTGAAGTATCCTTGAAAGAGCAAATACAGGCATTCCTGCATCCTTTATCTGCGAATGGATCATTTTCTGCGCTGTTTCTAGGAGCTTACTGTCACTTTCAAGCCCTAAAAGGTTAATGCACATCTTGAAGAAGAACTGTATTGCTTCTGGCATTTCAGCAATAAGCGTATCCTTGAAAGTTACCTGGGCCGTAAGGAATTCCATTTCCCACTTTTCGACGATATGACCGAAAAGCATTTTCGCTCCCCGGCTCCATATCTTGTCGAGGCTGGCGTCGAGTGTCAGCTTGTCATTATGCAGCAGATGGCTGTTCTGTATCAGCATCTTCCGGTCGCTTTTATCATTTTTCCATATTCCGAGGGACAGGTAGTACAGCAAGTCAAGGTCTCTGTAATTGATGAGCATAGTTTTTTTCAGCCTTGCATAGCATTCTATCGCTTCGCGCACTGAGGAATATGTACCGTCAAACTCATCGGGGAGGATCTCATTTTTATGTTTAAGTTCGTCAATAATTATCTTTTTATCCATATTTATGACAACCTTTCAATAATATCCTACGATAATTGTACCATGCTCACAAACCAATGTCAACACTATTTTAAATTTTTACACATCATTCACAAAGAAAGGTTATATTTATTGCTGAATTAATTATTTTAGCAGAAAGGAATGGCAGCTGAAATTCTATAAAATAATATCTGTTTTGCGTATATAATAAAAATATGAAATGGAAACAGGACGCAGTCCGTGCCTGCATCCTGTACCCTTTATCAGTGATTCAATAAAACTTCTGTACAAATCTTATATATCCTGTTTGCACAGACTTCTATATCAAATTCTTTCGTTGCCCTTTCTCGTCCGTTTGCTGCTAATTTTTCGAGCATATCACGATTGCAGTAAAGACTTGCGATACAGCGTGCAAGAGCTTTGAAATCATTGCGTTCAAAGAGCAGACCGTTCACGCCATCAGAAATGAGCTCGGGATTCGCACCAGAATTACTTGCAATAACACATATTCCTGCTGTCATATACTCTGCAGTAACAAGCCCAAAGCCCTCAGAGCGTGATGTCATAAGGCCAATATCATAATTGCACAGAATATTTTCCACCCCGTCCTTTATTCCAAGGAATCTAACCTGTTCCTTTAGTCCGTATTTATAGATCAGCCTATCAAGATAATCGCGGTAATTCTGATCTTCCCAGCCTATAATATCAAGATGCACGTTTTTGCGTATTTTCTCTGGTAAAGCTCTGAGTGCCTTAATACATATATGCTGTCCTTTCAATTCCATAATAGCACCAATAATAACCAATCTAAGATTATTATTAAATCTGTTTTTGGCACTCCGAGCAATAATTCTATTTTTTTCTACGCCATCGTATATTCTAATTGTCTTGCATTCTTCAATGCCGTTTTTTACCCAGTTATTTTTTACAGAATCAGAAACAGCTAAAAAAGAAACTGAATAATTATTCAAAAAATGAGTATAATTCTTTCTTAATACAATAAGTTCAAATCCATCAGAGAAAAACTCTCTCAGATGAACGATATGCGGTATACCGAATTTTTTCGCTAAAAGGCAGCCGAGATCACTTCGTGCCGAATTGGTATATATGATATCTATCGATGAAAGATCAACTGCTCGCTCAGCCTTTTTTACTGCTGACGGAAGGTTATAGATGTTCCGCTTTGAAGAAAAGACAAGCTTTTTCACTACAGCCTTTAAGGCACTCCGCGGACGATTTATCATTGCAGGTATATGTCCGGTATCTACAGCTTTTATACCACAGTCTTCAAGACGTGCTTTCAGCTCTGGAGTACCGCTGACGCACACTGTTATATTGCAACCTTTGGCTTTTAGCTGCTTAGTAAGCATTATCAGCGCATTAGTCGCACCGCCCAAAGGCGTCGGATCGGTAATAAAAAGAATATTCATAGTTATTCCTCACTTTGATATCATATTTTTTCCGAAGGGAAAAATATCTTCAATATTCTCCAAAGTGTCTCGTAGGACATATCCAGTTTCAGCAGATACTTAAAAAAGCCTATCTTCCACGCTGAAGCATAAAAATCACGTTTCAACTGCCGCGGATGCAACATATAACCCAAAAGACCGCGTTCGGGCTTGGCAAGGAAAGAAGATTCTCCCCCATTGAAAAATCTGAAATTGTAGAAATGCTCAAGTATACTTCCGGAAGGTCTCATCATGCAGTGCCGCATCAGAAAGAAAGCATCTTTACTGCTTGGCTCGATGTCGGCAAATCTGCTCTGCTTAGCCTGACGTATAAAATCAAGTGCTCCGTCCTGTAACTCGCGAACGCAGCTTATCTCATCGACTTCACCGCCATCGGAGAGATATTCGTATTCATACCTTTCAGCAATAACCTTATCTCCGTCTCTTACATATTTTTTTACAGAGCCGTTCTGTTCGAGGAACAACGACTCAAACAGTCCCACGAAAGGCTGTACTCCGCAAACACTTTCGTTTTGATTGTAATTATCCCATATATATCCCTTTGCTTTCAGAGAGATACCATCGGTATTATCCGAAGCTCTTTCATCAAGGCAAAGATAGTATCCTGTTATATCCGAGTTCATTTTTTCCGTGCATAGAGCTTTGATAAGTTCTTTTTGAATAGTAGCACCATATCCTATGTCAACAAGTGCGGTTTTTCTGCCGAGATCAAAGCTGTTGATATATTCAATCATGGTCTGCTTTTCGTCAGAGGCGTTACTTATGATATCCTTACTTATAAGTCCGTAGAGTTTTCTCACTCTCGGCTCCTGCTTTAACATCTTGCTCCAGAAGACCTCATCTGTATCAACTTTTGCTTCCTTTAGCTGAGGGGTTAACTCATCAGCTTTGAGCCCCCAGCAGTCAAACAACTGTCGGACAGATATTCTACTTGTTGGATATATCAAATCTATTGCTTTTTCGTATGTCTGAGGCTGCGAAAAGGACGAAGCCGTCCTTATGCTCCGACGCGACATTTCCATATAGCGGGACGGTATCTCGGAGGAATACCCCATAAGGTCGTATGCCTGCTTCAGGATATGACCGTCTCTTGCAAGGAATATCGCCTGCTCGGTGCCGCCGGCTCTGAGCTCCTCCATAAGCCATTTTGTAAAGCCCCAGAGGAGTATCCCAAAGTTTTCGTAACCGAATCTGTAATAGAAATCACGAAATCTTTTTGTAGAATTGGTTGACGTATTTATCAAACGGTAAATATCCGAAAAGCCCTCGCTCTTCCTGCTCTGCTTTTCAGGAATATCCCCGAGATACATATTCTCGGTACCTGTCCTTGTTTTTAAAGCGCGGATACCTAGCCTTCCTGCGCATATATAATCAGACATAACATCGTTTCCGATATGTATCAGCTCACCTGCCCGTAAACCAAGATCTTTCAGCACAAACCGGTACAGTCCGCCATTATGCTTAGAAACTCCGGCATCACAAGAAACATAGAGTTTTTCATAGCCTTTTATACCACATTTTTCCAGTATCCTGCACATCATTTTTGCAGGTAGGTACATATCACTGACAAGCACTACTTTTTTATTCCTAAGGCATTTTCTGTAAAAGCCCATAAGCGCTGGATTAGGACGGCAGACAGACAACTCTTCCGAAAGTTCCTGCATACAATACTTCTCTGTCTCACTTTCGGAGATACCCTCAAAGCACTGGTATATCTCCCTGATATCGACCTCTCCACCGTTCTTTTTCTGCCTTGCTCTATGCTCTGCTTCTATACGCTTTCTGCTGAAATCGGGAAATCCAAGCTTCTTTTCCATAAGTCCGAAAACATCTGTCGGCTTGGCAACGTCCCTTACGACCAGCGTGTCAAAAATGTCAAAGGAAATATATTTTGCCGACTCAGGCAGCTTTGCAAAACACGGAACACGGCTTCCTGTCTTTTCATCAAGAAAAGACTTTACAGCCTTCTTAGCCTTCCCCATTTCAGTTCACCTCCGTTATTTTCTCAGCAGCCTGTATATCTGATAATATGGCAGCGGCAGTCTAAATGCCGACCTCATAAAGCCAGTCTTCCACGAACTGTCCGAGAGCGCGTGCAGAAACTCCTTCGGCGTGTACCGGAAGAGCGGCTTCTGCGCTGTAAAATACACCTTTGTTCCGTCTGTGATATAAAAGAATGAAAACAGCTCCGTATCCCTGACTGTAGGCTTCATTCCGAAGCGTATCAGCGGTTCTGTCAGCTGTCTGTCTGAGTCTGCAAGACCGGTTTCGCAGGCTTTTTTCACAAATCTCAGCGCACCGTACTGCCAGCTTTTCACAGCCTTTTGTATCCACTGGTCACCCTCGTATTCGTAGGGCATGAGCACCGGCACTATCCTGCCGTCCTCCGCCCCTGCGTAGCCGGACGCTGAGCCCTCAAAGCTTTGCAGTAGCTTTTCGTAGCCGCCGAAAAAGCACAGAAGTCTTTTGCGGTTGCGCATATCCGAGCTGTCGAAAAGATATCCGTTTACAGTAGTACCGAGCTTCTTCACCGGGTCTATGCCTATATAGAACCCCTCGAACTGTACGCCGAGCCCATGGGTTAAAGCGAACTGCTCCAGATAGTACTGCATATTCCCGTGCCAGCCAATATCCACTATCGCAAATCGTCCCCGCATACCGAGCTGCCCGGTATACTCTGTGAGCAGCCTGTCCTGCTCCAACGAACGGCTGATTATAGTATCCCTGTTTTCCTCGTATATGCGCCTTGCCGCAGCATTGCTCATTATACTGTCAAAGGCGATGCAGTCACCAAGCTCAAAGCCTCCGCGGGCAACTATATCCGAGCTCTCAGCCTTGTCAAAGCCATAATACTCAAGGAGCTTACCAAAGCTGATATACCTTTCCCATGAAAGATATTTCAGTGAATCTTCAAAATCTGTGCAGCTGTGCAGCAGGGGCGCCCTAAGGCTTTTCCGTGAAAAATACGCATACTCCGCCTGTATGCCCGTATCGTTTATGATATCGAAAGCCTTTTTCATCATATACCCATCACGTGAAAAGAAAAAAACCTTGTCATAACCCTTTTTCACCAGCTCGTTTTTCAGCCATCGCACAAACCCATAAAGGAACGGACCAAAACGGCTGTATCCGAATTTATAATACTTCTTCATTTTTTCAACTTCCTTTTCAGGAAATCATACCCCTTGATCAGCCAGTTCTGCTTCTCCATGAAAACATAAGGCATATCACAGTATTTCACCTTATTCGTCATCAGCCATACATCTATCAGACGCTCTGCAACGAAGCCGAAAACACGTGCGTCATTCCTGCTGTAGGAGCTTATGTCAAGACGATTTTCCAGCTCAAATAGCACACTGAATATCCATTCACACCAGCGTTCGAAGTACTCCCTCTTCATAATGAACATATTGAACCTGTGCCCCACTGTCAGCTTCATCGCACTGTCAAAGGCAGGAATATACTCCGGATACATTTCCTCAATTATCTCACGCGCTGTATCGAGATCGACAGCATGGTGAGCATGAGCGTAATGGGAATAGGTAGATTCTATCAGGTAGTTCCGAGGCTTCGGCAGTAGAACGTCGTGCTGCGAAAGCTTTTTTTCAAGCTCTTTTTTAGTAATTATCCTTGCCCACTTGTCACGACAGCGGCTTCCGGCAGTGAAATGACGGCGGTAGTGAGCAAGCCCCACATAATCCGCCTTAAGGTTCTTCCACGCCCAGTACATACCGGTCAGCTCGCAGTAATTCGGGTTTTTTGAGCTTATATTCTCACCCTCGTTATCAGGCTGGAAGCCAATACTCTCCTTACCCTCCGCGCCAACGTGTACCGGCAGGTACATCTCATCCTCCGGCATACGGTAGGGCTTGTGTGCGGCAACTATTATTTTTATATCCATCAGCTCAGCTCCCTGTCCGCGCATTCAAGCGCTGCGCTTATCACCTTGTCCATATCGTAGTATTTATACTCTCCGAGCCTTCCTCCGAAGATGACATTCTTCTCTTTTTCCGCAAGCTGCCTGTACCTTTCGTACAGAGCTCCGTTCCTCTGGTCGTTTATGGGATAAAATGGCTCGTCGCCCTCAGCAAACTCCTTACTGTACTCCTTTGAGATAACCGTTTTCGGTAGTTCCTTCTCGTTCTCGTCTTTTCCGAACTCGAACCATTTATGCTCGATTATACGTGTATAAGGCGTTTCCCTGTCGGTATAGTTAACAACGGCATTGCCCTGATAGTTAGGGATATCCAGCAGTTCCGTCTCAAACCTGACAGTACGGTATTCCAGCTTACCAAGCGAAAAGCCGAAGTAAGCGTCTATGGCTCCTGTGTATATTATCTTTTCCACCAGCCTGTCAAGCTCCGCTTTTTCCGCCAGATAATCCGTACTAAGGCGTACTTCTATTCCTCTGAGCATAGCCTCCACCATTTTTGTGTAGCCACCTGTAGGTATGCCCTGATAAAGAGCGTTGAAGTAGTTATTATCGAAGGTCAGCCTTACAGGCAGTCTCTTTATTATAAACGCAGGGAGTTCCCTGCAGTCTCTTCCCCACTGCTTTTCGGTATAGCCCTTTACCAGCTTTTCGTAAACGTCCCTGCCAACGAGGCTTATTGCCTGCTCCTCAAGGTTTTCCGGTTCCGCGGTTATCTCTCCGCGCTGCTCCGCGATTTTCTTTTCTGCCTCCTCCGGAGTAACTACTCCCCACATCTTATTGAAGGTATACATATTGAACGGCAAGGAATAAAGCTCGCCCTTATAGTTAGCAACAGGGCTGTTGGTATATCTGTTGAAATCGGCGAAGCGATTCACATACTCCCACACCTTCCTGTCGTTGGTATGGAAGATATGAGCGCCGTACTTATGCACGTTTATTCCCTCTGTCCTCTCAGTATAGACATTGCCGCCTGTATGTTGACGTTTCTCGACAACGAGCACCCTTTTTCCAGCGTCGGTCAGTTCTCTTGCGCAGACTGCTCCGAAAAGCCCTGCGCCCACGATAAGATAATCATACATTTTTCTCACCTGCCATACCGATCAGCGCTCTGAGGAGCGTCAGGAGGATCGGACAATTTATGCACAGAACCCGTTTTTTCAATGGGAAATGCGTTATATACTTAATTATACCAATAAAGAGGGATTTAATCAATATACTTTTTTGACAAAATTGCACAAATTGCTTTACTGCATTTGTACAATGATTTGTAGTTTTAACATCATTATTTAAATAAATTGCATATACTAGCTGTCCCATCAAAGCTTTACAGCCACTCTTTTTTCTGTTATAATTTTTATAGTTTCGCAGGAGCCCGGAAAAATTTTCCGACAGCTGTAATATTTTACTAAAAAAAGGTACTAATATACAGACTGACCGGTCAGCACACAATAAAAACGGAGGTGAAGCCTGTGGATGTATTTGAAGAGATATTCCGGAAATACCAGCCGGACGTATGCCGCTTTCTGCTGCGTCTGACTGCTTACGACATACCGACAGCCGAAGAGCTAACTCAGGAAACATTCTACCAGGCATTTCTCTCTCTCAGCAGATTTCGTGGCGAATGTGCCATGCAGACGTGGCTGTTCCGGATTGCAAAGAATACATACTCGAAATATGTGCGCAGGGAAATCAGACATAGGAACACCGTACAGGCTCCCGCTGTTTCTCCCTCACCTACGGAAGCGGCAGAAGACCGCGAAATGCTCAAATGTATACGCTCCCTGATAGAAGAGCTGGAAGAGCCTGCAAAATCTGTCATGCAGTACCGGCTCTACTCTGAGATAAGCTACGCTGAGATCTCGCAGCTTTTAGAGATACGCCCAGGGACGGCGGCAGTCATATTCAATCGTACGCTTGCTAAGCTGCGGAAAACACTGAAAGAGAGGTATGGCTATGAAATATGAACACGATGTCATAAGAGACCTCATGCCGCTGTGCATTGACGGCATCGCCTCCGAAAAAAGCAAGGAAGCAGTTTCGGAGCATATAGCAGAATGCTCCGACTGTGCAAAGGAGTGGGACATGATGCAAAAGAAAGTTGATATTGATAAAGAACATGAGATCACTGCTGAAACAGAGCAGTACAAAAAGACGGCAAATCGCCTGAGAAAACACTCACGCTGGATACTTCTCCGGGTGGTACTCTGCACTATCGCAGCTCTGTTTGCGATACTCATAATAGGAAACTATATTGACGGAGCACGCTTTACTCTTCGCGGTCTCGGAAGGCTCTGCGTAAAGGAGATACACTCAGACCTTTACGCAACGAAAGAAGAGATGCGGAATGCGCCTAAGGCAGAATACACCTATCTCGGCGATGTAAAAAGCAGCGACGGAAAATACGCTGTAGGCTTTATGATCATAGAGCAGCCAGACCTCGGGTATAGGATATTCTATTCCTTCGATGCAGACCGTCACGACCTGCCTCGTATTGGTATGTGGGTAGGAAGCGGCTATTCCACCGCCCCCTGCCCCTTTGAGGCAGGCGATCCCATAGCCTCAGAAGGACACAGCTTTTCCGTTAATAACAACGGAATTTTCGGTGCTTCCGGAATCTATGCCATTGACAAACGTATCAGGAGCATAGAATACACCGTAAACGGAGAACCAAGGACTTTGGAACTGGACGGTAATGGCTTCGGAGCTGTCGCATACAACAGCGAAGCAGATATACCCAGTAGAAACGACTGGAATTACGGAAAGGCTTTTGACGCCGACGGCAAACTGCTTTACGAGAAACGTCCCGTCGCAGTAACAGAAAATGGCAACGAAAGTACAACACATAAGTGGGTCGCTGTCGACTGACAGCATACAGCCTGTGCTTGATGCGCAGGCTGTATTTTTATTCACTCCCGTCATTGCCGGTGTTCCACAGGGCTCTTGAGGAACTTTTATGACAAATGGCTGAATTTCAAACAAAATGCACAAAAAAAGACTTGAAAAAAATACATAGCAATTTTTGCATAATCTATTGTATTATATATAAAAATATGGTATAATAATGTAAATGCGATTTTTTAAACCGCTTTTGTCACCAAAAATAAAGGAGTAGAATTATGAAGTTCGGATTTTTTGACGACTCTAAAAAGGAATATGTTATCAATTCCCCAAAGACTCCCTATCCGTGGATAAACTACCTCGGAAATCAGGGATTTTTCTCACTTATCTCTAATACAGCAGGCGGATACTGCTTCTATAAGGATGCACGCCTCAGACGCATCACTCGTTACCGCTACAACAACGTGCCTATAGATATGGGCGGACGTTATTTCTATATCAACGACAATGGTACTATCTGGAACCCCGGCTGGTCGCCTGTCAAGACAGAGCTCGATTCTTACGAGTGCCGTCACGGTATGGGCTACACAGTCATCACAGGAAAGAAGAACGGCCTCAAGGCTGAGGTAACATTCTTCGTTCCCCAGAACTACGACGGAGAGGTACAGCAGGTAGTTCTCACAAACGAGAGCAAGGAAGCTAAGAGTTTCTCTATCTTCTCTATCGCTGAATGGTGTCTATGGGACGCTCAGGACGACTGCACCAACTTCCAGAGAAACTTCTCCACAGGTCGTGTTGAGATCGAAGGCTCAACTATCTATCACGTAACAGAGTACAGAGACAGACGTAATCACTACGCCTTCTATACAGTAAACGATGATATCGACGGCTACGATACAGACCGCGATTCATTCCTCGGAAGCATTTACAACGGCTGGGACAATCCTGCAACAGTCAAGGCAGATAAGCCCTCTAACTCCTTTGCAGACGGCTGGTCGCCTGTAGCTTCACACTACAAGAAGGTAACTCTCGCACCCGGCGAGTCCAAGACACTTATCTATATCCTCGGTTATGCTGAGAATCCTCAGGACAAGAAGTTTGCTGACAAGAAGCCTGCCAACCTCCTTACAAGAGAGTCATGGGTACTCAATAAGGAGAAGGCTTATGCAATGATCGAGAAGTACAACACACCTGAGAAGGTTGCAGCAGGTCTTGCAGAGCTCCGCAGCACATGGGAGGATCTCCTTTCGATATTCAATGTAAATACACCTGATGACAAGGTAAACCGCATGGTAAATATCTGGAACCAGTACCAGTGCATGGTAACCTTCAACCTATCACGTTCCGCTTCATACTTTGAGAGCGGTATAGGAAGAGGTATGGGCTTCCGTGACTCCAATCAGGATATCCTCGGCTTCGTACACCAGATACCGGAGCGTGCAAGAGAGAGACTTATCGACATTGCCTCCACACAGCTTTCAGACGGCGGCTGCTACCACCAGTACCAGCCTCTTACAAAGAAGGGCAATGCTGATATCGGCGGCGACTTCTCAGACGATCCGCTTTGGATGATACTTTCCGTTGCAGCATATATCAAGGAGACAGGCGACTGGGGCATACTTGATGCAAACGTTCCCTTCGACGATGACCCGAACGGCAAGCACACAATGCTGGATCACCTCAATGTTTCCTTCTATCATATAGTAAACAATCTCGGACCTCACGGTCTCCCGCTTGCTATGAGAGCTGACTGGAACGACTGTATCAACCTTTCATGCTTCTCCGACACACCAGGTGAGTCCTTCCAGACATATACCAATCCTAAGTTCAAGGCAGAGGGCGGTTACTCCAAGATAGCTGAGTCTGCATTCGTTGCAGCCCTCTTCACATACACAGGACCTGCATTCGTAGGCATCTTAGAGCACCTCGGCAAGAAGGACGAAGCTGCAAAGGCTCAGGCTGAGATTGACAAGATGAAGAAGAACGTTATGGAATCCGCATTCGACGGTGACTGGTTCATCAGAGCCTACGACGCAAACGGCGAAAAAATGGGCTCCAAGGAGTGCGAGGAAGGCAAGATCTTCATCGAGCCTCAGGGCTTCGCAGTTATGTCAGAGATCGGTAAAGATCAGGGCGCAGATATCAAGACTCTCAACTCCATTGACAAGTACCTCAACTGTGAGTTTGGTCTTGTTCTCAATAATCCTGCATTCACAAAGTACTATATCCAGTATGGAGAGATCTCAACATATCCCGGCGGATACAAGGAGAACGCAGGTATCTTTACACACAACAACGCATGGATAATCTGTGCCGAGGCTTACGCAGGACGCGGCGACAAGGCTTTTGAATACTACAGCAAGATCGCACCTGCTTTCACTGAGGAGACATCTGATATCCACAAGACAGAGCCTTATGTATACGGACAGATGATCGGCGGTAAGGATGCAAAGAACTTCGGCCAGGGCAAGAACTCATGGCTCACAGGTACAGCTGCATGGAACATGGTAGCTATATCACAGTATATTCTGGGTGTACAGCCTGTATTTGACGGACTTAAAGTAGACCCCTCCATTCCTCACGAGTGGGACGGTTTCACAGCAGTACGTAAATTCAGAGGCGCTACCTTCAATATCACAGTCAAGAATCCCTCACACGTATGCAAGGGCGTAAAGACTATGACAGTTGACGGCAAGGCAGTAGAGGGCTGTGTTATCCCTGTATGCAATGGCGGCACACATGAAGTTGAAATAGTAATGGGCTAAGGCCATAAAAAAGGCGGACATTTTGTCCGCCTTTTTGCAGCCGTTAACCTTTAGCTTGCATGAGCACGCATCTACAGCTTATAACCGAACATAGACCCGGTCTATACGTCACCCACGCTACAAAACCTCAGTTGACGTTCGCGAAGTTTGTGCATAATTGTTCTTGAAAACCTTTCTGCACTGTGTTATAATAAGTTCAACTTCAAAGCATATCAGATTAGTAGATAAAGGAGAGATCATTTATGACGCGAACAGCTCAGAACGACAAGCTCAAAACACTGGTCCTCACGGGACTGTTTTCCGCACTTATATTCGTATTCACAGCGTATATACACGTACCTACGGGAGCCGGTTACACCCACGCAGGCGACGGACTGATATACCTTGCCGCAAGCATACTTCCCACCCCATACGCTATAGCCTCCGGAGTCATCGGCGGAGCGCTTGCAGACGGACTTTCAGGATATCCGGTATGGATACCTGCAACAATACTTATAAAAGCAGCCACAGCCCTGTTTTTCAGCAACAGGAACGATAAGGTGCTGACCCTCCGGAATATCCTCGCAATTATCCCTTCCCTGATAGTATGCGTAGTCGGCTACAGTCTTTACGAAGGAATATTTCTTTCCGGCGGAGTTAACAAAGCCGCTATAGTTGCCGCATTCAGCCAGACTCCCTGCTATCTGATACAGGTTGGAGCAAGCGCGGTACTTTTCTTGGTCACTGCAGCAGCCTTCGACAAATCAGGACTAAAAAAACGTATATAAGCCGCATAAAGCAAAGCATGTTGCAGCCTTATGCGGCTGTAACTTTTCCGTAACCGCTTCCGAAGCATTGTAAATATTTTTATTTCTTTTTTATTGCATTCGGCCAGAATATAATGTATAATTAGTTTATGCTAAAAACCGCTTCAAGGCGATTATAGTCCTGAACAAAGTTCAGGGAGGCGCAAATTCCCTACAAACCAGAGGATTTGTAGACATTTAACATCACAGACTACTGATCCGCGAAGCGACGCGGACATCCGTAAAAAACAAAAAGGAGTATTAATATGAAAAAAACAGCACTGGCAGTATCACTGTTACTTGCCATTTTATCCGCAGTATCATGCAGCGGAAAGAGCGAAAATGCCACAGACAAGACAGAGGCAACCACAACAGTGACTACTGCAGAAGCAGAGACAACCTCTGAAGCAGATGCAACAACTGAAGCTGCAATATCCGAGGTCGAGCTTCCTGACCCTGCCGAAGGAACAGGCTTCAAGAGCGCAACTATCGAAGGAAACGTATATACCTCAGAGTATGCAGGCATGAAGATAAGCTTATCTGATGATATGGAGATAGAAGACAGAGCTGCAACCGAAGAAGAATTAAAGCAGATGTGGTCAATGTTTGATTCCGAGTATCAGGAGATGCTGAAAAAGGAGATCATCGAATTACAGGCACACCATGATTACGAAGGCTTTATTGTAACATACTATAATACAAAGCTCATGTTCCCTGACGAAGAGAACGTTACTGAGGACTACTTTATTGAAAAGGGCGATATAGTTCTTCCTGCCACAGATAGTGAGGAGGAACTGCAGCAAATACTCGACGAAGAAGGAGCTGTTGTAACAGGTCCCGAAAAAATCACCATGGGCGGCAAGGAATACTCAAAAGTATTTATCAAGCTTGAGGGTTATGGTCTTGATCTTATATATTATGTAAGGAAGATCGACGACGACTTTACACTTGTTATCATGTCGCAGGGCGAGACAGGCTTTGACCATACTAAATTTGAAAAATCTGTTTCATCTGTATGATAATAAAACAATGGACTGCTAAGGGATATTCCCCCGGCAGTCCTTTTTGCTTATCTGAACATTCTCACCCGGACAAAAATGTCCGTTTTTTTTGCACCCTCGCTTTTGTGCTATACAAAAGCGTAAATTCTTATATAACTGCAAAAAGAATATACTTTCACAATTATACAGGTATTCATAGTTCAAAATTATTTTCATTATTCAACGGTATTCCATTGAATTTCATACCATTCCGCTTCCCTATGAACGGTATTATTCGTTCACGAAAAAAGGCAGACACTTACAGGAATGAGTTTTAATGCCTGATTCGCACGTTTGCTTTACGGCATTATCCTATGATATCCCTGCTGAACAAGCGCATTACGTCCATTTTCAGTGCACGGTTCTGCGGCTTTTCAAGGAGAGGGTCCTCCTCAAGGAGCTCTCTCGCGCAACTCTGGGCGCGATTCATAAGTTCCATATTGCAGGCGATATCAGCTATTTTCAGTGGCGGAAGTCCGTGCTGGGCGTTGCCGAAGAAGTCTCCAGGGCCACGCATTTTCAAGTCTTCCTCAGATATCTTGAAGCCATCTGTAGTAGACGACATTATCTTCATTCGCTTCACACATTCATCGGTGGTATTATCCGTAATAAGTATACAGCTACTCTCGAAGCTACCCCTTCCCACTCGTCCGCGAAGTTGGTGCAGCTGTGATAGTCCGAAGCGCTCAGCGTTCTCTATGACCATTACCGCTGCATTTGGCACATCTACTCCAACCTCAACAACAGTCGTGCATATTAGCACCTGTATCTCGCCGCTACGGAACTTCTCCATGACTTTGTCCTTCTCGTTAGCTTTCATTTTTCCGTGGAGCAGAGCTGTAGTATAGCCTTTCAGTTCGCCGTTTGCGGCGTTTTCTGCATAGGTCTTTACCGCAAAGAGCTCACTTTCGCTCTCCTCTATCATTGGACACACCACATAAGCCTGCCGTCCCTCGTCAAGGCGCTCCCTGACAAAGCCGAATGCCCGGCTCCGGAGCTTTCCAGTAACCGCGTAAGTCTTTACTGGCTTTCTGCCCTTTGGAAGCTGAGTTATCGCCGATATATCAAGGTCACCATAAATTATCAGCGCCAAAGTCCGAGGTATAGGAGTTGCTGACATTACCAGCTTATGAGGAGAATCTCCCTTTTCCGCAAGAGCTGCTCTCTGCGCAACTCCGAAACGGTGCTGCTCGTCGGTTATCACCAGTCCCAGTGACCTATACTCCACATCCTTTTGTATTATCGCGTGAGTACCAACGATTACGTCTATGTTCCCTGTTGCTATCTGTTCCCGTATCAGTGCCTTTTTCTTCGGAGTGAGAGAGCCTGTCAACAGGCATACTTTTACGCCAAATGGTTCTAGAAAGTCGCTGAGAGTGCGGAAATGCTGGGAGGCAAGTATCTCTGTGGGAGCCATGAGCGCCGACTGTATGCCGTTTCTTGCTGCAAAATAGCAGGCTGCGGCTGCAACAGCTGTTTTTCCGCTTCCAACATCGCCCTGTAACAACCTGTTCATCGGCACTCCCCTACACAGGTCATCCGTTATTTCTAATACCGCTTTCTTTTGGTCGTCGGTGAGCTCAAATGGAAGCCCCTCCGTAAAGTTCTCAATATCCACTGACTTATCCATTCTGAAGGCTGTGCTCCGTCTGCTCCGAGACTTCATAACAGACATACCTATCTGTAATTTCAGGAGTTCGTCAAAGGCAAGTCTGCGCCTTGCGGTCTCAGCCGCAAGTTCACTCTCAGGAAAGTGTATATTCTCCAAAGCCCACATCAGCGGACAAAGATCATATTTCCGCAGTATATCATCGGAAAGTGTCTCGAAGGGCTCGTTGCGCATGAGCTCCAGCGCCTGACGCATATTCGTGCGTATCATGTTCATGGAAAGTCCCTGTGTAAGGTGGTATTTTGGCTGTATCAGCACCTTTTCTGCTGCGCTTATATACACAGGCGAGCTTATCTCCTTGCGGAGAAAATTGCCCGAAACCTTGCCATACATATAATAGGTCTCGTTTTCCTTCATTGCCTGAAAGTAGTACACATTATTGTATACCACTATAAGGATATCGTCGGTTCCGTCCGTAGCGGCTGCCTTGCATATCACAAGTCCCCCCTTTATGCGCTGAGGCGGCATTTTGCGGAACACCGTCAATTTCAGTACATTGTATTCATTGAGCACCGCCTGCTGTACGGGTACGTGAGTACGGAAATCAAGATAATCCCTCGGGATATGATATATCAGCTCGTAGGGGGTTGTCACGCCAAGCTTGCGATACTTCTCACCCCTTGCCTTTCCCACTCCCTTAAGATACTCTATATCGCTGAAAAGTGTTGCTGCCATAACTGCTCCTTATCATGAAAAGCTCAGAACTAAAAGCTCAGTATCCCGGGCTCTTAGTTCCGAACTGTCCGTATCTGACCATAAAAAGGGCGGACATACTGTCCGCCCCTGTGGTTGTTTACCGATCATCTCTGCTCACAGATGAGCTTTATAGCGGTTCTCTCTTCGCCGTCGATCTGGATATTAGCAAAAGCAGGTATACATATAAGATCAATTCCTATCGGAGCAAGATAACCTCTTGCGATAGCGATTGCCTTCACTGCCTGATTTGCCGCACCTGCACCGACTGCCTGAACTTCAACAGCCTTCTGCTCTCTTATGACGCCGGCAATAGCTCCGGCTACAGAATTCGGTGACGAGTGTGATGATACTTTCAGAATTTCCATTACAAATAACCCTCCTGATATAAATATTTGTACGTATATTGTCAAATGCCTTTAGGCTATTGTACAATTGTATTATAACTTATTCTTAGAAAAAATGCAATACTTTTGAGCAAATTTTGTAGACTATCTTATAATTATCCTCTCGATTTTGTGTGATTTGCCACATTTTTCATCAAAATTAACTATAGTTCCACAAAGGAAGCAGTCACCCTCGGCGACCTGAAATTTCACGGGCATCCTGAACCTGAGCCTGTCCACCGCAGATACCGTATCTACGCCTAAACATGACAATTCCGGACCAACCATTCCCACATCTGTAATATATGCAGTATGGCCTCCGAGTATGCATTCGTCTGCGGTCTGTACATGGGTATGAGTACCGAAAACTCCGCTTACCTTTCCAGTAAGATAGTGACCCATAGCCTTTTTCTCGGAGGTAGCCTCCGCGTGGAAGTCAAGGAATATATTCGGAGTGTCTATCTTCTCAAGAAGCTCATCCATTTTGCTGAACGGGTTGTCGAGGGGGTCCATATACACAGTGCCCATAAGGTTCACAACGGCTACGGAATAGGCTCCCATATCCAGTATCCTCACTCCGCTGCCTACGCAGCCGCCCTCTGGATAATTGGCAGGACGTACTATATAGTCGTACTCAAAGAGCTCCATAGCATCCTTATGGCGGAACGCGTGATTTCCCGTAGTTATCACGTCAGCCCCTGCCCTAACTAGCATATCCGCAGAGGCGTGGTTGATACCGTTGCCCTGTGCGGAGTTTTCTCCGTTCACGATAGTAATGTCTATATCATGTGCAAGTTTGAGGGCTCCCAGCTTTTCCGAAAGGAATTCGCATCCGGCTCTGCCCACAACGTCGCCTATAAAAAGCAGATTCTTCATACCCCTGAGTTACTTCTTTTCGTTCTTTTTCTTCTTACCGCCCAGATCAGTATCATAGGATATTCCTGTACCCTGAAGACTTACTGTGGCTTTTTTCTTGTTATTGACGGTGAATTTCAGCTTTTTTCCTCCGATAGAAGGACCGTCTACCGAAATGCTGCCGCCCTTCTTGTTCTTGTTGAATTTAAAAAGCTTGCCTATCTTGAAGCTCTTCCTAAAATGAAATCCCATACTTCTTCCTCCTGTCATAAGTGGTCGAATACTCCAATATCAGAGCACTACTGTGCTCTCAAGGACCGCCTTGCTGTACCGCCATTCCGGATACATACGCTGTAACAAATCGTAAAAGTCCTTGCTGTGGTCAGGGTGTACAAAGTGACAAAACTCATGGGTGACCACCTGTTCTATACAGTGCCTAGGCGCTTCGATAAGACGCCTGTTAAGCGTTATTATCTTCTTGTACGGATGACAGCTTCCCCAGCGTGAGGTCATGGTGCGAAGCTTAAGCTCCGGAAAGGGCAGGTTGTACTCAGAAAACCTTCCGTGTACGTCCCTCATTACATCCGTAAACACCTCCCTGCACACTCCGTCGAGCCATGCAGTGAAAAGCCGCTTCCTGCGCTTTATATCCTCTGTATCCTTAAGGTGGAGATACAGCACAGAACCCTTTCTTTCAGAAAAGTCCTTGCTTCCGCGCACTATCTTCAGCTCTATCTCCGTACCGAGGAGCTTTAACGTTTCTCCGCTGACATACTCCAGCTCCGCTGGCTTTGCCTTAGGGCAGCTGCGGTAGTACTCCTTCGCACGCTTTATATACTTGCTCTTTGCTTTTATGAAGCCCTCTATCTCCCGCACTGCCACTCTTTGAGGTGCAGATACGTATACCGAGCAGTCTGGCTTTACGCGCAGATTGATATTCTTTATCTTCTTGCGCTCCAATACATAATCTATCTCGCCGTCAACTGTAAGTACGGCGTGTTCTTCCTTCTGTAACGCCATTTAATCACCGTAGGTATAAGTGCCCTTGATATGTCCGCAGGCTATGATGTTGCCACCGTTCTCGCCGTCCATATAATTAAGGTCCTCCATGAGGTGAGTGTCGTTGCTGTTGTTAAAGTTGCCCTTAAGCTTGTCAGGCGCTTCCTTGAGCGCGAACACTAGCACCTCATATACATGGGTGCCCTCAGGCGGATAGGGTCCGATGTATTCGCTTTCGGGAGCCCAGCCCTTGGGGAGAACAGTCTCGCTGCCAGTCAGGGACTTCCAGTGCATCCACGAGCTGTAGCCAATGGAGCCTGTATCTATCATATAAACAGCATAGCATGACGCGCCATCAACGGGCTGCCATGCAAGCTGAGGCGAGCGGTTGGAGCCCTTCTTGGTATTTGTTATGTCCGTATCCCATACTCCGTCGTGAAGATCCTCGGAGCTGATGTCAAATACTGCAAGTTTTGTCAGGTCGAGGTCGGTCTCCTTTGCAGCTGTCAGCGCAGGTGCAAGCTCTTCCTCCGGGGCTGCCTGTTCTGTCACAAGCGGGGTAGCTGTGTCAGCACTGCCGGATTCCATATCCGGAGACTCCTGAGTACAAGCCGCATTAAGACTCAGAACAAGGGCTGCGCATAAAAGTGCCGTAATTTTTGATCGTCTCATGTTTTTCCTCCTGTTGCGTTTGATTGATACGGATATTACTGTAGGATGCTTTATATCAGAGCTTGGTGAAAAATCTTTCGTGAGTCTCAAAGACTCCGCCGGGCTTTACCTCACGGTAGCCTGTGATATCAGGTGAAAGCTTGAGGTTCGGCGCGTCTATCATTGCCGTCATAGGCTCAGGGCAGAAGAAGTGGTTGAAGCCGCGGTCGTTCCAGATTATCCAGAAACCGTACTCCTCCGATACCTCATAGCATATCTTCTTTCCGCTTGCTGTATCTTCGGCTATTATGCCATGGAACTTCTCGCCGTCAAGCTGCGTGGATTCGCCAAAATACATCTCGTTGTCAACTACGCGGAGCACAGGGAGTTTTACTCCGTTCCTGTACTCGAGATCGTGCATATTCGGCACCTTAAACTGCTCCGTAGGCAGGCAGCGCTCGTTGAGCTCGCAGCGCTTGCCTATCGGCACTGTAAGACGTATATCCTCTTCCCTGCCGCCGTCCACAAATGGAGAGCTTATAGTGGTATGGGAAGCAAGCGACATGGGCAGTACCCTGACGCCGTCTGTATTCACAAAGCGTATATTCTGTTCAAGTCCCTGCTCGGAAAGTGTGAAGGTATACTCCACTGTGAATCTTACGGGGAGGAACTCAAAAAATTCGTCTTTATCCCCATATACGTATCTTGTCTTTACCCATGCGCAGTTGTCGTCGGAGCTGTACTCCACCACCTCATGAACTCTCTTGTGCAGGAAGCCATGGATATGATTGTTATAGGGCTCCTTCTCGTTTATCGGAAGCTGATACACAGCATCGGAGGCCCTGAGCACTCCGTCTGCAAAGCGGTTAGGAAGGTAGAGGGTAGGAAGCCCCCATACCTCGGGAGACTGCTTTATCTTGTCGGCAGTATTCTTCGGATTGAAGCGAAAAAACTCTATCCCGTTCTCATTATCGCGGAGACGTATGACGTTGGAACCTATGCCAGCTGCCACCCATGCTTCATAACCTCCTGCGTTAAGCTTTATGCAGTCAATATCATTCCATTGGAATATTTCTGCTGTGTTCTTCATTTCTATCACAATCCTTTTTTAAATATGTTTTATCTCTTTTTATCAAGCTGACTATAGCTGCACCGATACGAAACAATACTGCCCAGCAGAAGCCGCAGGCAAGTATTATAAGCATTATGGTAAGTCCGATGCCGCCGAGGAATCTGTGTCCGAAAAGCTTTTCCATGTCAATGGAATCTGTGACATAAAGCATAACCGGCACCATGATTCCATAGCCAAGCAAATATGCAGGAGCCGTAAGCTTAGTCGGGAACTGTTCATTCAGCTTCTTTTCACGGTAAAGAAAGTATGCAGGCAAAGCAAGCAAAACTGCGCTCATTACAAACATGACCGCAAACATAAAATTACTTTCCTTTGTGATAATGTCAAGCGCTCCTGCTGCAAGATATATGACCATAGGACAAATAACGCCCATCAGGAACGATTTTATTAAAACCCTGCCTTTCATTGCTTTATCAGTCCATTCTGTTCTCCATGTCGGTGTACTCCCGCATGGGCGATATTGCCTTGTAGGCAGGACGGATTATCTTGTTTGAGTTTATCAGCTCTTCTATCCTGTGAGCCGACCAGCCTGCTATCCTCGCCGTTGCGAAGAGAGGCGTAAAAAGTTCGTCTGGTATACCAAGCATACGGTATACGAAGCCACTATAGAAGTCCACGTTCGCGCATACTCCCTTGTATATCCTTCTCTCCTCGGCTATTACCTCGGGAGCGAGCCGCTCTACCAGCGAATACAGTGCAAATTCATCGTGTCTTCCCTTCTCGGAACTGAGAGATTCCACAAAGCCCTTGAAAACCTTGGCTCTTGGGTCTGACTGAGAATATACCGCATGGCCCATTCCATATATGAGTCCAGCCCTGTCAAAGGCTTCCTTGTGTAGCAGCCTGCGAAGATACGACTTTATCTCCTCCTCATCAGTCCAGTCATTAACGCTCTGCTTCATATCGTCGAACATCATAGCAACCTTGATATTGGCTCCGCCGTGCTTGGGTCCCTTCAGGGAGCCGAGAGCCGCCGCTATTGCGGAATAGGTGTCCGTACCGGAAGAAGATACGACATGTACGGTGAATGTGGAATTGTTTCCACCGCCATGCTCCGCGTGAAGTACAAGGGCAAGGTCTAGTATCCTCGCCTCTAGCTCTGTATACTTCCTGTCCTCCCTCAGCATATAAAGCAGGTTCTCGGCTATGGAAAGCTCTGGCTGAGGACTGTGTATAAAAAGGCTTCCGCCCAGTCTTGCGTACTTGTAAGCGTGATAAGCATAAGTTGATATCACGGGGAAAAGCGTTATGAGCTCTATGCTCTGACGTAGCACGTTGGGTATAGATATATCATTTGCCCTGTCGTCATAGGAATACAGTGCGAGAACACTCTTCGCAAGGGTATTCATCATATTGTCAGTAGGGGCTTTCATTATTACGTCGCGCATGAAGTTCGAAGGAAGCTCCCTGAACTCGGCCAGTATCTTCCGGAAATCGGCAAGCTCCTGCTCCGAGGGCATCTTACCAAAGAGTAGAAGGTATATTGTCTCCTCAAAGCCGAAGCGCTTTTCTTTAATGAATCCGGCGACGATATCTTCGACATCAATTCCTCTGTAGTATAGCTTTCCGTCGCCGTGATTCGGCATACCGTCGCCCATATCGAGGACCTTTATCGTGCTTATATTTGTAAGCCCGGCAACTACTCCGTTACCATTTATGTCACGAAGACCGCGTTTTACGTCGTACAGAGTGTAAAGCTCTGGGTCTATCCTGTAACCTTCCAGCGACATATCCGCTAACTGGATTATTTCTGGAGTAAGTTCTGAAAATCTGTATCTCATCTATCGTCATCCCTTTCATTATTACGGTCTGTACTAATAATAGTATATATTACTTATTATAGGTGATTTCGGCGGTTTTGTCAAGCATCATCTGTCGGGAGAAAATATTATTTTTCGGCATGATGTAAATAATATTGACTTTCCACTTGAAAAAAAACGTATAATATGGTAATATATATTTGTCGGCTGGTGCCGGCACATGATATAGCATAAGGGTTACTTCCGCATTTTTATTTGCAGAGGAAAGGAGATATTGATATTGGAATCAGTAAAATACACCTGTCCGAACTGCTGTGCAGACCTGAAATTCGACCCACTTCAGCAAAAGCTGACCTGCGAATACTGCCTCAGTTCATTTACAGTTGAGGAAATAAAAAAGCTGTGTTCTAACACTGAAAACAGCATACCCAAGGAGGAGGTACAGGTCGCTGACGACTTTGAGAACAACACACACCTCTACCGCTGCGACAGCTGCGGCGCAGAGATAATGGCTGACGCTCAGGAGACCGCTACCTTCTGCTACTACTGCCATAACCCTGTTATCCTTTCAGGAAAAATGGGCGGCAAATACAAGCCAGACAAGGTTATCGGCTTCAAACTCACCAAAGAAAACGCCGTAAACAGCTTCAAAAACTGGATAGGCAAGCGCTGGTTCGTGCCGAGCGACTTCAAATCTGAACAGCAGCTCGAAAAGCTCACGGGTCTCTATGTCCCCTTCTGGATGGCTGACTGCCATGTAAACGTTGACTATTCCGGTACCGGCAAAAAAGTAAGAAGCTGGACCAGCGGCAGTTACAGATATACCGAGACCAGCACATACCATATAGTCCGCAAGGGCGAACTGGTCACAAGAGGCGTGCCGGCTGACGGTGAAACCAAGATAGACGACCTCCTCATGGAGGCTATAGAGCCCTTCGATTACAGCGAGCTGAAGGACTTCTCCATGTCCTACCTCAGCGGCTTCTTCGCGGATAAGTATGACGAGGACAAAACTCAGGTCTTCCCACGTATACGCCTGCGCTCAGAGCAAGCATGCGCTTCTCTCGTAAAGGACAGCATATCTGGATATACCTCAGTTTCGCCCCTTGCTCAAAATTACAATATCACCCGTACCGACTGGCAGTACACCATGCTGCCTGTATGGTTCATGTCCTACAAGTACAACAACAAGATATATGAATTCGCTATAAACGGACAGACAGGTAAGCTTGCAGGCACTCCTCCCCTTTCAAAAGCCAAACTCGCCCTGTTCAGCTGTAGCATAGGCGCTGCTGTCTCGATAATCTGTATGCTTTTCGGAGGTATCATAAGTCTATGAAAAAGATGTCAACAGCTTATATCGTCATTGCCTTCGTCGTGCTGCTTGCAGGTCTTAATTTCATAATAGCCAATCAGTCCTCCAAGAATTTACACGTTGAGTTTTCAGACGATGATGTATACAAATCATGCGTTGTGGACGAGAATGGTATCTTTGACAACGATCAGTCACTGTTAAGCGACCTGAACGAGACAGTCAGGGAATGTGCAAGGAAGAACAAGCTCAATCTAATGGTATTCCTTCCAGACCAAACCAAGCGCTATTACTCTGACGATGCGGTAGAGGAATTCACGGATAGATATTACGATCAGACCTTCGGAGAATACACTGACGGTATCCTTTATTATATAGATATATCCGGAAAACGTCCTGCCTATGATGTTATTTCAAAAAGCGGAAGTGCAAGCATTATATATACAGAAGCAGTTTGCCAGAGAATATACACCTCTCTCGACAAATATCTGCCCTCCTCATACTCATCTGAGCCTCTTGAACCAGAAAAGCTCGGTATGGCAATAGAAAGCTTCTGCCAGGATATAACGGATTATAATTCTGACAGACCGAGAATGAGCTATTATGATGACAGCGATTTCTATAATCACGATTATACCTACATAAAAAACGGCAAAACATATATCACCAAGAGCCCACCGCCTGCAAAAAAACTGCCAAGGCTTATCTTTGCCGATCTTTTAGGTGCTGTAGTCGCTCTCATAATATTCCTTGTGACAAAGAGCAGATATAAGTTCAAAAACAAAACTAATCCTAGACTATACCTTAACGACGGCATATCGAGCTTCTCTCAGGTAAGCGACGTATTTCAGGGTACCCATACCACCAAAACCAGAATCGAATCCAGCAGTGGCGGTGGCGGTGGTCACAGAAGTGGCGGCGGAGGCGGTTATCACGGCGGCTCTCACAGTCACAGCGGTCATCACAGATAATAAACGGCTCAGTACGCAAATATGCTCGGAGGCGGTGAATCTCGGGTGCTTCTTTTTGGGATTTTGTCGTACTCATCTCTTGTAATTCACTTGCAGATGTAGTAGCTAATTGCACTAACCATGACAGAGGAAAAGTATGTTATATATGCCGTGAGTTTCAACTCCTTCCTGACGGAAGAAGATGACATTATGGGTATATCATATAATTGCGTTTTTTCAAAATAAAAGCTCCTGACATTGATGTGATCAGGAGCTTTTTGATGTCTTATGCGTTCATGCCAAGATCGATAGCCTTGAAGTTGTTAGGAATAAGTGCTGCCTTCTTAGGCGGTACGACCTTCTCGATAGCCTTCTGCATTGTTTCAAGCGAGCAGATGTTTGTCTCCTTGAGAAGCTTGCCGAGAAGAATGATGTTTGAGCCGCCCTTAAGGTCGTTCTCATCTGCCATCTGCTGTGACGGGATACCGAAGAGCTCAATGTCTGTCCTGTCCGTATCAGCCTCTATCATGGAGCTGTCGAAGAATACCTTTCCTCCGGGACGAACGCAGCTTACGAACTTGTCGAAGGAAGGCTGGTTCATTGCAATAAGAAGGTGGGGTGTGAGTACGAGAGGTGAACCAATAGGATCATCAGAAATAGTTACTGAACAATTGCAGGTACCGCCTCTCATCTCAGGACCGTAAGACGGGAGCCATGAGAGCTCCTTATTGTCCATAAGTCCACAGTATGCAAGTATCTTTCCTGCAAAGAGGATACCCTGTCCGCCGAAGCCTGCAAGAAGGATTTCTGTAGTAGCCATTACTCATTACCTCCTTCTGTCTTTGGGAATACTCCCTCTTCTACGTCCTTGTATACGCCGAGAGGATAGTACGGGATCATTTCGTCCTGAAGTCTCTTGATAGCGTCAAGAGGTGCAAGTCCCCAGTTTGTGGGGCAGGTAGAAAGTACCTCTACGATAGAGAAGCCCTTGCCTGCCTTCTGGTTCTCGAATGCCTTGCGGATAGCCTTCTTTGCAGCCTTGATATGGGGAACGCTGTCAACTGCCACACGCTCTGCATAAGCAGTACCTGTGAGCTGTGAGAGCATCTCACATACCTTTACAGGATAGCCTGCAAGCTCGGGGCTTCTTCCGAAAGGTGTAGTCTGTGTTACCTGTCCGGGAAGTGTTGTAGGAGCCATCTGACCGCCTGTCATTCCGTAGATAGTGTTATTAATGAAGATAACGACGATGTTCTCACCTCTTGTAGCTACGTGTACAGTCTCAGCAGTACCAATAGCGGCAAGGTCACCATCACCCTGATATGTGAATACGAACTTATCGGGGTTTGTACGCTTAACGCCTGTTGCAACAGCCGGAGCACGTCCGTGTGCAGCCTCAATCATATCACAGTTAAAGTAGTCGTAAGCCATAACTGAACAGCCTACAGGACATACTCCTATAGTATCGCCCTCGATACCCATTTCGTCTATGACTTCACAGAGTATTCTGTGTACTATACCGTGTGTACAGCCAGGGCAGTAATGTGTAGGAACGTCGATGAGCGACTTTGGTCTTTCAAATACTACAGCCATCAGAGGGCACCTCCCATTCTCTTGATCTCGCCCAGCACCTCAGCAGGTGAAGGAATAACGCCGCCTGTTCTTCCGAAGAACTCAACAGGCTTTGAGCAGTTGATAGCGAGCTTGATGTCGTCTATCATCTGTCCCATTGACATCTCTACGCTGAGAAGCTTCTTTGCGCTCTTTGCAGCCTCGTTGATCTCCTTTACAGGGAAAGGCCACAGTGTCTTAGGACGGAAGAGACCTGCCTTGATACCCTGTGCTCTTGCATCGTTTACAGCAGACTTTGCAACTCTTGCTGTTGCGCCGAATGCACATACGAGTATATCGCAGTCCTCTGTGAGGTAAAGCTCTGCCTCTGTCTCTGTTTCCTTGATTATCTCGTATCTCTTGTAACGCTCAAGGATAGAGTTTTCAAGTTCATCAGGCTTTAGATAGAGTGAGTTGATTATATGATGCTCTCTCTTCATCTTATGACCGTTTGCAGCCCAGCTGCTCTTGTCATAAGCCTCAGGATTGATCTCGGGGAAAGTAACAGGCTCCATCATCTGTCCGAGAAGTCCGTCTGCAAGGATCATTGCAGGCATACGATATTTGTCGGCACGGTCGAAAGCCTTAACTACGTAGTCCACCATTTCCTGTACTGATGCAGGAGCGTATACCAGAAGCTGGAAGTCACCGTGACCGAGTGCCTTTGTAGCCTGCCAGTAGTCAGCCTGTGAAGGCTGGATACCGCCGAGACCAGGACCGCCTCTCTCTACGTTGATGATTACAGCAGGAAGGTCTGAACCTGCTATGTATGATACACCCTCGCTCTTAAGTGAAATTCCGGGTGAAGACGATGATGTCATTGCACGAACGCCTGTTGAAGCAGCGCCCAGTACCATATTAATAGCAGCGATCTCTGACTCTGCCTGTAAGAATACTCCGCCTGCCTTATGCATACGCTTTGCCATATAAGCGGCAAGCTCTGTCTGAGGAGTGATAGGATATCCGAAGAAACATTTGCAGCCTGCTCTGATAGCAGCCTCTGCCAGCGCCTCGTTACCCTTCATAAGATTTCTTTCCAAAGCTAAACAGCTCCTTTCAACGAATATAGATTATTTTTCAATAACGATAGCGCAGTCAGGACACATAGTTGCGCACATTGCACAGCTTATGCAGGCTGACTGATCGGTACATTCTGCGTAAAAATAGCCCTTCTTGTTACGCTTTTCCTTCTGGAGCGCAACGATTTTCTTGGGACAGGCAGCTGTACACAGGCCGCAGCCCTTGCAGCGCTCGGTGATAACTGTCATTTTAGCCATACACTTTTTCTCCTTTCAGATGAAATGTTCATTTATGGTCAAATAAGGAATTCGGGGTTCGGAATCCGGGATCAAACCACTTTCAGCTAGATCACGCATTCCGAATACCGCATTCCGAATTTTCATCAGCCCCAGACGGGCTTTACGTATATCTCTGCAGGGAATACGTCGGGCTTATCCGACTGTCCTGCGATGTCCTCGGGATATACGGTGTATATGACGGGAAGTCCCGTTATACGCGAGGTCTCCTCAGCAAAGGGGCGTGACTGCTCGATTATATCAAGAGTGGTCTCGCAGCCAAGGTTGGTATTGTTGACGATAGCCGTATGCTTCATACGTGCTGCCGCCTCTATCTCATACATCAGCTTTGTGACCTCCTCCGCTGTATTTGTGAGGTAGCGGCGCTGATTGATGACATAATACATCTCTATACTGTCCCTAAACTGCTCAAGAGCTTCCGCATAGCGACCAAGCGCAACTGCTCCGGCATCGTCGCCGCCCACATCTATTATAAGGCAGTCCTCGTCGGTGGCAAGCTCCACCACGTCGAACTGTATCGACGGTATATCAAGGTTGCTCCTTGCAAAATCGGGAGCTATGAGCCTTATGCCCTTTTCCTCGAAAAGATCCCTGAAATCGGCAGTTCTGAAATAGGGATTTACGATGTCAAGGTCTACTATAGCTGCGGACTTGCCCTCCGCTGCGGCTTTTACCGCAAGATTCACGGAAAAATTAGTCTTTCCGCTGCCGTAATGACCTGTGATTATCTTAATATTCTTCATAAATATCCTCTTGAATTCTTTGTGAAAAATCCTACAACTTCTATTATACCACTTTAAATCGTCAATTGCAAGTGGTATTTTTCGCCGCAGGCAAAAATGTTGCACTGAACGTAACAGTTGAGAGTTTTAATAATGTACATTCAGACTGGCGGATATTATACGTCCCTACATAATGAAGAAATCCCCCGACCTGCCGTCGGGGGAAGTTATACGCTCATTATTCAGCGTCTGTATTCTTTTCAATATAGTTTACGATATCTCCTACTGTCTTGATCTCTTCTACAGCCTCATCGGGGATCGAAAGATCAAACTCATCCTCGATAGTTGTTATAAGGTCAACAACATCGAGAGAGTCAGCGCCAAGATCGTCCTGAATGTTTGAATCAAGGTTTACTTCGTCTGCCTCCACACTGAGCTGTTCTGCAATAATATCTTTGAGTTTTTCAAAAATCATTATCTGGTCCTCCATTTTTCTTTTATTTTCTTTATTTTTTTGTCAAAATCGGTTCATTCATTGAACGCTCCGATTTTTCTAAATTTAGTATAGCGTTCTTTAAGCAAAACGTCAATATCTTTTTTGCATTTTTCTGATATTTTTTGTGACAAATATTCCTTTATATTTTCTGAAATTTTGTCTAAATCGTTGTGGGCACCTCCGAGGGGTTCTTCGATTATGGCTTCAGCAACACCTAAACGAACCATGTCTTCAGCGGTTATCTTCATTATCTCGCTGGCTTCCTGCTCTCTTGATGCGTCCTTCCAGAGTATGCTCGCAAAGCCGCGGGGCGATAGTACGGAATACTCGGCATTCTCCAGCATTGCTAGCTCGTCGCATACGCCCAGCGCAAGTGCGCCGCCGCTTCCGCCTTCGCCGAGTACTATTGATATTATCGGTGTGCGAAGGGTCATAAACTCTGCGATATTCTTTGCAATAGCCTCGCCCTGACCTCGCTCCTCTGCCGCTACTCCGCAGAAGGCTCCGGGAGTATCTATGAAGCATATAACCGGACGGTGGAATTTCTCAGCCTGTCTTGCTATCCTGAGAGCCTTTCTGTAGCCCTCGGGATGAGGCATTGCGAAATTGCAGGCTTTGTTCTCGTTCAGATCTCTGCCTTTGACCTCTGCTATTATGGTAACAGGAGTACCGTCAAGTCTTGCAATACCGCCGATTATAGCCCTGTCATCGCCGAAAAGGCGATCGCCATGCATTTCATACCAGTCGGTGAATATTTGCGGTATATAATCCTTTATAGTAGGTCTGCCCTTGGTGTGTATGAGCTCAAGGCGTTCCCATGCTGTTTTCTTCTCGTCCATGCTCATACCTCCTTAGCGTCGTATCCGTGAAGCTTCAGAAGGTGTGAGAGCACGCTTCTGAGCTTCCTGCGCTCAACTATCATATCCACAAAACCTTTTTCATACATGAACTCGGCAAGCTGGAAGTCCTCGGGAAGTCTCTGCTTGATAGTTCCCTCGATGACTCTTCTGCCTGCAAAGCCGATAAGTACCTTTGGCTCTGCTATGATTATATCTCCCAGAGACGCAAAGCTGGCAGTAACGCCGCCTGTGGTAGGGTCTGTCATTACGGATATATAAAGCCCGCCTGCCTCGCTGTGGAGCTTTACTGCGCCGGATGTCTTTGCCATCTGCATAAGGGATACTATACCCTCCTGCATACGGGCTCCGCCGGAAGCCGTGAACATTATAACAGGGAGACTGTGCTCCGTCGCATACTCAAAAGCCCTTGTTATCTTCTCCCCTACGACGCTTCCCATGCTTCCCATCATGAAACGGGAATCCATTACTCCTATCACTACGGGTGAGCCTTTTATAGAAGCCGTACCCGTTATAACTGCTTCGTTGAGACCGGTACTTGCCCGGAGTTCAGCCTGCTTTTCGGCATAGTCCGGGAAATCAAGCGGGTCTGCTCCCCTCATTTTCCCATTGAACTCCCTGAAGCTGTCCTTGTCAACAGTTATAGCGATACGCTCCGTGGAAGAAAGTCTGCCGTGATAGTTGCACTTGGGACATACTCTCCTGAGCTCCTCATATTTGGACAACGGACTTGTGCCCTGACAGCGCGGACATTTGAACATTGGGGGCTTGTATTCCTCTTCGCCCTCTCCCCAGCGCTTCTTTACAACGTTAAAAAAATCCTCAAACAATTCTTGTCACCGCATTCCCGTTTTATTTCTTCTTTTCTTCCATATACCTTCCAAGGAAACCGATATCATACTTTCCTGCCTTGAAATCGGCATTTCTGATTATTCCGAGCTGGAAATCTATATTTGTATCCACTCCCTCAACGATGAACTCTGAAAGTGCCCATCTCATCTTGTTTATGGCGTCCTCTCGGTCGGAGCCGTGTGCGATGAGCTTGCTAATCATGGAGTCGTAGTAAGGGGTTATGGTATAGCCCTGATATACTGCTCCGTCTATTCTTATTCCCGGTCCGCCCGGCATATACAGCGCCGTGATGGTGCCCGGTGAGGGACGGAAACCCTTGTCGGGATTTTCCGCATTTATCCTGCATTCGATAGCGTGGCCGCGCATCTTTACATCCTCCTGCTTTATTTCAAGAGGCTTGCCGTCAGCTATCTCTATCTGTGCCTTTACAAGGTCAAATCCAGTTACTTCCTCGGTTATAGGATGCTCGACCTGTATCCTAGTATTCATTTCCATGAAGTAAAAATCACGTTTCTCGTCAACGAGGAACTCAATAGTACCTGCGTTGTAGTATCCGCACTCCTTTGCAGCTGTCACCGCAGCAGCTCCCATTTTCTTGCGGAGCTCCTCGTCCACGATAGGGCTGGGACACTCCTCCAACATCTTCTGGTTACGGCGCTGCATGGAGCAGTCACGCTCGCAGAGGTGTATATAGTTGCCGTGTTTATCAGCTATTATCTGTATCTCCACATGGTGGGGATCAACAAGGAATTTCTCGATATATACAGCATCGTCGCCAAAGAAATTCTTCGCCTCCTGCTGTGCCGCCGTCATCTGAGCCTCAAGCTCATCAGGATTGTCAACACGGCGTATACCACGTCCGCCGCCGCCTGCGGAAGCCTTCACAAGTACGGGATAGCCTGCCTTTTCGGCTATCTTCTTGGCTTCCTTCAAGGTCTTTACAGCTCCATTTGAGCCAGGGATAACAGGTACTCCGGCAGCTGCCATTGTCTCCTTTGCAGCAGCCTTGTCACCGAGCATTTCTATGGACTTGTATGAAGGTCCTATGAAAACTATGCCATTTGCTTCACATAGCTTTGCGAACTCGGCGTTCTCGGAGAGAAAACCGAATCCGGGGTGAATAGCCTCAGCGCCGGTATTTATAGCCGCCTGTATTATTGCATTCATATTAAGATAGCTGTCCTTTGTTGCAGGCGGTCCTATACATACCGCCTCGTCAGCTATCTGCGCATGGAGAGAGTTGCGGTCCGCTGTGGAGTATACCGCCACACAGCGTATGCTGAGCTCTCTGCACGCTCTTATTATTCGTACAGCTATCTCGCCTCTGTTGGCGATAAGTACTTTCTTGAACATTTACGATTATCCCCCGTATGGATTATTTATTGTCTGTGATAACAAAGGTTATCTCACAGGATACAGCCTTTTCGCCGCCTACGGACGCAAGCGCCTGTCCTGTACCCACAGGTCCGCGCTGACGTATCATCTCCACCTCAAGGTCAAGGACGTCGCCGGGAACCACCTGTCTGCGGAACTTAGCCTTGTCTATGCCTCCGAAAAGGCCAAGCTTTCCCTTGAACTCAGGCTTTGAGAGCATACATACAGCTCCTGCCTGCGCAAGCATCTCCACCATGAGAACTCCGGGAGTTACCGGGTATCCCGGAAAATGTCCCTTGAACCAGAAGTCATCCTCCTTGATGTACTTCCTTGCGTGTACCCTAACTCCCACTTCCATATCAACTATCTCGTCGATGAGTAGAAAGGGGTCACGGTGAGGAATTATTTCCATTATCTGTTCTTTATTCATAAGTATATCAGACATTTTGATTACTCCTTATTTACATCGTTATCTGCAAGCATTCCCATATCATCCTCGGGACGTATCCTGTACTTTGCAAAAGGGTCTTCGGGCACCTGTTCTGCGCTTTCGGACTGTAGTCCTGCTCCGTAAAAAACGCCATCCCCTACGCCGTAGACCTCGCCGTCCTTGACAAAGCTCTTGAACGAGCCTACAAGCTGTGTAAAATGGGGATAACCCGTTTCGTTCCTGATACTGCTGTCTTCCTTTTCCATCAGATGGATGAGTACGGGATTTGCAATAACAAGAGCTAAAAAAGGAATTATCATGGGTATAAGTATCAAACTTAATGCAAGACCTGTCACACTTATTACAAGACCTGTCTTCCAGCTGTATATCTTGCGTATCCCTATATAGTTCACCATGAAGAACAGGTAAACTGCCGCAAGCAGGATACACAACAGAAACATTACGCTTTTACTGCTCATCAGTACAGCAGATATCAGTCCCGCAGACAGTGCTACCAGATTAACCAGCCAGAGTCCCCAGCAATCGCGGAGAAATCTCCGGCGTCTCTTCTGCATATCCAGCATACGCTGATTGTATTCCTTGAATTCGACATACATATCAGCAGATGTGATGTTGATATGACATTCATCTATATTTTTCTGTGTTATATATTTAAGTTCCATAATATCAGAGAAAAGAACCGTCGTCGGGGTGATCCCTTCGGGCTTTATCACGTATGCTGTCATAAGAAAGGTCCTTGAGATTATCCGCACTGCTGTATACAGAATTTGTTACAAGTCTCGGAAAAGAGGGATAACCCAGCTGTTTCGAGAAATAGTCCTCCGACCTCTCATAAAGATATCCTATAATGTAATTACCCAAGGGGATACCTGCAAAGTACAGCGAAAAACCTATTATGGGCAGTGAAGCAAGGCAAAGTGTCTTCTTGTCACGGCTGCCGTTGTGGAAGGCAAACCAGAACATCAGTCCCAGGTAAGCAACAACTCCCAATGCTCCGAGAGCTATTCGCCATGCCGGCATACTTGTCTTTGTCGCCCTGTCATAGCTGTTCTGCATATCCATGCTGTTCACAGCGCAGAATATCACGTATATCACCTGCGCGGCTATCCATAAACCGAACGCGATCTTTATACTATAGCGCTTCTTATAATTCTTGACAGCTTCTATGTTGTACCGTCTTGCTTCCTCGAACATCTCAGGAGATGTGATATTAACGTTGCCCTTTTCTATGATTTCCTGCGTAATGTACTTATATTCCATTATTTTATGACCATGATAGGCTGATCGAACTCTACAGCCTGACCGTCGGAGACCAGTATCTGCTCAACCGTTCCATCGTACTCGGACTGTATCTCGTTCATCAGCTTCATGGACTCGATTATCATTATTACGTCGCCCTTCTTCACCTCGTCGCCAGTCTTTACAAAAGGCGGCTTGTCAGGTGAGGGAGCCGAGTAGAAGGTGCCTACGATAGGCGATCTTACTACCTTTCCGCTTACCTCCTCAGCCATTAATGCTTCGCTTGCCGAAAGGGTGCTCTCTACAGACACAGGAACCTGAACTTGAGCCGCCGGCACTGCCATTGGCGGTATACATTTCCTGCCCTTCAGTGTGATGCTTTTTTCGCCGTTTGCGATAGTAAGCTCTGAAAGCTCTTTTTTATTAATTATGTCAGCGAGCTTCTCGATCGTTTCAAGATCTATCTGACCGTAGATTTTCTCCATTAAATATCCTCCTTAGTCCTTTACCCTTGTGAAGCAAAGAGTTGCGTTATGTCCGCCAAATCCAAGAGAATTTGAAAGGACGGCATTGACCTCCTGCTCAATATTGCCGCTTCCGCAGTAATCGAGGTCGCACTCCTCATCGGGTACCTTATATCCCACAGTTGCGTGAATAAAGCCCTCCTGTACGGACTTCGCGCATACCACTGCTTCCACAGCGCCTGCTGCGCCGAGAAGATGTCCTATCATGGACTTGGTGGAGCTTATCTTTACTCTCCTTGCGTCCTTCTCGCCCAGTGCGAGCTTTATAGCGGCTGTCTCGTACTTGTCGTTGAGACCTGTCGATGTGCCATGTGCGTTTATATAATCTATATCCTCAGGTCTGAGACCTGCTTCCTGCATTGCAAGCTCCATGCCCTTTGCGGCTGCTTCGCCGGAAGGCATGGGTGATGTCATATGATATCCGTCGCAGGTAGCGCCGTAGCCTGCCAGCTCCGCATATATCTTCGCGCCTCTTGCCTTTGCGTGCTCGTATTCCTCAAGCACGAGAACTGCGCTTCCCTCGCCAAGTACAAAGCCGCTGCGCTCCTTGTCGAAGGGTATGGAAGCTCTTGTCAGGTCGCTCGACTTTGTGAGTGCCTTCATATTCGAGAATCCGCCGAAGGTGAACTCCACTCTTGTGGACTCTGTGCCGCCGGCAAGACAGGCATCAAGGTAGCCGTCCTTTATCTTGCGGAAGGCTTCGCCTATGGAGTGAGTGCTTGACGCACAAGCGGTGGTTATATCGAAATTGGCTCCTCTGAATCCGGTTTTCATGGATATAGTGCCGGCAGCCATATTGCTTATCATCATGGGGATATAGAAAGCGGATACTCTGCTCGGACCTTTTTCAAGGTATTTGCTGTACTCCGAAAGAGTTAGGTCTACACCGCCGATTCCGGAACCAACAAGTACACCTACTCTGTAAGGATCAAGATCCTTCAGGTCGGTACCAGCGTCAGTGAGAGCCTCATGTGCTGCGACTACCGCATACTTTGTGAAGGTATCCATGTGCTTTGCTTCCTTCTTGTCGAAGCAGCCTGCCACACCGTAGTATTCCTCCTCGCTGAAGTCTCTGACCACGCCCGCGATCTTCACGCCAGTGCGCTCTGTATCGAACATATCAATAAACGATATGCCTAACTTATTCTCCTTTATTCCTGCCCATAACTTTTCAACGCCAGTTCCGAGGGGAGTTACTGCTCCCATTCCCGTGATAACAACTCTTCTGCTCATATTTTTCCCTTTCTGCTATTTATTAAGATTTTTGGTGCGTCCGGAGCTTTCGCCCCATACTGCGACTGTTGATAATGTTACATTGAAAGTCCGCCGGATATTTCTATCACCTGTCCCGTAACGTAAGAAGCATTGTCAGATACGAGGAAGGATACAACTGATGCTATCTCCTCAGGCTCACCGTATCTCCTGAGAGCTACAGCCTCTATCATCTTCGCCTTAAGCTCCTCCGGAAGGACCTCTGTCATGGGAGTTCTTATAAGTCCCGGTGCAACAGCGTTGCAGGTGATATTTCTCGAACCGAATTCCTTGGCTGTAGTCTTTGTCATGCCGATTATGGCAGCTTTGGAGGCGGAATAATTCATCTGTCCGGGATTGCCGTACAGTCCCGCAACGGAAGCTACATTGACTATCCTGCCGCTTCTCTGCTTCATCATTACAGCGGTGACCTGCTTAGTCATATTGAACACGCTCTTCTGGTTAACAGCGATGACTGCGTCATACTCCTCCTCGCTCATTCTTGCAAGGAGCTTATCCTTTGTGATGCCTGCGTTGTTCACAAGTGCATCTATAGTACCAAAATCAGCCTTTATCTGCTTCACCATAGCTTCACACTGGTCAAATTTCGATACGTCAGCCGCATAGCACTCAGCCTTTACACCGAAGCTACGGCACTCCTCCGCAACTGCGAGAGCCTTTTCCTTATCTCCGTCACTGGGATAGTGATTTATTACTACGTCAAAGCCGTCCTGTGCAAGTCTTTTTGCGATGCAGGCGCCTATTCCCTGTGAAGCGCCCGTGATTATTGCTGTTGCCATTATTGTTTCCTCCGTTTTCATTGGACTGATGCTTTAATTCTATCATGACTTCACGCAGTTTTGAACGTGAAGAATGTCACTTTCTCAGTTACAAATGTAACTTTCTCAGTATTCAAATATCATGTCATATTCGGTCAGAGCACCGTATCTGCCCAGCTGCACCGGTACATTCCCAACATACCTGTAGCCCTGTGCAGCCATATCCTCTATCACCTGACGGGGACTTCTCTTGCCATCCTCAGTCTCGTGATAATAGATGCCGCCGATACTGCACTTCATCCTTACGTACTTGTATCTCATAGCTTCAGGAGCTTCTCCGCTCCATCGTTTATTTCCTTTACAATTTCAGCACAGCTCTTTATGTCGTTGACCATACCGGATATAGCTCCGCAGAGGAATGAGCCGCTTTCCACGTCGCCGTCAACCACGGCTCTGCGGAGAGCTCCCACTGTGAGCTGCTCGAACTCCTCGGGAGAGAGTGTGCCTTCCTTCTCGCCTGTCGCGAGCTTCTTTGCGAATTTAGTCTTTATATTCCTGCACGGGTGACCAGTATAACGTCCCGTTACTATATTGTCCGTATCCTTCGCCTTTATGACGAGATCCTTGAAAGTAGGATGTATCTGACACTCCTCCGAGGCAAGGAAGCGTGTGCCTATCTGCACGCCCTCAGCACCGAGCATGAAGGCTGCCGCCATACCTCTTCCGTCAGCGATACCGCCTGCTGCAATGACAGGTATCTCCACCGCATCAACGACCTGGGGCACGAGACACATTGTCGTATTCTCGCCGATATGTCCGCCAGACTCCGTACCCTCAGCGATAACAGCGTCAGCTCCGGACTTTTCCATTCTCTTTGCAAGAGCTACAGAGGGGACTACCGGCATTACCTTTATGCCTGCTTCCTTCCATGCAGCCATGTACTTTCCGGGGTTACCGGCACCTGTGGTTATGACCCTGACGCCCTCGTCTATGCAGAGCTGTGCCAGGTCATCGGCATTGGGACTCATAAGCATTATATTAACGCCGAAAGGCTTGTTTGTCTTTTCCTTGCAGAAGCGTATCTGCTCTCGGAGATAGTCGATAGGAGCGCTACCTCCTGCGATAAGACCTATTCCGCCTGCATTTGATACTGCGGAAGCGAGTGTATGCTCGGCCACCCATGCCATACCGCCCTGTATTATTGGGTATTCACAGCCGAGAAGCTCAGTGATGCGTGTTTTCATAGTAGTTCTCCTTGTTATAGTTTAGCTTTTAGTCCTTAGCCTGTTGTGAGCTCTTACGTGCGGTATAAGCTAATGGCCGACAGCTTTGAAGATCAGTATTCCAGTATTATTCCACCGTAGGTAAGACCTGCTCCGAAACCGATAAGGGCAAGCTTCTGTCCGCGCTTGATCAGTCCATTTTCTATGCTCTCGCAGAGGGCAAGTGGTATGGAAGCGCTGGAAGTATTTCCGTAATGGTCGAGTGTAACTATGAACTTCTCCATAGGTGCGCCCAGCTTCTTGGCAGCCGTCTCTATTATCCTTATATTCGCCTGATGAGGCACGAACCAGTCTATATCGTCCTTGGTTATATTGACCTTTTCCGCCGCCAGCTCGAAGGCTCTCGGCAGTGCCTGTACCGCGAACTTGTATACCTCCTTGCCGTTCTGGCGAAGCTTGTGGAGCTCCATTTCCGGGAAAGGGTCCTTGAAGCCGTTTTTCAGAGCCACCTCAGGAGCTACATTCAATGCTCTAGCGCAGAGGAGCTCTGCGCCGCTTCCGTCAGAGCCGAGATGCGAAGAAAAGAGCTTGTCACTCTTCTCAACTACTGCTGCAGCAGCTCCGTCGCCGAATAGTATGCATGAGGCTCTGTCCGAAAAATCTATAAAGCGCGAGAGCGCTTCATTTGCAACTACCAGCACGTACTTCATGTTGTCGTCGGTTTCTAAAAAGCGTCTTGCGGTATCCAGCGCATATACGAAGCCAGAACAGGCAGCGTTCATATCGAATGCGGCTGCGTTGACAGCTCCTGTCTGGTGCTGGATTATGCTCGACATACTCGGAGTATGAAAATCAGACGTTGCCGTACATGATATGACAAGCCCTATATCCGCAGGGTCTATGCCGGCTGATTTTATAGCACTCATTGCAGCTTCCCTGCCCATATACCAGGTTGGCTCCCAGCCTGCCATACGACGCTCCTTTATACCTGTTCTCGTGCTTATCCACTCGTCGTTGGTATCGACGAAGCGGGTGAAGTCGTCGTTTGTAAGTACCTGCTCCGGCACGTACCTTCCCATTCCCAAAATGCTTATGCCCATTAAAAAGCTCCTCAGAATCAATAAAATTATGAAAATACAGTTGTAAAAACCGTAATTTTGTGTTATAGTAGTAATATCAGTATCGCCTCAAGGCAGAAATACTGCCCTTAAGGCATGATACCACACATATTATATTGTAAATCATTTTGAGTTTTTTTGCAACGATATTTCAGCACTTTGATAATTTAAAGACAAAATATCGTCACTTCTCACAAATTTACAATTGAGCATCAGGATATTTTCACCAATACTATTGGAGATAACATACAGAAAGGAAGTTATTTATTATGACAATTGCACTATTTTCAGGACAGGGCTCGCAGTACGAGGGCATGGGAAAAGACATAGCCGAGGCTATGCCGGAACTCATGGATGTATACGCTGCCGGCTCCGATATACTGGGCTGTGACCTGAAAAATATCTGCTTTGACGCACCGCTTGACGAACTCTCCCGAACTATCAACTCTCAGCCTGCTATAATGGCTACGTCCATAGTATGTCTTAAAGCTGCACAGTCGAGGGGATTCACCTTTGACGGAGTCGCAGGACATTCACTGGGCGAATACGCAGCAATGTATGCCTCGGGAATGATATCCCTTGAGGACGCATTCCGACTTATAAAGGCAAGAGCTGCCGCTATGGAGGAGGCTACGGCTTCTGCGGAAGGCGCTATGGCTGCTGTCATGAAAATAGCTCCCGAGGAAGTAGAGAGAGTATGCAGTGAAGCGGAGGGATATGTCACTGCCGTGAACTACAATTCGCCTGCTCAGACTGTAATAGCCGGAACTCCTGAGGGTATCGCCGAGGTAAGTGAGATATTCACAGAAATGAAGGCAAGAGTCATACCTCTCAACGTTGCCGGAGCCTTCCATTCAAAACTCATGCAGCCTGCTGCTGACAAGTTCTATGAGACTGCGAAGGCTATCGGCTTCAAAGCTCCTCAGGTGAAATACTATTCCAACCTCACAGGCGGTGAACTCACAGACTTTTCTGATATGGCTTCAATGCTCGCAAAGCACATAGTATCCCCTGTACGCTTCACCTCCGAACTTGCTGCTATGCAGGAGGCAGGAGCTGACAGATTCGTGGAATTCGGTCCAGGAAGAACACTCACAGGACTTGTAAAAAAGACACTGAAGGATGTCACAGCCGTAAACGTTGAAGATCTTGAAACACTTGAAGGAGCACTATCATGAATAAATTCGCACTTATAGGACACCCCCTCGGACATTCCATGTCCCCCCTCATACACGAAAAGCTCTTCAATCTCAGCGGACTTGACGATACCTCATATGAGCTCATAGATATAGCACCTGAGGATATCGCAGGCAGCCGTGGACTTATTGAAAGCCTCCGCGGTCTTAACGTTACTATCCCCCACAAGCAAACTGTTATCGGTCTTGTGGACGAGCTTGCAGAAAGCGCTCTCCGCTACAACTCCGTTAACTGCATAAGCAGCAACGGTGGAAGGCTTGTAGGCTACAACACCGACTGTGACGGTTTCCTGCGCTCTGCGGAGCTCCTCCCTATCAATGGAAATGTGGCTGTACTTGGCTGCGGCGGAGTAGGAAGAATGATAGCCATAGAGGTAGCCCGTCACGGTGGAAACATTACTCTTGCCGTGATACCTCAGGACGTTAAGAACGCCCAGCTCCTCATGGCTGAAATACTGGCAAAGTGCAGCGGAGCTTCCGTAAAGATAGCAGATATATCCACTCTTGACGGCAGCTATGACCTGCTGATAAACGCGACTCCCGTTGGTATGTACCCAAAGGTGGACGCCTGTGCGGTAAGTGATACCATAATCGAGAACAGCAGCAGTGTTTTCGACGTTATCTACAACCCAACAGAAACACTCCTCATGAAAAAAGCCCGCGCAATGGGTAAAACAGCTGTGGGAGGCGCTTCCATGCTGGTATATCAGGCTGTGAAGGCTCATGAGATATGGTACGGCGGCAGCTTCGCCCCCGAGGATATATCAAGGATAATTGCCGATGTCGAGAATGCTGTTGACAGCATGAACAAGTGATCTCCGTATTTCTGAACTTAAAAAGGAGCATACCATGTCAAAACATGCAGACCAGACCACCATATTCTACAGATTAAAGCTCAAGCGCACAAGGAACCCAATGGAAGTAATTGAAAAAATGCGCAAAACTATCAAGAAAAAGGGTGCTACAAAGGAATGGACAGTCACTGTTGACGAGAATGCTCAGACTATGCTCGTCGATTTCGGCGAGGACAAGGGCGAGACATTTTTTGTCAGCTTTGATGAGAACAAAGTATGCGACGACTTCTGCAAGGTCTTCTTTCCTCTTTCAGGTGAGGAGTTTGACGACGAGAAAAAGAGCGAATTCAAAGCTCTCATTAATATGATATATACCGCAAGAACTTCCTTTGCGGAAATGAAAATAACCGACGATTACGGTATTTCCGAAAGCTACCTCGACACAAAGGTGAACAAGATAGCTCTCCGCGAACTTACCGCAGAGGAGCTTGAACGGGCAAAGCGGCTTTTCGGTGACGGTCACAGAACTGTTCGTGAGTTCATAACCGCTTTGATGTACGACCTGCGTGATCTGCCCTACGATGATAATCTTATCTTCCATGTAAACATGAACGCATTCTGGTTTGATTGCACATCATGGGAAAAAATATCAAACGTTTATGACACCTTCATCGAAAGCTTCTTGTACGAAACAACGGAATATAAAGACGAAGGCAGGCTCTGCGATACCCAAGGCTATTACTGTGAGCTCGGCGGTACTTTTTTCTCCGTTCACGCCTTCGTTTTCGGACTAAGTGAGATAACAGGATATTTTCAATATAAAACAGGCTGGGACCCCAAAAGCACACAGGTACTGCGCCTGTATTACAATAAATGTCTGCCGATTCTCGAAAAAACAGATGATGATTTTGAAAAATGTGTTATAGCTTACCGCTTCTTTATATCATCACTGGAATATCTCGGGTTTAAATACGTCGGAAAAGATGCTAAATATCTTTTCCCCGTTCCGGATATTCTCAAAGAAGAAGCAAAAAAATATATTGATGGCGGCGACATTAAAAGTATTTGCAATATTTTCAGCGAATGGAGATGGGAGAAAGAAAAGGAAAAAATCATCAAAAGGTTCGAAACTAACAAATGAATATCAAAGGAGAATGTTATGACTCTAGTCTTATGCAGCTTCCTGCGCTCTGCGGAGTTCCTCCCTATCGCCGAAAATGCGGCTCCTGAGGATATATCGAGGATAATCACCTACGCCAATAATTCTGTTGACAGCATGAACAAATGAAGATGAGTACTGTTTCCAAATTCAAAAGCAGGATATCCCTGCTCCTCTGTCCTTTTCTGCTTATATCCGGACTGATTTCCGGATGCAACAGAGAAAAGATCGCACCTAAGCCTGTACTGCCGGCGCTGAATGACGTTTCCCTTGTCAGTGAAAACCGGTATTCCTGCACATTCGATTCCATAAAGCATGATTTCATCGTAGATCTTCCCGACAATGCAGAAAACGCGCCTCTTGTGCTTATGCTCCATGGCTACGGTCATAACGCCGAAAGCTTCCGTACATCAGTTCAGTTTGAAAAAACTGCCAATCCTGCCGGATATGCAGTGGTCTATGTCACAGGCGCTTCCGACCCTGAGGACAGGACATCGTCACTGGGCTGGAATGCAGGTGCAGGAACTGGTAAAAACAGGGACACCGAGTTCCTGACGGCTCTTGCAAAGTACCTGCAAAAGGAGTATTCTCTGGACAGCAGCAGGACCTATGCGGCAGGCTTCAGCAACGGTGCATTCATGACGCACAGGCTGGCTGCGGAAGCCGGAGACACCTTCTCCGCAGTTGTGAGCGTTGCCGGCATTATGACGGACAGCGTATGGGAAACCAGAAAATCCGGGAATAAGGTAAGTTTCTTTCAGATAACCGGTGCAAAGGATGATGTTGTACCAAAGAATAGTGACGGCACCGCAAAGCATTCCAAATATCCTGCCGTCGAGGACGTTATGGCGTACTGGGCTGAATCTAACGGCGCTGAGCTAACGGTGGAGACCGAGGTCAGCAGTCAGGCAGTACTGAAAAAATACGAAAACAAGGATAAAAACATACAGGTCTGGGACCTGCTCGTAAAAAACGGCGGTCATGAATGGCCGAAGGAAAAATTCAGCGGATTCAACACCAATGCTCTGATACTTGAGTTCTTCGAGGCTCAGAAGTAAAAAAGGAGAATGATATGACTGTATTCTTATGCGGCTTTATGGGCTGCGGAAAATCAACTATAGGCAAGCTTGCAGCAAAAAAACTGGGCTGCGGCTTCTGCGATACGGACGACCTCATAGTCCGCACCCTTGAAATGACTATCCCCGAGATATTCGAGAAAAAGGGAGAGCCCTTCTTCCGCCTGACAGAGGCTGAGATAGTGAAGTCCCTCTGCGGAAAGACCACCGTTGCAGCCTGCGGCGGCGGAGCTATGCTCAATCCGGATACTGCAAGGGCGGCAAGAGAGGCAGGCGCAGCTGTGGTATATATAGACGTTCCATTCAAGGTCTGCTATGAGCGTATAAAGGACGATACCAACCGCCCTATCGTTGTCAGCTCCACAAAGGAACAGCTGGAGGAGTTATACAACTCCAGAAAGGATATATATCTTAAACATTCGACCATAAGACTCGAGTGCAGCGGCAGTCCCGTGGAAAACGCGGAGCTGATAGTACGCTCTCTCAGAAAGTGAGTACGGTATGCTTATCTATAACGCTGAGATACACACTATGGACGCCCAGGGAGTTATCCCCTGCGGCTGGATAGAGACCGTTGAGGGCAGGATAAAAGCTCTCGGCGAGGGTACCCCGGAAGATATCCCTGTAGACAGCATAGATGCAGAAGGAGGTATGCTCCTTCCTGGCTTCATAGACGCTCACACCCACCTCGGCATCATCGAGGACAGCCTTGATTTCGAGGGCGACGACTGCAACGAGTCCACCGATCCGTTTACTCCGCAGATGAGAGCTATCGACGGTATAAATCCCTTTGACCGCTGCTTTGAGGAAGCCCGTATGCGCGGCATAACAGCCGTGGCTTCAAGTCCCGGAAGCTCCAATGCCTGCGGCGGAGAGATAGCTGCTATAAAGACCTTCGGCAGACGGATAGACGATATGCTCATAAAGAACTGCGGCATAAAATTCGCTCTCGGCGAGAACCCCAAAAACGTATACAACGGACGCGAGGAGACTCCCGTTACCCGTATGGCGATAACAGCTCTTATCCGTGAAGGACTTTACAAGGCTCGCCGCTATGTCCACGATATGGACAGCTACTACTCCGACAGCGAGAACTACGATCCTCCGGAGTACGATATAAAGTGCGAGGCTCTCATGCCTCTTCTCGACCGTAAGGTAAAAGCTTTCTTCCACTGCCACAGGGCAGACGATATCTGCACGGCTATGCGCATATCCAAGGAATTCGGCCTTGATCCCGTAATAGTCCACGGCACTGAGGGACAGCTCATAGCGGATATTATCGCAGCGGAGGGAGTACCGGTTATATGCGGTCCTCTGATATGCGACCGCTGCAAGCCAGAAATGAAGGGGCTTGAACTGAAAAACGCTTCCCTCCTCCACGAAAGCGGAGTAAAAATAGCCGTATGCACTGACCATACCGTCATACCCATACAGTATCTGCCCCTGTCCGCACAGGCTGCCGTAAAGGGCGGCCTCCGTTTCGGCGAGGCTCTCAGGACGCTGACGATATGTCCTGCGGAGATACTCGGCATAGATGATGTTACAGGTTCGCTTAAAGAGGAAAAGGACGCAGACCTCCAGCTCTACAGGAAGGGCGATAACCCTCTTGATCTCATGTCGGAACCGGTGCTCGTAATGATAGGCGGCAATATCTGCCGCCGGGAGCTCTGATATGAAAAGGGCTATTGCTGCTACGGCTGCTTTATTGCTGCTGACGCCCGCCGGGAACGTCCGGGCGGCGGAGGATATACCCGAGAGCTTTTCGCTGAAATACGAGATAAAGGATAAAAAGGTGACTGTTACAGGCTGTACGGGCAGCGACAGTATGCTCATGATACCCTCCGAGATAGAGGGACTGCCGGTCACTGCCGTAGCCGAAAACGCCTTTGCAGGCAATACGGATATAGCCATATGCATACTCCCCGACAGTCTTGAGACCGTAGGCGCAAGAGCTTTCAGCACCTGTCCCAATCTCTGCAACCTCTCTTTGGGAAAGAATGTATCATTTATAGGCGATTACGCCTTTACCGCATGTCCTGCTCTGTTCGATATCTCAGTCAGCAAGGACAACTCCACCTACAGCAATATCGACGGCTCATTGTATATGAACGGCGACTCTCTCCTGCTCTATGCAGGCGGCGCTGACGCGAAGATATACGATAAGACCAAAACTATCGGCAAGGGAGCCTTCTTCGGCAAAGCAGAGGTGGTCTCCGTAGATATTCCCGTCAGCGTTACCACTATCGACGACCATGCTTTTTCAGGCTGCCTTTCGCTTAAAAGCGTGGATATCCCCGACTCTGTGACCAGGCTCGGAAAGGGCTGCTTCATGAGCTGCTCTTCACTTGAAAGCGTGAGCTTCGGAAAGTCGGTGAAGACTGTTCCCGAAAATTGCTTCCATTCATGCAACAGTCTGAAAAGCGTCTCCCTGACCGAAAACTTAGCCTCTATCGGCGAGGACGCCTTTTACAGCTGCACTGGTTTAGGAGAGCTTTATATACCCTCCTCCGTAACGGCGATAGGCAAGGACGCCGTGGGAAAAAGATACGATGTGAGGAGTTCCTCTTCGGAAAATATATCAGGCTTCGTGATAAAGGGCAAGCCGGACACTGCTGCGGAGAAGTACGCAAAAGAGTACGGCATAGCCTTTGAATCCTCCTCTGTGAAAAAGGGGGACGTAAATGGAGACGGCTATATTGATGCCGTGGACGCCTCTGCAGTGCTTGCGGAATATGCACGTATATCCTCTGACAAGGCTGCCGTATTCGCTTCCACGCAGAAACAGGCTGCCGACTGGAACTGCGACGGCATCACCGACGCAGTTGACGCTTCAGGCATACTTGCAGAGTACGCAAGGCTTTCGTCGGGGAAATGAACGTATATACCCACCGACACTTTAACGCTGAATTGCTTTAGTATAACACATTGCTTTTTTCGCCAAAACCCGACTGTTTTTGAAAATAAAATTCTATGTCCGGTCTGTCCCCCAAACTATTGACATAAGCCGCAAAAAATAGTATCATTAAAGTTAATATTACAACTGCAAGGAGGAATTATTATGCTGACTGATATCAACAGCAAATTTCAGAAGGAAGGTCTTACTTTCGACGATGTGCTGCTTATCCCCGCTGAATCAAACGTTACGCCAAACATGATCCAGATCGGTACTCAGCTCACAAAGACCGTTCGACTCAATACTCCGATAATGACTGCCGCTATGGACACCGTTACAGATTCACGTATGGCTATTGCAATCGCTCGTGAGGGTGGTATAGGTATCATACACAAAAATATGTCCATTGAACAGCAGGCGGACGAGGTGGACAAGGTAAAGAGAAGTGAAAACGGCGTTATCGTAAACCCCTTCTCCCTCACCGAGGATCACATCGTTGCCGATGCTGATGAGATCATGGGTAAATTCAAGATCTCAGGTGTTCCAATCGTTGACGGAAAGGGCAAGCTCGTAGGTATCATCACCAACAGAGATATGCGCTTCCTTACCGATTTTACAGCTAAGATCTCCGACGTTATGACAAAGGACAACCTTATCACAGCTCCAGTCGGCACTAATCTCGAACAGGCTCAGGAAATCCTCCGCGCACATAAGATTGAAAAGCTCCCTATAGTTGACGAGGCAGGTTATCTCAAGGGACTTATCACTATAAAGGATATTGAGAAATCCGTACAGTACCCCAACTCAGCACGTGACAGCAAGGGCAGGCTTCTCTGCGGAGCCGCTATCGGCGTTACCGCAAATGTTCTCGAAAGAGCACAGGCTCTTATCGACGCTCAGGTGGATGTTCTCGTTCTCGACTCTGCTCACGGACACAGCGCAAACATCATCAAGTGCCTGAAAATGGTGAAAGAGGCATTCCCAGATATACCTGTAATCGCAGGAAATATCGCTACAGCAGAGGCTGCTGAGGATCTTATCGCAGCAGGAGCTGACTGCCTTAAGGTAGGTATCGGCCCCGGCTCTATCTGCACCACCCGTGTAGTTGCAGGTATAGGTGTACCTCAGATCACAGCGGTATACGACGTTGCCTGTGTAGCTCAGAAGTACGGTATCCCAGTTATTGCTGACGGTGGTATCAAGTACTCGGGTGATATCGTCAAAGCACTTGCAGCAGGCGCAAATGTAGTTATGCTCGGCTCGCTCCTTGCAGGCTGTGCAGAAGCTCCCGGCGAAACTGAGATATATCAGGGTCGTCAGTTCAAGGTATACAGAGGCATGGGCAGCCTCGGTGCTATGGCTTGCGGCTCCAAGGACAGATACTTCCAGGAGGGCGCAAAGAAGCTGGTTCCCGAGGGCGTTGAGGGACGAGTTCCCTTCAAGGGTCCACTTGCAGATACTATCTTCCAGCTTGTGGGCGGTATCCGCTCAGGTATGGGCTACTGTGGCTGCGTAGATATCCCCACGCTCCACGAGAAGGCAAAGTTCATACGCATCACAGGCGCAGGACTCAAGGAGAGCCACCCTCACGATATCTATATCACCAAGGAAGCTCCCAACTATTCAACACAGATATAAGCAACGTGACAATACAAACAGGTGCTGTATAATAACAGCTTCAAAAAAACAATGCGGTTGTCTTTTCAAATCAAATTTGAAAGGGCAACCGCTTTTTTCATGCTAATTATTGAAAACTTCTTGAATTTTCCAGAAACAGGGTATAACGAACAAGCACAAAGAAAATGCTATTTATGTTAAAATACAACGTAAGGCTCTCCGTCAATAGTGTATACGCAGAGCGTAACGTATTCTCCTAGCCTCATCTGCAACGAATAGCTGCCGCCGTCGTTTGGCTTGGAATAGGTGCAGTTGACCATAAGAGCCTTCTTATCGCTGACGTTCGCATTGGGTACAGCCTTTTCTAGACGTGCGTCATACGCCTCCATACCTGTTACATCGGTATTCTTCATGATACCGTCAACAAGCACAAAGGTAAATGTGAAATCCGAACCAGTGTACTGCTTGATAAGTTCGTATTCCTTCTCAAGGAAATCCTGAGCGCTTTCCGAGCCGGTGGTCTCGAGCACATATTTAAGAAAATCCGGATGAAGAGCTTTTTCAAGGTATGCAGTATCCTTTGCAGAGATAGCGTAAAAGTAGTCCGCTAACTTTGCAGCCTCCGCGTCGGAAACGTATCTAGGATCGCGGTCAACTCCCAGAGGTGTATCGTAGTCCTCAGGGAGTAGTTTCTGATACTCAGCGCCGTAGGGCATCTGGTCGAGATTAAGGCTTACGTTTTCGTCAACATCACCGCCTGCAAGGTTAGTATCCTTCTTTGCACGCTTGTCCGACTCGCTTTCGCTGCAAGATACCGTTGCAGACAGCATAATTGCCGCTGCTGCGATAAAAGCCGCCGTCCTTGATATAAACTTCTTCATATCAGAATCCTCCCTTATCCGAATGTATAATACTTGCCGTCCTTTACAGCAAATGCGATCTTGAAGCCCTGTACCATCATAGTCTCCTGACCGTAAGCGTTCTCAGCCATTACATAGAAGCAGGCGTCAATGATATCATCGCACTGCTCCTTAACCTCGCTGTAATAGTCCTTGCCGAAATAGTTGCTGAGAGGTTTGAAATACTCCTCAAGGCTGTCTGTTCCATCCTCCTGCTCAGCGTTCTTTTCCACCTTGATACGGGTGATCTTGAAATCGCCGTGCATCTTGTCGGCAAGATTAGAGCACTGACTTACAAAGGAAGCCTTCATGTCGTGATCCTCGTTCTTTGCGAGAGCTGCTTCCATTTCGGGGATATACTCGGGGAAAAGGCACTTCAGATAGTTATTGTAATCCGCAGACGCAAAGGACTCAAAGTACTTCTCGAAGGTAAGCATGAGCTCCCTAGGGAAATCATCTGCGTTATAGTAAAGCTTGATACCGCCGCTGCTGAGTCTGTAGGAGCCGAGATCGTAATCCACTGCTCCCTCCTCGGGAGTTATAAGATCATCATCGACAGAACCGAGGTCCAGATCGCTGTCGTCAACTTCTATGGAATTAACGTATTCAAGAAGCTGATCCGCATACTCCTCCTTCTGATAATTGTCGCCGGAGAACTCTGAGCCTCCTGCTGCCGACTCTGTATCTGACTTTGCAGCCGTATCAGCATAGAGCTGCACATTACTGCCTTTCTTTCCCGAACAGCCTGTAAGGCACTGTGTTCCTGCTACTGCTGCCAGCAGCACTGCTAAAAGCTTTGAATTTTTCATAAACCATTTCCTCTCATTGAATCAATTGACCGATAATTTACCCATTGCACCTGCCCAGCCGGCTACTGCCGAACCTTCTGGTGCATATATCTTAAGATCAGGTAAGTCCTCTATTCCCCATTCGTCATAGCTGAGATCAGCGCTCAGCAATTCCAGTGATGTCAGTGATGTGCAGCCTGCGAAAGCCCCTCTTTTTATCTCTTTGACTCCGGCAGGTACCGTCAGTTCCGGAATAGCCGTACAGCCAGCAAAAGCGCCGCGCTCTACGGTGGTCAGTCCCGACGGAAGGTTTATGCTTACAAGTGCAGTACAGTCGATGAAGGCACCCTCTCCAATGACTCTTACGGTCTCCGGAAGAGTTACCGATGAAACACCCATTGCTTCAAAGGCATAAAAGCCTATCTCCGTAACAGGACTACCATCGATCTCATCGGGTATCGTCACCTCAGTGTCGCTGCCCTTATATTTGGTGATGATGACGCCGCCGTCATATATCTCATAATCATATATTTCGTTTGAAACGATATCGCGTTCTCTGACTGTTGCAAGCGGTTCGTAGGTTCCCGGCTCGGCAGTGGTATCAGCCTCTTCGGTCACCTTCTGAGTGGTCAGCGTTGAAGCGATGTCCGCCTTGCCTGTACTCTCTCCGCAGCCCGTAAGAGCTGCTGTAAGTGCAAGAAAAAGTGAAACGCATAATAATCTTTTCATATTATATCTCCCAAACCTGCAAACTGTATGATTTATATGTGTTGATTTAATGAAATCTCAGCCGTTCTTAGGCTTTCTTTCCTCTTTCCTTCGCCCTCTGTGTATTGCTAAGGACGCGTTTTCTGATACGGAGCGACTCCGGAGTTACTTCAAGGAGCTCGTCGTCGGCAAGGAATTCTAGGCAGTCCTCAAGACTGAGAACTCTCGGCGGAACAAGTCTGAGAGCATCGTCGCTTCCGCTTGCACGGGTATTTGTAAGGTGCTTCTTCTTGCAGACATTTACCACAAGATCCTCTGTTTTTGGGGAAGCTCCCACTACCATTCCTTCGTATACGGGAGTACCAGAGGTTATGAAGAGCTGTCCGCGCTCCTGAGCATTGTAAAGTCCGTAGGTAACAGCCTCGCCGGTCTCGAAGGAGATGAGTGAGCCTGTGTTCCTGCGCTCGATATCGCCCTTGTATGGCTGATATCCGTCGAACACGTGGCTCATAATGCCCTCGCCCTTTGTATCTGTGAGGAACTCGCTCTTATAGCCGAAAAGTCCTCTTGCAGGAATAAGGAATTCTATACGCATACGGCTTCCCTGGGGATGCATATCCACCATATCGCCCTTACGTGTGCCTATCTTCTCCATTACTGAGCCTACACAATCCTCGGGAACGTCAATAACAAGGCGCTCGATAGGTTCGAGCCTTCTGCCGTTCTCGTCGGTCCTATAGAGAACTCTTGGTGTTGAAACTCCCAGCTCATAGCCCTCACGGCGCATATTTTCAATAAGTATGGAAAGGTGCATCTCTCCTCTTCCGGCTACGCGGAAGGCGTCAGTGCTCTCTGTTTCCTCAACGCGGAGAGAAACGTCCTTGAGGAGCTCTCTGAAAAGTCTCTCACGGAGCTGACGTGATGTAACGAACTTGCCCTCGCGTCCTGCGAAGGGGCTGTCGTTTACAGAAAATGTCATTTCCACAGTAGGCTCACTTATCTTTACAAATGGGAGCGGATCGGGATTATCCGTAGCACAGATAGTATCGCCGATAGTGATATTCTCGATACCCGATATCCATACAATATCACCGACCTGTGCCTCCTGTACGGGAACGCGATTGAGTCCCTGTATCTGCAGGAGAGAAACTATCTTTGCGTTATAGTTCTTCTTTGATCCTGTATAATCACAGACAGTTACCTGCTGGTTAACTGCTATCTTGCCTCTTACGATACGTCCAATACCGATACGTCCAACGTACTCATTGTAGTCGATAGAGGATATGAGCATCTGTAGCGAATCATTCTCTTCGCCCTTTGGAGGCTCGATGTAGTTGATGATAGTATCGAAAAGAGGCTTTAAGTCTGTACCTGCCTCGTACTGGCTGAGTGAAGCAGTTCCACTTCTTCCCGAACAGAAAAGCAGCGGGCTTTCGAGCTGTTCCTCGTTTGCGTCAAGGTCGAGTAGGAGCTCCAGCACCTCGTCGCCTATCTCATCAAGACGGGCATCAGGACGGTCTATCTTGTTAACTACAATTATTATCTTATGTCCCATTTCAAGAGCTTTTGAAAGCACGAAACGTGTCTGTGGCATGGGTCCCTCTGCTGCGTCTACCAGCAGCAGAACGCCGTCCACCATTTCCAGCACACGCTCTACCTCGCCGCCGAAATCGGCATGGCCTGGGGTGTCTATAATGTTTATTTTAGTTCCGTTGTACATTACCGAGGTATTCTTTGCAAGTATAGTGATACCTCTTTCCCTCTCAAGGTCGTTTGAGTCCATTACTCGCTCGGCAACTGCCTGATTCTCACGAAAAACGCCGCCCTGCTTGAGCATCTCGTCAACAAGGGTGGTCTTGCCGTGGTCAACGTGAGCAATAATAGCAATGTTTCTTAAGTCTTCTCTAATCATATTTTCTTTCCTCCAAGTTATATTTACCTTTATCTTTATATGTTAACGGTTTTCACCGGTTTTTACATGAGAAATTCCAGACGGGAACGAAGCTCGTCCATATTTGTGAAGCTGAGGGGAATATACAGCGTTTTCCTGCGCGTCGGCACCAGAGCTGCGCTCCTGTTCACAGCAGTAAGCTGTGCCGTAACCTTAAGGAACTCCCTTCCCTCATCAATCGAAAAGACCTTGTCTATAATACTTCCGCTGTATTCTGCCACCGGTCTGCTGCATACAAAGCCGTCCACATAAGATGTCGTCGGAATCCTTTTCAGATTTTTCATGATGCGGTTTGCGCGTGCAAGACTGCCGCCGATGAGTATACTGTACTTCTCACCGAAAAGCGTATCGTTGGTGCAGGCTTTTATAATGTCTATCTGATATATCTCGTCATCGTTTATCACATACGCCATGAAATAGCCTGAATCCTTCATTTTTCTTCTGACTCTCAGCACCAGCAGAAGAGCAATAAGAACAGGTATCAGTATTAATATGAAACCTGCATTGATATCACTGTCAGAAATTGAAATAGAGCCATATGCGAAAAGTCCGGCAAATAATATCAATACCGACAGTACTATAGTAATAGCTGTCCCGGAGGACATCTTTTTCTGATATGAAACATCGAGCCTGTCAGCATCATCAATCCTGCAAATAGTCATAGTTTTCTCCTTGTCATATTTGTTATCTGCACCTGCCGCGTCATTTCGCTGTATGCTTTTCTCCAAGCTTTTCCCGGAGCAGAGCCATAAGCTGATCGGCAGTACCACAGATGATCTCGGAAAGGCAGAAGGTCGTATCGTCGTCAGGGGACCTTAAACATATATAATCCCTGTAGGTTATCATCTGATCCACCGCAGAATAGCTGTATATTCCCTCGAAGGAAACACCGTTTTCATCGATATAGCTGACGGTGTAGCCATTCTCATCAAAAGTAAGAGACTTGTGGATCAGAGCCACTTTCCTTTTAATTGCCGCCCAGCCCCTTATCAAAAATACCGTGCGAAGTATCATCTCAATACCAACGATAAAGCAAGCTGCACCGCAGAAAATAAATACCGCAGGTATGGAACTGAACATATCATATTTATTCCTGAACGCACTTCTCAGGAAATTTACGCAAATAAGAAAGCATACCGCTGTCAGAGCTATATAAACTATGAGCATCAGCCAATGTCGAAAAGTGAATATCATGCGAAGCGATGCCCTGAAATTTTCTTTTGTGCCCCGCACATCAGCTTTTATCATATATTCACGCTCCTTTTGTCAGAGAAACGGCTGCCGAGCTTTTCATCAAGCATTGCTCCGAGCTCATATACATTTCCCTCTGTCAGTTCGGATTTGTGTATGATAAAAGCTCTTCTCTTATCTATAAATATGAAGAAGTAGTTCATCGTCTCAACTGCATGGTGCAGGCTGCTGTATGGGAAGGTCTTATTTACGGTGAAATTCTTTCCCGTCTTCTGTTCATCAAGAACATCCTCAGCAAAGGATAAGTCAATAACAAAATCATACGAGGGAAGCTTCATTTTTCCGCAGTCCTCTTTCAGGATCTTGATAATATCCTTTGCAGCCCACAATGCCAGCAAAGCGCTTATCACTATCAGGAACGTGACTTCTTTTCCCGGATATTTTCGTGAATAAAACAGCAGATATATCATTGCAGATAAACTGCCGGCAAACCACAGGCAGTCGCTTGTGATATTTTTCAATATATAAGGCAGCTTTGTAAGAGCATACAGTGCCCTGAGATGATGTTGCTGATATTTTACACTTGCTCTTACCATATCACTTTACTTTGTATTTTTTGCCAAGCTTTTCGCGAAGAATAGCCGACAACTGCTGAGGAGTCCCCTGTGTGAAACTGTTCTCGTGAAAGGCTATGCCCGTGCCTGTGCCAAATATCACAACGAACCATCCCTCCCTGTACACAGCCTTTTGCAGGGCGCTGTAGCTCTGCTCGAATTGGGAGCTTATACCTGTGCCCTCAGCGGTAAAAACACAGTCCTCATCAGTGAAGGTGTAGGTATACTTTAGGTCGGGTGCGTTCTTTTTTACTATCCTTGCTCTCTTTACAGGATACCGGAGTATCCTTGCAAGAAATATCGCCGTTGCATAGAGCATTACGACACCGTTCACAACAAACAGCATATCTCCGTCGCCGTGCTTATAATATATGATACTAAGTATCAGCGTTGTAAGTATTATCAGCAGGAGCACTGCAAATGCTGCTACAGTCCGCTTCGGCGGAGAAGTCACACTATAAAGCCTTACAATGCTTTCCTTTGAGGGTTTCGCCTTCACAACTATCACAGCCAGCCCTCCTTAACAGTATATCTTTTTCCAAGAGTGTCACTGAGAAATTTCCTCAGCTCGTCGGCAGTCCCCTCTATGATATCTGTATCCGAGAAGAATATACTGCCTCCTTCGCTTATATTCAGCTTGAAATAACCCATAGTCTCACGGGCTGACACCAGCCGGGAGATACTGTAAACGCTGTGGTTCTTTGAGTTGTCCGAGGTTGCTCTGAGCTCAATATTGTCTCCTCCCACGGTCACCTCGTAACTGAGGCCAGGATAAAATGAGGAAAGCTTTCTGAATGATCTGACAGGGCTCATAGACATCAGCTTTAGTGCGCTTCCGATGAATATCCCCAGGAATATAGAAAGATAAAGCACAAGGTCTATAGTGAGCTTATGCCTGCCGAATACGGATATCACTACTGCAAATGACATGATCACGAACTCAACAGCACCTAGGACGGCAAGCAGCCGGTAGAATCTGTACTGGAGAGATGTTCTGACTTCTGCCGAGTGTACTTTTATGTCATATTTCACATTCGCTTTTACCATGATTACCTCCTACATTCTTTATACTTTTATAAACATTAATGATGTATTTCCGTGCAAATCATCTTTTTTTCCGGACATAAAAAAGCCCTTGCAGAGATATTGCAAGGTCAGGTGCAGGGGTTCAAACAAAAACAGCCCCGAAAAAATTTCGGGGCGTTTCTGGTGGGAGAGGATGGATTCGGACCATCGAAGCTGAAAAGCAACAGATTTACAGTCTGCCCCCTTTGGCCACTCGGGAACTCTCCCATAGGAATGATCATTCTGTCTAAGGACAAAATAATGGAGCTGGTGGACGGACTCGAACCCCCGACCTGCTGATTACAAATCAGCTGCTCTACCAACTGAGCTACACCAGCGCTAATGCTTAATTATTATATCACATTCGCTACTGCTTGTCAAGTACTTTTTTATTTTTTAATTGGTCGAGGCGACAGGACTCGAACCTGCGGCATCTTGCTCCCAAAGCAAGCACTCTACCAAACTGAGCTACGCCTCGGATCTAAATTCTTCGCCAATTCCTTGACGGACAGCTTTTATATTATACCAGAACAAGTCATGAATGTCAAGTGTGAATCATACGATTTGTAACTTCACACAATAATATATCAAAGTTCCCACATTTTTTTGCCGCGGCATATAAAAACAAAAGGGAGCATTATGCTCCCTTACGATATACTCAGAATCAAGCTTCGTCCTCGTCAGCCTTGTCAGCGTCCTCGGCATCTTCATCAGCGTTGTCCTTTGTCTCTTCAGCAGCGTCACCGCTTACCTCGAAATCAACGCTCTCGTCTGTATCGAAGTTATCGAAATCATCGTAATCATCATCGTCATAATCAGAATCCGAACTCTTATCCTTGAGAGCCTGTGCAGCGACATATCCTACAGCAGCTGCTGCGCCTGCAGCTAAAATTGCAACTAAAAACTTATTCATATCAATTTCCTCTTTTCTCCGCAAGAATTAGTATTACCGACCCGCTTGCGATCGGACTCCGATAATCTATAAATATTATATCATACCTTTTTTGAAATTTCAACTCTTTACATATTATTTGTTAAAAACATCAAAATTGAAAGGGCTGTTATTGGTGCAGTTTCACAACGCAGAATTCTCCTGCCCAGCCACACCTGTTTTGCGCCTGTTTTTACGGCTGCTTCCGCCTCCTCGCGGTCGAAGCCACCCTCGCTCCCGATGAAGACACCGACAGTTTTCACACTGTCAAAACCCACCTCATTGAAGGAGCAGCCCCCCTCCTCCTCGTACAGGAGAACAGTCCTGTCCAGCTCCTTCATCATGTCAAGAGCTTCTCCAAGGCTCACCATATCTGTTACCTCAGGGACGATGCCCCTTCCCGACTGCTTTGCGGCTTCTTCTGCTATCTTGTTCAACCTTGGCAGCTTCTTCCGTTCAAAGTCCTTCGAATCGGGCCGGGATATACACCTTCTCGTCATCACCGGCACTATTCTGGAAACTCCCAGTTCCACGCTTTTCTGTATGATATATTCCAGCTTGTCCAGCTTCGGGACAGCCTGAAAAAGAGTGACCTCGATATCCGGCTCTGCCGCGCACCTATGCTTCTCCGCGAGGTCGAGGTACACGGTATCAGCAGTTATACTGCCGATAGTGCAGCGGTAGTCCGTACCGTTGCAGCAGACTGTTACCTCCTCGCCCGGTCTCATACGCAGGGAACGTCCTATGTGGTTTGCATCGCTTCCTGTCAGTACTATATTGTTCTCATCTATCTCATTGGTAAAAAATCTTGGCATACCGCACCGCCTTTTCCTTCTTAAATTATATCAAAATCCCCTGTCTGCCGACAGGGGCTGCCTTTTCGTTCATCATGCCACGCCGAGGTACTCTTCGAGACATACTCCGCTTTTGTATATCCTTTCAGCGACGGTGGAACCAACATATCTTATGTGCCACGGCTGATACTGATAGCCCGTAATATTGTCCTTGCCCAAAGGATATCGGATTATGAACCCGTACTCGTGGGCATGCTGTGCAAGCCACGCAGCCTCAGCAGTATACCCAAAGGCGGAGTCTGCGGTATTGCAGTCTATGCTGAGACCGGTCTGACTCTCGGCATGACCGGGACGGGCAGAAAAGGTGTCAGCCAAGGACTCGCCATACTTTTCGACATCACCGTTATATATCTTCTCCTGATCCTTGTAGGCTATATACCCCGAGCCAAGGTATATTTTCAATCCCTCCTTAGCAGCTGCTGAAGAGAGCTGACTGAACTGCTGATAGCAAAGCTCGTTCATCTTTGGAGCGTAGGTCGCAGGAAGACCGTACTCTTTGTTCACGATAAGAATCCCGTTAACATAAGTAAGCCCCTCTGTATCATCTACAGAAGGGGCAGGAGCCTCAGCCCTGTTTGACTGAGGCGAAGTTGAATTGTTATCTGTACTGTCGCCGCGGACAGTTACCTTTATCTGCACTTCCTGACTGGGATCTGCCGCAGATTTCAGTGTCACAGAGCATACTCCGGGCGAGACGCCGGTGATATGACCGTAAGAATCAACAGTAGCTATACTCGGATCGCTGGAGGACCATCTCTCGTCCGCTTCATACGTGCCGTCAGGATATTCAAGTACTCTCGGCATATCCTTTTCGCCTACGCTGATGTACACAGCCTGCTTGTCAAGCTTGAAATCGCTCTTGTTTTCAGGAACTGTAAGCGCCGTAGTGGTAACAGCCGTAGTAGTTACCGAAGGATCGGTAGTAGTTGTTGTGGTGGTTATGGTCGTGTCGTTCTTGCTCTTGGAACCAGTCTTTGTATCAGACTTCTTTTTGCAGGCATTAGCGATGAGCACGACAAAAAGAAGCACAAGAAACGCTATTATCGCAAGCGCTACAAGCCTTCTGTTTCTGTATGTCCTGCGGGATACTCTTCTGCGGGGACGGTTGGAACTGTATCTGTTGTCATCCATTATGATAAATCCCTTTCTGTATTGATCGGGCAGACTGCTACCCGTTGTTATTAAAACTTCCTTAATATTATATCACAGGAATTTTAAAATGTCACGCGATTTTGCACAGATTCCGCAATTTTTTACCAAGTTGACATATAACGTACTCCGTTTTTGGCATTTTTCACCAAAGACTCTACTAAAAAAGTATTTTAATGTCGGTAAAGCTCCGTGTTACGGGGACAAAGTATATGTCAATCTCCATACCATCCTTGACAGGTGGGAACGAAACGGGTATAATAGTTAAAGACTGAGCTGCGGTAACCGCAGCTTCCGAAAGGAGCTATTATAATGACAAATCCCTGGAGAGTCCCAGCGGCTCTCATAGCTTCTGTGACTGTTCTTTCATGTGCAGTCTCATGCAGCAAAAAGAACAAAAACAACACGCATGACGTACCCGAACCGGAAAGCACGGCAGCTGTGGAAAGCACCGCTCCTGCTGCCGATCCCCATGATACCGAGATAACATGGCTAGCGGACTACGACCTCAACGATCCCAGCTACGAGCGCCCTGCGGCTCTCGCTATCTATGAGGACATATACGGCGGAAGGATAAACTACATACAGACCACTCCGGACAACAAGCTCTCCAAGCTTGCGGAGTTGATAAATGCCGGTGAAGAGGTGGATATGTTCCCCTATGAGGATGGAATGTTCCCGGAAGGCGTATGCCGCGACCTCTTCCAGCCTCTCGACCCCTACTATGAGCAGCTTGGCATGAACGAGGGTATCTGGGACGATATGTCAGAGGTGATAGATATGTTCGCTTACAATGGCGAACACTATGTTGTGCCCTACACCCTTTCCGAGCCCTATCTCCTCACCTATAGCAGAAAGCTCATGCAGTCCGAGGGCATAGATGACCCCTACACCCTCTACAAGGATGGCAAGTGGGACTGGAATACCATGCTGGATATGATAAACAAGTTCTCTGGAAGCGAGACGGCTGCGCACCATTTCGGCATAAGCGGCTTCTACGGAGAGGCGATACTCTCCTCTACGGGCAGCACAGTCATCGGATTCGACGGCAGCAGCCTAAAAAACAATATCGGTGATCCTAAGATAGAGAGCGCCGAGGCTTTCATGCAGGATATTCGTTCAAGGTGGCTGTATAACAGCAACTGGAGCGACATGTTCCTGAGCGATCAGAACACTCTGTTCTATGCCTCAAGGGACTGGTCCCTGCCTATATCTGACAAGTACGGCCGTGATTTGGATATAATGGTCGTGCCCTTCCCGAAAATGCCCGGTGCAGACAAGAACTATATCAATTGCAGGGCAAATGCGCGTATGCTGGTCAAGACTTCCACAAAGGGCAAAGCTGTAGCCACATACCTCAAATGCGAGCGCCTTGCTGTGACAGAGCTTAAAGACTCCGCTAAGGAAAGGGCTCTGAAGGAGATAACCGAGGAGCAGTACAACGCTATACAGGAATTTCTCGACCCGTCAAAGGTCACTCCCGTTTTCGATCTCGGCTACGGAATGAGTGAAAAAATGTACGGCAACGGCAACTACACCTTTGAGACCCGCGGCGTAATGAACAATATAACCTCTGCTCTCCTTGAGGGCGGCGCTCCCGTAGGATCATGGGGCGAACTCAGGGACAGAATGTCTCCCATTATCGACGAGGAGCTAAAAAAATACAACGATCAACAATAATGAAGCGGCTTTACCGCTTAGATGCGGGGCGTACTGAGTGCGCCCCGCATAGTCATATCAAGAATAGGGCTGCCTGCTGCAGCCCTATTCTTATCCCCTGACTGGTATATCGCACAAATGATATACGACGTTTTTGATGTATCCCACAAAGATTTGCCGCTTTGTGCGTAATTACATAAAATATTCACAAAATCTGTAAAAAATATGTTATAATATGTTATAGAAGTTTATACTTCTATAAAGTATGAGAGGGGTGTTTGAAATGAAGCATTCAAACATTATTGGGAGAAAGATCATGTCAGCAGTAGTTTCGGCTGCCATTGCTGCAGCTTCTGCAATATCGGCAGTACCAGTTATGACTGTAAGCGCTGCAGATAACAATTATTACGAGGCTTTAGCAATGTCGCTGTATATGTACGATGCAAATGCCTGCGGAAAGGGCATAACTGACGGCCCCCTCAAATGGAGGGGCGACTGCCATACATACGACGCACAGGCATCTGTCGGCGAACTTGACGGTTCACTGAAGTCCGCCGTCGATCCCGACGGTGACGGAAAGGTCGATGTATCAGGCGGTTTCCACGACGCAGGCGACCATATAAAATTCAATCTCACTATCGGCTTCGGCATAAGCAGTCTTGCTATGTCAGATTACCTCAACCCTGGAGTATACGAAAAAGCAGGCTGCAAGGATCACCTTATTTACGAGCTGAAATGGGGAGCCGATTACCTGATGAAAACTACATTCCTCGATAATTCAGGAAATGTTGCTGCTATAGCTCATGTCGTGGCAAACGGAGTAGAAGACCATGCTATATGGTCGGCTCCCGAGGTGCAGACCTACGCAAGACCAATATACTGGCTGACCGCAAATAAGAACAATTCCGCAGTATGCTGTGAAATGGCAGCAGGACTTGCCGGAACAGCCTATGTTGTAAAAGAGAGCGACCCAGACTACTCAGCAAAGTGTCTCAAATATGCAAAGGCTCTTCTTGAATTCGGTCAGAAGCACGTAGGCAACGAAGGCGGAGGTCTCTCCGATTACTATGGCACAGAGGCTCAGTATCAGGACGAGGAGGCTCTCGCTCAGGCGTGGCTTTGGATAAACGATGCAGGCAGCAAACCTACAAGAGTTCCCAAGAACAAGGACTACGGCAACAGCCAGTACGACGGCTGGGTATACTGCTGGAACAAGGTATGGCAGGGCTATTCAGCTATGATGTATAAGGCTACTGACGATCAGACTTTCGCAGACGAACTCAAAGTAGAGCTGCAAAGTCAGGGTGACCTAAAGGTCGGCACATACAACGCCGACGGCTGGGGCGCTTCACGTTACAACTGCGCCAAGCAAATGGACGCCCTCGCTCTTGCAAAGGGCGACCCGGACGCAGAATACGCTAAGGCTGCAAAGTACCAGATGGATCATATCCTCGGCGATAACAGCCTCGGATACAGTTTTCTTCTCGGATACGGAACAAAATGGCCGGTACATATACACCACCGCGCAGCTAACCCCGGTACTGACGCAAACGGCGCTTCGTCCAATCCCTCTGCCAAGTACACGGCTTACGGTCTCCTCGTAGGCGGCGACGACAAGAGCGGATATCAGGATCAGACTGACAAATACCAGTATACCGAGGGTGCTCTCGACTACAACGGCTGTTTCGCAATAGCCTGTGCAGGCATAGCAAACCTCTACGGCGGAGACGCCTCTGCTATGGACGCTCTTGCAAAGAGCGCAAGCGAAATAAACGAGAGCTTCAAATTCGGAAACGACGAGAACAATACCACAAATACTGAAACTGCCACCGTAACGACTACCACCACATCAGTCACATCATCAAGCGTCACCACAACTGTCACTACTACGGAAGCTCCACTGATAACAATCACGCTGATGCCCGAACTAATCGTGCAGGAGGTCATTTCATATCCTTCAAAAACAGTCTATACCACAGGCGAGGAGCTTGACCTCTCAGGTGTGTCAGTAAAGGCACGCTACGAGACGCGCTGGTTCGAGGCAGAAGGAAGCAGAGCAGGTACGATGTACAGTGATTCCAAGATATACGAAAATATCACACTCTATCCCGAAAATGCAATAATAAGGAAAGACAAAAGCACATGGCTGTACGGAAACAAGTTCAGCACTCTTGAACCCGGAGACTATACGGTAGAATACACTAGTGATGCCTCAACCTCGAAAGGTGAAAGGATAAGGTTCAACAGTTTCAGGTTCCCCATAACATTAAAGGCTGACAGCGGGATACCGCAGTATTCCGATGTTATAACCGTAAAGGACAAGGAAACCGGTGAGCTCATAAACAACGCCACACTGACATTCTCAACACATATTGTTTATGAGATAGACGGACGCGAAGTTTTCACAGGTCCGGTATACAGGTATAATACAGCAGATGCTAACCCTGTAATTTACAACTATGCAAAGTACAAAGACGCAAAGAGCCACTCTATCAGCGATATTTTTGCAAAGGCTGACGGATATACCTTCGTCGAAGTCATGGAAGACATCAGGGACGGGGGTACTCCGAATGTTACGTATTTGGACGTACTGATGGTCAAGGGAAATGCCGATATCAAAGGCGATACCAATCTTGACGGTCAGGTGGATATGGCTGACGCAGTGCTCATAATGCAGTCGCTGGCAAATCCCAATAAATACGGTGTGAACGGCACCGATGAAAAACATATCACCCAACAGGGTATAGACAACGGGGACGCAGACGGAAACGGTCTGACAAACAATGACGCACAGGCTATACAAAAGCTGCTACTCGGTCTTATCAAATCTTTAACGACTACATAATCCCCATTTGTTTCCGCGCAAAGCACGCCTTTGCGCGGATTTCCTTTTGTTAATATACTTACAGGATATTTATGGTGATAATATACAATATCATAAGGCGTTTTTTGCGCACTATGCTGAAATTGCTCTTTTTAGCACGCATTTCACCAGATTGTAATATTTCTGTTACCATTTTGTAACCAATTTTTTCCCTAAACCCTGTATAATGTATTTTGAGGCATATTATAGGCAAAAAATTTTGAAAGAAGAGTGATAACATGATAAAATTCAACAGGCTGAAATCAGCCATCATAAGCAGCGCAGTAGCTGTTTCTGCATTTGTATCACCTCTGTCCGCAGTGGTGACTCCCTCTCTCATATCAAATGCAGCAGACGGTGACAACTACGCTAAACTTCTTCAGTATTCCCTCTATTTCTATGACGCAAATATGTGCGGCAACAATTCGGACTGCGCTCTCTCATGGAGAGGTAACTGCCATATGGACGATGAGGTTCCCGGCGGTTTCCACGACGCAGGTGACCATGTATGGTTCGGTCAGCCCGAAGGCTATACAGCTTCTACTCTCGGCTGGGCTTACTACGAATTCAAGGACGCATTCGACTCAACAGGTCAGACAGCTCATCTTAAGGTCATAACAGACCGTTTCGCAAAATTCATGCGTGACGCTACAGTTCTAAACGGCAACAACGTATCTAAGGTTCTTATTGAAAAGGGCGAAGGAAACTCCGACCACGATTACTGGGGCCCCCCTGAGACACAAAACGGCAGCAGACGTATGCTCTGGTCAACAGGCGGCGCCGCTAACGTTACCGCTGAATATGCAGCAGCTCTCGCAGCTAATTATGTAAACTTTGGCAACGAAGAAGACCTCAAGTACGCTAAGGCTCTTTACAGCTTCTCAAAGCAGAATCCCGCAACTTACTCATGTGAATTCTACGGTAGCGGCGAAAGCGGCTCCGCAGACGAGCTCGCATGGGCAGCAGGCTGGCTCTACATCGCAACAAAGGACGACCAGTACAAGAACGATCTTAACAACTGCCCCGAGGGCTGGTGGGTCATGAACTGGGAGAATGTTGCTACAGGTGCTTCTATACTTAAGGGTGAGATCACCGGAGACTGGGGTGGAGTTCACGACCTCGGCGGCGGTGACGGCTACAAGTTCTACGACAAGTGGGGCTCGGCAAGACACAATGCTACAGCTCAGATGTGCTCGCTTATAGCTTCAAAGTACAGCAAGGCAGATCCTTCATGGGCTAAGGGTCAGATGCAGTACCTCACAGGTGACAGAGCATTCGCAAATGGTCAGTCTTACTGCCTCGTATGCGGATTTAAGTCCAATTCTTCAAAGAATCCTCACCACAGAGCAGCTTCAGGAACAAACAGTGCAGCTCCCGAGAATGACGGCGTTCAGAACCAGAACGTTCTCGTAGGTGCTCTCTGCGGCGGTCCTGTAGACGCAAACGGTACTTATACAGATGTTCGTTCAGACTATGTCGGCAACGAAGTTGCCTGCGACTATAATGCAGGCTTCGTTGGTGCGGCAGCAGGTCTCTACCACTTCTACAAGTCAGGCTCTATCGAAACCAATATCCCCGGTGTTACAAAGATCTACAATGGAAGCGGTTCAAGCAGCACCGATAACACAACAACTTCTACCACCGTTACAACTTACGGCGGTAATAATGACAATACAACGACCACAACAGTTACCACCTACGGCGGCGGCAGCTCTTCAAGCGGAGACGACGTTGTACTCGAAGGCTCAAGCCTCAATGCAAAGAAGGAAGAGAGCACTACAGACGGCGCTATCAACAATGTTGCAGAGTTCCCGCACAACGGCGCTAAGTCACTCACAAT
>JAGCWY010000118.1 GCA_017961625.1 Ruminococcus sp. | reverse complement strand
CCTGCGCGTCCGTCAATGCGTATCCATTGCTTTCAGTGAGTGCGAGCGTTTGATTTTTGCTATTCTTCAATGTTATTGTCATACCGCCGCCCCTTTCAGCATCGCCGTCAAGTTCTTTGTCTGCCTGTATATGTCAAGCCTGCTAAGTGCTTTCGGGCTGTAATTGTTTTGTACAAAGCTGTATGCCTTGCTGTTGTTGTTGGTTATCGCCGCCGCACCTGTCTGCTTTTGCATCTCGGATACGACAGCCTTGATCCACGCCTTGTTATTTTCAAGCGGGACAACAGCCTCTGCGCCTGAGCCCTCAAGTATACCGACCTGCCCGCGCCTGAGCACGCCGCCTCTTGCAAGCAAGGGGATAGCAGGGACAGCGAGCGGATTTTCAGACCATAAGCCCTCAAACGGCTTGATACCTAAGATATCTATATTGCGTATGCTGTTGAGCACTTCGTTTATCTGCTCGAATGGCTCTGCTATAAGAACGTTGATACCTGTAAGTAGCGCATTGATGATAGTCTTGAACGTGTTGTATATGCCCTCTTCGATACCGTTGAACAGCTGACCGCCTGCTGAAAAGATATCCTTGATAGCATCCCAAGCGCCCGAAAACGTATCGCCGAAAAACTGTCCGACCGTGCTGAAAACGCCTTTGATAGTTTCCCACGCCTTGCTTGCTCCCTCGGTGAGTGCATTCCACGCCCCGTCCCACATTTCGCGGAGCGGTATGTCAAGATCAGTCTCGAATACGTCTATCAGATTTCCGACAGCTTCTGCCAGTTTCGGAATTATCTGCGGGATAGCCTGTACAAGAGCCATAAAAAGCTGCACCGCGCCGTCAAGCAGTACCGGGATATTTTCAATTAGCAGCTTGGCGATAGATCCTACAAGATTAACTATGTTTTTCGCCATCTGCGGGATTATTTCGGGCAGTGCGTCAACTATCGCTGTAAACAGCTTTATTGACGCATCTATGATGATCGGTATGCTCTTTGTCAGTGTTTTTGATACAGCGTCTATGATATCGGGGATAGCGTCCACTAATGCGGGGATTATTTCCGGGATAGCGTCAACTATCGCCGTAAAGAGTTCTATGCCGCCCTGTAACAAATCGGGGATAGCATCTGTGAACGTTTTTATGATTTTCGGTATGATCTCAACAATCTTATTGATAAGCCGTGGCAGTATCTTTTCTAAGCTGTCACCTATCTGCAAGATAAGAGTTGTTATCGTGTCGATTATCATCGGCAGCGCGTCTATCGCGTAGTCAAGCAACTGCTCGATTATGTCAAGGATAGTCGCCGCCGCCCCCGGTAAAGCCTTGATAAGTTCATCTGTTATGCTCTTGAGTATGCCCGGTGCTTCTTTCATAACGGCATCTTTGAGAGCCTTGATAAACTTTCCAACCTCGGGCATTACCTTTTTTATGCCCTTTATCAGATCGTCAAGCCCTTTGTTTATCTTTTCCTGCCCGCCGTCCATGCCTGCAACGAACATCGACACGCCGTCCATTATATTGGTGATGGATGGTAACAGCTCACTCCCGAGCCTGTTCTTCACGCCGTCTATCGTACCCTGCATACGGGACAGGCTGTCCTGAAACTCTGCACTTGACTTCACAGCTTCGTCAGACATTACCATCCCATAATCTTCTGCTTCTTGCATCAGATCCTTGATAGCCTGTGAACCGCCGTTGATAAGCGGGCGCATCTCGGTGAAAGTCTTTCCGAATATCTCGTTTGCTATGATATCACGCTGTACATCATCCTCCATCGCTGCGAGTGCGTCTATCGTGTCAAGCAGTACCGCGTCTGTGGTACGGAGATTGCCCTGCGCATCAACAAGTGACACATTCAGCTTGTTGAACGGATCTACTTGCTTTGCCTCTGCGCCCTCATCCTCGTATGCACCGAGTGCTTTTGTAATATTTACAGTGCCTTTGCGCAGTTCGTCTATATTAGCGCCCGAAAGCTCCATAGCATAAGAAAGTTTCTGATAGTTTTCGGCGCTCATACCGAGCTTCTGACTTTCTTTGTCTATCTCGTCTCCGGCTTTTGCAACGTCAAGCGCCATATTGAGCATATCCTGCCCCGCCTTGACCGCTGCTGCGCCCAATGCTGCCACCGCCGCTGTTATGCCTGCGGCTATGCCCTGAGCAAGCTTTCCGAGCTTCCCGTCAGCCTTATCAGCTTTATCACCGATATCCTCGATAGCATTCCCGGCGGCTTTGCCGTTGTCTGCGGTATCCTTTTCAGCTTTCTGCACATCTTCAAGCGACTTGTCATAGTTTCTGATCTCTTTTTCAGTGCCCTTGACCGCAGCCTCTTGATTAAGTATCTGTATATTCAGCTTGTCGATAGCATTAGCGTTTTTCTGCTGTTCGGCTTCTGCTTCGTCAAGCGCCTTGAGATACTTTTTGTACTCCTCTGATGTCTTTGCTATGCCTTTATCAGTGAGTTCCTGCAGCTTTGCCTTGAATGCATCAGCCTTTTTCCCGTTCTCTTCGTATGCTGTCTGCTGTGCCTGTAACTGCTGCTTGTAGCTGTCAAGGATGGCTTTCTGACTGCTTAGCACTTTGTCAAGCTGACCGAGCTTTGCTGTTATGCCGTCCGCTGATTTCGTCCAGTCGTCCATCCCTGCAGAAGCGGCTTTAAACTCTGCATTAGCAAGCTTTATTTGTTTATTCGCCTCGGTGATATTTTTCTTCAAGTCAGAGATATCGACCTTGAATTTTGTCGTGATATCGTCTTTTTTCGGCATTTATACCACCTCGCTTTAAAACCAAGTATCGCCCGCGGGAATGCGTATCACTTTCGCACCTGTCACGGGATTTGTATTACTGTTTTTCTTTTCGTTATATATGCTCAACCGTCTGATAAGCAGGAAAACTTCACTTGCTCTTGACCGCCGTATCACGATCGGCGTTAAAGCCGTGAACCTGTCAGACAGATTTATTTCCATCTCAAAGAATGTCTCATACAGGGACAGGTCACTCTGTCCCGGCGTTAGTTTTTTCTTGACATTTTTCCCATCTGAGTAAATGTGTACTTGATAACGTCAAGCAGTACCTCGGCTATTTCAGATACCTTTGTCTGCTTGAGCTCTTCGTCTGTGATACCCTCGAAAATGTCCTTTATCAAATCCTTGACGGTATCCATCGAGTTGATGACCGTGTTGACAGCCGTTGTCAGTATCTCGCTGTCTGTGCCCGTCTTGATATCGTCTATATGTACGGCTTCCGCTATATCTTCAAGCGTCCCGAACATAAGATCATAAGTGTCTGCTTCGTATGTCTTTACTATCTGCTTCTTGCTGTATATATTGAGTTTCATTTTTATTCACCTTTCAAAAAATACGGGTGATCTCAACGTCCGAAAGGTGGAAAGAACGTATCTGAAACGCCGCGCGGCGCTGTCCCCGTAGTGGTCTTATGATATTGATGCTATGATAGCAACATCGCCTGTAACACTTGCTATGCTTACCGCGCCGCCTGTTACGGCTGTGCTCGATACATCTACGCCGCCCATGTATACATAGACAGTGCCGAGCGTCTTACCCGCAGGTGCTGTGATGGTGGTCTCATAAGCGTCACCGCTTGCAACTGCTGCTGCTTTGTTGGATGATGCCGCACCGCCGAGCGAATACGATACTTCATACTTGGTAACTGCGCCGCTGAGATCATCGGGAGTTGTAACAGTGTCAAAAAACTCTGTCACATCTGCGGATGTCTTTGAAGCGTTGATATTGAGCGCCTTTGCACCGATGGGATTACCCATCTTATCTGTTACGCTGTTGAATTTCGTAGTAGTAGTGATACCGGTATATACTATCTGCTGACCGTTGGCTGTGGTATCATTCTGCATTGTAGCGTGCGAGCTGTTGGGAATGTTGAATTTGCCCTTGTATCTCCACACATACACGCTCTCGCCTGCGGTATTCTGGGTGTTATACCCGATTGCAAAGTATGACGGATTTCTCTCGCCCTCTATCATTGCGCCTGTGGTTTCATCGTAAAACTGCCCGGTGATTGCTGCCAGTACATCAAAAGGTATTGCAGACACGTCTATTGTTACGGTATCGGCTGATGTGGACGATATAACGACCATCGGCTGATTATCGTAGTAATGCGCATCATCAGAGCTGTCAACGCTCTTTTCAAGATTGGCAACACCCGCAATGCTAAAAACATTACCCGTAACATAGCCGTGCTCTGCATCATCGTAGAGCACCTCGGCGGCTACAAGATCCTTGATACCGCGCCACTCTACAACTTCCTGTAAATTTCTCGGAAGGCTCATGCTTTAACCTCGCTTTCTTCTCTGTATGATACGGACATTCCCCGCCCGGTATGCGTTATAACATCCGTGGGCAGGTCGTGCCCTTTGCCCTGTATGACAAACCCCACACCCTGCAAAGCTGTTTTAGCTTCAAGCAGAGCCGTGTTTGTCAGATCGGGATCTATGCTGTAAAAATTCACATCAAAATCCCACTCGTATGCGATAGGCGCATTGTCATAGTGGGACAGGTCATCGCTCGCATTGTTCCAGAATGTGAAAAAGCTGTCGGGATATGCATCATCCTCATTGAGAGAGCCCTGCAAGAAAACCGGATAACCAAATGTGCTTAAAGTTGCTATCAGTAAGTCTTTTATATCGCTCATTTTCCCACGTCCTCTCACCTGTTTAATGCCTCGTTTATCGCATCCATCAGTACCGCTCTCTGTGCGTTCCTGACCTCTTGAAGCGTCTTATTCCCGAAAAATGCATCATACATCGCCTGTACTTTCATATGCTTAGGCGTACCGTATATCATAAAGATAGACTGTAAGCCGCCCGCACTTATGCTGTAACCGACATCAACTGTCGCCTCTGTGCCCTGCCAGTATATCTTGCAGGTGGTTTTAAGGCTCTCCGCCGTGCGCCCGCTTGAATATTTACCCTTTGCGGGATAGTTTGCAGGATTGGCGGCATCCTTTGCTTTTTCGGTCACGATGTCAAACGTCTTTTCAAGCGCTTTGTCTGCTATCGCCTTTGTATCGGCGTTGAGCTTTTCAAGTTCACGCATCAGCGACTGAAAGCCGCTGAAATCCATTGACGCTTTATTGCTCATTACGCACCGCCTTTGATACGCTTGACCTTGAACCGCAGAAACTGATTTCTCATATTGATGTTTTCGGGCTCGTTTATGATCTCATACTCTGCCCCCGTCCACGGCAGCTGTATACGACAGTCAGATGTTATATCCGGGCGATACCACGTTGTTATGACTGCTGTATCCTCTATCGAGTATACTCCGTCAACGTTCCGCTCCGTACCGCCGTATGTCTTGAAGCTGCCGTGTATCAATGCGCCGCTGTCGGGATATGATTTGTACTGTACGCCGTGCTTTGTTGTCACTGTCGGTGTAAGTACAAACATCGGTATAGGATTGTCGAGCCTCGGGCGATATTCTGCCATTTTCTACATCCTTTCGCTATGCCCTGAAATCTGCATTTTAAGGCGTTTACTATGCCTTAAAATCTGCATTTTAAGGCGTGCTTTGTGTGGATAGTGTAACTTGACTTGTATGCCTTTTGAATGCAAATACAGGGCATTTTTCAAGCGATTAGGGCTATTTCCGCAGTGACAGCTGCGCCGCTCTTTGCAAAAAGTATTCGGACAGCTTCGCGTCACCGCTTCCATAGTTCCATAAGTCGGAAACACCACGGGCGACTATGCCTGTTGTTATCCTGCTGCTTGGTACACCCGCACCGATCAGATAATCTATAACATCATTGTAGTACGGCTCGACCGTATCTGCCTGATATGCGCCTGTGATACCGAGCGCTGTCATAACATCCTGTAATGTACACATAGCCGCTCACCTTTCCTTTATACTGCCGCGATGGTAACAGTGCTGCTTGAAAGTGTAGCGGTATAGAGTGTAGCGCCGTCAGCCACAACGTCAGCGCCTGCGGTCTCAACGTCTGTGCCTGCAACCTTGAAGCCCTTGTAATCGTATGCAGCTACAAAGTATACAACAGCTGCGGTAACACCGCTTGCAAAGTTAAGTGTCTTGACAGGCTCTGCGGCGATCACGTTTCCGGCATCGCCCGTACCTGTAACTGTAAACTCTCCGACAGCATCCGCCTGTATAGCTGTTACGCTTACACTTGCAGCGCCGAGGATAGTCTTGTAAAGGCTGAGAAGATCCGTAGCAGTAACGGAAACAATTCTCTCGTTGTTTATCATATCTTTTCAACTCCTTTGATATTATCTTTTAGGACGGCAGGTCGGCGTTTTTCCACTTACCCGAAACAACGGTTAAAACCTGACCGTTATTTGAGCTTGTTACCTTTGGCAGCTCTGCCGCAGTGTAACCCCCGGAAGGTATCAACGCTGCAATAGCTGTAATCATATCTGCTATTGTAGATATTGAAGCTACTGTATTAGCGTTGCCACCCATTGCAACATAAAGCGTTTTTAATGCCTGTACGTTATCAGCCATTTATTACGCCCCCTTATGCTTTCTTTATGATCCATACGCCGTTGGGATTGAGTATCTTACCGTCTGCAACACAGAGCGCCTTGGTTACCCACTGATTGCGCTCTTCGTCATAGTATCTGCGCATTGTGAAACCGAAATTCTCATTGATCGCGTACTCCTCGGGCTGCCAGTAGATACCGATAACATCGTTTGCAGAAGCAGTATCAAAGTCAGCTATGATATCGGGCTCAACAAGGGAGATATCCCTGCCGAAAAATCTGCCGTTGGGATTGAGAGCATCGCCGCTGTTGACTTCAAGCCCTGTTGCCTGTCTGTATATGGGATTGTTGTTGGCATCAGCCATAGTCTCAAGGTATGCGTCAACGGTGCCCACGGGGAATATAAACTCACCGTTCCTGTAACCGAGCGGCAGCCTTGCAAAGAAGTTTTTGCGCCATGCAGTCCAGTTGTTGATCTGTGCTGCGGTCATTGTTACCACGTTGGTAACTCTTGCATCATTAAGGATACCGAGCATCTGACCGTTTCCTGTACCTGCTACAATGCCCTTATCCATCAGCTTGAGATAACCGAGAGCGATAACCTCGGTGATCTTAGCCTCAAAAGCGTCAAGAGTAAGCAGAGCAGACAGGAAAGTCTGAGCGATACGGATCTCTGCAACATTGTATCTGAAAGATATAGTGTCAAGAGTGCCTATGCCCTGCCTCGGAGCAGCTGTGCTTTCGGATATCCAACTGAAATCAGCTTCAAGAGCGCCGACAGGGATATCAACGCCGCCTGCAACAGAGAGCTTTCTTACCTTGCGGTAAAGATTACCGTAGCGCTTTCTTACCGTGTTGATAACCTCATTCATAACAGTGAGCGGGATAGCGGGCGCTGTGTCTGCT
>JAGCWY010000117.1 GCA_017961625.1 Ruminococcus sp. | reverse complement strand
TTATGTGAGTTGATGCGGTTCAAGGGCGATTTTCTTTTTCAACGTGAAATAGCCGATGAGATAATATATCGCACAGGAAACAACTGCCGAGACAATGACCTTTATCATAAAGCTGTCCGTTATGTCACGGACAAGCAGCGCACACTGTCCAAAGCCAAAAAACGATACGGGAGAATGCGACAGTGCCTCCATATCAGAACCGTTTATAGTCAGTAACATAACACTAAACAGCGGAGCAAATGATCCAAGTTTGAACAATGGACTTAGAAACACAATGCACAGCATTCCCCTGATACACAGTATACAGTAAATTATTAGTCTCGTAACAGTCTGTGGACTGCTGTCACTCATCATACTTATAATGATCGTCACAGCGAGATATAGAAGCAAAACAGGCGTAAATGTGATGACCTTGCCAAGAATGATCTTATGCGGTCTGAATCCTGCCATGATCTCATACATCTGTATTCTTTCGGAGTAGCTGTAACAGAGAACGATCACCGGAATGAACAGAACAATAAACAATGCCATTAAGCCGGGCTGTGAAAAGGCTTCTGCTGAATTTTGATTCAGTAAAAATCCACAAGACATTGCCAGTAATGCGGACACAAAAGCAGCAGTCAGTGATACAGCCTTATGCTTCATGATAAACATCTGCGACTTGATAATATTATTCATGTCTGCCACCTACCTTTTCAAGATAATAGTCCTCTAAGTTCTGACCTTCTTCATTTAGTCTGGTAATAACAAGTCCGTTGTCAGTCAGCGTTTTGGAGATGTGCAGAATATCGCTAAGCCGCTCAAAAATATGTATCTCCTCGCCGTGAATGACTTTGTAATCGTGAATGGACAGCTTATCCTCCAGTACTGCCGCAGTCTTGTTGATGTTGTCCGTTCGCAGGGCAATATAATTCCTGCATTTGACAAGCAGTTCCTCACGGCTCAGGTTTTCAATCAGTTCGCCGTGGCTGATGATAGAGAAATCGGTGCATAGCTCGGACAGCTCCGACAGCAGGTGACTTGAGATCAGAACGGTCACGCCCCACTCCTCTTGCATACGCTTGATAAGCTGTCGGACTTCCACAATGCCCTCCGGGTCAAGTCCATTCACAGGCTCGTCAAGTACCATAATTTCGGGCTTCGGCAGGAGTGCCATACCGATGCCGAGACGCTGTTTCATGCCAAGAGAGAATTTATTAGCACGCTTTTTGCCTGTATTTGCAAGCCCTACAAGCTCCAGTATCTCGTCAATACGCTTTTCATCGGGATAGCCCCGAAGATAGCGGATATATTCAAGATTCTGACGAGCTGTCATCGAACCTGCTATGATAGGCTGTTCGATCATAAAGCTCATTCTTGCACGGGAATCGTCAAGATTCTCCGAACTGCCGAACAGCTCCAGCTCGCCTTTCGACGGAAAGAAAAATCCCGCCAGTATCTTCATGATCGTGGTCTTGCCTGCGCCGTTCGGCCCGATCAGTCCGCAGATATGTCCGCGCTCCACCGTCAGGCTGAAATCATGCAGCACTTCCTGCTTTTTGTAGGACTTGCAAAGTCCCCTCATGGTTATCACGCTATTTCCCATAGCGCCGCCCCCTTTCGTTTCGTTGATACCATTCTAACAGCCAAAGGTAAAGAAAAGGTTAAGCGAATGGTAAAGAAAAGGTTAAGTTACAAGACGATAGCCCATACCCCAGACCGTTTCGATATACTCGTTGTCGGAATCGAGTTTTTTCAGCTTGGAGCGGATATTGCTCATGTGGACTTTGACTGTATTATCATCGGTGATATAATTCTCGCCCCACACGCTTTCAAAGAGGTTTGCTTTCGACCACAGCTTAGAGGGATTTTTAAGCATAAGCTCCAGAATAGCAAACTCCTTGCCGGTCAGAGTGAGTGCTTTGCCGCAGACGGTCGCTGCGCCTGATGTCAGGTCAAGTGACAGGTTTTTATAGGTCAGCACTTTCGATTCTTCCGCCTTTCGGGGGTTCATCTCATACCTTCGCAATACCGCTTCCACACGCACCAACAGTTCATCAAGGTCAAAGGGCTTTGTAATGTAATCGTCAGCGCCCATTCTGATCAGTTCTATCTTAGAGCGTGTTTCGCTTTTGGCGGATACAACAATGACGGGAATATCGGAAAACTCCCGTATCTTCTGCAAGACCATATCACCGCTCTGAAACGGTAGCATCAGGTCAAGTATCAGGAGCGACAGATCACTTTGCTCCCGAACGATACGGACGGCATCAAGTCCGTTCAAAGCAGACAGCGTTTCAAAGCCCTGCGAGGAAAGATATTCGCAGATCAGACGGTTGATCTCCCTATCGTCCTCGGCAGTCAGAATCTTTTTCATGGTGTCCCTCCCAGAAATTGTTGATTGTTGTAATAATTATAACACAGCTAGGAGGAAAGGTCAATCATACTGACTGTATGGTTCATAATTGATCGATATCTGTCATAGCTTTGCACCATCATAACGGAAAAATAACGGAAACGGAGCTTATATCAAGCTCCGTTCAACTTTATTTTTAGTACGCAACATAGTCTTGCTCTATGTAGTACTATCGCTTTAAACGGCTATTATAAGCCTAAAACAAAAGGACTATGTTAAGCAACATAGTCCTTGTTTCTGGTTGCGGCGGCTGGATTTGAACCAACGACCTTCGGGTTATGAGAGATTACTGTTAGTATATTCCATGTATTAATCGCACCCGCTTGGGACTATTCAAGGCTTTATTACGTTGTTTCAAAATATACTATTTGTAATCGCACGTGTTGTGATGTCTTCAGAATCCTTCAGTTGGGGTCAGTTTTGGGGTCAAAAAACAAGCCCTAAATAGCTTATAGTCATTGAATTATATTGCTATTTGTTCCTTATCGTCTCTGCTCCCTGCTCGATAAAATCAAAGCCTTTTGGTGGTTCCTTTGTCCATAATTTTGATACATCAAGCTTATGACGTTCTAAAGCATTTCTGAACTCAGAGTCTTTCATTTTATTTACTGCACTCTTAAAATCTCTAAGGCTTTGGCTTCTAGTAAGCTCCTGTGCTCTATTTACATCAGTACATCTTTTTATCTCATCTTCAAAATTGAGCACCTGAGCCAAGGTAACAACCTTGACTCCTGCACATCGCTTCTTTAGCAGTTCTATATTCTTCTTTAAATGTTCAGTATAGTCAACATCAGTGTCAAAGACAAGAATCACCATACTTCCTGGTGAGAATGTTACAAGGTTACTTGTTTTCAGCTCACTTTGAATGACATTGAATCGTTTAACTTTTCCAGGTAGTATAAGTGCCGGATTTTCCTTTAATGCTTTGATAAGCTTTTCTTCACATTCTCCCTCAGTAAGGTATACACATTTTCGGTTCATAGTTATACCTCCAGTTCATCAAGAAGAGAATCGTCAGGAAGTGAACCAAATACATCATTTTCCATGGCACATTTCACGGAATCAGTATTTCTCTTTAAGAACTCAGAAGCAAAGGTGGCAGTAACCTTATACTCACCTTCATCAATTTCTTTCTTCAGGAAAGCATAGCTATGCTTCGGGAGGTTCAGTTCCAGCATATCAGTATTATGCGTAGTAAATATCAGCTGTTCATTTCGTCCAAGTCTCTCAAGCATAAGGCCGAAGATTCGTTTTTCTATATCGCTTTGAATATATGAAAAATGCTCATCACAGTAATAGAAACAATTCTTATCTGAGAACATGGAGGCAAGAAAAACAGCCACATCTATGCCCTCAGCCGTTCCGCTTGAAAGCACTTCATTGTTAAGAAGCTTTCCTTCCTGAATAATGATCTCCTGGCCCCGGCGACGAATAACAAATGAATCTTTAAGGTCTTTAGCTATTGATACATCCATAAGCGTAGGATCAAGTGTACCTATAACAGCTCTCAGCGTTTTCAGCAGAGCTGTTTTTTTGACCTCTGTGAGTCTTAACAAGTTTTCTATCTCAGGATAAGCAAATCTATACTCTAGATCACCTATCATCGCTTTCAGCTTCTTAAAACTACCTGATACTTCATCGGTTTTATCCACAAGCTTTGAAGCTGCTTTTTCATAGGAATCCATCTCTGCTATGTGTGCATTATGATAGGAAATAGTGACATTATCCCCGTCTACCACACCCGATAAACGATGTAATGTGAAGCCTTCATTTACAAAATCGACCTGAAATGCAGCAGGCTGTTCACCTGTTGCCAATTCTCTCAAAACAGCTTCATTTGCTTCTTTTACAGATCTGAATATATGCAGCAACGCTTTTCCAAGACTTGTCTTTCCTGTAGCATTGGTTCCCATAAGAATAACAGCCTTTTTATATCTAAAGCGTTCTCTGCCTTCAAGGAACTCATCTTCTATCAATGAGCCTACTATCTTCTTAGGATAGGCAAAGTTGATATGGAAATCATCAAATCCGTATACATGATTCAGTTTTACATCAAGAATTATCATATCAGCACCTCACAAGTTCGTACTTTACGAAATAATAATAGCACTTTTATTTTGATTTGTCAAGTATAATTATGTGATGATTCCTATGATCATGTCACTGATCTTCCAAATAATCAGGTACAAGACTTTCCAGCAGTTCACAAAGATCATCATCCATGTACGAATACTCATCAGGTATGTTCAGGCATATAATCTTTTTGTCCACAGTTATATCCGAATACTTCTCCCTGATGCTAAGCCGCTTTTTTATGTTTACGATGTCAAAATACGCCTAAGGCACTCCGACAGGCAAGGAAAATTCTAAAAGTGTCATAGCATTTAATAACTACGAATTGGTTATACAGTCAAAATTTAAAAATCCCCTGAGGCTCGCGCACTGCTATTCGCATGAGCCAACGCATAACACCACACTTAGAAATCAAATGTGAATATATGATAGGTTTTATCGTAAAATCCCTGCTCTTTTCATGAGCAAAAAAGTATTTGATTATGTTAATGAAACGTGCTATAATATAGCATATTAATTTATATGGGAGGCTTGTAAAATGAAGCTCAGAAGATTGATCGCTCCGATCATGGCATTATCTCTTTCCGTTTGTGCTATGCGGTTACCGTATATCTCTCGCAGTATATTCGCTGACGCAGAGGAAGAACAGACCGCAGAGTGTGTATCCTTCGACGAAGAAACAGGAACACTGACTTTAAAGGGGAATGTTTCTACAAAAGATGTAAAAGCGTATAGAGGGAATGAAAAGGTCAAGGCAATAATCGCGGAGGAAGGGACTATTCTGCCTGAAAATTGTAATAGCCTGTTTATTGGGTCAAGAGCATTAAAGATAGATCTCAGCAAGGCTGATACAAGCAATGTTACAAATATGAGCCATATGTTTAGTTCTTGCACTTCATTAGTTGAAATTGATTTGTCAGGCATTGATACTTCTAATGTAACCGATATGAGCAGGCTGTTTTATATTTGCACCGCTTTGAATTCTCTTGATGTATCGGGTTTTGACACTTCTAATGTTACAAATATGGCGTCTATGTTTGCCGGCTGCTTCTCCTTGGAATCACTTGATCTGTCAGGTTTTGATACTTCTAATGTAAATGATATGAGTTATATGTTTGACAACAGTACCTCTTTAAAATCTGTTGATCTGTCAAGTTTTAATACTTCTAAGGTTACAGATATGAGTGGACTGTTTTATAGATGTCACGTTTTGAATTCTCTTGATATATCGAGCTTTGACACTTCTAATGTTACAAGTATGGCATCTATGTTTGTCGGCTGCTACTCTTTAAAATCACTTGATTTGTCTGGTTTTAATACTTCAAATATTGAAAGAATGACTGAAATGTTTGAATATTGCAAAGCACTAAAAACTATCTATGCGGACAAAGCGTTTAATGTACCATCTGAAAAAAGCGAAGATATGTTTAGCGGCTGTGTAAACCTTGTAGGCGGAAACGGTACAAAATTCGATGAAAGCATAACAGATGCAACTTACGCACACATAGATGAGCCGGATAATCCGGGATATTTTACAGAAAAGAAAAAGGATTCCGGAACCGTGCCTGTACAGAACGAGCAAAAGCTCGGTGATCCTACCGGCGACGGCATTATCGACGCTGTGGACGCTTCAAATATCCTTTCACAGTATACAAAGTATTCCACAGGAGCGGCAGAGCCGACAGCGGAAGACCTTGCAGTCTGCGATGTAAACGACGACGGATATATTGATTCCGTTGACGCATCAAAGGTCCTTGCATACTATGCTTATGTTTCAACAGACGGAACTCTCAGCTTTACGGAGTTCCTTGAAAAGCAGACTGCATAATTTTACAAGCATATTCAATTGATCAATAGCAGCCTTAAATACCTCTGTATCGATGTAACGCTCATTCAAAAATATAAGCGCTACGCCCTTGTTATACCATTCAAAGTATTGCTCTACGCCTTCGGCTGCGTTGCGACTCATTCGTGATACACTATCAAATATGATTATAACATTGTCGCCCTTGGCTATATCCCTGTCTACTGCCTTTACAAGTCTGTCAAACTCTGGTCGATTCATTGAAGTTCCTGTATACTGTTTCTCAAACTGTATAGTCACAAATTCATGGTATAATTGCACTTAGAAAAGCCCCGAGGCTCGCGCACTGCTATGCGCATACATCAGACAGCAAATGCCCGAAATCTTACATGTATTGAACAGTAGGATTTCGGGCATTTTTTTGTTATCAGATTTGTTGCTAAACTTATTCCCATTAAAATCAATTATCGCTAAACCTACTGGAATAAATTGCGTAACGATATGCTTGATCGCTGGGAGCACTTCATCACTATTACTCTTGCAGACGGAAGTACACAGACAGTCAGAAACGACAGACTATTCATCAAGGATGATACTACACCTATGAACCCTGACAGTCTTACTGACTGGA
>JAGCWY010000116.1 GCA_017961625.1 Ruminococcus sp. | reverse complement strand
GCTGCTGCTGTGGGTGGGTATATGTACACTGGCTGTGCTGCCGCTGTACTATATTTCCTACAGGATATCCGTGAAGCTGTATCTGAAAGGAGCTGAGAATTATGCCAAGTAAGAAGAAAACACTCCTTCGTATATTCATATACCTTGTACTGGCTTTCGCTCCCGCTTTTGCGATAGAGCTGATATTCTCAGACAAGAATGGCGGTGTGAACAATTTGTTCCTGGGAGCTACCCTCATGCTCTATCCGGCGATAGCTTCCGTCATCACAAGACTTGTCACGAAAGAGGGCTTCCGTGACGCAATGCTGGGCTTCGGAAAAAGAGGCAGCGGCAAATACTACGCGGCGGCGGTCATATATCCGGTAGTGCTGCCATTTGTCAGCGCTCTGATACTTCATCTTTTTATAGTAGAGAACGGAAGAATTTCCGACAGCGCCTTCGGCAGTGATATCGTAATGGGCGCGGCTTCGCTGCTGATAGCTGTAATATCAGGTATCGCAACTGCCTTTCACGGTCTCGGGGAGGAGCTGGGATGGAGAGGATATCTCACACCCAGGCTGGAACAGCTCGTGCCTACTCCTGCGGCAATAGTCGTTACTGGAGTGATATGGGCTTTGTGGCACGGTCCTCTCCTTGCTTATGGCTACAATTTCGGCAGGGATTATGATTTCTTCCCTTACGGCGGCTTCATAGCCATGATAGTTATGTGCATATTCTGGTCGGCTGTACTTACATGGCTGACAAAGCGGACGGGCTCAGTATATCCGGCGGCGCTGTGCCATATGCTAATAGACACTGTACTTACCACTGTATTTATGCCGTTTGCTTATAATGCGGACGGGGAGAAGTTTACATACAGGACAAATGAGTTCTGGATGCTGATAATTTCTGTATTCCCCATGATAATAGTATGCGGGGCTGTATGCATGGTGCTCATATGCAAAAAAGGAAAGAGTTCGGCGAAAGTCTGACGCGGCAAAAATGATTTGATAAAATGGGGTAAACTTTTTCAGCCGGGAGCCGACGGCTCCTGGCTTTTTTTACTAAAAAAAGGGCTGTTTTCAGCGCTTTTCAAAATAAAGCAAAAAAATCTCAAAAATTTTTTCAAAAAATGCTTGACAAACCTGAGATACTGTGATATAATTATTTTCGTCGCCGAGGATACGGCGTCTGCAAAGTGGGGGTTTAGCTCAGCTGGGAGAGCATCTGCCTTACAAGCAGAGGGTCACAGGTTCGAGCCCTGTAGTCCCCACCACATGGCCTCGTAGTTCAGTTGGTTAGAACGCCTGCCTGTCACGCAGGAGGTCGACAGTTCGAATCTGTTCGGGGTCGCCATGCGCTTCTGTAGCTCAGTCGGTAGAGCAGGGGACTGAAAATCCCCGTGTCGTTGGTTCGATTCCGACCGGAAGCACCATATAGAACGCTTCCGCGTTCTATATATAATGCGGATTTAGCTCATCTGGTAGAGCGCCACCTTGCCAAGGTGGAGGTAGCGAGTTCGAGCCTCGTAATCCGCTCCATAGTGGCGGGGGAATACTCTCGTCATTACATGAATCCCGAAGCAATAGTTTCGGGATTTTTTATTTAAGATACATGGTATAAACAAGCATTGTCTGCGATCGGAGATAAGTTATGAGCCGAAGATACAATATGAAGAAAAACACAGTTCAGAAGGAATTCAGAAATATGAAATTAATCAGAGCTGTGGGAATCACAAAATGGATACTTGTTGCAGTAGCGGTGATATGCTGCATACTGATACGCCTCTTTTACTGGTATAACCGTCCGGGCACCTTCCTTGCCTTCGGAAAGGTGACACAGGTGATTATTGCGAATATAGCGGTATTTACTCTCGTGCCTGTGGTGTGCCTGAGCGCACTGCTCTTCCTTACAGAGAAAATTGCAAAGGGTGGAAAGGGCATGGCTATAGTTGTGGTGACTACACTTATCGTTCTTCTTTGCGGCGGTGCTGTGGCGGCTGTTGCCTTCAATAATAAAAACGCTTTTGAAATGATGTATATGAACGAGTTCGATACTCCCGATGGACGTAATACTCTTTATTATGTGGAGTCCAAGGGAGAGCGCGAACGTGTTATCTACCGCAGAACAGGAAAATTCACTTATGAAAAGACTGTATCTTATGATATCGCCGGAAAGAGTGAGGACTATATGCCTTCCTACCACTGGGGAAAGGAAAGCTTCTCTGATGGAGAGAACGAGTATCCTTACTCATCGTATAACGAATAAAAACTATATTCTCATAATTCCGCACAAAGGCACTTATAGGTCTTTGTGCGGAATTACTATATACAAAATTAAATAAAAATGTTATAATAAAAGTACTATCTGTCGTTTCGGCGGCAAGACGCTACAGGAGTGAGAAAATGGAAAAGGAAATGCGATACGCTGTTCTAATCGACGCTGATAATGTGGCGGCGAAGTATACGAAATATATCCTCGATGAGGTGTCAAACTACGGTGTTGTTACCTATAAGAGGGTCTACGGTGATTGGACGAGACCGAATCTTGCCGGCTGGAAGAGCATGGCTCTCGACAACGCTATCACGCCAGTACAACAGTACAGCTATACGACGGGCAAGAACGCTACAGACTCGGCTATGATAATCGACGCTATGGATATTCTCTATTCACATAATATCGACGGCTTTTGCATAGTTTCCAGCGACAGCGATTTCACAAGACTTGCCATACGTCTCCGTGAATCGGGTATGCACGTTATAGGTATGGGTGAGCAGAAAACCCCAAAGCCCTTTAGTACAGCCTGTAACGCCTTCAAGTACCTTGAGATACTGGCTGATGAGGAACTCCAAAGCTCAGGCGAGACCGAAAAGCTCGAACTCAAGACACTTGAGACTGCTATAGTGCGTATTATAACCGAAAATGCTAATTTACAGGACGAGATAAATATAGGAGAGCTTGGCAGCAGACTTCTTAATCGTTATCCGGATTTCGACGTCAGAAACTACGGATATTCAAAGTTCTCCCAGTTCCTTAAGGACTTTGAATGTCTAAGTTTCAGACAGGTGGGAAGTAGTATCCTTGTTTCACAGAAGTCCAGCATGACAGATATTGAACGGATAGAAACAGCACTTGTGGCGATAGTTCGCACCAACGGGACAAAGGGTTATAATCTCGGAGAACTTAAAAAGCAGCTCTGCGCGAAGATACCTGAATTTGATGTAAAAACTTTCGGCTACTCCAAGTTCAGCAAGTTTGTGGAGAATCTGCCGTCATTCAAAATAAAGAATAATACTGTTATGATATCGGAGAACTGAAATTGGCTAAGAAAACTGCGACAGTTATGATAATAGCTTCCTGTGTGATACTGGCAGGCGCGGCAGTCATGTATGTTTCAGATTCGGGCATGATGACCAAGATGCCCGACATCGAATACTTGCCTTATGAGGAGTCGTCGGTCAGACCTGTTTACTGCAATCTCGATGTTAAGGAAAAAGCACTATATTACGCCTTATTGAGAGGTATTGAGCAGGAGCAGGAAACGATAGCTCTCCCTTTTGACGTCAAGGGTAAGGAATATGCAAAGGTGTACCGTATCCTTGAGAAGCAGGAGGGGAGTTTTTTCTACCTCGATTCCGTCTATTACGTGGGAAAACGCGTCCGAGACGCAAAGATAGCGTACAGAGGTACTGGTGACAACAGCCTTAAGCGTAAACAGTTGGAGGAAGCAGTACAGGACGCTGTTGAAGGAGCTCGGGAGCTTCGTGGCGACTATTATATGGTGAGCTATATCAATAACTATATAATAAATAACTGTGAATATACCGAGGGCATAGGTGAGGACTACTCCTCAACCGCATATGGCTGCCTTGTAGAGGGCAAAGCCAACTGCGAGGGTTATGCCAAGGCTTTTAATCTGCTCGCTTCGAAAATGGGACTGAAGAGTGTCCTTATAACCGGAACAACCAATGCCAATGAAAATCATGCATGGAATCAGGTTTGCGTAGGCTTAGACTGGTACAATATAGATGTTACGTGGTCAGATACCGATATTTACGGCGAAGTGAGGAGGGAGTACTTTCTGCGTCCGGATTTTGATTTTTTGGACACCCATAATCCAGATGATGAGCTGTTTGAACCCTATGTATGTTACAAGGATGACTGGAACTACTATAAGAAAAATGGCTTGTATGCAACAACTGTTGCTGAGGCTGAGAGTATAGTGAAGCGTGAGCTAGGTGCTGGAAATAATTCTATCGAGATAAAGTTCAGCAGCAACGATATTTACGACAAATTCAAGACAATAATGAGCAACGAGGAAAGGGTTCTTTCTATTATAGATAGTTCTGGAAGCAGTCTGAGTGGTTCTGTGTCTGTGTCGTTCAAGGAAAACCGTGCAGAAAGGCGGCTGACAGTAACTTTCAGCGGGTCGTAAAATTAGACACAATTCGATTTGAAATAATTAGTAAGCTTGTTGATTATTCCGTGTTGACTTTGGATTGCCTGCGTGGTATAATAATTAAGTCGCCGCAAGAGAGCGGAAAACAGTGAGTCTGCGGGTGCAGCATGTATAAGTTCTTCGAAAGTGACAACAAAAAATCTCAGAAAATTTTCAAAAAGCTATTGACAAAGAAAATTTTCTGTGATATAATATTAAAGCTGTCTCAAGAAGAGAGCAGCGAACAGCATCTTGAAAATTGAACAATGCGAAAAAAAGTAACGACCCTTGAGATTCCTTTATTGAAGCTGAGAAATCAGTGGAGAGAAGAGAAGGTCAAGAAAAGACAAAAAAATAACACGCAAGTAATAACGCAAGCGTTATGAACAGGATTAAAGATATTTTGGTACTAAGGTACTGATATATACAATTATAATAAAGAGTTTGATCCTGGC
>JAGCWY010000115.1 GCA_017961625.1 Ruminococcus sp. | reverse complement strand
GGAGCGTGACCTTATATTATAATGACGGGGACATGTTCTGGGGCCATTCCATTGAGATAAGTGTGGATGCCGATGGAACTGTTTCGGATGCCAATATAGCCGGGTGATAGTGACGGATGTATAGAGGCTTGATACATAAAAGAAAAAGGAAAGACGACTATGAATATAGCGTTAAAACTATTATCGGTGGATATGGGAAAACCGGAATATGATATGCTCCAGGGAATTTCTGCTGTGGAAAACGGTTTTACGAATCCGGCATACAACCTGTCTTATGACGAGTATAAAGAGTGGCTGAGAATAACCGATAATAATTCCATAGGCAAAGATCTGCCGGAGGGCTGGATTCCGTTTACCACATATATTTTATATATTGACGATGTTCCCGTCGGTTACGGCAGAGTCAGGCATTCGTCATCCGAGTATCTGGAAACGGTTGTCGGTGCAGGAAATCTGGGGTACGGCATCGCAAAGGAATTCAGAGGGAAAGGATACGGAAGTGTTTTATTCAAAGAATTACTGAAAAAGTGCAAAGAGATCGGATATAAGGAAATAAAGCTGTTTCCGATGAAAAGCAATGAGCCTACCGTAAAGATCATGCTGAAAAACGGCGGTCAGATCATTGGGGATTTCAAGGATCTGAAATATATCATCCGTATACCATTGGAATAAACGTTGAGTTGACAAATTCCGGAAGACATAATTAAGAGTATGGATATAAGAGATAACAGAATCGATGCAGGCAAAGCTTTTGACTGGGGTAAAACCTCTGAGAATTATGCCAGATACAGGGACATTTATCCTGAAGAGTTTTATCGGAGAGTAGCAGACAGGGGACTTTGTGTCGCCGGGCAGAAAGTGTTGGATCTCGGTACCGGCACAGGCGTGCTGCCGCGAAATATGTACGGCTATGGGGCAGAGTGGACCGGAACCGATATCTCTCCCGAGCAGATCGAACAGGCAAAAAGACTTGCTTCGGAAGCGGGAATGAATATTGAATTCAAAAATGTATCGACAGAACAGATTGATTTTCCGGCGGCTTCTTTTGATGTGATTACCGCATGCCAGTGTTTCCTTTACTTCGATCATGTGAAGGCAGCCCCGATATTACACAGGATTCTCAAGAAGGACGGCCGGCTCGTCATTCTTTATATGGCGTGGCTACCGTTTGAAGACGAAATTGCGGGAAAAAGCGAAGAACTCGTCCGAAAGTACAATCCTTCTTGGACAGGAGGAGGCGAGACAAAACGCCCTATTACTATTCCGGATTCTATGCTCGGTTATTTCGATCTCGAAGAGCACGAAGAATATGATCTGAAAGTACCTTTTACCAGGGAATCCTGGCATGGTCGTATGCTTGCCTGCAGAGGAGTCGGCGCTTCATTATCATCGGAAAATCTGACAAGGTGGGATACGGAGCACAGAAAACTCCTGGAGACAGCGCCTGACAGTTTTGATGTGTTACACTACGCAGCAATCTCGGTATTAAGGCGGAAGCTTAGTTAAATTTCACGATAAATGAACAGGGAGTAAAAAGTGGAATTACGGAAGATCAACATGCAAGATGCACACGCTCAGTGGGAATATACGACAGCTTTACCTGCGGATGAGAATGGATTAACAAATCCGTATACGGGTATATCCTATGAAGATTATATTGAAAAAGCTCTCCCGGCACTGATTTCATACGAACATCCTGTAGATATGCCTGATTGGTTTGTACCGGAAACATATTATTATTTGTGGGATGAGGATTGCCTGGTCGGTGAATTCAGAATACGGCATCATCTGACAGAAACTTTGAAAAATGGTGCCGGACATATAGGCTACAGTATTCGAAAAGATAAGCGCGGAAAAGGCTATGGAACAGCAGGGTTGAAACTTACTATTCAGATTGCAAAAGACATCGTCCCGGAGGAAGAGATCTACCTTCGCGTGAATAAAGATAATATCCCATCTCAAAAGGTTATGCTTAATAACGGAGCATATATAGCCAGAGAGGATGAAGAGCATTATTTTTTGAGAGTCAAGAAATAATACACATTGTAAGTTATATCGAAAGATATAATGCTACAGATTCTTGTTACAGAAAAACAAAAGTTTTATGAACTAATGCTACGCTGTATTTGAGAAACGAGGTCAAGACATGTATGATTCAGAAAAAGCAAAAAGGATGGATTCTTCAAACCTGGAAGTATTCGCCGGGGTGTTTGAATCGGAGCAGGCCGTAGAGGACTATGTGAGAATCGTTGACG
>JAGCWY010000114.1 GCA_017961625.1 Ruminococcus sp. | reverse complement strand
GGGATAAGGTAAATAGGGGTTCGTAAAGTATTTCCCCTTTACACTACGCTGGCACTCGGTTTGCGTGAGTGCTATTCGGTTTGCGTGAGTGTTAATGGGGTAGGGTATGAAAAAAGGCTCTGCACGTTGCAGAGCCTTGATATGGTTTGGATCTTATTTTGCGCAGAGGTACATCAGGGAACCGATGTAAGCGCTATCGTGAGCTGTAGTCTGATTGATATAAACGCCACCGGAGGAGTTGATAACACCGGTGCCGATAATACCATCGGTTGTATGATAGATCGGGAAGTATACGTTCCGGGCAGGAATGAGGCCTGAGGGAACGGATCCGCAGATATGGCTGCCTGTTTCAGATGCCATATCGATGCGTGTCTGCTCGACATATACGAACTTACCATCGGTGTATATATGACCGCCGCTGCCTGTTGAATAGCCTGTACGGGTCCATGTTATCTCGTCGGTATCTCTTAACGGATTTGCATAAACACCGCCCAGGAGAGCATTTTTCAGGTATCCTGCGATCCTTGCGTGGCCGTATGTTGTAGGATTGATAAGGCCGGGAGCAAACAGGTTCACATTGCTGATAAATATCTGTGTGAATGTGTCAAACAGAATGGCATGAGCCTTCGTGCGGGCTGTGATATACTGCTTCATTCTTTCGATCCAATCCCGCATCGTTGCTGTTGTTTCATATGGAATGGTATTTATCGCGAAGCATATTACAGCATTAGGGAAATAAGGAACCAGAGTAGATATCAGTCCGCTGATGCCGGCTGATGCCTGAGCAAAAGTCTCATCGTCGGTATGTCTGAGATCGTTCATACCTCCGACAATCATGATGATGTTCGTATTGCGTCTGTCTGCTACCGGAAGTAAGATCGCAGCATCAGCCTGATCCTGAAACGGAGTCGGCCTTGCAAATCCGGAACCGGAAACGCCGAGATTTATCTCATTCATACCGAGAGACTCACAGAGGACTGTGCTGAACTTCTCAGTATCAGGATCATCAGCTCCGGATCCTACTGTCCAGCTGTCACCGATGAAAACGATATTCTTTCCTTTTTCGGCTTTAGAGTACAAATTATGCGGGATATCCGCGATACTATTTCTCGCAGTCTCGTCCTTGATATAGATATCAGTACCGCCGAGATCAAATTTCTTTACATAGTCAGGCATATCTTATTCCTCCTCATGCGCTCGGTGCGCTCTCCAAAGTAATGGTTTCTGTTGCCGGATCATACGAAGCCAAAAGCAGGAACTGACTGAGATGATCTTCGATATAGCTCTCGATAACAGCATCAAAGTCTCCGTTAACTTTCTCATCCAGCTCTTTGACCTTATTCAGGATCCAGTCAAGATTAAGATCGTGAAAATTAGTATAGGGGAAATTCTCAAATACCGGCATTTTATGGCCTCCTTAATAAACTAATAGACAAAAACGATTTTTGAAATCGTTGATGATGTAATCATCGAGCTCATATCTTGTGCGCAGCTCGATCTCTTTACGCGCGACATCCTGCGCGTCCGTGATAGCGCTGTCTCCTTCGACGTGCAGAGTTTCCGTCACTGTGGAATTGCCGTTGTCAGAGACTCGACCTTCGTTTCTGATCGTTCCGGAATTGCCGATTGTTCCGGTATTCGTGACTGTACCTGTATTTGTCTGTGTTCCGGTATTCGTGACTGTACCTGTATTTGTCTGTGTTCCGGTATTCGTGACTGTACCTGTATCTGTCTGTGTTCCGGTATTCGTGACTGTACCTGTATTTGTCTGTGTTCCGGTATTAGTGACATTTCCTCCGTTGGTGGATTTGTCTCTGTTCTGGAAGGACGAGGAATCCCACGCGCTCACAGTATTCGTTACTGTGCGGGAGTCAGTTTCAGTCAGATCATCCGTTCTTGTCAGGTCATCCGTTCTCGTCAGGTCATCAGTTCTCGTCAGGTCATCCGTTCTCGTCAGGTCATCCGTTCTTGTCAGGTCATCCGTTCTTGTCAGGTCATCCGTTCTTGTCAGATCATCAGTGCGGGTCAGATTTTGTGTCTGTGAAGTATTATCTGTCTGCGTCAGATCGTTTGTCTGAGTTTTACTGTTGACTGTATTTATGGTCCTGATCTCATCTCTTGTGATATTGATAAACGGATCATAATTCTTATACAGCACCAGAGCGATCCTGTCCCAGACATGCAGGCGCGCTCTGCTCCATGATCCTATTATCTGGCGCATTATCTCCGGATCCGGATATATGACCTCCAGCTCCGCAGTCTCGACAACGATATTATCGATCAGATCCTGTTTGTTGACAACAGAAGGCACCACAAGCTCATCAAAGAGCGTCGGATCATACCGATACAGACCGAGCACAGAAAGCCAGCTATTCATCTATTACCTCCATTCTGTCAGCGAAGCGATAGCGTACATCAAGATCAAGTCCGAACATGTTGTTGACTCTGCGCATATCCCCGCGCATAGTTTCAAGCCAGAGGCTGATTTTTGACTCCGTGTCGATGTTGTTTGCATTGACCTCATCAGTTATCAGGCGCTCCCGCTTCTGAGTGTTAGCGTTAGGAATTCCGATTGCTGTGTTGAATTGATCCTCAAGCGTTTTCATGTCATCCAGAATATCGGATGCGACATAATTCTGCTTCAGATTCTGGAAGAATACATCCCAGTTTCTGCTGCCATCCTCGTTGAACAGGTTTTTATCCACGAATGCAGCAGGCTCGCCGCTGGCGATCTTATCAAACATTTTCTTGAAACTTTCAGCCTGTGTTTTATTACCGGCTGCAAATACATAACTCAATTTAGAATTGAGCAGGTTAACACCTGCCGACTCAAGACAGAGAGCCATAAGATCCGCATATGTGCTGACGAGATCCATGATGCTGCCATAGTCAGGCTGCATCTTTATGACCTCGCATTCAGTACCTATTTCCGGCTGTTTGATACCAGTAAGCAGCGGATTTGCGACAGTGATGAATTTAGGCTGATAGAATACATTGAAGCCTCCGAGCCCGCATTCCTGAGGAATAACTCCGAATTCGTCTGTGCGCAGTATTCCGATGTATCCGCGGCAGATGAGCACATACTGAAAATAGTTTATTGCCCATGTCTCCGGAATGTTGATAAATTCAAATACAGAGATAACTTTCTGTACCAGATACCTTACATAGTAGTTTACCAGCCCGGTATTCTTGCAGTGTACAGTTGACGGTGATCTGTATGCATTATACATGTTGATCATGTCATATGTGTAGTAATTACTCATAGTAGAAGCCTTCCTCCATATATCTATTGATCATCGCAAGCTCAGGATTTGTTGCTGCTGTGCTTGTGACGAGTCCTTTTTCAGCTATCATATATCCGGTAAGCGTCGCGGGAGTCGAAATAGAACAATAAGGCCTGCCGTTGTTGGTATTGTCATCATCGGCGATCGTGAAGAAACGAGCTATAAATTCCATAGCGAACTGATGGTCAGCCATGGATCCGAAACTGCCGACGGTGCTAATACTGCCTTTTGCCATGTCAGCTATGCCTGAGACATAATTCATCAGTCCGGCGCCTATTCCGGCTATATTACCGGTAGCAGCTGCCGCAAGTGTTCCGCCAGCGCCTGCGAGCGTCTGGCCTATACCGCCGACATTCACGTTAGAACCGGACGACAGCATAACAGGAACTCCCCACTGAGTAGTCATATTAGCAACGACCGCGCCAATATTGGTTTTTATCAGCAGCCGCGCTCTGCCGGTGTACGGATCCTGTCGGATGGTAATGCTCAGCGATGTTGCTTTTGCTAAGGCTGTACTGTCAAGCTTCAGATGCCCAAAGGCTCCGAGATTGAGTGAATATTCGGAGAACGGCTCCAGATTGCAGTAGCCGCCTCGTGTTGCCGCCTGCGGATGTGAAGGAAGCGTGACCGAATAAGAAATAGTATTCGTCGCTGACGAACCAAGAGGATAGCAGGAAAAGCCTGTAGCGATGAAATTTCCGAGCTTTATGCTTGTTTCTGCTGTCACAGGTCCAGGAGTGAACGCGGGAGACGGGAACCAGTAGCATGCTCCGACGTATTTCAGAGGCTCAAAATTTGTGACTTTGATCATCTGATTGATGGAATCCCACACAGACTCATATGTGTCGGCTCCTGTATCCATAAGACTCTGGATGAATTTTCCGAATTCTGTAGGACTGAACTGATATGAAGTGTTCCCTGTGCTGCTATTACCGTCCATAACCGTAACAACGAAACTGCCGTTCGGCCACGGAAGAGTTACGGATTCAGCTTGCAGCTGTGTCCTGCTGATAGTGTACTGATCTGTTACCGGATAAAATCTGTCAATGAGATCGCCATTCTTCTGTGCGCTGGACCTCTCAAAATACATTGATGTGGAGCCAATAGCTGATTTAAAACTCGCCAGCACATCGCATTTTAATGATACTTCCCATATTCCGCGGTTATATGCGATATCAGTGACATAATAGTATCTGCCAAAATCGCCGATATATGCGTAATTATAGGAAGGCACCGTAGCGCTGGCGATCTCAACAGTCATCTCCTCGACCGATGACGGTGTCTTTATAGTGCAGGCGACTACTGTTCCGGATCCGGAAGGCTGTGCAGTGCTGTTTTCTTTCTTTGCGAAATTGTAAAACGCGATATTCATTAAACACCTCCGTATAATTAGGCTTTAAGGGAGCAGAGTGGAAATTCTGCTCCCTTTTTGCCTTCAGGAGAATTATATGCGACCTCGCTCAGTCAAGGCAGAGGACCACGGCTTTTTCAGTCAGGTCATTCTGGAACTGTACTCTCACATGAGAGAAAAGGTTGTAGTACTGGCCTGCTGCGTTGTAGGGAGATGCTTCGATGCTGTCATCGTAGATGTTATAACCGACTGCATCCCTGTCGAACATAACACCGATCACATCAGATACCGCGACATTGCCGCTGGCGACAGTGATCGTGCCGGTATTATCGATATAGACCGGAGTGCAGGAGACATCCAGAGGATCGTCGATGGCCTGCCAGAAATTGACAGCCTCGACATCGGAATATCTCAGGAAATTCTCATGATATGTGTCAGCGAGAACGCGGGCAGTCATATCATTCAGGAACTGACTGTTGAGATATACTTTCTGATCCTCAAGAGGAGTGTGTCTAAGGATGGGCTTGCCGGTGATCTCAAGCTGGAACAGCTTGCTGCGCTCAGTCATGAGGCTGGAGAGATTTGCCACACGGCCATACATCCATTTGACGAATGCTGGGAAGTTGTCAGGCTGCATGACAGTCTGTGCATCCAGAGCCGGAGACAGACCGGTGACAGTGTTGTACTCTGTCAGCAGATGGAATACATCGATGCCCGCGTCAGCTTTTGCTGCGATCAGGTTCATGAGGATCATCCTTGCACCATCTTCCAGCCACTGCTCGCGCTCATTGGAGAAGTGAGTCATGAGTCCAGACATGAATGCCGCGAAAGCCTCAGGACCTGAGAAAGCAACATCAAGCTGCTTCGTGAAGATCGTGTACTGGCCCTGATATACATTGGAACCATAATATCTCGTTTCCAGAACATCAGGAGTCCTGACAACAAACTGATCCACAGGAGATCCGTCAACGAGAGCATAAGTATCATCCTGCATCGGTCCGCGATCAGCAAAATTGATCTTGCGTGTAATGCCGCCCCATCTCTCGTTGCTTACTTCCAGACCTTTAAATTTTCTGTTATACGGCCTGACAGCGATCAGCGTCTTGCTGATGACCTGAGAGATCGCCGCGATAACAGAGTCATATCCGGCCTGAAGCGTAGCCTGCGCGACAGATACGAAATCCGAAACATCTGTCGGAGTAACACCGGAATATCCGGTAACCTGTGAATGAATAGCGCTCAGAACAGTCGCAGCCTGTTCGATTGACATGTTATTAACTGCCATTATAGTTAATTCCTTTCTTTAGTTATATGAATGGATAGACCATTCACTCATGTGTGTTTACCTCTTTGTTATGGTAATTGTGCAGTCGCCTGTTACATCAACCCATTTATTTTCCCCATCGTCTCCTAATTCCGCGCCACCGCTAACGCTTACATCCCAATAGTTAGTATAATCAAGTTCACCACTCTCAGATGTTGATAGCAAATAGTATTCGAATGTGCCGTTAGTAACCATAACCTCATCTTCTGAGAACATCCATCCATATTCTGTATCCCTTACGAGCAACACACCCGTAGAAGTACCCACATCGGTGAATTTTGTGGAAAGACCTTCTGTCATTCCCGAAACCACTAAGGTTACTTTGGCACAGATCGGGAAGATTTCTGACAGCATTCCGCTGTCTCCACCACCGACTTCCTGTTCATAACCGGCTATGGAGAGAAAATCCTCGATAGCTGATCCGTCAAGCGTTCCGCGCCCGTCAGCCTGCTGCTGGAGATCATTCAGCATTGAGGCAAAATTCTTAAATGAACTCATATTTAGCTCCTTTCTTTATTGTTTCTGTCCGCTTATAAGCGATCCGAGAATATCGACAGTGCTCTCCTGCTTGACAGGCATCTCACTGTTGCGGATATTCTGCATTTGCAGTGTCTTAGTGAGATCCCTTATCGCCTGAAGGACCTCCGTATTATCCGGAACAGAAGGAGCTGCCGCAGCTGTCTGTTCGGCAGGCTGCGGAGCTTCTTCCTTCGCAGAGGCATCTTCTATGGCAGGAGTGACGACATTCTCAGAGGCCCGCAATTCCTCGATCTCTTTCTTTGAATATCCCGCTTTGAGCAGGGATATGACCTCGCTGATCTTCATGATATAATTCTCCTTTTTTCTTTTATAGTTTCTTCAAAGCATCAGCTTTGTAAAAACCTGTTATGCCGCTGCTGTTTCCGACCATATACGGATATTCTCTCAGAGGATATATCCGCTTGATGTACCGGATCCAGCGTAAGCCGTAGGCCTTCCGGCCTGTGCCGTAGCTGTTGGCATTTCCGGTCTTTTTGATCTGGACCTTATCTCCGACCTTCAGATCCGCGACAGCTGTTTCAGCTTTCTTGATAACTTCAAGAGCGTCGGCCTTATAAAATCCTGTGGTCCTTCCGTCCTTGAAGCCTACCCGAAAGGGATATGCACCGTCTTCGTAGATCGCTGTGACATAGCGCTCCCAGCCTATGCCGTAAGCGATATTCCCGCCTCCGTCCACGGATGCTCTTCCTTTGCCGATGATACGGACCTTGTCTCCGAGTGCTATCGGATAGAGAACATCAGTATCTCCGGAGGGAGGAAGAGGAGGATCCTCAGGCCAGTTCAGATAGATAAATCCCTGAAAGATAAATCCGGGCTTGCTGTTGTCAGCAGGATATGTGTGAGTCCTGAATATATATCCGTTATATCCGGACTCGCTGGCAAGCCATGATCCGTCAGCATTTATCTGCTCGACGCTTGCGACGTGTCCGTTGGTCCAGTCGCTGTTTCTCCAGCAGGCGATCGCGCCGAGCTGCGGAGTAGATCCTGTCTGGCGGCCATTCGGATTTTGTATCCAGTACCACGCATTGGTTGGCCAAGTTGTACCGCTGACAAAACCGATATTGCAGTTCGGAGTACCTTCGCGCTCCGCTGCGATTCCCCACGCATACCCGACGCAGTTCGCCAGCGGGGATCCCGGAAACTTCTCCGGGTTTCCTTTGATACATGGACTATACCCGCCATATGCCTTGCGGATGAAATAAGGATCCGTATCGGCAGGCACAGTCAGCTGAGGAGTAAAAGGCATTATTCTACCTCCGTTAGCTTGTCCTGAATGAGTTGTTTAAGTGATGCCAGGATAGTGTTATTATCTGCGATAACAGCCTTTAACTGATCCATCTCTGTCTTATGATTGTTTGACTCTTCCCGAAGATACCAGAACATTATAAGACAGAAAACGATCGGAAAACCGACTGTCGATATCGCAGTCAGAAGCTCCGTAAATTCCACTATATCACCTCCCAATAAAAAGAATAGGCGGAGTATCATGCCCCGAACAAAGAGCGCGCGCCTCCTTCCGGGAGTGTTCTATGCGCGCCGGCTGTTTGCCGCTTCCCCGCCTTAATTCTCTATACTAACTGTAATTTAAATTTGAAAAATAGTCAATAGTATAAAGTATCATATACCGAAGTATTTTTCAAATAACACTTTATAGATATAGCTTTCAAAAAGGATCCTGCCATTAAGATATGCCAGCCAGAGGAAATACTGATCTCTGCGAAATCTTTTCAGATCAGTCGATGTGGATTGATAAACAGCCTCAGTGCTGCCGCTTTTATGTCCGGTTATATAATACCCTGTATTATCTTTTTTCTTATATGCGCAGATCTCTCCGACGCAGCATATCAGACGGTAAGGCTTCAGATCCTGCGTCTTGATGTGATCCATTTCTTCTGCTGTGAATTCATTATGCAGCGCCATTGCTGAAAATTCACTGTCTCCGGAAAGCTTGTAAAGAGCTGTTCTCTGTTTAGCCTCCAGCACAGGAGAGCTGTTCACCATATACACCGAAACTCCGCGCTCCTGATTAGTGTATCTGTAAAACTTCTTACTGTTATCTGAGCGCATCAGCTTTTCGACAGGAGTCACCAGCTGGAGCTCGACGAACAGAGGATTTGCGAGACTATTGCTGTTTGCAAGCGCCAGCAGCTGCACAGGCTCTCTGCCGTTTAATTCTCTATTTCTGTTTATTGTCTCATAGGCATTGAGAAATGCCTGTCCTTCATTGCGAATAGGACGCTCATGAGCCTCGCCTATAAATTCATCATAGATGATAAGCTCGACATCGGAAGCATCAAAACCCCTGATGTTCGATATCGTAGACAGTGCGCACATGTATCCGATAGGAGCTCCTGAGGAGCTCCATGTTCCGTCGGAATTCTGAGAGCCTCTGTAAATGCCGGTCAGATTTTTATTGATCGGAGATACTACAACAGACTCGTCCACTACCTTAAACGGAGAAAACGAGTCATTCTTTATCAGGTCGATCTGTGTCTGCGTCCTGCGCATAAAGAAGAATTTTCTGTCATTATCCAGCGCATACTTTATAGCGCCGTATGTTTTTCCGGATCCGCGGCCTCCTACAATGAATATAAACGGAGAACGGTCCTTCAGCACATAATTAAAATCTATGTATCCTTCTTTTGTAAACATTATAAACTCCTATTATAAAGAAGGCCGGAAAGCGCTCCGGCCTTTTCTATTATCTGCGGGCTTTGCTGCGTCCGCTGCTGTCATTTGCCGTATTCGGCAGCAGATACAAACTGTTGACGCGCACTTCTGTCTGATAGATCATCTGTCCGTCCTTCTCATAATTGTTCTGGACGATCTTCCCATCTACTCCCAGCATATCGCCCTTGTGAACATACTGCTCAAGTATTTCGCATACTGCACCCCATGCAGCGCAGGAGATGAACTGTGTTCTCTCGTTGCCGTCCTTGTCCTTGCCGTCTCTGACTGCAAGAGTAAACCTGCACAGGTCTGTGCTGTCCTTACCTTTTCCGAAGGTCCTGATCTCAGGATCTTTTGTAAGTCTGCCGATTAACGATACGTTATTCATCATAATCTCCTTTATTTATATTATTGAAATCAGAGGCGCTTCTCTGATCAGCGTCCGATGCTACTACCATAAGCGCTGCCGTCATCATTCCGAAAAACACTCCGACGATCAGGCCGATAAAAAATGCGAAAAATGTTTTCATGTTTTACCTCACTTTATACAGTCCGGGAATATCATGATCAGAATATTTTATTTCAGCGACTCCCATCAGGATCCTCCGATATTCTTCAGTGATACCGAGCTCGTATGTTGACGGCCTGATAACTACATTATCAGTTATCTTGATCCATCTGCCATCCACGAAATAATCATAGTTGATGGCATCATTATAAACGCTTTCAGTGCCTCCAGCCTTCCGGAAAATAAATCCCTCTTTGAAATTCCGGATATCTCCCAGCTCATCGGCGCCTTCTTTCTTATTGACTCCTGCAATGGTGATATGCAGCTTGCCGTTCTCGACATAGGCGTATTTCTTCGCGCCCAGCGTAACGAAAGCCTCATAACCGTTCACCGTCTCATCCTCAAACAGTCCGAGATAATGGATCCTGCCGGTGCTATCTTTAGCATATCCGCCGTTTTTGATGGATCGCTGTTTCATCTCCTCGTTAAAGACTGACATATCCACCGGGCCGATAGTCTTTACGCTGTCGGTATCGCAGTATACAAATCGGTCACCGGCTGCGTCGATTCCCTGCTGGAGAAGCCATCTGCACCATGCTGTTACCCAAACACCCCACGCATAGGAGAGAAATGCCTTCTTATAATTCTTCTTCAGAACATCGGCGATGCTCTCATCCTTCAGGGAGAATTGCCCATCCTGAAACATGATCGATATCTTTGCCGGATCCTGCGCTGTCATGCCGTACAGACTGTTCAGCTTGTTTTTGGATTTGAAATAGAAATACTCTTTCTCTTCATCATAAGACTCTCCGGGATTTTGTTTCAGCTGCGTCTTGTCGGTGTAATATTTCAGAATAACATCGCGGAACATCTGAGGCAGCTTTCCATATCTGGCATAAAACACATCATAAGGATCAGCTGCGCTCCATGTGTACATCCCCATGACTATCTTCAGATCAATATCTGTCAAAGTAGTCTCCAGATATTCAGCATCCAGTATCCTGCCGTTATCAAAGTGACCGTTCTGGATGTTCCTGCATTTATCTCTTGCCAGATATGGTACACCTGTATATCTGCTGATGAGCTTCACATCATAAAAGCATATGCGCAGCAGCACGGCCTTACCCTTATGATAGATAAGATCCATGACTCGATCCAATGAGGCTCTACCTTCATGATGGAATTCTGTCATAGGATACTCATAATTGATCATCACCGAAGGATATGCAGATACCAGATCTATACTGTGAACATTAGGAAGTATATCACCGGAATAGAATCTGTTGGCGTGCGTATTGCCTCCGCGGAAAGCCTCTCTAAGTGCCAGATATACACCCTCAGGAGGAAGCAGCTCCGCAAGCTGTGCATGATTAAAGCTTGCCATGGCCTTCTTGCAGTCTCTCCTGACATATCCGGTCGATGTCAGAGGTATCGTGTACAGACTGTCACCGTCAAGAGCCATCTCTTTCTTGAGAGCCTGCACAAGACCGCGAACATCGTTCACACAATACAGCAATTCCCTTTCCGATAATTCGGTCCATGGATATCTAAGCTTGTCATAATCAAAATCATCAAGCTTTAAGTCCTCGACTCCCATCTTGGAAGTGAATGCTGCCAGTGACATATTGCTGTGCAAATAACTGCACCGGTACTCAAATGTGTCCCACATAGTGCACTTCAGGATCTTCCGGCTGTCTACTGCAAATACTTCATCAGACTGGAAATCATATAATCCCTTCAGGAACTCGAATTCAAAGCTAAGATTGTGTACATAGATGCACAGAAGCCTCGCGCCGATCTCGCTCTTTATCTTCCGCAGGAAGAAGAAATATTCCTCCCATGTCCTGCCGACAACGGTAACGATATCATCGATCTGAAACTGCCAGATATACATGATAGCCTCATCGATATCCGGCAGCGTCGACGTTTCGATATCGAAGGCGCATACAGCGTCCACATAGCGCTTGCGCTTCCTGCCGTGAGGATTGCCCCGCGGAGCCCGCTGTGTTTTCAGATGCTCAAATATAGTATAGTCGAGATCCTTAACATTCACAGTCTCCATTTTTTCGATGCCTCAACAAAGTCCTCCCTCGATGTGTTTCTCCGGGCATACAGTCTCATATCTTTAGACGGATGCTCTGCCCAGTACTCGATATTACCCAGCAGCTGCTCCTCTGTAAGCCCGCGCTTGCGGGCTCTGTTCCATGTCTCAACAAGCTGATCTGAGCCATACAACGACGCAATATTGCGGGCTCTGGCATCCTCCAGAAACTGATACAGATCATCGATATTGCTCTCGTTTACAAATTCATATCCGGAACGCTGAAATGACTCAACGATATTTTCGCGGATCTGTCCGTATTCCCTGACTCTTGAGGATCCTGATGCCAGAAAGCGCCGTACATTTGCCAACTCCTGCGATACCTGTATCCTGTTTATCTTACCGAGACTCTTCAATGTTCCGAAATCTCCGGACCTGCGCTGGAGGATCTCAGCCTTCGGTCCGAAGGCTGCCTCCAGTTTACTGATCCTCTGTCTCGCAACATATGCGAGCTTTGAATATTCTCTCCGGAGCTGTGCTGTTGTCTGACCGCTTTCAACGATCTCCCACGCGCTGAGCGCCTCAATCCGTCTCGCCATATTCTTCTTTTAACCTCGACTGTAATCTGTTAAGCTGTTCATCCGCGTATATATCCCACAGCACAAGCTGCCTGATATACTCCACCGCAGAGGGCTGTTCTTTGATGCGGTTATACACCTTCATATCAACAGGTTTTTCCTCGTTGAACTTTAGATTAAACTGTTTCAAAACTCTTCATACCTCCCTAACTGAAATAAAACCTCAACCGGGTATTCCATCGAATACTTTTCTGTCAGCTCCTCCATTACAGGAAACAGATACTGACGCTTGCATCCCTGAAGCCACTTTCCGGACTCACTGTAAAAATAATATCCGTTCCGGTTTTCACGGATCTCGATGATCATAGTCTCCCGCGCCATGTCAGCCTCCATAATATCTGATGATCAGCAGTCTCATCTTCTCCAGAGCGTCTATCTGGCCCAGCCAATAAAGCACCATGCCGCTCAAAGACTGCTCATCTATCTGCCTCCGGAGATGTTCCTTCTCCTTCTCGATCTCAAATAAAATAGCCTCATTATTCTTCATCTTTCTTTACTCCTCTGCTGCAAAAATCAAACGGATTTAAAACCGGAGCCTTGTTCCATGTGCAGGTCCTGTGATCCCTGTACTTGCAGTCTCTGCACAGTATTACTACCTGCTCCAATTCATAACGGCCCAGATAGGCCTGTGTGTCATTCTCAGCCTTTATCAGCCAATATCTCATCTTTAAACTCTCCTCTGCTGCAGAAATCGCTGTCGCAGGTCCATAACATCCCTCGCCAGCACTCAAGCGGATCGTACCGGAACTTGCAATCCGAGCAAGTACAGATCTCACCACGCGGCTTATATGCTCCATGTCTGATATCCACCTCCTGCTCCGCTTCCACTAAATAGAACTTACTCATCATAGTCCTCCTCTTCCATTACCAGCGCATCAGCCAGGATCCACAAGGCCGCCAGCGCTGCCAGCGCGTACAGCGCGATCTCGATCAAACTGAACATACATATAACCCTCCTTTGGTTTATATACCATAATTCTACCATCTGCAACGCCCGCTGTCAACACCCGGCACCCCATTAGCACTCACGCAAACCGAGTGCCAGCGTAGTGTAAAGGGGAAATACTTTACGAACCCCTATTTACCTTATCCC
>JAGCWY010000113.1 GCA_017961625.1 Ruminococcus sp. | reverse complement strand
TAAAAACGGAAAACAAGTGCAATGAGCCTATGAGCCGCACGATCCATAAGGAGGGATCAGTGTGGCTTTTGACGGAACATTAAAATTCGATACAGCGATAGACAAAACCGGATTCAAAGCAGGAATAAGTGAGCTGGGTTCTCTTGCTAAGAAGGGAATGGAGGTAGTAGCTGCGGCGACTGCTGCTGCGTCCGGTGCTGTTGCATTGCTTGGTAAGCAAGCGATATCAGCTTATGCAGACTATGAACAGCTTACAGGCGGCGTTGAGACTCTCTTCAAGAACTCTGCAAGCATTGTCATGGGATATGCTGAAAATGCGTTTAAAACTGCCGGTCTGAGTGCTAATGAGTACATGGAGACAGTTACAGGCTTCTCGGCTGCGCTTATATCCTCGCTTGGCGGAGATACGCTGAAAGCGGCAGAGATAGCAGATATGGCTATCACTGATATGTCGGACAATGCGAATAAGATGGGCTCCACAATGGAGAGCATCCAGAACGCTTATCAGGGATTCTCTAAGCAGAACTATACAATGCTTGATAACCTCAAGCTCGGCTATGGCGGTACCAAGGCAGAAATGGAGCGTCTTCTTGAAGATGCAGAAAAGCTGTCCGGAATCCATTACGACATATCAAGCTATTCTGATATTGTAAGTGCTATCCATGAGATCCAGGTGAGCATGGATATAACCGGCACTACAGCAAAGGAAGCAGAGCACACGATATCCGGATCTATCGGAGCCATGAAATCAGCATGGCAGAATCTTGTAACCGGTATTGCAGATCCGAAGGCTGATATCGGTAAGCTTATCAGTAACTTCACTCAAACTGCATCCATTGCTTTCAAAAATCTCCTTCCGGCTGCTAAGCAGGCACTCGAAGGCATTGGTGATCTGATTGAGGAGATAGCTCCTATAATCGCAGAAGCTTTGCCGGATCTAATTACGGACGTTATGCCGCAGCTCGTATCCGCAGGCTGGAAGCTCGTCAAGGGCTTCGGTAACGCTGTTATCGACAATCTGCCGGAATTGCTGTCAGTTGGTAAGGATGCGCTTAATACTGTTATAAACGGGATAACAGAAAGGCTTCCTGATCTGATGCGGCGTGGAGCTCTGATGATCAACTCGCTGTCGAAGAGCATTTCAGACAATCTGCCACTTATCCTTGACACAACTGTTAAGATCATAAGCACTATAGGTAAAGGCTTGAAAGATAATCTGCCACTGCTTGTAGATGCTGCCTTAACGCTCATTGAGAGCCTTGCAGAGTATCTGGGTGAGAACCTTCCGGAGCTCATTCCTGCGGCTATCGACATGATTCTACAGATCATTGAGACACTTACAGAGCCGGAGAATATCCTGCGTCTTGTGGATGCAGCTATAGCAATACTCTTAGGACTTGTAGACGGTCTCCTGAACAGCCTTGATGTAATGGCAGAGGATCTCCCGAAGATAGTAGACAATATTGTTGATGCACTCATTGTAGCTGCGCCAAAGCTCCTTGATGCTGCTATCGAGATAATCGCTAAGCTTGCAGAGTATCTTCTCAATCCGGAAAATATACTTAAGCTTACCGTTGCAGCGTTCAAAATAGTGATCAAGCTTGCAGAGGGCATAGTTTCACTACAGGACAAGATGAGAAGTGCGGCGAAAGATCTTATAGAAGCGTTCTTCGATGCTATCGGATTCGGTGATGCATACCGCAAAGGCAAAGAATTTGTCGAGGACTTCAAGTCAGGAATGAATGATGCAATCGAAAGCGGCGGTTTCGGCGGAGCACTGGCCTCCGGTGCTAAAGGAGCATGGAACGGTTTAAAAACCGTTGTCAATCCGGTAGGAAGCGCTGTAAGTGCATTTAAGTCACTAACGGGGCACGCAAGAGGTGGAATCGTCACACAGCCTGAACTTTCATGGATCGGTGAAGACGGTGCAGAAGCAGTTATTCCTCTTGAAAATAACATAGAGTGGATCGATAGAGTAGCAGAGCGATTCGCTGAAAGGCTGCCAGTGCAGGCAAGTGCAACATCCGGAATTTCCAACAGTTACAGCTATAATACGGTTAATAATACGACTGCTGCTGAGAGTCAGCCCGTTACACTTCAGCTCTACATCGGTGACGAAATGATAGCTGAGGGT
>JAGCWY010000112.1 GCA_017961625.1 Ruminococcus sp. | reverse complement strand
TTTCCGACCTATTCCCTAAGCAGAACAGCTTTGCATATCATGCTTAACTCCCGGCCTTTGTGCCGGGAGAGCTGTTCTCTAACTATGCAATAATACAATCTGGAAACATGTACTTGACACTTCAGCTTCGATATGATATTACCCGAGTTTGCCACTTGTAAAATAGAAACGGAGCCCCTCAAAGGCTCCGTTTCTTCGAATAATCGGCGTTTATCACGCAGGTACGTCGTCTGAGATTTTTGAGAAAACGTACTAATTTTACGTACTATCAAAATATTTTCATGGATTTCTTGAGTGATTTAAGATCCAGTCTTGTAAAGAACTTAGGAGGTATCTCAACATGAAATGCATTAAGTATCGTTTGAAGATCATCATTGTTTATGTTGTGCATCCTAAAGAGATTTCCATCCATATCTTCAACAGTCCATTTTTTCAAAGCTTCAACGATCCTTTCGTCGTTAAGTCCCATTTCCCAGCTTTTGTCTTTTTCCTTTCCACCTTTGTATTCTACTATCTTTGTTTGAATTATTCTAATAACGATAAGCGCTATCAGACAGATAAGAAGATGTGCTTCAATATGATCTTCATCACGTACCCAGAATGGTCTTCCCTCAAGACTGCCCTTCATTATTCTGAATTGATTTTCAATTTCTGTAAGCTGATGGTATTTATCGATTACTTCAGTATCACTCATGTCAAGTTCTGAAGTTACGATCTGATAATATCCGAAGAACTTACAGTATTCGTCAACTGCGTTATCATCAATAAGTGAACGCAGCTTTGTTGAATCAACAGCTTCACCTGTTTCGATATTTATCAGTTCTTTTTTGAAATACTTCTTTAATTCCTTGACACGTGAAGCGGAAACACGAAAGCCATTAGGATTTTCTTTGATATTTTTCAATATCTCAATAAATGATCGGTTTTCATACATCTGTTTATCGTAGAATTTTTTGCTCCAGTAAACAACTGCTTTTTCAGTGATAGTTCTCTTATCACCTTTTGCATCTGTGACCGTTTTTCTCACAACTCTTGATTTGTATCTGAACGCTTCACTGGTTATGGTATATCCATCCGGATTGAGTATCCAATCCTTTTCCTCAGTCTTGCTCTTCAATATGCTTTTGCTCATTATGTATCCCTTGTTTCTGTCGAGCAAATGACAAATAGTGTTATAGTTGCAAATACCGCGATCTGCAACAAAGAGGAACCTGGAGGTAACAACATCATCAATATTTTTCGAAAGTGCAGTATCTACAGTAAGATGATCGAGTGTGTTGCCGGGAAATATCTCAATAGATACCGGTATACCATTTTCATCCATAAACAATCCCATCTGAACGATAGGAAGTTTACGTTCTTCTTTGCTTACACCGTTTTGTCTTATTCCTTTAGAGATTGTTCCGTCTTCATTTTCTACATCTTCGTCAGGTCTGTCAGTTTCAAAATAGAAGTTTGTAACATCATAATAGATAATGCTGTTCTTACGGCCTGTTTGCTGCATTAGTTTTGTGTTGAGACGAGTTATTATCTGTTTCTTGTGAGCGTGAATAAAATCCAGAGTATCATAAATATTGTACATGTAATCCGAGCTGACTATTGGATCATAATAATCATCATTCTGTGCAAAGGTCGCTGCTTTTGATGCCAGATTAAGTATACGTCCGTATACAAGAAGTCTGAACAGACCAAGAACATCATATTTTATCTTGCTGAATGACTTGTATGAATTAATGGTTGCATTTACTCCAAGTTCTTCAAGAATGCGGTCAATCAGACAATGAGAATACAGTTTGGTCTCACCAAAGCAATGAGTATCTCCTGCATTGAAAGTGAACTTATACTGCTTTCTCACATTTTCAGTAGAGCAATATGGTAAAAGGGCATCGATCAACGGATCACCGTCTACAAATGACTGCTTGAGTCGCTTAACGTAGTCTGGTTTGCCATCATCAAATCTATGCAATGGTCCTAAGGTAAGTATCACGCGTTTGGTAACAGTACGCTTTCCGTTTTTACTTGTACCTGATTTGCCTTCAACAAGTCTTAATGTTTCAACTCCGTGGTTTTTATAGCACTCAACAAACATGAATAGTAACCCTCCAATATTAAAATATACACTCAAATACCTACCAAAATATTATATCATATTTCTCTAAAAAAGTCAAGCCTTTTTTCGATATTTCTTGGCTTGACTCAAAAAAATTTTTTCTCGAAGTGGCAAACTCGGGGGCGCTCCTGTCCTGTATTGCAGGGCGTCCTTCCATTATTTTACAGCTCAAATAATATAGCGCTGTACTATTGACAAAAACAACAAAATGTGATAAAATATATTACATTGCAAAAGAAGCTACGGTTTCGGAGCAAGACTATTGACCACTCCGCAGGGAGTTGAGGCCATACGGACAGCCGGGTCAAATGCCGAATGCCGATATATCGGCTGGCAACTTCTGTTGCCTTATTGATTCGACTGCGCGTCGATAAAGTTTTTATAAGTTCTCATCAGCTTGTGAAAGGTCAATAAGAGTAGTAAAAGGTAGTACTTGCTTATATAGACTCTGTACCGTCAATGAAGTTTCTGTGCTAAGCGCATACGTATTTCATGCACACAATGGCTGATAAGGTCTTTGTGTGCATTTTTGTTGTGAAGGTGTTTTTTATGGAGAATAAACTGAAACTTTACGGGTTCAATAATCTTACGAAGTCGCTGAGCTTCAATATATATGATGTCTGTTATGCCAAGACGGCACGTTCGCAGCAGGAGTATATCGCTTATGTTGACGAACAGTACAACTCAGAGCGTATAACCGATATCATGACACATGTTACGGAGATGATAGGTGCGCAGGTGCTGAGTGTTTCACGTCAGGACTATGATCCTCAGGGTGCTTCTGCCACCTTCCTTATCGCTGATGATACAATGATACCAGCAGGAGGCAGCGAGACTGTGGCTCATCTCGACAAGAGCCATGTAACTGTTCATACCTATCCTGAGTTCCACCCGGATACGAGTATAGCTACGTTCCGCGTGGATATAGACGTTGCTACCTGTGGAAAGATAACGCCTCTTACGGCTCTTGACTATCTCATAGGCAGCTTCGATTCAGATATAATCACAATGGATTACAGGGTAAGGGGCTTTACGCGTAACCTTGATGGCGAAAAGCTCTTTATCGATCATGATATTACTTCGATACAGAACTATATAGACGAGAAGATACTGGACAAGTACGACGTTGTGGATATAAACGTATATCAGGCGAATATGTTCCACACGAAAATGCTCATCAAGGAGCTTGACCTGCAAAATTACCTGTTCAACACAGATGTCAACGAGCTTCCACCAAGGCGCAGACTGGAGATAACCAATGCGCTACAGCGGGAGATGATAGAAATTTTCAGCGGAAGGAACGTGTTCGGAAATGGCTGAGCTTTCCCAGACAAATGCGCCTATATACGAGGCGTTGAGAAGATTCCGGCGCATGAGGATAGTACCCTTTGACGTTCCGGGACACAAGCGGGGCAGAGGAAATATGGAACTCACGGAGTTCCTCGGCGAGGACTGCATGAGCGTTGATGTCAATTCCATGAAGCCTCTCGACAATCTTTGTCACCCGGTCTCTGTCATAAAGGACGCTGAGGCTCTTGCTGCCGAGGCTTTCGGTGCGGCAAACGCCTTCTTCATGGTGGGCGGCACTACCTCTGCTGTGCAGAGCATGATAATGTACGCCTGCAAGGAGGGTGACAAGATAATCATGCCGAGGAATGTACACAGAAGCGCTATCAACGCCCTTATCATGACGGGCGCCGTTCCTGTTTATGTAAATCCGGACGTGAATACAAAGCTGGGCATAGCCCTCGGTATGTCGGTGGCTCAGGTGGAGCAGGCTATCCGCGACAATCCTGACGCAAAGGCTATTATGGTCAACAATCCCACCTACTACGGTATATGCTCCGACCTGAAAAGGATAACTGAGCTGGCTCATGCTCACGGTATGTTAGTGCTTGTTGACGAGGCTCACGGCACTCATTTCTATTTCGGGGAGAATTTCCCTCTTACCGCTATGGCGGCAGGGGCGGATTGCGCCTCCGTAAGTATGCACAAGTCAGGGGGAAGCCTTACACAGAGTTCCTTCTTGCTTCTCGGAAAGAATGTCAACGCCGACTATATGCGTCAGGTCATAAACCTGACTCAGACCACGAGTGCTTCCTATCTGCTGCTTTCAAGTCTTGATATCTCAAGGAAGAGGCTTGCTCTCGGTGGCAGGGAGATATTCGCACAGACAGTGGAAATGGCTGAGTACGCACGCTCGGAGATAAACGAGATAGGCGGCTACTACGCCTACTCAAAGGAGCTTATAAACGGCGACAGTATCTTCGACTTTGATGTGTCGAAGCTGAGTATATACACCCTGCCTATCGGACTTGCCGGCATAGAGGTCTATGACCTCCTTCGGGACGAGTACGATATACAGATAGAATTTGGAGATATCGGAAACGTTCTCGCCTACATCTCGGTAGGTGACAGAAAGCGCGATATCGAGCGACTTATCAGCGCTCTTGCGGAGATAAAGCGGCGCTTCGGAAAGGACGGTACGGATATGCTCACTCAGGAATATATCAGTCCTGTGGTGTCGGAAACTCCGAGAAAGGCTTTCTATGCGAAAAAACGTTCACTTCCTCTTGACGAGGCGGCAGGACAGGTTTGCAGCGAGTTCGTTATGTGCTATCCGCCGGGTATACCGATACTGGCTCCGGGTGAGCTCATAACCGGTGAGATAATTGAGTATATAAAATATGCCAAGGAAAAGGGCTGTCAGATGACAGGCACTGAGGATATAAACATCGAAAGGCTGAATGTACTCGATATATGAACAGCACCAGACATAATTAAGATTATAGTAGTATTATTGGTTCAAGGGAGAAAACAGATATGAAAAAAGTTGGATTACAGATGAGTATACTTATGGCAGTCACGCTCAGTTTCTGCCTTTCACTTTTAGGAACGCTTTCCTCAGGTCACTTCACAGTTCCCGGATTTCTTATGAGCTTCGGGATAAGCACTGTGATAAGCCTTATCATCGGTTTTTTAGTACCGATGAAAAAGCTTGAGGACGGACTTGTACGCAAATGCGGCATTGAGGAGCACAGTCTCCCGGCAAGACTTCTTTCGACACTTGTGTCCGACCTCGTTTATACGCCCATACTTACATTTTCAATGGTGTTCATGGCATACAAGCAGGCAACGGCACATGGTTCAAATATGCCTTTCCTGCCGTCGTTCATCAAGTCACTGATATTAAGTCTTATAGTTGCATATATCATTATTTTCATTGTAAAGCCTTTATTCCTTAAATTTGTTATGAAGCAGAATGGCATATCGGGAATGCCGGCGGATAAATCATAATTTTGCGGAGCAAATTATGATTTAAAAGGAGGTATAGTATGGAATTATGGTTCACGGAGAGACATACTCCGAACGTTAATTTTTCAATAAAGGTCGATCACCAGCTCTACAGTGGAAACAGCGAGTTCCAGCGTATCGACGTATTCGACTCAAAGGAGTTCGGACGATTCCTTACCCTCGACGGCTATATGATGCTGACAGAGAAGGACGAGTTCATATATCACGAGATGATAACTCACGTTCCTATGGCGGTACACCCTAATCCGAAGAATATACTGGTCATAGGCGCCGGCGACGGAGGTGTTGTCAGGGAGCTCACACGCTATGCCTCGGTTGAGAGCATAGACCTTGTGGAGATAGATGAGTTAGTGGTAGAGGTATGTAAGAAGTACCTTCCTACTACTGCCTGCCGTTTCGACGACCCGAGAGTAAATGTATTCTACGAGGACGGCGTTAAGTTCATACGCCGCTGTACTGATCAGTACGATGTTATAATAGTAGATTCTACAGACCCCTTCGGTCCCGGAGAGGGCCTTTTCACAAAGGAGTTTTACGGAAGCTGCTTCAAGGCTCTCCGTGACGACGGTATAATGGTCAATCAGCACGAGAGTCCCTTCTATGATGAGGACGCTGCTGCTATGCAGCGCTCGCACAAGCGCATAGTTGAGAGCTTCCCTATAAGCAAGGTGTATCAGGCTCATATCCCGACCTACCCTTCGGGGCACTGGCTCTTCGGCTTTGCTTCAAAGAAGTACCACCCGACAAACGACTACAACGGTACAAAATGGAGTATGCTCGGCATAAAGACGCGCTACTACAACCCAAGACTTCATACGGGAGCCTTTGCTCTCCCGTGCTATGTAGAGGAGCTTCTCAGAGATGTTGAATAAGAATATACAGACCTTCATTGCCTGCGACAGTGAGTATGATGACGCTAAGATAGTTCTTTTTGGAGCCGGCTTTGATGGAACCACTAGCTTTCGCCCAGGTACGCGTTTTGCGCCCTCTGCCATAAGGAACGAGAGTTTTGGCATAGAGACTTACAGCCCTTATCAGAATAAGGACATGACTGATTACAGCTACTTTGATAGCGGAGACCTTGAGCTCCCCTTTGGAAGTACAAATTGCGCGTTAGCAGATATAACGACTCGTTCGAATATCATACTTGAGGACGGAAAGCTGCCATTTATGATAGGCGGCGAGCACCTAGTCACTCTCGGCTCGGTAAAGGCTGTGAAGGACAGGTACAGCGACCTTTATATAGTACACTTTGACGCTCACGCTGATCTTCGGGACGATTATCTCGGACAGAAACTGTCCCATGCCTGCGTTTTGAGGCGCTGCCATGAGCTTGTAGGAGACGGTAAAATCTTCCAGTTCGGTATACGCAGCGGAGACAGGGAGGAGTTTAACTTCGCTGACGAGCATACTGAAATGCAAAAATTCAGTTTTGATGGGCTTGAGGAGGCAGTGGAGAAACTCATGGGTAAAAAGGTCTACTTCACGCTCGACCTTGACGTGCTTGATCCGTCAGTATTTCCTGGTACTGGTACTCCCGAAGCCGGAGGGGTAACCTTTGAGGAACTGAGAAAGGCTGTGACACTGGTTTGCAGCAAGCTTGACATAGTTGGCTGCGACGTGAACGAGCTCAGTCCCGTTTACGATCAGAGCGGAGTGTCAACGGCAGTTGCCTGCAAGATAATCAGAGAAATGCTGTTGGCTCTTTCGTAAAAGGATATGCTGTATGATATAAGGATATCATACAGTTTATGGAATGATGCAGGCTGCGTATAAAAAGAGTTTAGATAGTTTTGGCAGCAATGAAAGCGTTTGTGGTCACCCGGATATATATGAAGCAGGGGGCATTATGAATAATTATCAGAATCAACATGATGATATGAAAAACTCCGTGGACTACGGCAGATATGACGATCAGAGCGGATCTGACGCCGATGACAGAACGCCTCAGGAAATATACAGCAATCTTACAGAAAAACAGCAGAGATCATTAAATAGATTTGTGGGCTGCTTTTTCTGGATAGCAGTTCTACCATTTTTACTCACAGGAATCGTTTTCGTTATTGTGGGAACGTCTCAGTATATCGTTTCAAGCAATAAAGAAAAAAACTGTACATTTCCGGTACAGGCTGTAGTAACATTTGATGACGTGACTGAAACTGATATATACGACAAGTACGGTAACGTATCGGGGCACACGGTGTCATATTCCGGACCACCGAGGATAAAATACACATATAACGGACGTGAATATATCAAGGACGGCAAGGGTTACGTGAGTGATAACGCAAAACTTGACGACGAGGTGGAAATATATATTTCTCCAGATGATCCTGAGATTATATGTATTCCGGCGGATATGGAAAAAAACAAGACCGACTGGCGAAAGTTTGCCATCAGAGGAGTGATCATTACGTTGGTGTGCATAATTGTTCCTGTAGCGAGGAAAATACGATTCAGAAAAGAACTGTCGGGACATAACTGATATTGATGTTTTGACCACGGAGTGATAGATATGGATATATTCAGAGCGCAGAGCACTGAGGGACTTACGGAGATACGTATGGAGTATCTGCTGGAGGATTTCCCGGAAATGCCTACGGAGCTGTCTGAGCATATACGGGCAGGCTTGCCGAGGTACTATGCGGAGCACCTTGGACGGGACTTCTTCGCATACATCGCGGAGGAGGGCGAAAAGACAGTAGGTTCGGCTTTCCTTGTAGTGAATGAAATGCCGCCAAATTCGAATTCTTCCAACGGCAGAACTGGTACTGTGCTGAATGTTTATGTTGCTCATGCATACAGGCGGCAGGGGATAGCAAAAGCTCTTATGGAACTGCTTATCTCTGACGCAAAAGCATTGCGGCTTGACTTTATAGAACTGAAAGCTTCTGCGGACGGTTATCCGCTTTATAAAAAACTGGGATTCAAGGACAGCGTTTCATCGTTCAGACCGATGAAGCTGATATTATAACGGAGAAAAAATGAAAAAGGATAAAAATATAAAGTCGTATAGGAACAGCTCTATAGCCTTTGCGCTGTTTGCATGCGTGATCATGGTCATCGTCTGTTTTGAAATCTACGGTATCAAACAGCTGAAAGACAGATGTACTTATAAAACAAAGGCTGTTGCAGAGGAGGTCATCTCCCGAAAAAACATTGATTATGTTAATGGAGAGCTTACAGTTCAAACTACCTGCACTGTCGTTTATTCCTATAAATATGACCGGAATGAATATCTTGAAGAAGGCAGCGCATTCAGCAAAATAAGTATCAAAAAAGGTGAGATCGTGGATTTCTATATTGATCCCAATAAGCCTACAGTGTTTTACTGCCCTGCTGCCCATTTAATATATACTTGGTATATTTTTGTGGGAGCTGTTTGCCTGCTCATGTTTATCAGCATTTGGTATATGAGAAGATACATAAGGGATATGAAATATATCAGTAACAAGCAGAAAACTGATGAAGTTATCTTTGGCTCAGCTGATAATAATGCTAATAAAAAAAGATAGCCTTTTCTTATGATAGAAGTAAAATGATATGGGATTAAAACGTTCATTCCTGTGTATGTGAACTTCGCGGGGTTGATTACTTTGGCGGCAGGAATAGACTGCGTGAGAAAAGAATACCAACATAACACTGAAATATAATATTAAAAAGATACGAATGAAACGGAAAAAATGTGATACTGAAAAGGAGAAAATATGGTTTTGGGTTTTGTAACATCGTTTTTATTTTTTGCTTTCGGAGTATGGTCGCTTATAAAAATTATCTTTCTGAGGATAAAGTGTAAATATCAGATGGAAGCTATTGTGGACGGCTATAAAGAAGAAACCAGTGATGATGGAATCTTTTGTTATGCTATATTCAGCTATTCATTTGACGGCAAAAGCTATGTAAAAAACAGTAAACTGCCTGTTTCTAAAAGCAAGTTTCAGGAAGGCTCATACGTTAAGCTGTATATCGACCCGGAGGTTCCTGATAATTTTTACTGTCCTAAAGAAACAGCATCAGAATTGATATTATATTTGATTTGGACCGGTATGTCATGTATTGGTGTTTATGCACTTGGAATAAACTTATAAATTTTTTATTATACGGAGGAATCAAAAATGGGAAAATGTATGATCATCGGCTGCGGCGGCGTTGCGTCCGTAGCTATCCACAAGTGCTGTCAGAACAGCGAAGTATTTGAGGGCATAATGATAGCGAGCCGTACTAAGTCAAAGTGCGACGCGCTGAAGGAAAAGCTCCAGCCTACCACAAAGACGGTCATCGAGACCGCACAGGTAAACGCCGACAACGTTGACGAGCTCGTTGCTCTTATCAACAGCTACAAGCCGGACGTAGTCCTGAATCTTGCCCTTCCTTATCAGGACCTTACCATAATGGACGCCTGCCTCGCAACAAAGACCCACTATGTTGATACTGCCAACTATGAGCCTCTTGATACGGCTAAATTTGAGTACAAGTGGCAGTGGGCTTACCGTGAGAGATTCGAGAAGGCTGGCATCACTGCCCTCCTCGGAAGCGGCTTCGACCCCGGCGTTACGGGCGTATTCTCAGCTTATGCCATGAAGCATGAGTTCGACGAGATAAACTATATAGATATCCTCGACTGCAACGGCGGCGACCACGGCTACCCGTTCGCTACAAACTTCAACCCGGAGATAAATATCCGTGAGGTATCTGCAAAGGGCAGCTACATCGAGGACGGCAAGTGGGTAGAGACAGAGCCTATGGAGATAAAGAGAGTCTATAACTTCAAGGGCGTTGGCGAAAAGGATATGTACCTCCTTCACCACGAGGAGCTGGAGTCCCTTGCGCTCAATATCAAGGGAATCAAGCGTATACGCTTCTTCATGACCTTCGGTCAGAGTTACCTCACACACCTCAAGTGTCTTGAGAATGTGGGCATGACCTCTATCGAGCCGATCATGTATGAGGGTAAGGAGATAGTTCCTCTCCAGTTCCTTAAGGCTGTGCTTCCCGATCCTGCTTCACTGGGCCCGAGAACTGTGGGCAAGACCAATATAGGCTGTATCTTCCGCGGAAAGAAGGACGGCAAGGACAAGAACTACTACCTTTACAATATATGCGATCATCAGGAGTGCTACAGGGAGGTGGGCTCACAGGCTATATCCTATACCACAGGCGTTCCCGCTATGATAGGCGCTATGATGATAATGACAGGCACATGGAAGAAGGCAGGAGTATACAACATAGAGGAGTTCGACCCGGATCCGTTCATGGAGGCTCTTAACAAGTGGGGACTCCCATGGGAGGAGGATTTTGATCCTACGCTCGTTGACTGAGCCTAAGCTAAGAAAAAAGGCGGTATACACGCTCTTTGCAGTGTATGTCCTGCTTGCTCTCAATATACTGTTTTTCATAAGGAGCAGCCTGTGGAGCTATTACACCTACGGAGAATACTTCCGTGAAAACACGAATTTCGTGCCATTCCGTACTGTAGCGGAGTTTATGAGCTATATGCGAGACAGGAACAGCTATTACCATGATATGTCCTTTGACAATCTGGTGGGAAATATCCTTATATTCCTGCCGTCAGGAGTTTTTCTGCCTGTCCTGTGGAAAAAGCAGCGGAGATTCAGGGCGTTTGCGCTTACTACAGCGGCTTTGATAATCGGCGTTGAGGCTGTACAGTTCCTTACCATGTGCGGAAGCTGCGATATTGACGACTTTATACTAAACTTTTTCGGAGCTGTCATAGGATATACACTTTCAAGGCTTAAAATTATAAGGAAGCTGATGTTCATCAGCAAAGAATAGGAAACCGGAGGAATTAAAAATGAATTTTATAAATGGCTTAAAGAGAGGCTCAGCCATTGCTGTTGCAGCTGCAATGCTGCTGCTCACAGGCTGTGGAAAGTCACTGGACAATCTTCCCGACCAGAATGAGGCAAATGTACAATCAGGCAATACCATAGTACTTACCCTTCATCCAGACCAGGCACCCATTACCTGTGAGAACTTCCAGAAGCTTGTAAAACAGGGCTTTTATGACGGACTTACCTTTCATCGTGTCGTTGACGGCTTCATGGCGCAGGGCGGCGACCCTAAGGGCGACGGTACAGGCGGTAACGAGGTAGATAATATCAAGGGAGAATTCAAAGCAAACGGCGTGAACAACGAGCTCTCGCATCAGCGCGGAGTAGTGTCTATGGCTCGTGCTACGGATTATGACAGCGCTTCATGTCAGTTCTTTATATGCTACAACGGACAGTACGCTGATACTCTCGACGGTAACTACGCTGCATTTGCAAATGTTACCGAGGGTATGGAGGTAGTGGACGACTTTACAAAGGTTGACCGTGACTTAAACAGCATTGGCGAGATCGCTATACCGAAAACGCCTATCGTTATGGAGAAGGTGGAGATGATAGACCCTGATGAGAGCGGTTCTCCGAGGGTAAAGATCACCATGAATAACTTCATAACCGAGAACAAGTAATATGTTTGATACTTCAAAGCTGCCGACTCCATGCTATATAGTAGACGAGTCGGCGCTTGTTCACAATCTGGAGATACTGCGCGGAGTTTCCGAAAGGACTGGGGCGAAGATACTCCTTGCACAGAAGGCTTTCTCATGTTATCATCTCTATCCGCTCATTGGTGAGTATCTTGCAGGCACGGCCAGCAGCGGACTTTTTGAGGCAAAGCTGGGACATGATGAAATGGGAAAGGAAAATCACGTTTTCTCCGCGGCTTACCGCGAAAGCGAGATAGACGAGATAATATCATACTGCGGACATATCATATTTAACTCCTTCACTCAGCTGGATAAGTATCGTGATCGAGTTCTTGCGGCTGGAAAAAAAATAGGTCTTCGCATAAATCCCGAGTGCTCCACACAGGAGGGACATGAGATATATGACCCATGCTCGCCAAAATCAAGGCTTGGTATCACACGCAGGAGTTTTATGGCAGACGATATTGCAGGAGTAACGGGACTTCATTTTCACACTCTCTGCGAACAGAACTCCGATGCCCTTGAAACGACCCTTGACGCGGTGGAGGAGATGTTCGGGGATATACTGCCGAAGATGAAATGGATAAACTTCGGAGGCGGACATCATATTACCCGTGAGGATTACGATATACCGCGGTTGGAAAGATGTATACGCCGGATGCATGAAAAGTATGGGTTGGAGGTCTTTCTTGAACCCGGCGAAGCCATAGCACTTAATGCGGGATGGCTTGTTACGGAGGTGCTCGACCTTACGGAGAACGATATGCCCATAGCTATACTCGATACCTCGGCAGCATGTCATATGCCCGATGTACTGGAAATGCCATACCGTCCGCCTCTTATGGGCTCGGGTGAAAAGGGCGAGAAGAAATACAGCTATCGTCTTGGCTCTCAAACATGTCTTGCAGGCGACGTTATAGGAGAGTACTCCTTTGATGAGCCGCTTCACATCGGTGACATGCTCGTATTCGGAGATATGGCTATATACTCAATGGTCAAAAACAATACCTTCAACGGTATGCCGCTGCCTGCCATACTTTTGCTGAAAAAGGACGGCAACTTTGAAACTCTTCGTAGCTTTGGTTATGAAGACTTTAAGGAGAGACTATAATGACCAATATATACTTTGTACGCCACGCGCAGCCTGACCACAGTTATGCTGACGCGGCGCTCCGTCCTCTGACTGAGGAGGGTATGAGGGATACGATCAGGGTAGTTGAAGCCATGAAGGACATACATCTTGATTACGCTATATCAAGTCCATATAAGCGCAGCTATGATACTATAAAGCAGACTGCCGATGAACACGGGCTAGATATTGATATCGACGACAGACTCCACGAGCGTATCAGCGGCAAAAACAGCAATAATCTCGAGATGTTCCGAAAACGTTGGGCTGATCTCAGTTTCTGTGAGCCCGGAGGCGAGTGTCTGAATTCGGTAATGGAAAGGAATATTGCTGCCGTAAATGATATCCTTACTACACACAGGGATGAAAATATCATAGTGGGAACTCACGGAACGGCTCTCAGCACAATACTCCACTATTATAACAAAAGCTTCGGAGTTGATGATTTCCTTCGTATCATAGACTTCATGCCTTATGTCATAAGGCTTGGCTTTGTGGGGGTTGACTGTGTTGAAAAAGAGGAGATACTCATAGTAGAAAAAGAATTCAAGGGTGAAAATAACCATTGAAAAAGGAGAGCTATGCCTATTCCATTAGCGGAAAATGGAAAACAAACAGAACAGAGAAAAAGCCGGTACTTTTATGTATCGGCTTTTATTATAATTAAAGAATTCCGTATATGCAGCAATAAAAAGCATACTTATTTCACATTTGGTCGATTATCATTTAAGTTGTTTAAATAATCTTTCAAATAGGCGCTTGCCGTATTATCATTTTCTGTTATTTCATTTAAATATTTATATATATCCTCGTTATCTTCATTATAACTTTGTAAAGAAATATAAGTATCATATTTTTTTACTTTACAGAATTTAGTGCTACACAATGAATATATTGTAACGTTTTCTGTATCGCATAGAAGTATGATATTTTCATCAGGATTATAATAATTTATTCTACATGAAAAGTGTTTTTTTTCGTCCCATAAAAAAGTTTTTCCATGCAAATCGTTATACGTATGAATGATAAATTCATCCCCTAACTCGGTTGTGACTCTGCGAGTATTTTCTTTTTCTGTTTTTTCACGCTGATAACTGATCCAGCAACCTGTTCCTAAAAATAATATTAAAAGGAATATAGCTTTACCTTTCATCTTCTTTTTCCTTCCCAATATTAAAGATTGAAGATATCCAAGCCAATCAGATACATTTTATGCTGTCCTATTTAGTTGAGATTTTTGAAAGTGGATAGTTAATTAGTTTGCTGAGCTTACATTATTTAAACTATATCGCTGCAGGCGATACCACAACTTTCAATTAAATCATGATTTGGCGTAGTAAAACTGTGATTTATAGGAATATGTATTTGAGTACGAAAAGTAACGCGAGTATGTACATTATCGGGTTTATCTCCTTGCGCTTTCCACACACAAGATTAATTACCACATAAGATATAACGCCTATGGATATACCTTCAGATATACTGTAGAAAAGCGGCATTGCTATTACGCAGAGATATGCTGGGATAGCTGATGTATAGCTCTTTTCGTCAACTCTTATCTCCGAAACCGTGCAGAACATAAGGAAGCCTACAAGTATGAGTGCGGGAGCTGTTGCAAATGCCGGTATAGCAATGAATATAGGTGCAAGGAACATTGAGAGCAGAAAAAGTACTGCCGTTGTAAGAGCTGTGAGACCTGTTCTGCCGCCTGCTGCTGCACCTGCCGAGGACTCAACAAAAGTTGTCGTTGTTGAAGTACCCAGTACAGCGCCTGCCGTAGTTGCAACAGCGTCAGCCATGAGAGCCGGACGTATAGCCGGAAGCTTTCCCTCCTTGTCGAGAAGTCCTGCTTTTGTGCTTACACCGATAAGCGTACCGAGAGTGTCGAACAAATCGACGAATAGGAAGGAGAATATTACGACGATGAAGTTGAATATGCCTACAGCGTCAAAATCTACCTTGAAGCACTGTCCGAAGGTATCGCCCAGCTTTGAAAAGTCCGTCATGCTGAATGAGGGGATAAGCGAGTAAGCTTCTGCGGCAGCGTCTGGTACATACAGTCCCGTGAGTTCACAGAGTATGCCGAGCAGCCATGTAACTATAATGCCTATCAGTATCGCGCCCCTTACTCTCTTTATGTAGAGTACTGACATGAGGAGTAACCCTATAACGGCAAGTAGTGCGCATATCCCAGTTGTATGGAAATTGTCGCGGAAGCTGACCAGCTGTACAAGAGTGGCAGAATCCACAGCAAGCCCTGCGTTTTGAAGCCCTATAAAGGCAATGAACAGACCTATTCCCACTGATACAGCCCTTTTGAGTGAAAGGGGTATGGCGTCGAATATCGCTTCTCTGACCTTGGTAAGGGAGAGTACTATAAATATTATACCCTCGATGAATACTGCAAGGAGGGCAACCTGCCACGGATAGCCGAGGTTTCCGCATACTGTGTAAGCCATATAGGCATTAAGTCCCATACCTGCCGAAAGAGCAAATGGGAGATTTGCCATGAAAGCCATACACATAGTGCCTATAAAGGAGGCAAGACAGGTCGCAAGGAGAACAGCTGTGCTGTCCATGCCAGTTGCTGAGAGTATACTTGGGTTTACGGCGAGGATATAAGCCATTGTCATAAATGTAGTTATACCGGCAGCTATTTCTGTCTTTACATTTGTGCCGCGTTCCTTAAGTTTGAATATCTTTTCAAGCATATAAGCCACCTCATTCTGCAAATTCTGCTATGTACGGGAGATTACGGTAAAACTCGCCGTAGTCGAGACCATAGCCGATAACAAAGTAATCGGGGATAGTAAAAAGGGAGTAGTCCGCTTTAAGGTCTACAACCCTACGTTCGGGCTTGTCGAGAAGGGTGATGACTCTCAGTGAGAGGGGATTGCGAATCTTCAGCAGCTTGATTATTTCGTTTAGGGTACGTCCTGTATCTATGATATCTTCGATGATTATGACATGGTAATTGCTGATATCATGTTTAAGGTCCATGGTTATCTCAACGTGTCCTGAAGACTGTGTGCCCTCGAAGTAGCTCTTCGCAGCCATGAAGGCTATCTCGCATGGAACTGTCACCTCACGGCAGAGGTCAGCCATGAATATAAAGGCTCCCTTGAGTATGCTGACAAGTAACACTGGAGAGCCGTCGTAGACAGAATTTATCATAGCTCCGGCTTTTTTAATTTCTTCCTTTATCTCTTCTTCCGTGATGATAATGCGTTTGATCTTGCTTTTCCAGTCTTCGGTGCTGTCAAATTTCATATAACTCCTCCTATGCTGTGATTTTGCGCTGGCCAAAAATATAATCATACAATTATTATATCATGCTGGTACTGATTGTCAATACATTTCACATAGAGGAGTTTGACTGAAAGCCAATTGCGTTTCCTGATTTTAACCAGGTCCGTTTGCTTAAAAATCCGGCTTAAAATGGAAATATAGCCAAAGAGCAGACAAGGTCATTGTGCATACTGCCAAATCGTTTGACCGTTTTCAGACAATTATTTACAACTCTGACTATCCGTGTTATAATTATGGTGTATAGGTGCATATTCTGATGATCCTTTCGCTGTGGGTATCAGGAAAGCACCGACTAGTGAGACCGGCTGTGCTTTAGGCAGCGCAGTCAGGAAATGAAAAGGAGAAAAAGACATGGTTAGTAAAACAAGAAAGCTTGCTTTGCAGCTTTTTGCCTTTGCAGCCGCCTTTTTCGTACTGCTTGCGTATATATCGGCTATAGTACCGGTAAAGGCAAACGCGGCAGGTACGGATCTGTATGTGGGCTACTCCGGCAGAAGCAACAACTTTTCAACAGTGCAGGCGGCTGTTGACAAGGCGGCAAGTCTCAATCCGTCATCGGAATCCACACGAGTAACGATACATATTGCTCCCGGTACATACCGTCAGCAGGTCATCGTTCAGACCCCCTTCATAACCTTTATCAATGACGAGCCTGACAAGGGTGACGCAGTGCTTACATGGTATTACGGAATAGGCTATAAGTACTATAGCGCAAACTCCAAGGGGTATTACGATTCCAGTCTTGCAGCTTCAAAGAGCAGTAAAAACGTAGCTAATTACCGCTGGGGCGCTACTGTGCAGCTATGGCCAAAGGCTACGAACTTCAAGGCTGAGAATATAGTTTTCGAGAATTCCTTCAATAGGTATATCACCCAGGAAGAGATCAATGACGGTGTCGAGCTCACAGGCGACACCTCCGTCACAAAGATAACTCAGGTGAGAAACAGCTGGACAGACGTAAAGGCAAAGGCTGCCACAGAGCGTGCAGCTGCGCTTTCCGTGGATACGGGCTACGCCGAGTTCCTGAACTGTAAGTTTTTGTCAAGTCAGGATACCCTTTATACTGGCGGTTCTCCCCAGTATTACAAGAACTGCCTCATTGAAGGACAGACTGACTATATCTTCGGCGGAAGTAATGCTGTATTTGACAGCTGTGAGCTCCGCTGGAAGGGCTACAGCAGCGGTTCCGTAGGCGGCTACATTACAGCTGCAAGAGAACAGGGAAGCCCCTATACAGGTTATCTCTTCAAGGACTGCAAGGTAACAGCGAATCCCGACCTTACTGTAAGTGCGGGATATCTCGGCAGACCATGGGGACAAACAGCAAAGGTGCTCTTCGTGAATACCGCTCTCCAGAACAGCAATATGATAACTGCAGCAGGCTGGACGTCAATGAGCGGCGTTGAGCCGGAAAGTGTCGACGGATTCAAGGAGAATGGCACAAAACTCTCAAACGGTCAGCGTGTTGACCTTTCACAGCGTAGGGGACATACAGTCTCCGACAGCGACGCTGCGAATATTAGTATACAGAGCTATATGAACAATTGGACGCCTTCATATATCAACGGCGTGAGCAGCAGCTCAGGTAGCGGAGACAGCAGCCAGGGTTCCTCAAATATCGAAGGTGCTATAAAGACCTGTGGAGGATGGTTCGAGGAAGCATTCGTTGAGTGGGACAGCTCAAAGCTTGGCAATAATGTAAAGGTAAGCTATGCTCTGGCAGGTACATCAGATTATACGGCTGTTGACTCCGAGCTTATTCGCGGTTCAAGAGTCGATATCCCAGGACTTAAAGGAAATACTAGCTATATCGTGAATATCCAGGGCTCAAACGGTTCTGCCGCCTGTACCGTAAAGACTATGGCTTTCGACAGGAGCGGCTATGCCCACTGGAACAATAACAGCGGAGTAGGCGCTTACAACAACGACGGTACGCTCAAATCGGAAGTTACGGTGATATACGTTACCAACTCAAATAAGGACACTATAACCTATAACGGTCAGACGGGTCTTTATAATATCTTCTATAACGGCAAGCCCAAGAATGTGGATTTTCGTCTTATAGGCAGCATTGACGTTCCCTCCGGAGCAAAGGCGAATGACGGTCAGCAGAATGACGGCTCCAATATGCTCTATCTCCAGAATGGCGAGAACGTAACTATCGAAGGTATCGGTTATGATACCTCACTCAACCAGTGGGGCTTCGAGATGAAGCGTTCGGCAAGCTGCGAGGTACGCAATCTCTGGCTGGGCAAGTATCCCGATGACGGAGTATCAATGACGGGTTCATCAGACCACAAGTCCACGAATATGTGGATTCACAACAACACTATTGAAAAGGGCTATAACGCTTTTGCCGGCAACGGTATAGTTGATGATGACAAGTCGGACGGCGATGGTTCTCTCGATATCAAGTGGTCTGAATATGTAACAGTATCCTATAATATCTTCAAGGACGCTCACAAGACCTCTCTTGTAGGTGGTTCTACAAGTCATCAGCAGGACTGGATAACCTACCACCACAACTGGTTCAATAATACCGAGTCCCGTAATCCCCGTGCAAGAAATGCGCACGTTCACAGCTATAACAACTACTTTTATAACAACAAGCAGTACGGTATCGGAGCTTCCTATAATTCAAAGGTATTCTCCGAAGCCAACTACTATGAGAACACAAATCTGCCCCTTGACGCTGTGAATATGGGCAACGACCAGTACTCCGGCACTATCAAGTCCTACGGCGACAAGTTCGTGAGCTGCAATATGGGCAGTTCTCTTGCCTATCAGACAGTTAACTCGCGCAATGACAAGGCATACATAAACAATCTTCAGGGTGGCGGCGACGGCTACGACAACTTCGATACTGATTCTTCGAAGATATACAGCAGCTATAGCGTGACCTCGGCAGATACGGCAAAGTCAGATGTTATCGCTTATGCCGGAAGAATGCAGAACAAGACTTACAATGTGGGAACAGTTTCCGAGGGCAGCGATGTTCCTCCGAGATATGACGAGTACATCAGAAGTCCGCTTATCACAAGACTTGGTGTTCTTGACGCGAGCTACGGCTCACAGTGGTCCATTGCAGAGAGCTTTGCAATAGGTGACAAGGCTTTCAGCGACCGCGAGCACGTTATCGCCTCTGTTACCTCAGATATACTCGGCGGCGAGCATATACTCACAGCCTGCAACTCAAAGAATACGGATTCCGACCTTGCAGTGCTCACAGCAGCCAAGGATATCACGGTATATGTGGCTCTTGACGAGAGAGTTACAACTCCTCCATCATGGCTCGGCAAATTTACAAGGCTGAGGGAGATAGTGGAGATAAACGACAGCGAGGAGATAAGACCCTTTGACGTTTACGCTATAGAAGTAAACGCAGGTGATTCGCTTACTCTTGGTACAAACGGCATGAGTGGAGCCTGCATGAACTATACGGTATTCGTAAAGGAAAGGGTAAAAGAAACTACCACGACCACTACTACAACTACTACGACTACAACTACAACAACAACTACTACGACGACTACTCAACCTCCTGTACAGGGAATGGCAGGCGACACTAATTGTGACAGTATAGTTGACCTGTCTGATGCAGTCCTCATTATGCAGGCGCTGGCTAACCCGAATAAGTACGGCGTAAATGGCAGTGACTCACGTCACATCACAGAGCAGGGCACTACAAATGGAGATGTTGAGGGCGGAAACGGTATCACTTCAAATGATGCACTTGCTATACAGCGTTATCTGCTCCATCTTGTAACATCACTTCCGATAGAATAATAAAAAGGGGCTGTAAAAAAACAGCCCACCAAAACAACACAGTTGCCTCTTCAAGAAAAATTTGAAGGGGCAACTGTTTTTTCCATGTTAATTGTTGAAAACTTCTCAAATTCCCCATAAACAGGGTATAACGAACAAGCA
>JAGCWY010000111.1 GCA_017961625.1 Ruminococcus sp. | reverse complement strand
GTCTGAAATTCAAGCCGCCTTACGGCGGCTAGGTTTAGGTTTATTTTTTCCTTTTGCATTCCTCGGGCAGGTTATCTGACCAGGGAAGCAGCTCCTCACAGAAATCCAGATTCTTATCATCCATGTGGTTCGGGATTTCAGTAAGCAGGTGTTTTATATATTCATAAACATTCAGGTTATTAGCCTTGGCGGTTTCTACTATGCTGTAGATCACAGCACTGGCTTTTGCACCTGATATAGTGTCTATCATAACAAAGTTCTTCTTACCGATACAGAAGTTCCTTATAGACTGTTCAGCGCTGTTGTTATCGAGAGGCACATACGGATCATCAAGAAATACCTTCAGATATTTCTCCTGATTCAGTGAGTACGAGATGCCTTCACCTGTCTTGTTCTTTTTGGATATGCGGCCTTCGTTCTCACGGCACCACGCAAAGTAAGCCTCTACAAGAGGCCTGACAGCTAGCTGCCGTCTTTCCTTCCGTTCATCCGGAGGAAGCTCTTTCAGAGGATTGTCTGTATTATATATGGCCTGTATCATAGCCAGAGCCTTGTAAGCAAGGCTTCCCTTCTGGGAACCTCTGGGCATAGCCTTTAGCGCCTCATCAAACCTGCGCCTCGTATGTGCCCAGCATCCGGCTATTGTCAGATCCTCACGTTCTTTTTCCAAGGTGTGGTATACCTGATATCCATCAGTCATGCACACACCTGAAAAGTCTTTGAGGAATTCCCTCGGGTGGCTCGTATTCCGGGTCTTCTGATACTCATAGAGGACGATCGGATGTTCATACAGATGCCCGGTTTTGTAGACCCACATGTAGCTCTTTGAGCCTGCAGGCCTTCCATCCTTGCTCACAAGGACCGGAGTTTCATCTGCATGAAGCACATGATAATCATACATCCTCTTATGAAGGCAGTCATATATGATAGAGAGATATCTCTCTGATGTTGCAATGGTCCAGCGTGCCATTTCCTGACGGGTGACATTTATACCGTCAGCCTGGAGCTGTTTCTCGATCCTGTAATAAGTCATCGAGTTTAAGAACTTGGCATTTATTATGCCGGATTCGAGCGAAGGTGAATTAAGGCAGTTTCTCATAAGATATGCAGGGAACTTGGCCTTAACGACTTTCTCGCTTTTCTTTCCGGCGTATACGCCGACATGTATCTCTTCAATGCCTACTTTTGCAGGAACAAAGTAATACCTCTGAAGTATCTCGTCCGGAAGCTGTTTATATCCTTCGTTTCCGAAAGTACTTTCGAGTTCTTCAGTGTTCATGTAGTAAGGCGTTGTTTTGATCACTTTGAGATTACGGAGGTCGTCCTCCTTTTTACCGGAAGGACGTCTGGGTTTTATCCTGGGGGCAGGTGTTTCTTCTGTTTCTTCGTCACAGACTGCTTCGGTCTCATTAAAAAATACGAACTCGCCGTCTATCTCACGGAAGGATATCTGTCCGTCAGGTTCAAAACTTTCTGTCGACCGGCCAAAGCGGTGGCGTTTTGCATCTGCCACTTCTTCCATGAAGAGCTGGAGGGTGTGGTCAAGTTTGGAAATCTCCTCCTGTTGTGACAGGATCATGTTTACCAGAGCCTCATGGTCGAGATTATTAAGTTGGTCGGCAGTCAAGTTTTTCATAGTTATAATGCCCCTTTCCTTATGGGACTATTATACTATAAAACGTTGGCAATGACAAATCTATAGAATCGGCGGTTTCGTCATTCTGCCTATGGATAAAACCGCTCACAGCCCTTGTATTCAGGGTGTTTTAGCAGGGTATCTCAAGAGAAAACCGTACTGTTTAAGGCTGCTGATACCAAAACAGTGGACTGCTGCGATAGTTATAGGCAGCTTTGCAAAAGTTGAAATGCAATGTTTTTGCCATGCCTAAAAGTGCTTGAAATTTCTACGTTTTGCACAAAAGATTATGCAATCTCGGATGGCGGTGTGATCTCCGAGATGGGATGTTTCGCTACAATCTCAAATCCCTGCATAAGCATCCGGTATTGTTCAGGAGTGATCAGCATCGCTTCGTCAGCAGACCTCGGCCATCTGAATGCGCCGACATCAAGCCGTTTGTATAAGAGAAGGAAACCATCCCCTTCCCAGAGCAGTCCCTTGATACGGTCAGATCTTTTACCGCAGAACAGGAACAGGGTGTTTTTCTGATATGGGTCAAGCTTATACTTGTATCGGATTATGGTAGCCAGGCCTTCTATCCCGCGCCGCATATCGGTGTATCCGGCCGCAATGATGACACTTGCAAACCCGGAAGCATCATTTAACACAGGATGCCACCTCCAGTATGGAGGCGAGAAGTGTTTTTGAGGTATGTGAATTGATGGAAATGCTCACGTTTCCTACAGAAACAACAGCCTCAGTGTCAAAATCATTAACATTGTTTGGCTTTTTCTGTATTCTGTCCGGGTCAGGCAGTTCAAAAAAGTCGATACCAGCAGATTCAAGTGCGGCGTTCTTTATCTTTTTAAGCCAGTAAAAATATGCATTTTTAGAAATGCCATGTTCCTGACAATACTGTATAACATTCTTACCACTGGTGGTACGGTCCTGGATGATCTCAGCCCAGTATTGCATGCGGAGCGTTTTGGTTGCAAGTTTAGTATCATTCATGGTATGCCTCCTGGTGTGCAAAGTGTGAAAAGTGTGAACACACTTTTTCAACTTTGCAAACTTAAAATATGGGATGTATACCATTATCACACAAAAAGGTTATAAAATCGAGGTACTCACTATGTACCGCTTACAAAGTTTT
>JAGCWY010000010.1 GCA_017961625.1 Ruminococcus sp. | reverse complement strand
CAGTCTCAGTCTCGGTGCTTTTGGTGAACGTTCGTGCACGTTCGTTCACGTTCGTGTTATTTTGTTCACGTTCAGCACGTCGCTTTTCTTCTCGCTCTTTAGCAATTTGGCGGTTCTTTTCGCAGCGCTTTTCAAACTTTTCGTTATTCTCATCAATAGCACTCTTCATGACACTGAATATGAGCTTCACTGCGATTTCTTCATTATCTTGAAGCACTTCCCCTGTCGATGCATATTTTATTAAAGCTCGAAAAAGCCTGCCGACCTGTTCATCACTGAGCATTTCCAGCTCTTTCAACCTGTCGCAGAATATGATTAAGCTTTTTCTTCCTGCCATATCCCCACCGCCTTAGAACGGAACGTCGCCGTCACTTATTATTTCTTCAAATTCGCTAAGATCATAATCTTGGCTGGTCTGAACACCTGCAGCCGCTGCTGCGTTTACAACGCTCTGAGCTGACTTTTGCTGCGTTTGCGCAGCAGGAGCCTGTCCGCTGTTGCTGCCGCCCTTATCACCGCAGAACTCAACGTTGTCAACCATAACGTCTGTCGTGTAGTGTGTCACATCATCATGATTGCGGTCCTGATAGCTGCCGGTGCGAAGCGTTCCTTCCAGAGCTATCATTTTACCCTTTGAGAAGTACCGAGAAATGAACTCGGCTGTCTGTCGCCAAGCCACGCAGGTGATAAAATCTGCATCATACTCGCCTGTCTGCTCATTCTTATACTTGCGGTTGGCTGCGACTATGAAACGGCAGGAAGCTATTCCGCTCTGAGTCTGCCGCAGCTCAGGATCCGCAGTCAAACGGCCCATTAAAACTATCTTGTTTATAAGTCTTCACTTCCAATCTTTTGAATTGTTACCCATGTCTCTGGGCTTTCGCCGTAGAACTTATCGAGAACCAGCTCAACGACCTGAGAATCATCATAGTAAGCTATTCCGTTAAGTGCATCACATATAGCCTTTGCAAGGTTGTCACAGTCTGGCTTCTTGGTCGGACGGATCCGGCGCTCAATCATGTCCTGCCGCTTCTTCTTGCTGACTGACTTCGGAATAGTAAAAAATGATGTTATCCGCACTCTCAAAGGCACGTCCTTCTCAAAAGGAACAGCTGTCGGGCACTGCTGCTTGAACATTAGCTTGACAAGGTTCTCAAAGCTTACGGTCTTTTCTGGTGTTATCGCTCTTGTGAAGCCGCCACGCTGTACAAACTTCGGTCTGCCCTTTGCGACTGGCTCTCCGGGAACGATAAAGTAATCACATACCATTAGCCGTTCATCAGGTCGGCAAATTCATCTGCCGGAGCCTGCTCCGGTGGGATTTCTTCAACTGATACTTCAACCGGTTCTTCAACTACAGCCGCAGTTGCTTCAACTGTTGGCTCGTCTTCGGTTGGTGTATCAACATAGTCAACTGAACCGTTTGTATTGATAACGCCCATATCATTCTCAAGGGCCTTCTGCATCTCGATGCTCATAATACCCCACTTGCTGATCAGCTGACGGAGCATTGTCTTACAAGCCATTGCATCAAAGTCCTTCTCCCAGAATGTATAGCCCTTGCGTGCCTTATATCCCATGCTGTATTTTTCAGCGTGGCTCTCCATTTTGGCTTTGCTCCAATAGATTGCCTTCTTGAAGCCGTTGGTGTATTCAAACATTGCATAATAGCCGATTGTCGGAGCGTTCTCACGTTCTGCTTCGTTCTCGATGAGGTTTACTTCAATGTCTTCGTCCAGAGGATTGAAGGAAACGAGCTCGCCTTCCTTGATTGGCAGCACGTTCAGCTTCTTATACTGGCCGCTGCGTATAGCAAGCTGTATGTAACCCTTGTAGCCGAGCTGAAACTGTGCAACCTTGCGACCGTTCTTTCTGTCGTTAAATGGTACCAGATAATACTGTCCGAGCTGAGGTGAAGGTGAAAGGTTCAAGCCCTCGCCCAGGAGTCCAGCTGAAACGATTGTCGCAGGCTCACATTCGGAAAGAGCAGGATTTGTGCTGACCGCCGATGTGATTGCCGTCACAAATCGAGCTGCTCGCTGAGGTGTGCCGAGAGTGTTGTTTATAAGACGCTTGTATCCGTCGGAGCTGATAACAGCCGAAAACTTTGGCTTCTGCTCCTGCTTTGCGATCTGATTCTTAACTGCCATAATAATCTCTCCTTAATCTTTAATAATTGAAAACTTAATACCGTTTGACTTCATAAAGTTACCGAGTGCCTTGATCTGCTCTGCTGTGCCTGCCACTTCAAAGCGGCCTATTATTATCTTCTGAGCCTGCTCAGATTCAACAGGAGCAGCGGTCTGCTCTGGCTCTGGTGTAATTACATCATTTGCAGGTGCAGCCGCTTCTGGCTCGTTCTGAGCTTCCTGTGCAACCTTTAAAAGCTGTGCTTTCAGTTCCTGCTCCCTGTTGTACTCATATTCCAGCTTCTTAGCGTATACCATAGTCTGTGAGAAATCCTTCTCATTCTTAAACATATCCAGAATAGCCAGAAGGTGTGGAAAGTTCTCATAAAGCTTTTCGAGCTGAGCATAATCGGACAGCAGCTTGTCAATGTTGGCTTTCATTTCGGTTTTAAGAGCATCGGCCTTCTGTGTCTTGTTCTCCCACTTGGGATTGAGAACATCATTGATCGTAATCCAGTCAGGAGCTTCAAATGCAGCAAACGCTGAATTCAGTTCCGTGAACTTCTCGTTCTTCTCGATTTCATCAAATACCTTCAGCTGCTTGTCAATAGCTTCGATAGGTGCATCAATGAGAGCTGTCACTTCCTTGCACTGGGCTTCCAGAATGTTGTAAGGTTCGAGATACTGTCTTTTTGCGGCCTTGCGCTGATCTTCGATAGCAGTCTTGAGCTTGTTCAGATTGGCTTTGTCGTTCTTAGCGGCCTTAATGCTGTCAGCTGTAACAACAAGGTTGTTGTAGTATTCGAGCTTCGGAGCCAGCTCAGCCTTAAGGGCTTCAAGGTTTGCAATTTCCTGCGGTAAGTTGATTTCCGCCGTTTTTAACTGTAATTCCATAATTTACCTCCTAATTATATTGCAGGCAGTATCAAATTTGGACATCTGTCATTTTGAACGTCCTGCCAGAACTTGTTTTCTCTTGCAATCAGATAGTTTATTTCTGATTTTACGTCCTTTCTGTCAATTCTGTAATGTCGAATTGTCACACGTACTTCACCGTCCACATGATAGCGGATATAAGCTTTAAGGATAACAAAATCCCAGCCAGTAGCCGCCAGTTGGTGAAGGCACTGTGCATAATAGCTGTCAGGAATCCTTCCGTCCCATTCATCCCATTGCATTCTGTTTTGAATGGTAGTAGTCTTTATTTCCAGAATTCCCCTTGAGCCGTCCAGAGCTGTGAGCTCACCGTCTAAGGTAGCAAATATAAACGGATACTGGTCATTGACGTAAATATCGAACTCATGATAGTCAACAATGTACTCAGGGTAGTCTTGCTTGAACAGCTCCCGAAGGTGCGGCTCTGCAAACTTGCCGAACTGGACCGCTGCATTGTCTGACAGGTCCGGAGCTTCACGTCTGCCGGTCTTGAGCTCCCAGAGGTCGACATTGCTCTGATACTTATTGACTCCGAGAACCGCGCCTGCTTCTGAACCGCCGATTCCCTGTGACTGCCTGACTTTCAGCCATTCCTCACGAGTGTTCAGCTTGATAATCATCGTTCCGCTCCTTCTCTTTGGCTTCCTCATAGCATTTCGGACACATACATCTGCCATGTAACCATATAAGTTCACCCCAGAAAACAGTTTTGCCGCAGATCTTACAATTTGCTAATTCATTCAGCATCTTCTCTGACATCAGGTATCTCCCTTTCTATCCGTGACTTTCGTTCAAGATCCCAGTCACGCTCGGTCTCGTTTCGTCAATATCGAATATGCGTTTGCAATCGTTAAGGCAATCCTCGCAGAGCTCATCATCGCCTATGGCATAATAGGCTTCACCGTTATAAAAGCCATATCCACAGTTAGTACAACACCGTCCCATATCATCACCGCCTTACGCATATCATGTAGTAATAATAATCGATTTCTTCGTCTGTTGCTTTTGCCAGGATATCATCGACAGTCATATGAAAGAAATCCATTCTCCGCATGAGATAAAGCCGTAAGAGAAGCCTTCCAGCCTTTAGCATTGTAGATTCATTTCTCTCCTGCATGACTTTTCTCCCTGTCGATAATCGCTATTATCTCTGCAGGAGATTCAAGCACCTGCAAGTAATCTTTCATAACGGTTTCGACTTCAGTAAAGTTGCCGTCGGTTTTTTTGCGAGTTCTGAGATTTTTGACCATCTTGTAGTCGATTTCAAAAACAACGCCGTCAATGTCTGTTAATAGCATTATTATCACCCCTTACTTTTCAATCGAGCTCCAAAGCTTTCTCCTGTTTCTTTCGATTTCCCATTTGTCGTGGACTTCCTTATATATCCTTGGACGTGTAGCTGCTCTCCTTGCTTCTGCACGTTCTTGAGAACGTCGCTTAAAATAAGAATACAGCCATGTACCGCAGTAGACTTCCACTAAAAGCAGGAATATAATGAGAATAACTGCCAGTGTCTCCATTTTCTCTTTCTCCTTCTACACATTTTCACCCATAGCCTTCAAAAAAGCTAATCTTGGTATTTTTACCCTGGAACCTATCAAGATCGTTGGAAACGGAAATGAGTTGGTTCCGAGCTCCTTGTCTTGCTTCACCTGAAGATTGATGCGGTACTTATCGCAGCCGAGCACTTCGGCAATGTCCGAAGGAATTAAGCAGTCCTTTGTGCTGCTTCTGATCTCCTGCATTGTCATAAGATCACCTGCTCCTTTCTTCGCCGTTCATCAGCTCTTCGACAGTTACGCCAAGAACCTTAGCGAGCTGAATCTGTGTGTTCTTATAGGGAATTACGTCTTTGTTCTCGTAGGCCCAATAAGAAGGCTGTGACACGTTGACGAGCTTTGCAAGCTCTTCCTGAGTGTAGCCTTTTTCGAGCCTGAGCTGTTTGAGCCTTTCGGCAAATGTCATAAGTTCATCATCTCCCTTTAATATAGTTTAACTATTGACAAGGGAACCAAAAAAGCGTATAATGGAAGTACATAAAGTTATACGCTTTAATGGAAATCATCCACCAATGATTTTTATTTTTCCCTCGCTTTATAGCTTAACTATATTATATCTCAGTCGAATGAGATAATCAATACTTAAATCTCATTTCAATGAGATTTTTGTTGCTTTGCACAAATAGTCTATCTATTTTTTGTGCAAAAAAATAAAGCTGCCCACTCTGGACAGCTTAACAAAACTAACGGAAGGAGTATTATATGTTTTGGAATAAATATTATAACTTTTGTAAAAGCATTGGTAAGACACCAAATGCCGTTGCAAATGAACTTGGAATTTCTTCCGGATCAGTAACCAACTGGAAAAACGGAGTAGTACCCAGCACCCCAACGCTTGCAAAGATAGCACAGTACTTTGGCTGCACTATCAACTTTTTGTTAGGTAAAGATGAAATGCCGCTTCCTCAGCTGGCTTCTATAGAAGAATGGAAGGTTGTTTTTGAGCAGATGTCCGTGCAGGAGCTGCTTTCAGTTCTGGATCAGCTGACTCGTACTCTGCAGGAGAAGCAACTCGGCCAAGCTGAATAAGGACATCGATTATTTTGTCAATAACTTCTGCTTTAGTCATGTTTCTTTCATTCATCTTAATCACCCTTAAATAAAAAATATAAGCCGCCAATGCTGAGACTGTGGTATATATGTAATTGTTTGAAGGTATGTATATATCGTGATTGTGGTGAATTTTGGCGGCTTTTGTCGAACAGGACCGCTGTTCATGTACTAAGTATATCAAAATGGTAGATATATTTGCAAGACATTTTCGGTACATTATTTGGTATAACTTTTTATACCAAAAATATACCAAAGTTAAAGGAGTGATTTAACATGGAGCTGGAAAAGCTTAAAAAATCGACAATTATTAAACTAAAAAAGATCAAGCAGGAGCAGAATCTTTCAATCAAGAAAATTATGGACCTGCTCGAAGATCAAGGTCAATTTGTTTCCGAAGGTACTCTTAAGAAGATATTCGCAGAAGGATCCGAAGAAAAGTCCTTCCGCTATCAAGACACGCTTGCTCCTCTTGCGGACGTGCTCCTGGACATCTACGGAGATCAGAGCGAGGTCAACGATGAAGCCACTCTTAAACGGATAATTCGAGAGAAGAACAAGCAAATTGAATTTCTTATGGTTAAAATGGAAGAACAAAAGGAAATCTATGCCGAAAGGAAAGCCATGTATGAACGTAGAATCGAAGATTTGAATGCTCAGCTTAAGCGGCTCGACATCAGCGTAGAAAAGAAAGACAAAATGCTCGAACAGTTAATGGATAAGTATCTTTTTAAGGGGGATACGTCTACAACCGAATAAATAATGCAAGGGGGATGTGTTATGAAAAAGGCTATAATTGCATGTTTAGCGTTTATTTCATTGGTTTCATGCTCAAATAACAATAAAATTGAGCAGCCAGTAAAAACGGCAGCAACAGAAGCTGCTACAGCTGAGCTCACAACAGAAGCAGAGATACCGCCTGCGACCGAGCCTGAAACAGTAAATGAAGTCCTTTATGAAGATGATAACTGTACTATCACATTTAACAGATATGAAAGCTTAAAGACTGTTCAGCGGCTTTATTTAACTATTGAAAACAAGAATGATAACTATTTAAGAGGTAATTTAGAAAGTTTTTCAATTAATGGAGTATCAATAGAACAAAGCTATAGTCCGATAATAGAAGCAAAACAAACTTTTTCTAATTATATGACGATTATGAATAGTCGGCTTCAAGATGAAAACATTACAAGAGCAAACATTATTGAATTTAAGATGCATATTGAATTTGCTGCTGAAATGAGTAGTAAGGCTTTAGAATCTTATGATACCGATACTATGACTATAACGAGGTGAAGCAGCTTGAACTGCATAAAATGCGGTGCCGAGATCCCAGAGAGCAGTAACTTCTGCAACATCTGCGGAGCTAAGCAGGTAATGCCTGCCAGAGGTACCAAGAAGCGTGGAAACGGTCAAGGAACCGTATATAAACGGCCCTCAGGAACGTGGGCAGTGCAGGTCACGCTCGGTTATTACGTCCAGGACGGTAAAAAGAAGCGGAAAACGGCTCAAAAGTATGGCTTCAAGACAAAAAGAGACGCTGTGAATTACATCCAGAGCCTATACAGCCCCTCCGAAAAGAGTAAGGTAATAACACTCTCGGAGCTTTGGGAGCTGTTCCAGAATGATCTGAGCAGCCTGAGCGCATCAAAACAGACCGCTTACCGAATAGCCTGGAAAAAAATTAAGTCCGAGGTAGAGTACAGAAACATTGACTCCTTCTCCGTTCCGGAGCTGCAGGAGCTGATTGATAACGCAGCTCCGTCATACTACACCCGGCGAGATATTAAGACCTTGCTGTCTCACTTGTACAAGATAGCGATCCGAGACGATTACACCGATAAGAACCGCACCGAGTATCTGAAGCTGCCTAAGCTGGAGACTTCTGAACGTCAGATATTCAGTCCTGAAGATAAGGCAAAGCTGTGGAAGGACTTCCAGAGCACGCCCAGCGGCATTGTGGCAGGCATACTGACCATGATGTATACAGGTATCCGTCCCGGTGAGCTGCTTACTATACGCACCGAGAACGTGCATCTGAGTGAGCATTACATGACAGGTGGTATAAAGACCACCAAAGGAAAGAAGCGTAAGATCATACTTCCAGACAGGATAAAACCAGTAATAAACTACCTTTTGGAGCATTCTAAGCGTGATTTATTACTTTTTTACCCCTTTTCTGATGATTTTTACGACGATTGGAAGCAAAAACGTGCAGATTTGCACATAAATGAAGCATTAACGCCGTATTGCTGCCGACACACTTACATTACAAACCTCACTGCCTTAAAGGTATCACCTGCGATGCTGCAGGAGCTGGCAGGCCACGAGGACTATGATACAACACTTGAATATACGCATTTGTCGATACAGGATAGACTTACAGAGGTAAATAGGCTCTAATAATATGAATAATTCTTTAATACTGTAACTTTTATCATTACAGTATTTTATAAAGCAGTTATACGGTATATCTACAAAAACCACTTTAACTGGGGTTTTTGTTTATTCCCCTTTAACGCCCCAGAAAATAATTTAAAAATCAGAATTTTTCAAACGAATTACAGCTCTATTACAGTATTATGCCGTGTTTTTGGCTATATTACGGCATTATTTGCACCCCTGCTAAGGGAGTAGGTCGGGAAACCGGCGCGAGAGTTCAAATCTCTCAATCCGCGCCATATCAAGAAAAAACCTCGAAGAATAGCGATATTCTCCGAGGTTATTTTTATATCCTGTTGCCGTGAGTTTTGGCAAGTTTTGAAAAGTTTTTGTGTATTACAGTACCGGTTACAGTACCGCATAGAAATAAAGCTCTTTTTTCCTACTTATTATAATATAGTCTAACTTTATTTCATTTCTTCCATGAGCTTTTCAATCTTCTTCCTGGACTGCTCATCGGGAGCCTTTGCCATAGCTTCTTCAAGTTCACGCTTGAAGTCCTCATTGGCATCTGCTCTGCTGTACCCTCTACGCTCAGCATATCTTCCCATACGGTCACGGTTAGCATAAGGACCACGACCATAAGAGCCGCCCTCATAAGAGCCTCTGCCAGATGCGCCCTCATAAGAGCTATTGCCGTATGATCCACGGTTAGAGCTGCCTTCCATAGAAGTGCCGCCGTCAAAATAATAACGTCCGTCCCAGAAGTGACCTGAATAGCCACTGTCCTGCGCTTCAATCATAGCAATTACAGCTTTAATGCTCTTAAGCGTGTGAGTTAACTGGTCCAGATATTCTACATCGGAGCCGGTGAGCTTGCCGTTGGCGTGTCTGATCTTCTCATTACAGCTTTCAAGCTCCATGTTAATGGTCTCGCAAAGCTCGTATAATGTATCAAGTTCTTTATTCATCATTATCCTCCTTTCAGGCGATGCGGTTGATTACAAGGTTAGCGTTCTGAACATTAATGACCGGAGCAGGTGTTACCGTCGGATCCGTTGTAGCTGGAACCGCTTCAACTGAGAGTGAGAAGCAGCAGCCCTTAGGAACTCTAATAATTGCCGTGCTCGTCACGTTACCGAACTCGTCAACGGCCGCAGGTGTGAATATTGCCCTGCTTGTTGGTCGAGGTTCACCGTTTACTGTAATTGCTATTGCAATCGGAACAACGTCCTCAGCATCTTCTGGAAGTGCTATATTGCCGTTGAAGGTCACCTGGTAAGTTGCAAAACACTGATCTGTAATGCCACGCAGAATAAAAATCCCTGTTTCGTCCTCATGGTATATAAAACCTCTGCGGCAAGGGATAGATGCAGTGAAGTTTATCGGAGAGTTCAGCGTTACAAGCTGCTCCGCATTAGCAAGATATTCCGCTGCCATACTACACCGCCTTAAAAGGATCCACAACCACAGCCGCAGCCGTTGTTGTTATTGTTGTTTACCGGACATGTGAATATCGGCTGATTTCCATAAACAGGTGTGCTGCCGACTGGGCACTGTGAAAGGCGATTATATACGCCGTTGATGATGTCCGAAGTCTGAGCTGTCTGTGAAGCTGCGAGATTTGTCATGTTGAGCTGGTTCTGTAAGCCTACGTTATCACGCTGAGCCTG
>JAGCWY010000110.1 GCA_017961625.1 Ruminococcus sp. | reverse complement strand
AGTAGTAGTTGTTGTTGTTGTTGTTTCAATAGGACCAATCGGGAGAGGCTTAACCTCAGGGAAGAGAAGTGCCATTGTACCATAGGAAACAACAGCATCACCAGCGTGCCAGAATCTGTGATACTGGAACTGATAGTCAGCAACGTCAACCTTACCGTCTCCGTTGTTGTCTGTGCCTTCGCCCTTCCAGTACTTCTGGCATTCCTGCCACATAGTATCCTTCTCGTAGCTCTTACGGATAGATGAGAATGTAGCGCCGGGCTCAAGCTTGGATCCATCAGGCATTTCGCCGCTGTAGTAATCCGGAATATAAACTTCCTGCTCAAATACTCTCTTCAGGCTGGGATTGCAGTCTGTGAATGTAAGACCGATCTCGTCACGTGCCTCATTGTACTGATATGAGAGAAGTCTGTTTGCAAGGTAGAGTGCCTTTTCAGCAACTGAAGTACCTTCTGTTTCCGAGAATGAAGCGTCAACGCCCTTAGCCTTTGCATAGTAGATAAGTGTATTACAGAGTGAGGATACGCATCCAACGTCTCCCTGTCCGTAACCACCGATTGTGCAGTGGAGGTTCTTATTAGCAGACTCGCTGTATGTACCGGTCCATGTGTCAGGTGTGCAGCTGTAATCTGTATCGCTTGAACCCCAGTCAAGGGTTGAAGGAATAACATAAGAATGCTCTACGCCGTACTCGTCCTCATAGTTGAACTTGGTGTTCTCCTCGAACCAGCCGATCCATCTCTCAAGGAGCTTATCGAGAGCTGTCTCAAGATCGAGTCCGCCGTACTTCTGACCGGACTTGTCGCCGTTAGTTACTACATAGTAGTAGAGCTCAGCAAGACGCTGTGTTGACCATACCTGGTTACCGATCCAGTGGTTTGAACCAGGATCTGCGTATACAGGATGAGGAACATAAGCCATATCATAGAATGTAGCGTGGCCTGAAGGATACTCCTCATAACGTCCTCTCCAGCTGTTTGTACAGCCGCCTGCGAAAGGACCTTCCTGAGACTGGAGCCACTGATACATTTCGATCTGTCTCTTGAGAGACTCCTTATAGTCTGTATCAGCATCCTTGCCCTTCATTCCTGAATTGATATCGCTATCATAGAGGAGAGCGTAAGCAGCAAGAGGATTCTGATAGAACTGATGTGAGTGCGAGCAGCCGATCTGCCAAGCCCAGCCGTAATCGCCGTAGCTTGCGCTGAGAGCTCCGCCCCAAGCAGTGTACCATGACATGAGGTAGTGCTTGGAATCCATACCAGCTGATGAAGAAGTGAGCTTTGTATCCTTAGCGATAGCCTTATAATACTTATCAAACATATCGTTACGGCACTGGTCACCCATCTTACCAGCGAGAGCAGAAACGCTTGAGTCGCCTGCGTTGTACATATTTGCAAAGTGTACAGCCTGGATACAACGATCCTCAGCGTCAGGAGCGTTTGTGAAGGAGTACTGTGAAGGAACCTTGTCCTTACCATTGAAGATAGCCTTGATACCGTTACCGTTATCCTTATCGCTGCTCTCCATACCCCACTTAAGCTCTTCAAGACAAGGAGCCGGAACTGTCTCGAAACAAGACTCCTGCTCACCTCTCTGGAAGGTGTTGATGAATGTGAACTTACCTTCGCCCTTTGTGCCCTTGCTGAAGCCGTACCAGTCGTCAACGTCAGCGAGCCAGTTCATAAGGTAATATCCATTATCGCTGCTGTATGCAGCCTTGAATGTGTCATAGATTGGGTTAATAGCGTCAACGCCGGGCTGCTTTGACGGATAATCCTCAGGCTTGTCGCACTCTTCTGCGGTATCAGCCTTGAGTCCGTTGCTCTGTGACCAGATTGAGCTGTACTTGATCTCTGTATCTCTGCCTGAAGCCTTTGACCAACCAGGGATCATAGCCTCCATTGTGTTCCAAGCCTTTGCAAGGTCACCCTTGGAGCCTGAAATAGTGTTGTTAGCAGCGAGAACATCGTGCATAGCTGCCATCCAAACGATGTAAGACATAGCCTCAGAAGTTGTCTCGTGACCATAGTCAGGAGCCTCTACGATGAATGTCTCTACTGAATGGTAAGGAATACCAAAACCTGAACCGTTTGTCTGCTTGCTGAGGTAGCCGTTTGTCTGACCGTTGGTCACAACGTCCTCATAAAGTGAAGCGAACATATCTGCGTAAGTTGATTCCTTAGCATAAGACGACTGTGTTGCAGCAGAAGCCATCGAAGGAATAACAGCGGATGCAGACATTGCTGCAGCGAGAACGCTGGCTGCGAGAGCCTTATTCTTTTTGCTTATCATTTGTTTTTACCCCTCTCGTAATAATATAGGTTTAAAAATGGATAACTGCTCCCAAAAGGCTTAATTTCGGGAGCGCATACGAAAATACTTCGTACACTGTGTGCATTTTCACGCAGACTGCACACAATTCTCAAACTATTTTCAAAATCATTATAGCCCACCTTTTAATTTGTGTCAACAGTTTATATTGTTTTCACATTTGGTCCAACTCATTTTTGGTGCAATGCACACAATAGCAAATCCTTTTTTGTGCATTTTAGCTACTGAACATTTATCTGTAAATCCTCATGTATTAACGATATATGAACATGTTTCATTTCAAAACAAAAAGCTTCAACATTCATCTCTTCCTCAATTTTTCCACACAAAATCCTCACACAATAGCTATAATATTTACCCGTCACTGTACTTTTACGAGGATAGAATTATTTCACGCCGCAAGGTTGAATTAACTTTTTATTCACAGTTTATTCATCTTGTGTTAATATTATTCTGCGATAATAAAACAGTATGCTATACTGAGGTAACTGCACCTGCTTTTACCTGAAATAAACGATCCAAGATCGGAAAGGAGCGCCTCATGATCACTATTGATAATCTTACAAAGTATTACGGCAGCAACCGTGCCGTGAACCATATCAGCTTTACAATAAACGATAATGAGATACTCGGTTTTCTCGGTCCCAACGGAGCGGGAAAATCAACGACAATGAATATGATCGCAGGTTATCTGCCAATGTCCGACGGTACTGTTAATATCTGCGGTTCTGACATAACACAGGAGCCTGTGAAGGCAAAGAGTAATATCGGATATCTTCCTGAGATCCCACCTGTATATCCCGATATGAAGGTAAAGGAGTACCTTTCCTTCTGCGCGGGTCTCAAAAAGGTACCGAGGAGCAAGCGCGGTGATGAGATCGAACGTGTTATGAAGCTCCTGAAAATAAAGGAGGTAGAGGGAAAGCTGATACGCAATCTCTCAAAAGGTTTCAAACAGCGTGTGGGCTTTGCGCAGGCACTGCTGGGTGACCCCAAGTTCCTTATCCTTGACGAGCCCACCGTCGGTCTCGACCCCAATCAGGTAGCTGAGGTAAGAGCTCTTATAAAGAGCCTCAAACAGGGACACTCTGTAATCTTCAGCTCTCACATACTCAGCGAGGTAAGCGCAGTATGCGACCGTGTAGTAATAATCAACAAGGGCGATATAAGAGCTATGGACACTATAGAGAACCTTGAAAAGTCCTTTGCCTCCTCCCTTGTACTCCATATCAAGGTCAAGGGCGACAGAACGAAGGCTGCTTCAGTCATAGAGCTCACAAATGGCGTAAAGTCAATACTTGCAGCAGATGATGAGGGCAATGATATCTGTTCCTTCACCGTTGAACTTGAAGGTGAAGCCGACAGCATAATGAATTCTATTATGTCCGAATGTATCAGAAACGGCATTGGCATACTTGAGATATACACCGACAAACCAAATCTTGAAAACGTATTCATCGAGCTCATAAACCGTCCCGCAAAGAAGTCCGGACTCCAGGAGCTCCTTGACGAAATGCCGGAAGAAGCCGGTGAAGAAGCTGTCGGAAACGATGAAAGCAGCGAAGAAAAGGAGGATGAATAAATATGTTTCCTATATATAAAAAGGAGCTACAGTCATTCTTCTACACTCCATTTGCTTACGCTGTCGCAGCTCTCTTCATGTTGATGTTCGCGCTGCCTATGGCAAGCGCTATCGCACATTTAGACGGCACCAACAGATTTGTATTCTCATTTACCGAGATGTTCTATTCTGTTGTGCTCTATTCCATATTCCTTATCCCAATACTCACCATGAGGACATTTGCTGACGAGCGCAAAAACGGCACCGAAGTGTTGCTCATGACCTCACCTGTAAGCGTTGCAAAAATAGTTATCGCAAAATTCCTTGCAAACGTTACAGTATACTTATTCATGCTCGCCTGTACACTGTTCTTCCCGATAATCACTTCAATAAAGGGCGAAGTCGTAATGAGCCAGCTTATATGCGCATACATCGGCATCTTCTGTTGGGGAACAATGGCTATCGCTCTCGGTATGCTCATATCCTCCTTCACGGAGAACTCCATACTCGCCGCTATCATTGGAGAATTTCTAATGTTCGTTCTCCTCTTCGTTGACAACTTTGCCAACTCGGGCTTCATTTCACAGTTCCCGAAGCTCCAGTCGGTACTCTATTCATTCGCTGCACAGCCGAGGTTTGCATACTTCTCGGAGGGCTTAATCCGTCTTTCGGATATAGTTTTCTTCGGCTCAGCAGTAATCTGTCTTCTCGCATGGACATACATCTCTATCGAGAAAAGACGCTGGAACAGGGGGTAAGCTGACATGAAAAAGAAAAAATTCAACCTTTCCGGCACCTTTGCCATAGTGCTCGCCCTTCTTATAATTCTGATACTTATACCAATAAATGTTATCGTCAGCTACTTTGACAAGGGTTACGATATGACGCCGGCAAAGAAATACACACTGAATGAAAAGACGCAGAAGCTCCTTGAAGATACCTCAGACCAGCACATAGACATCTATTATCTCTCTCTCCTGAAATATTTCAGGGACGCAGAGGCTTCCGAGTATCTTCCGCTCTACCATACGCTGACACAGCTTGAAGAGCGCGACAATATAACTCTCACCTGCTTCCGTCCCAACCAGGATCCACAGAAGGCAAAAGAGCTTGACCCGGACGGATATCTCGGAACATACGAGGGCGATATCTTCGTAAAATGCAACGGCATCGTCAAGAAGGTCAGCAAGGACAAGATATTCCAGACCGGCTCTGACGGCTCATGGCAGTACGCAGGTGAGGAGTTAATTTCCGCAGCCATATCCGTATGTGCCAGCGGCTCGCTGCCGACCATATACTTCCTTACAGGTCACGGTGAAAATTCCATAAACGACAGCAGCGATACCAATTATTCCGTATATGCTTCCGTACTTAAGACCAACAACTACGACGTGCAGGAGCTCGATCTTAACGAGACAGGAGCTATCCCTGGAAACGCAAATATAATCTATCTTGCAGGTCCTACAGAGGATATCACTGACAAGGAAAAGGAGCTGCTGCTGGCTTATGCCGACAACGGCGGTGCAATGTCCTTCCTCATAGACCCCTGTGATAAAAAAGGACGTTTTGAAAATATCGAAGCTGTTATGGAACAGTTCGGACTTATCCTCGATTACAATATCGTTACCGAGACAACTCCTGCAAATATGCTGGAGGATCCCGATTCCAAGCAGAGTGAGAACTTCTTCCGCGTTGAATATCCTGCTGGTGCAAAAGCAGGAGCAGAGCTCACCGAGGATCTCACCACCGATCTCAACCAGCAGGTCGATGCAGGCAAGTTCATTGCCGGCATAGCCTATCCGAGAAGTATGACAGAGATTCCCGAAGACTCCTTCCCTGCAGCATCATATTTTGAACGTTCTTCTATCATACGCAGTATCGCAAATCCAGACGGAGAATACACGACTGTCAGCAAATCAATGGGCGGTGACGAAAACACAGCCGCAGAAGCCGACGAGCGTCTCAGCGGTATCCCCCTTGATTTCGGTTACTACTCCTACAACAAGAAGACCGGAGCCAAGCTCATAGTCATAGGCACCACCTCTGTTATCGATCCTACGATGAACACCATTTCACTCAGTGGTTCAAGAACTCTTACAGTATTCACAAATACATGGCTCTATGACAGTGAGATACAGTTTGGTATCGGCAACAAGATAAACAAGTACGACAGCATGTTATTCAAGGACTCAAAGGACGCAACAGGCGTTATCGCCCTGCTCTATATCGCCCCTGCACTTATCGCAGTCGTCGGCGTAATCGTATGGCTGAAAAGGAGATATTCCTGATGAATAAAAAGATATTAGCGCTTATAGTGCTTCTGGTAATGGCAGGAGCCTCCGTTGGCACGATGCTGTTTTTCAAGGACAGGGTAAATAAGGACAAGCAGAAGGAACAGGAGCAGCTTGATGACAACGTTCTGTTCAGCTTTGACCCGTACAGTCCAACACAGCTCGTTTTCTCAAAAGGAGACGAATCCTATACCTGCAAGCTCGACGGCGAAAAGTGGGTGCTGGATTCAGGCGAATTTGCCGTTGACCAGACTTACTGCCAGCTTGTATGCACCTACTGCTCAAACCTTACAGCCAACGACAGCTATGGCGAGATAACAGATGACAAGCTGAAAATGTACGGACTCGACGCTCCTGATAAGGTTGAGATAACCGAGCCCAAGGGCACTCATACTATTTACATAGGAAACGAGAGTCCCACCAGTGAATTCTACTACGTTACCGTAGACGGCAAGAAAAACGTATACGCAATTGACGCCCAGCACGGAAGTGTGCTGAAGCTTGACAGACTCCTTATAAAAAACAAGGAGCTCCTGCCCTATACGCTCTACGACCTGAAACAGGTAACCACCTATAGGGACGGTAAGGTACTTTGTGAACTCACCTACAACGAGACTGAGGATACATGGTCTCTCCCATCCGAATATTCTGACCTTACTCTCGACCAGACAAAGGTCACCTCAGAATTCAATAATATCGTCCGTATTGAAGCAGAAGAAATGATGGACGAAAAGCTGACCGACCTTTCAAAGTACGGTTTTGACAAACCTTATGGCGAAGCTGTGGTAAAAGGTCTCGACGGCAAGGAGCACCGCCTCCTTGTAAGCGCAAACGACGAAGATCCTACTTACTGCTTTGTGCTTGTTGACGGCGAACAGGTGGAGCTTTATTATAAGTCAGACCTAGGCTTCACACAGATGCTCCCTTATGATTATATCCTCCAGTCCGAAACTGTAAAAGGCTACTACGATATAAGCGGATTCACCTTTAAATTTCAAGGCAGCGAGGACAAGTGCAGTCTCGACACTGAAGAGATGAAGTGTACCTACAACGGAAAAGACATTGATTTCAATTCCTCCGAGATATACCTTGCCTTCAACAACTTCTACAATTCATTCTCCATACTCAAATACTCTGGTACAGACACTGATGCCAAGCCCAACCTCAAGGATCCGGCGCTGTCAGCCGAGTTTGAGCTCAAGGACGGCGGAAGCGTAAAGATAGACCTTGTAAATGGCGACGGAACAGATTACTATGTTTTCCGCGACGGAAAGTATATAGGAGCTTATGTGGACGAGTCAATGCTTACAGGCAGGAACTCAGTCAGCGATTTCTATCTTAAATTCAAAAAACTGACAGGACTTGAATGATTCAAAAGCAGCACGTATCGCTATTATACATACGTGCTGCTTTTCCTTTATCTGTAAAACCTTCCCTTGCCGCTACCGGCAATAGCTTCGTACTTCCGTTTTGTGGCAAGACCGCCGCGGATATGGCGTTCCTGCTTGTTAATTTCAAGTATATCCTTCACACGCGCATAAAGTTCGGGATCCTCCAACTGAAGCCGCTCGCTGACATCTTTATGGACAGTGCTCTTGGAAATGCCGAAATGTCCTGCGGCAGCCCTGACAGTAGCCTTGTTCTCGGTTATGTAATTTCCGAGCATTACCGCTCTCCCCTCTGACCGGGTCTTCAAACAAATCACCTCTTTTCATGGCATTTATTAATGTATATGTCACAAAAGAGTGATAGATGTTACCATAAATCATAATTTGCCGCTGATTGAGCAACGGCGCAAACCGCGTTGGCGCATGTAAACTTGATCACATAAAAATATGCTGTTTATTACACATATCTTACAGCTCAATAATTACGCAAAAATCTTGAATGGGTTTCAAATGGGCTTTGTTCCTTTGACGTAGTTCAGAAACAGCACCTCTGGTCGTTGCTCGCATCTTTTTAAGAACAGCAAAATAAAATGAAGGCGTCCCCTCTTCAAAAACAGTACTGTAGAAAGTTTTGAAAGAGAAGACACCTTGTAATGTAAGATTCATTTATCGAAGGAAACTAAACCAATACCTGAATAGAACTAAAAGATGTTATTTTTGCATATTATATGCCATTTATCGGTCACAAATTATTGAACGATTATTCTTTCAGCTCAAAAGCAATTTGAGGAGCACCATTTTTTCTCAGGTTGAAACCAGCAACAAATACTTTATCATTAAAGATATACACTGTACAGTAAGGAGACGCAAGTACTTTTTCTGGTAACTTACGGCCAACTCCTACGGCACATTCATGATTACCATTATCATGAAATCTGACATTCAAAATGGTATAATTTGGTTGATTGATCAAACGACTTTTTTTACCATGAGTCACGTGTATTCTACGATAAGAAATTACTTCACCATCTGTCTTTTTTCCATTTGTAATGATTTTTTTTACCCGTCTGATCCTAAATGTCATGCTTAGACCGAGGATTAACAACGGGATTGAACTAACCACAGGAATATAAATATTTTCGTAAAGTCCACTCCAGCCATTGTCGTCCTCAACAGTGCAAACTAACAATGTACAGAGCAGTATAAAGATGATGAATCCGATCCCATATGCCCCAACCTCTGCCGCGTGACATTTAGTAAAGCTGAAATCATAACCGTCCAACGGACTATTTATTACTTTATACCCTTTTTTCTTCATGATATCTCTCCGTTTCGACAATATGGACGCCTTCTCAGAGACTGCTAAGATCAAAATGTTTCAAAACATCGTGTATGAGAATGGTTCTGCACTTTATTTGGAATGAGCTTAATCGATAGATATTACGCTCAGGACATCTGAAATAAAAATTTGATTCATATACGCCCTCAAAAAAATATTACGCTTGAATTCATACATACAAAGATGGATGCAAATCAAGCGATATGCTAATTATACCAATTTGATAGTATTATGTCAATAGACAATATGGCTTATATGATTATTGGGATATCTGAAGGAAACAGCCTCATAGGTGTTGTTTTATCTTTAATGCCATAATTTAAACTCCTGCAATCCTAAGAGCCTACATCACCTGCATTGAAGTTTATGAAAAGGAAGTCAAGCATTCGATAAAATGCACAAATCATATTAATATCCGCCCCTACAATTGACTAATGGCTAACACAACAAATTCAAATTATGTTCCGTATAATTAGATAATAACCGCAGATACTATTGCAAAGGAGCTGATGATATGAAGATAACACCGGAACTTTACAGCGATATGACGCGGCAGGTCTCACCGAAATCAAACTACAGAGTAAATATCACCGCCGCGTTTATAGTTGGCGGGGCGATATGCACAGCCGGGCAGATAATACTTTCATTCCTTGAAGCCTACGGACTTGACCGCACGGAAGCAGGAACATGGACTTCCATAATCCTTGTGGGCATAAGCGCAGTATGCACTGGCTTCGGCTGGTACCAGAGACTTGCAAAGCACGCAGGAGCAGGGACTCTTGTACCTATCACCGGCTTTTCCAACGCTATAAGCTCCTGCGCCATAGAAGCAAGATCGGAAGGTCCCATACTCGGTGTAGGAGCTAAAATATTCACTATAGCCGGACCAGTGCTGCTTTACGGTTGCACTTCGGCTACGCTCTACGGACTGGTATACTACTTTTTCAGATGCTGAACGATATTTTAAATGTATAATTCGTAATGCTTAATTAGCAACTAATTGAGTCAGCTTACAACGATAGATTATGAATGGGAACATTTTCCCACACACATTGCGCTGTAAGCAATATACAAGTAACGTTCTTGAAAAAAGTAATCGGGTTTACGAGCGAAAACGCGACAAGGGAGTGCAGGCCTTGTGCAAAAAAATAAGCAGGGCAAAAGCCCTGCTTGTCTTAGATAAACAGATGAAAATAAATATGTGTAGAACAAAAGAAAGGAGACAACAAAACGAGTGTTAAATAAATCTTAACACTGTAGTTATTATACCTTATTTCAGCTACTTCGTCAAGCAAATCCTTTAACTTTTGTCAAAATGTACAACTTTAAGCAATCTTTGTAATACATTTTTCACAACCTCTATTTTTTAATACTGACAGCTGTACATATTGTAATCAACTATTGCTGTCAGCATAAGCCAAAAGTGGCAATTTATAGACAAATTGCCAAAAATGTGCCTGATAATTTTGTAACAAGACAGCAAAAAAAGTGTTTACAAAGGATTCGATTTGTGGTATAATATTTCACAGTAGTTATATTTGGTTAACGTTATCACCCGCTAACCATTTCTATAACCTAAAAATTTAATATTATTTTTTAGGAGGTCATTCCTATGGCAATCAAAAGAAAAATGAAAACAATGGACGGTAATAACGCCGCTGCATATGTTTCTTACGCCTTCACGGAAGTTGCCGGTATCTACCCGATCACACCTTCCAGCCCGATGGCAGACTATGTTGATCAGTGGTCTGCTCAGGGTGTCAAGAACATTTTCGGCACAACCGTTAAGGTTGAGGAGATGCAGTCTGAAGCCGGCGCAGCAGGTACTGTTCACGGTTCTCTGAACGCTGGTGCTCTGACAACAACCTATACTGCTTCTCAGGGTCTTCTCCTCATGATCCCGAATATGTACAAGATCGCTGGTGAGCTGCTTCCTTGCGTATTCCATGTTTCTGCACGTTGCGTTGCTTCTCACGCACTGAACATTTTCGGTGACCACTCCGACGTTTACGCTTGCCGTCAGACCGGTTTTGCAATGCTTGCTGAGACCAACCCGCAGGAAGTAATGGATCTTGCTGCTGTTGCTCATCTCGCTTCTATCAAGAGCCGCGTTCCTTTCATCAACTTCTTCGACGGTTTCCGTACATCCCACGAGATCCAGAAGATTGAAACATGGGATTACGAGGATCTGAAGGAAATGTGTGATATGGATGCTGTCAAGGCATTCCGCGCTCGTGCTCTTAATCCTGAAAATCCTACAATGCGTGGTTCTCACGAAAACGGAGATATCTTCTTCCAGCACCGTGAGGCTTGCAACTCCTACTACAATGCTGTTCCCGCAATCGTTGAGGAGTACATGGGTAAGGTTAATGCAAAGCTCGGCACTGATTATAAACTCTTCAACTACTACGGTGCTCCCGATGCAGAGCGCGTTATCGTTGCAATGGGCTCTATCTGCGACGTTGCTGAGGAAGTTATCGACTACCTCAACAAGAAGGGTGAGAAGGTCGGTATCGTTAAGGTTCGTCTGTTCCGTCCGTTCTCAGCTGAAAAGCTCGTTGAGGCTATCCCTGCAACTGTAAAGACTATTGCTGTCCTCGACAGAACCAAGGAGCCCGGCTCTCTCGGTGAGCCTCTCTACCTCGATGTAGTAGCTGCTCTTAATACTACAGGCAGAAACGGTATCAAGGTTATCGGCGGCCGTTACGGTCTCGGTTCCAAGGATACTCCTCCTGCATCTGTATTTGCTGTTTATGCAGAGCTCGCAAAGGCTGATCCCAAGCCTCAGTTCACACTTGGTATCGTTGACGATGTTACAAATCTCTCACTCGCTGAGGAAGATGCTCCCAACACAGCAGCAGAAGGCACTATCGAATGTAAGTTCTGGGGTCTCGGCGGCGACGGTACTGTTGGTGCAAACAAGGACTCCATCAAGATCATCGGTGACCACACTGACAAGTACGTTCAGGCATACTTCCAGTATGACTCCAAGAAGACAGGCGGTATCACTATCTCACATCTGCGTTTTGGTGATAAGCCTATCAAGAGCCCTTACTACATAAACAAGGCTGACTTTGTTGCCTGTCATAACCCGTCATACATCCTCAAGGGCTACAAGATGGTAAATGACGTAAAGCCCGGCGGTGTATTCCTTATCAACTGCCAGTGGAAGCCCGAGGAGCTCGAGCAGCACCTCACAGCTGACACAAAGCAGTATATCGCAAAGAACAATATCCAGCTCTATCTGGTTAACGCAATAGACCTTGCACAGGAGATAGGTCTTGGCAAGCGTACAAACACCATTCTCCAGTCTGCATTCTTCTCACTTTCAAAGGTTCTGCCTGAGGCTGAAGCTATCGGCTACATGAAGGAGAAGGCTCAGAAGTTCATGAAGAAGGGCATCGAGATCGTTCAGATGAACGAGAAGGCTATCGACGCAGGCGCAAATGCTTATGTCAAGGTTGATGTTCCTGCTGAGTGGGCAAATGCTGTTGATAATTCTACACCTGCAAAGCTCGAGGGTGCAGAGAAGCTCGTTAAGATGGTTAACGGCATCATGAACCCTGTTGGCAAGATGCTCGGTGATACACTTCCTGTTTCTGCATTCACAGATCACGTTGACGGTACATTCGAGCAGGGTGCTGCTGCATACGAGAAGCGCGGAGTTGCAGTTATGGTTCCTGAGTGGAATCAGGATACCTGCGCAAAGTGTAACAAGTGTGCATTTGTTTGCCCGCACGCAACTATCCGTCCTTTCGCTCTGACAGACGCTGAAGCTGCTGCTGCTCCGGAGAACATCAAAATTGCTCCGAAGCCTATCGTAAAGAGCGACTACAAGTACACTCTTGCTGTTTCCGCTATGGACTGCATGGGCTGCGGCGTATGTATCGGTGTCTGCCCGACTAACTCTCTCAAGATGGTTTCAAGAGAATCTCAGGAGTCACAGCAGGCAGTATTTGATTACTGTGTTGCAAAGGTTTCAGAGAAGACAGATGTTGCAACTGACGCTAATGTTATTTCCAGCCAGTTCAAGAAGCCTCTGCTTGAATTCTCAGGTTCTTGTGCAGGCTGTGCTGAGACTTCATATGCAAGACTCATCACTCAACTCTTCGGTTCAAGAATGTATATTTCCAACGCAACAGGATGTTCTTCAATCTGGGGCGGTCCTGCTGCAACTTCACCTTACACTGTTGATGCAAACGGCCACGGTCCTGCATGGGCAAACTCACTGTTCGAGGACAACGCTGAGCACGGTCTTGGTATGTATCTCGGTCAGAAGGCAATCCGTGAAAGACTCATTGAGGAAGTCAAGGAAATTGCTGCAAGCGACAAGGCATCTGCAGAAGTAAAGGCAGCTGCTGATGAATACCTCGCAACAGTTAACGACGGTACAAAGAATACCGCAGCAACTGCTGCTCTCGTTGCTGCGCTCGAGAAGTGTGCTGACAAGTGCGATCTTTGCTCAGATATTGTTGCAAACAAGAACTACCTCTCCAAGAAGTCCGTATGGATCTTCGGTGGTGACGGCTGGGCTTATGATATCGGCTTCGGCGGTCTTGACCACGTTCTCGCTACAGGAGAAGATGTAAACATCATGGTATTCGATACCGAGGTTTACTCCAACACAGGCGGACAGGCTTCCAAGTCATCCAACATCGGTCAGGTAGCACAGTTCGCAGCAGCAGGTAAGGCAATCGCAAAGAAGCGTCTTGCTGATATCGCTATGAGCTATGGCTACATCTACGTTGCACAGATCGCTATGGGTGCTGACATGAACCAGACCCTCAAGGCAATCAAGGAAGCTGAGTCTTATCCGGGTCCGTCACTCATCATCGGCTATGCACCTTGTGAGATGCACTCCATCAAGGGCGGTATGACCAACTGTCAGGCTGAGATGGAAAAGGCTGTTAAGTGCGGCTACTGGAACAACTTCCGTTATGATCCTCGTCTTGCTGCTGAGGGCAAGAACCCATTCCAGCTCGATTCAAAGGCTCCTACAGAGTCTTATCAGGACTTTATCATGAACGAGGCTCGTTACAGCGCACTCACACGTTCATTCCCAGAGCGTGCTAAGGATCTGTTTGCGAAGGCTGAGCAGACTGCAACAGATCGTTATGCTTACCTCACAAAGCTCGCTGAAAAGTAATTTTTAGCAGAGAAGCTAAACGAATATATAATTACTCCCCGATACGGACAGGTATCGGGGAGTTTTGCTTTACATCTTCTTATTAAAATAAGCAAGCGAACTAAGATAAATAAGAATATAAATTCCTAAAGCAGCGGCAAGCGTATAGGCAACGGTATCGTTGATGTATGAGGATACCATCATTGCTATACAGAGCAGAAATATTGTTAACAGCGATGTAGAATTAGCCGCCCTGAGCTGTATGGAAATCACACGCTCATCAGTGTTCCGGATATACAATTCCTTAAGACTTTTCTCGTCCCTGAGTGCTTTTTTCATACGCAGTATATTCATGACCAATACTATTATACCTGTGGAAAAGAAGCCAATATTCGTATCACCGTGAAGAACTTTTCTGTACTCCAGTATCTTCAGAACAATAAATGTGATTATCAATACAACTATCAATAACCTGCACAGCATTATATTTGTTTTAAGTTTACTTCTTAATCCTTCCATAATTATTCTCCTCCGTTTCACATCTTCTTGTTGTAATAACTTTTCACAACAATTTTAATGAGCCATATCCCATAAAAGGCTATTCCGGGGACAGTACCGGCGTTCTTGCCAGAGAACAGCGTCAATAACAGGAACGCAACAAAAAGGCCCACCATTACAATGTTCAATGTCACACGAGCTGATTTAGCTTCAATATTGATGTTCCTCTCATCAGTGCTGCATATATACTGTTCCTTGAGCTTCTTTTCATTGCTGAGTGCCGCATTAATATTTACAGAATACATAAATGAAACAATAAGCAGATAACCGAACATACCGCCGAAAGATCGTCTGAGTTCAACGTCCATACCGAATAATACTCTGCCCAGCACGAAAAACAATCCTATCCCTGCTACAGATACGATCAGTACCAGCATCCATAAAATAGCTTTCTTCTTTAATGACTTCCTGTATGCTTCCATAATAATTCTCCTTATAAATTTTCCTCGCCCTCGAATATGAACAGCTCCTCGATAGTAACCCCGAAGAACTGCGCCGCCTTGTGGGCAAGCGTGAGGGACGCATTGTATTTTCCGTTTTCAAGTGATATTATAGTCTGCCGCGTGACCGATAAAGCGTCAGCGAGCTCCTGCTGCGTGACCTTCCGGGCTTTCCGCATCTCCTGAATTCTATTTTTCATGATTCATCTCCTTATCACTATAAGCCATAACAATGGCAAGTACAGCACCGACTGTCACCCACGACAATGCTGCATCAAAATACTTATTACCCCAAACATTAAATTACCTCCCTGTTATGTAAAGCCAACTTTACTTCTTCTGTGATTATAGTATAGCACGCTTTACATTTTTTGTCAAGCCAGCTTTACATATTTTTATCTTTTAACTTTATATCCGTGCTTATATTGACAAAGCATTTCCGACATTGTATAATTTTAGTAAAATACGGTATTGTGCTAACAGCTCTAATGAGCCTCAGATACGAAAGGAGAACAAATGGAAGCAATCTCTCTTATCATAAAAACAGCACTCGCGTTTATAGCGACCAATATATATGTCATAGCCGCTCTGCACACCAGCGGTGTAGCGAAAGTACTCACAATAATTGCTGGCATCATCTTCGTGACAGTACTATGCTTTATCCCATGCAGTTCAAAGGAGGGCGGCAGACTGGGACGTATGCATAGAGGCAGCTTCCTTATGAAGATATTCCTCATAACGGTCACAGCAGACATCGCCGTGAATATCTTTCTAGCTATCACTGGCAAGGGCTGGCTCACAGTTACACTCAACAGTGTCATAGCCTTTGTACTGCTTGCACTTATGTTCATGGTATCAGCGGTGAGGATATATACAAGCTCCGTTCAGATCGGTGTCAAATGGCGTGTACTCGGCGTGGTTTTCGCCTTCATGCCTGTGGTGAACATCATGCTGCTCCTGCGCATGATAAAGCTTACTGACAGCGAATACAGGACAGAATGCAGCAGACTTTTCCTTGACCGCTCTCGTGCTGATGAAAGGATATGCGCCACAAAGTATCCCATTCTTATGGTACACGGCGTATTCTTCAGGGATATGAAGGCTTTCAGCTATTGGGGCAGGATACCGAAGGCTCTTGAAAACAACGGCGCAAAGATATATTACGGCTCCCAACAGTCAGCAGCATCGGTAGCGGACTGCGCAGCCGAGCTGAAAGTAAAAATAGACGAGATAGTCAAAAAGGAAAACTGCGGCAAGGTCAACATCATAGCCCACTCAAAGGGCGGACTTGATTCAAGGTATGCTATAAGCTTACTTGGAGTCGCCGACAAAGTTGCGAGCCTTACCACGATAAATACTCCCCACCGTGGCTGTCAGTTTGCTGAATATCTTATGTCAAAGACATCGAACAGCTTTAAGGAGGGACTTGCTAGAAAGTACAACTCCACACTGAAAAAACTTGGCGATACCTCTCCTGACTTTATAGCTGCTGTGTCCGACCTTACTGCCTCAGCATGCGAAAAGCTCAACGGCCTATGCAAGGACGTACCGGGAGTGTTATACCAGAGTGTGGGCTCAAGGTCGGTCTCGGCTATGGGAGGACGTTTTCCCCTTAACCTTTCCTACAGCTTCGTGAAGTACTTTGATGGCCCCAACGATGGCCTGGTATCAGTAGATGCAATGAAATGGGGAGATAGCTTCCGCTTTATCGAGCCTCCTGGCAAAAGAGGCGTGACCCATGCCGACGTTATAGACCTCAACCGTGAGAACATAGAGGGCTTTGACGTAAGGGAATTCTATGTACAGCTTGTAAGTGACCTTAAAGAAAAAGGATTATAACAGCAAAAAGGCCAAAAGGAGCTCACTCAATCAGCTCCTTTACGGCCTTTTATATATGAGAAAGAAAAACTCAGTATCACGCTTGTGCCGCACAGGGATCATTTTCCTAAATGCTTATAAGTGAAGACAGCATACCGCCATAATTTCTACTGTGCTCTTAACCAAAACAGCTGTCGAGAATCAAATACAATAACGCCTCCGCCAAATACTTGACCGTATAATCAGCTACCTTTGTTATTAAAAAGAATAGTCCTATCTGCAAGCACAGCACACCAGAAATAATAACTGCATTTTTCAGCCCTTTTTTCTTTTTTCATCATTGGCGAGCTCTTCATCGTTCCTGCTACTTAAAACGTATTCCTTTTTGCTTTCACGCTTTATCAGCACTGCCATTACCGCAGTTATTGCAACAATGATGATTATATATATGATGTATAGTTTCATGATGTCGAACTCCTCACCTTAATATATCAGCTCCTGACTGTTTTTCTGTACTTTCTTCTCTTGATGATATACAGCAGCTGCCAGAAGATACACAGAGGTAAAATGGGTATGATAACACCGCAGGCGTATATTCCCATTATCATCAGATTGCTCCAGAAAGCATCTGCTCCGTAGCTCGTGGAGCCTATAAACGTAAAACCGTTTATGGCAGCTCCCACCGAACCGATCAACAGAATAAGCAGTGGCAGGAAGGATACAAAAAAGCTAATACTGTAAAGCTTTGATATGGGCTCCTTTCCCTCTTTACTGCGCTTTCTAAGCCTGTAGGACACAAGAATGGTCATTATACCAAGAAATGAAACTATAAATATCCAGCCCAACACGGCTGTATAGCCTATGAAGAAACGATAATCCAGATCTGTTTTCAAATATAACGCCCTGTACAGGAAATTAATGACAAATAATCCTATACCGCCTGAAAATACCGCCATTACAAACTTTTCCGACTTTTTCATAAGCTCAGCTCCTCTCATTTATGACTACTTTTGTAGCCTTTCTGCGTCTAACTATGAATATCACCTGCCATACGATACACAGCGGCAGTACAGGAATGATCACAAGAATGGCTGCACCGCACACAACAGCTGTCAGGAAACCATAAATGCCATAAGATACCGACCACAAAAAACTTATACCGAATATGGCTGAATATACCCCATAAAGAACTATCAGCAGAAATGGTACAAATGACAGTCTGAACCATATCCTGTCCGTATTTGTTATAGCCTTCTTTCCCTTGTTCTTCCTGTTCCTCATTGCATGGGAAACAAGCACTGCAAAAAGCCCGAGGCAGGAAACCACCAGTATCACGCCGAACTCAGACCAATATCCCCTTTCAAAGCCGTGAACAAGTCCGAAACCCGTTATCCCCTCTGTTATACAGTAAGCAAGAAAAATCAGTGCCCCGAGGCCAAACAAACCTATAAGAAACTTTTCCGCCTTATTCATTCAACTCAGCTCCTCTCACGATCACGTTTTTTTATGCTTATGACACGTTTTATAAATTTCACCTGAACTATCACCGCAATGGGGATAGCAGGAAATACTGTAAGCAGGAATAAAGATATGAAAAGCGTTTCCGAGAATGCTTTCCAGCCGTATCTCACAGGGAACAGCATACCATTTCCCGTACCGTTTATGCCTGCATAAATTGACCAGTAAAAGCAAAGTATCACAGGCAGAAACGACAATATGAACAGCAGTACCAGCCACCACGGCATAGTATTCGTTTTCCCTTTATTGAGAAAATGTGATATCAAAGTACAGAATCCGATACTCAGTCCAACAGCAAGCAAAAGTGCTGAGGTCCATGCAAAAAATATCGAAACTGCACCAGCTACGGTAAGCACCGCAGATATTATAAGAAGTATCCTTCCTGATTTTTTCATAATCTCAGCCCCTTTCGGACATTCTTCCTTTAAAATCCTGTAAGATGCTGGTTTACAACTCCCAACGAAATAATAAACACAAACGCGGAGACTGCTAACATTGATGACAGAACATATTTGGCTTTATCATTTATTTTAATATTGAACTTGTGGAACAGTCCGTACATCAATTTGCTGATAAAATATATACGTATCGCCACCGTGACCAGATATGCAATGGCAAGCCCGACGCCTCCTGTGACGAATAATGAAATAAGGATTATTAACGGTGTCGTTATTATATTAATAATCAGGCTGTCATCAGGATTCATGATGATGAAAGCAAAATACGGGAACAGCGACAAAAGCGCGATTATTACAAGCCATCCGGGGAATTTTTTCATATTCTTCCCTCCTTTACTGTAATCAGTATACAATAAAACCAGTACAAATAAAAGGTGTCAGCTGTCACTTCCGAAGTTACATTTGTCACTAAAAAAGCGCCTGTCCTTGTAAGTATAATACAAGAACAGGCGCTCACATTTGTGTAAAACCCCGCATTCAAAATTATTTTTCAATATTCAATGGTTTTGATCTCCATTGAATTTCATATCATTCAATCACCCTTATAGAGAGTATAACGCAGACATGGTTCACCATCAGGAGGATAACTTGAGATATAGCATTTCCTGCCAAATCAAAGATTTGAGACAATGCTTAAATATCTTCTCCTACAAGCTAAAGGATGCTGGCTAATGACTATATTTTCCATATATTCGCGGAATAGTCGGCAATGGTCCTGTCGGAGCTGAATTTGCCGGCATTGCACATATTCAGCCACTGCTTCCGTGCAAAGGCGAGTCTGTCATTGCTGTAGTCGTAAATGCAGCGCAGCTTTGTCTCAGCATAGTCTCTCATATCTCCGAGGAGATAGTAATGGTCGGGAGCATGCCAGCTAGCGCCGTCTAGTAGAGCCATATACAGCTCGCGGAAATCACCGCTGCCGCCGTCTGAAACGGTACCGTCGATAAGAGAGGACACCACCTTACGTATCATGCTGTCTCCTGAGAATATGCTCCTGCTGTCATATTCGGGAACTATCTTCTCCAAATCTTCAACACGGGCACCGAAGATGTAGTTATTCTCCTCTCCTGCCTCCTGCACTATTTCAATATTAGCGCCGTCGTAGGTACCGAGAGTTACCGCACCATTGAGCATGAGCTTCATATTTCCTGTACCGCTTGCCTCCGTGCCTGCTGTAGAAATCTGCTCCGAGATATCCGCAGATGCCACCAGCTTTTCCGCGTATGATACATTATAGTTCTGCACGAACACTACCTTTATAAGGTCACGGGTATCCGAATCCTCGGATACTATCCTCCCCACCTCGTTGATATACTTGATTATCGCCTTAGCACGGCGGTATCCGGGAGCTGATTTAGCTCCGAAAATGAATGTTGTCGATGGGAAGTTCTGTATGCTTCCATCCTTTATGCCATAGTATATCCAGAGTATGGAGAAGGCATTGAGGAGCTGTCTCTTGTACTCATGAAGGCGCTTTATCTGTATGTCGAATACAGAATCAGGAGATATATCCACGCCGTCACGAAGCTTTATAAACTCTGCAAGCTGACGCTTTTTCTCCTGTTTGATAACAATAAAGCTGCGGAGAACGCTCTCATCTTCCGCATATTTTGCAAGCTCCTTCAGCTTATCAAGATTATTTATCCAGTCATCACTTCCGAGGAGCTTAGTAATAAGAGCAGACAGCTCTCTGTTGCAAAGGGCTATCCAGCGCCTTTGAGTTATGCCGTTTGTCTCGTTGCGAAAGCGCTCCGGGCAAAGGCTAAACCAGTCCGAAAGAACGGTATCCTTGAGTATTTGAGTGTGTATCTCCGCAACACCGTTGATATGGCTTGAAGCATAGCAGGCCATATCTGCCATGTGTATGAGATCACCCTTTATTATCTTTATGCGGTCTGTCTTTTCCCTTTCAACTCCAGCATTGTACATGTCAGCAATAAGAGCCTCATTTATTTGTATGATAATGGCGTATATCCTCGGAAGCAGCTCCTCCACAAGATCTGTACGCCACTTTTCGAGAGCCTCCTGCATTACGGTATGATTGGTGTAGTTGAATATCCTTTTCGCCATATCAAGGGCTTTTTCAAAGGTAAAGCCTTCATTGTCCACAAGCTGCCTTATGAGCTCGGGGATAGATATAACCGGGTGAGTATCATTAAGCTGAACAGAGATATAATCCACTAAATTATCAAGCGTACCAAAACGCGCCTTGTGCTTCCTTATTATATCAGTAAGGGAAGCGCAGCTGAAAAAATACTGCTGTTTAAGTCTGAGTTTCTTTCCCTCGTCGGTATCGTCATTGGGATACAGCACACGCGATATGTCCTCGGCGTATATCTTTTCCTTAGAAGCTTCTAGGTAGTCCTGCTTGTTGAAAGTATCGAAGTCGAACTCCTTCACAGGCTCAGCCTGCCATAGTCTCAGAGTCCCCACATTCTCCGTGCGGAATCCGAATACAGGCATATCGTATGGCACAGCCCTTACGGTCTGACCGCTGTACTCTATCAGAACAGCATCCTCCTCGCAACGCACTGACCACGGGTCGCCGTATCTTGTCCAGTCATCTATCTCTTCACGCTGAAAGCCGTCAACTATGGACTGTCTGAACAGTCCGTACTTATAGCGTATACCATAACCATCAAGAGGAAGTCCAAGGCTTGCGGCACTGTCAAGGAAGCAGGCAGCAAGTCTGCCAAGACCGCCGTTCCCAAGAGCTGCGTCTTCTATTTCCTCAAGGTCTGCAAGATTGAGCCCCAGTTCTTTAAAAGCTGCGTCCACCTCGTCATAAATACCGAGCACCAGCAGATTATTATATACCGCTCTTCCTACAAGAAACTCCATAGACAGATAGGCTGCACGGCGCTTCGAAAGGTGTTCCTGACGAGCGCTGCTCCACCTGTTGGCGAACATCTCCATTACCGTCTTTCCGAGAGCATCGTGAAGTTGCTGCGGACTTGCGTTCTTTATATCCTTAGGAAGTCTGCCTGTGAATTTCTCAATAAACAAATTCTTATCCATATCCCCTTCTCCTTTAGTTTATTAATTTCGACTTGATGTCTCTCGGATATTCTGCCATGATATCATCAAGGCTGTCGTAATCCTCCTGAGATACCTGACTCACATGGAATTGCAGAATATATCCGCACTCTCCGGGCTGACCGTGCCCCCTGCGGGGGCTGTATGCCCTCATATCATCGGAAACGTCCATTCCTTCTGCGACAAATACATCTCCGAACACAGATCCCTTGTTATCAGCCAAAGCCTGCCGGAACTCTTCATATGTCATCTGGGCAGGACTTTCAAATGGAAGCCTACCGTTGTCCATTCCATTGAAATATACCTTTCCGCCTGGCACAAGTTTTCGCAGAGAGCCTGCTGCTTCATTATGGAGCTGCTCCATGTAGTGGTAATAGAAATAGGTGTCATCGGTTATATCATCTGTATTTTCTTTCAAATATACCTCAAAGGCAACACCGTCACTTCCATTTAAGCTATAAGCTACCACGAGGGGCTTATTGTAATCGCGGTCAACCGGGATAGTACTTGTCGTACCGTCATCGTTAAGTATAGAGCTGGGCATTGACTCCCAGCAGAGGGTTCTGGCAATGACTTCAAAGGTTGTGCCGTATTTCTCATTCACCTTTGTAAGAGCATTCCACTCTGCTTCCGGTATCTCCTCAGGGCCATCGTACCCCTCAAGGGTGTAATGCTTTACTGGAGCAGGTGAAGTCGTGTTCTGTGGAGCTGCTGTCGTCTGAGCCTCGGTGGTCGAAGCTGCTGTCGTCGTTTGTACGGTAGTAGCCTTTGTGGTCGTCACCTTTGCGGTTGTCTTTTTGGTAGTGGTTTCCTTAGCTGTTGTAGTTTCCGCAGAAGTCACTGTGGAAGTAACTTCTGTTGTCACAGCAGCTGTTTCGTCTTTGGCATTATCCTGCACCTTAGACTCCTTAGCAGAGCAGCCCGTCAGCAACACTGCTGCGATCACTGCCAAAACAGTTCTATTTTTCACATCATACACCTCTTTTTATCGGTTGTACATCTTATTCAGCTTTTTGATCTTCTTCGCAAGCTCCGGTGTAAAATCAGAGTTATGAGTGCGGAACTCCCAGTTGCCACCGAGAGTGGAGGGCGTATTCATCCTTCCCTCCTTCGGGCTGTCAAGGAAGTCCTGTATCTGTGCCGCAGCCACCTCTGCAACACTTCCCCACGCGGCACGTATCACAGCCGCGGGGATATCCTTTTTGCGCTTTACGCCGAGGTATTTCAGCGTGAATTTAAGGGACTTCTTATCGAGAGTCTCCACCCAGCCGTTAAGGGTCTCATTATCATGAGTACCCGTATATGCATAGTAATTTGTACTGCTGTAATTATGTGGCAGATACTCGTTCCGGCCGTCCGAGAATGCGAACTGAAGCACCTTCATGCCAGGATAGCCGCATTTGTCCAGCATTTTTCTCACCTCGGGAGTAATGAAGCCGAGGTCCTCCGCAATGATATTCAGTTTTCCCAGCTTCTTCTCAGCAAACTTGAACAGCTCGTAGTTTGGACCCTTCTTCCACTCTCCCACAGTTGCATCCTCGTTGCCATATGGTATGGTATAATAGCTCTGAAAGCCACGAAAATGGTCTATACGTACTATATCGTAGAGCTTTGATGCGGCGCCGATACGGTCAATCCACCACTCGTATCCAGTCTTTTTATGATAATCCCAGTCGTACAGTGGATTTCCCCAGAGCTGTCCGAGGGGCGAGAAGTCATCAGGCGGACAACCTGCCACCGCAACGGGCTTACGCTCTTTGTCAAACCAGAAAAGCTTGGGAGAAGCCCATGCCTCAACGCTGTCCAGAGCGCAGTATATTGGTATATCGCCTATTATTTCAATGCCGCTGTCATTGGCATACTTTTTCAGCACTCTCCACTGACGGCTGAACTCGAACTGTATGAACTTATGGAAGCCAATCTCCTTTTTCAGATCTTTTTTCGCCTGTGCAACAGCTTTGGCCCTGTGCATGGAGATATCCTCCTCCCACAGGTACCACGGCTTACCCTCAAAGTGAAATTTCAGCGCCATGAACAGTGCATACTCATCCAGCCATTTTTTATTCTCAGTGCAGAACTTCCTGTAATCTGGGAACTTAGCAGGCTTGAAGCGCTCATAGGCAATGTGAAGCACATCGTAGCAGTTATCGTAAAGCAGGCTGTAATCCACTTTGTCGGGCTCGTTTTCCCAGTCAAACATGTCGTACTCATGTCGCTCAAGAAGGCCGTCCCCCTCAAGTACCTCAAAGTCAATGAAGTAGGGATTTCCAGCGTATACCGAGAAGGACTGATAGGGAGAATCCCCGTAGCTCGTAGGAGAAAGGGGCAGTATCTGCCAGCATTTAACTCCTGCCGACTTCAGAAAGTCAACAAAGTCAAATGCAGCCTTTCCCATTTTTCCTATGCCGTAGTTTGACGGCAGGCTCGATATGTGCATAAGTATGCAGCTCTTTCTCATATAATCCAACTCCCTTTCTGTATATCCATTGTAAAAAACGGCGATAATAGTTTCTGAGGTGATACTATGAAGCTTTCACAGCTGTTATTTTCTTTTCTTATGGGTTATTTCTGCTACAGTCTTATCGAAATAGCCATGCGCGGCTATACCCACTGGACTATGTCTCTCACCGGCGGAGTCGTATTGGCTGCGCTCTACGCCCTGAACAGCCGCCGCAAGCTAACGCTCATACGCAGCTGTGTTACGGGCTCACTCATCATAACCGCTATAGAGCTTACCGTCGGTATCTTCGACAATGTTATTATGCACTGGAACGTATGGGATTACTCTGATATGCCCTTTAATTTTCTCGGCCAGATATGTATCCCCTTTTCCTGTTTTTGGTTCCTGCTCTGCATACCTGCAAGGGCATTATGTGGACTAATAAGCATCCGCCTTAGCAGCACTCCCAGGAATAAAAAGGCTGTTCCGATAACCTCAGAACAGCCCTTATGATCAATAATTCTTGTTTGGATCAGCGTTGAAGAAGTTATTGCTGCTTTCCGTGTAATAATCATTAGGCTCAAGTGACATGAAGTCCTCGTCCTCGATATCAGGAAGTCTTGCGCCGCAACGTCCGCAGAACTGGAAGCGTTCATTGACCTCCGCGTCGCACTTGGGACATACCTTATAGCCTCTGATGCCGTTGAGCTCATATCTCATCTTCTTTATTCTTCTGCGTCTTGTATCTATATCATCACAAAGAACCTTGAGACCTTCAGGGTCCTCTCCGTGATCCTTGTAGTATTTCTTGCCGATATCAGTGAAGATCTCCACGATTCTTTCCTCTTCATAGAGGATCTTCCTTTTAAGATTATTAGCCTCCGAAATATTTTTAGCCTTCTCCGAAACGCCTCTGCTTGCGTCATTAAATTTATCGAGAATACCCATTTCCCATCACTCCTGTCGAAAAATTTCTCGCTAAATCTTACATAGATATTATACAACATCCACAGGAATTATGTCAAGCGTTTTCAAAAAAATTTACAAGCAGACATCCTTTTTGTGCAACCCTTACATCTCAGCAATATCATTTTCGGTAAGCTGAATAATACCCCCGTCAGTCAGAGCTTCCGAAGCGTTTTCGTTGTCGTCAACCCTGATGACAAACGAGACCGATCTGTCCGATTTGCCGAGGAACGTATAGAGATATTCTATATTTACGTTCCTGCTTCCGAGTATATCCAGCACACGGCTGAGCTGACCTGGTGAATCAGGGATAGATATTGCAACTATCTCTGTTACAGCCACGGCAAAGGAAGCTGCCTTCAGCTTCTCCACCGCCTTATCGGTATCGTTGACTATCATACGGAGAATACCGAAATCCTTTGTGTCGGCAACTGTGAGAGCCCTTGCGTTAATCTTGCTCTCCTTCATCATTCTCATGACGCCTGCCAGCTGATTGGGTTTATTGTCTATAAAAACTGAGATCTGTCTTACATTCGACATAAGATCTTCCTCCTTCAAGTCAGGATATTTTCAACGCCGTGAAGGATCACTTTTTCTTTGCAGTTGTCTTTGGAAGGTCCTCATACATTACGAGAACTGAGTGCTCGTCAACGTACTCGTTTACATGGGTCTGAGCGTCATGGCAGAGTCCTGCCGCTGTACTGTACTTGATGTCGATGACCTTAACCCCCTGAATGAACTGATTCAGTTCATTTTCAAATGCAGCGAACCTCTGGTATTTCTCCTGCTCCGGCATATAATTTGTGGAAAACAATCTGATTTTCATAAATGAAACCTCCTTAAAATAAGTAGAAATATTTCAACAGCAGCGTCGATGACGCTTCTGCTCAAACCTTAATCGTGAAGCTTTCGTCTGTCGACAACTCGTACAGCCTTACCCTCGCTTCGTGTTATTGATTTAGGCGATACAAGATGAACCTTGGGGTTTATACCCAGCATGGTCTTGATAGCAACGGCAAGATCGCGCTCCTGCTTCTGCATATCCTTTACCTTGTCCGAGAACTGCTCGGGGTTCATCTCAACGCTGATATCAAGAGTATCCGTATTGTTGACACGGTCAACTTCGATAAGATAATTCGGTGAATATCCCTGTTCTATGAGAACTGTTTCTATCTGTGAAGGGAATACGTTTACTCCGCGGATTATCATCATATCATCGCTTCTGCCCATAGGCTTCGCCATTTTTATAAGCGTGCGTCCGCATGAGCACTTTTTCCTGCTAAGTACGCATAGATCACGAGTGCGATACCTGAGAAGCGGGAAGGCTTCCTTGGTGATGCTTGTGAATACAAGCTCTCCAACCTCTCCCTCAGGGAGAACCTCTCCTGTATCCGGATCAATTATCTCGGGGATAAAATTGTCCTCGTTGATATGCATACCTGACTGCTCTGAGCACTCGAATGCAACGCCAGGACCGCTTGACTCGGTAAGGCCATAGATATCGAAAGCCTTGATTCCAAGCGACTTCTCAATAGAGCGGCGCATCTCCTCAGTCCACGGCTCAGCTCCGAAGATACCAGCCTTGAGCTTGATATCGTCGGGAGAAAGCCCCATATCATGAAGAGTTTCTCCTATATAAGCTGCATAAGAAGGAGTACAGCAAAGTATCGTCGCACCGAGATCCTGCATGAACTGTATCTGCCTTTCGGTATTTCCTGAGCTCATAGGCAGTGTAAGTGAACCTACCTTGTGAGAGCCGCCGTGCAGTCCCATACCGCCGGTAAACAGTCCGTAGCCGTAAGCTACCTGAACAACGTCCTCATTTGTTCCACCTGCCGCAGTTATAGCTCTTGCGCAACATTCATCCCACATGTCTACATCGTTCTGCGTATAAAAAGCAACTACTCTCTTGCCTGTGGTGCCGCTGGTAGAATGTATCCTCACACATTCACTGAGGGGTTTCGCAAGCAAGCCGTAGGGATATGCGTCACGAAGATCAGCCTTGCTAAGGAATGGCAGCTTGTGAAGATCCTCTGTTCCCTTGATGTCCTCAGGCTTGACGCCCTTTTTGTCCATGAGATCGCGGTAGTACTTCACGTTTTCATATACGTGCTTTACCTGAGCCACGAGACGCTCGTCCTGGAGCTTTTTCATTTTCTCACGTGACATACATTCGATCTCTTTGTTCCAATATTTTTCCATTGGACTTCGACTCCTTAAGTTAATGAGATTTATAATCAATGTGTACTCAATAACCACCGTAAGACGGTTATTGCCCTGAACTGCGTTCAGGGAGCACAACATCTTTTATATGAAAGAAAATTTGTGCATCACATTTCTTTATTTGCAGTTTTAAGCGTTCTTTCCGAGCTCAAAAGCTTTTTTATTAAGTTCGAGGAACTTAGCCGGCACGCACTGCTCCAGTGCCTTCTGCCAAAGCTCGTCGGGATAGTCCATACGTGAAGCAAGAACACCCATGAGAACTACGTTTGAAGCCTTTGCCGTACCTGCCTGTTCAGCCAGTGAAAGAGCGTCCACAGCAACTATCTCGGCTCCTGCCGCCCTGAGCTTGTCCACGAGATTCTCGGGATACTTTGCAACACCTGTGATGACTGGCATTGGGTCTATCTGCTGCGTGGAGGTTATTAGCTTTCCGCCCTTCTTAAGGTAAGGGAGACACCTTGCTGCTTCGAGGAGCTCGAAGGATATAACAGCGTCCGCCTCACCCTTTTCGATAACGGGAGAGTATACCTTCTCGCCGTACTTTACATAAGTGACAACGGAGCCGCCTCTCTGAGACATTCCGTGGACCTCACTGACCTTTACGTCATAGCCCTGTGCAAGCAGCACATTTCCCAGAAGCCTCGAAGCGAGCAGCGAACCCTGTCCGCCGACTCCGACTATCATTATAGATTTAGTTTCCATTTTATATTACTCCTTAAAGTTGAAATTTACTTTCGTGCCCTGCCGCACTGCTCACGAGACCAGTTCGAGATCGCCATCAACAAAGCCAATAGCAACGCCCTCTGCTCCCTTGATAATGTCACTGTATTTCCCGTTTTTCAGGTACTCCTCAGTCATTTCCTTTATGAGGACCTGTGCGTGTTCGCGTCCTGTATCGTCCTCGTCGGAAGTATCAACAGTGAAGATATTCTCCTCGCAGCTCCATACCTCCTCGCAGGCCCATTCGCCCTCCTTATCATCCGGGTCGAACTCGCAGGTCGCTACGAGCTGTACTGCGTATATATGCTCCTCCTCAGATTCCTCATAGAGATTGAAGCAGAACGCCTTTGTTTCCTCGGGCATATCGTTGTTTTCAAGGAGATCGTCCAGCCAGTGAACGAATTCCTCATATATATTCATCTGTAGCATATTTTTTCCCTTTATAAAATTGATAAAAGAAATCAGTTTCTTAATGGTCAGTGCATAGTGCTTAGATATAATTTCTACTTTCTGCTCACTGATTATTCAATAGCTCCAACCTTGCACTGCTCCTGGCAAATTCCGCAGCCTACGCAGAGTGTATGGTCAACTACTGCCTTGCCGTCACGCATTGAGATAGCGGGACATCCAAGCTTCATGCACATCTTGCAGCCTACGCACTTGTCTGTATTCACCTTTACGGGAGGATTGTGCTTTACGTACTTAAGAAGAGCACAGGGACGGCGTGAGATGATAACAGAAGCCTCATCCGCTGCAAGCTCTTCCTTTATAGCAGCCTCTGTCTCGGCAAGCTTGTAAGGATCGGTAACTCTTACACGCTTTATTCCGATAGCCTTGCAGAGCTCTTCAAGGTTTACTGCCGCAGCAGGATCGCCCTTGAGGTTCTTGCCTGTGGTGGGGTTCTGCTGATGACCTGTCATACCTGTGATAGAGTTATCAAGTATGATAACTGTTGAATTTGAATTATTGTAAGCGATATTCACAAGACCTGTCATGCCGCTGTGCATAAAGGTGGAATCGCCGATAACTGCTACGCTCTTGTGCTCGGACTCTGCTCCTCTTGCCTTGTTGAAACCGTGAAGTCCTGATATGGAAGCACCCATACAAATTGTTGTATCTATAGCGTTAAGAGGTGCGGCTGCTCCGAGAGTGTAGCAACCAATATCTCCGGATACCGTAACACCAAGCTTTTTCAGGCAGTAGAACAGTCCTCTATGTGGACATCCTGCACACATAACGGGAGGACGTACAGGGATCTCATCTTCAAGCGCCGTGAACTCCTTCTTCACACCGAGAAGTTTCTCAGCAATGACAGACTGTGGAAGTTCTCCAATATAGCCGAATATTTCCTTACCCTTTACGTTGTTCACGCCTATATTGCGGCAGTGGGTCTCGATGATGCCGTCAAGTTCCTCGATAACGTATACCTGCTCATACTTCTTTGCGAAGTCCTGTATCAGTTTTACAGGGAGAGGATTTACCATACCCAGCTTAAGTACGGAAGCCTTGTCGCCTAGAGCTTCCTTTACGTACTGGTAAGCGGCTCCGTTGGTGATAACGCCGAACTCAGCCTTGTCGGATATCTCAACACGGTTTAGAGGAGTTGTCTCTGCATACTCTGTGAGCTTCTTTGTGCGTTCCTCAACAAATACATGTCTGCCCTTTGCATAAGCAGGCATCATAACGAACTTGCTGGGGGTCTTTTCGTAGTCCTTAAGCGGAAGCTCCTGCCTGTCCTCCATTTCGACTATGCTCTGCGAGTGAGCAACTCTTGTGGACATTCTTACTATGAACGGTGCGTCGTACTTCTCCGAAAGCTCGAAGGCAAGCTTGACGAACTCCTTACATTCTGTGGAATCAGAGGGCTCCAGCATGGGCACCTTTGAAGCTATAGCATGGTGACGGCTGTCCTGCTCGTTCTGGGAGGAATGCATACCCTGATCATCGGCAACTGCGATGACCATACCTGCGTTTACTCCTGTATATCCTGCTGTATACAGCGGGTCTGCGGCTACGTTGAGACCAACGTGCTTCATTCCGCAGAAGCTCCTTGCACCTGCGATGGAAGCTCCAAGAGCTGTCTCCATAGCGACCTTCTCATTGGGAGCCCACTCTGCATACACCTCGTCGTACTTTGCGACCTCCTCGGTTATCTCTGTGGACGGTGTACCGGGGTAGCTCGATACTACGCGGCAGCCCGCTTCATATAAGCCTCTTGCAAAGGCTTCGTTTCCCAGCATTAATTTCTTCATCTTATGTATTTTCCTTTCATGTTAAAGATTATCATATCTATGTCAGTTGAGAGCGAAGAGTTGACGTAATTGTGTTAGCTGCGCTCATATTATTTAAAAATCCGCCGCAGGTGACACCACAACCTTAAACTCTCAATTCTCAACTTTTATTTCATCAAGCAGCCACCTTGCAACTCCGTCATCGGAGTTAGTGCCGATTACATAGTCTGCAGCAGCCTTTACCTCGTCCCTTGCATTGCCCACTGCTATTTTTATATCCGCTTCCGCAAACAGAGGGAGGTCGTTGAGATTGTCGCCGAATGCGGCTATCTCATCAAAGCCGTACTTCTCACGAAGAAAGCGCAGTCCGTTGGACTTTGAGGCTTTGTGTGAAAAGAATTCCAGATACCACGAATCGTCATATACATCAAGGTAGAAAGCATGGTCTATGCCTGCTATCTTCTCGGCTTCCAGCTTTACGGGCAGAAGCTCCTCATAGCGTCCTCTTGTGGTAAAGTACACTGTATACCCGTCGGCATAGTCCTCTAGGCGGCACTGCACAAAGGGCTTTTTGTACTCATGCTTTCTAACCTCAGCAAAACTTCTCATCACCCTGCTGGTGAGCTCGGAGTAGTAGCAGATCAGGGCACCCTCTTCTATGCGGTACATGAAACATTCCACGCCGTGGCGCTTATATATGCGGAGCAGCTCCGCAGAGACCGACGGATCAATGAATTCGCTCTTTATGTAACTCTTGTTTTTTATGTCATAAATACTCACGCCGTTCATAAGTATACACGGAACATTTATATCCAGCGCCGATGTTATCGGCAATGCCGAATATATTGACCTTGCAGTAGCAAATGTAAAGAACATTCCCCTTGTTGTCAAGGCGTTGATGACCTCAGCTGTACGGGCTGTTATTTCAGGCTTAGGGTCCAGCAGAGTCCCGTCAAGATCGCTGATATAGAGCCTTTTCAATTTTTACGGTCACCTCCGTGATCTTCGCATGGATATTCATAATAATATTATAGCATATTCAGTCAAAAAAGTGAAGAATTAATTTTTAACAGGAAAGCGATTTGTACATTCCGACGGATTTTCACACCGCATAATGTTAATCATGCATAAAGCAGCGAGCCACCGCTCCCTTGCCGTACACGGTGTTTAGTGAATAGTACTAATAACTCATCATTAAGCAATTATAAAAAAGGGCCACGAAGAGATAATGTCTCTTCATGACCCAGTATAGGGTGTGTTATATTTTATGGAAGGCAAGCCATTACTTTATCTCAAGACGCTTGGCAACAGGCGCTTCCAGAGCCTTCTTTGGCAGCTCAATGGTGAGGATACCATTCTTGTACTCCGCACTGATAGCGTCAGTATTGATATCGCCGATATCGAAGCTCCTCTTATACGAGCCAAATGTCCTCTCACGGCGGATATAATTGCCCTTATCGTCCTTTTCATCATTGTTAGTGCTGTGCTCAGCCGCAATGGTCAGCTGTGAGCCGTTGATGTCGAGCTTGATGTCCTCCTTCTCGAAGCCGGGAAGCTCAGACTCCATGATGTACTTGTCTCCGTCATCACGGATATCAGTACGACAGTTGTTCAGCGGCATTTTACCGCCGAAGAAGTTTTTGTCAAAGTCATTGAATGCGTTCCACAGATCAAAGCCTGTGCCGCCGAAGGGTGTAAGTCCATACATAATTCATACCTCCAATAAATTTTTCATATTTATCCTATGCAGTTTTCCTCATAATATGCACTTTCCATCGGTATCGCTCCCTTTCCTTTCATTGTCTATATATTACAGCCCTTTTTTGAAAGGAATATCAAGGTTCTGTGACAGTATAATGAAAATTAGCACTCTCGCCACGAGAGTGCTAATTACGATAATTATCTTATTGAGAAAAGGCTTACTGTTCAGCCTGCGGAAGTATTATATCCTCGAATTTTCCACGTATCGCTTTTACAAGGGCCTGAGGCGAGAGGTGTATCTGCACGCCTATGCGTCCGCCGCTTATGTAAAACTGAGACATTGTCTCGGCGCTGTTATGAACCACTGTCATGAACTGCTTCTTCATGCCTATAGGCGTACAGCCGCCGCGTACATAACCTGTTACCGCAGTTATGTCCTTTACGTGTAGAAGCTCCACGGATTTCTCATTAACGCTCTTTGCTGCCTTTTTAAGATCCAGCTCAAGAGCCACTGGAAGCAGGAAGCAGTAATAGTTACTGCTCTTTCCCTTTGCTACTAGTGTCTTGAAGGTCTCTTCAAGAGGCTGCCCTAGTTTTTCGGCTGTGTGGATACCGTCGATGAACTCCTCGCATTCGTAGGTCTGTACGGTGTACTCTATCTTGCTTTTATCAAGAAAACGCATTGCGTTTGTCTTTAGTTCTTTACCCATTTTATCACCTTTTTTATTAAGTCTTCAACTCAATTCTGACTGCCCCAGTTTATCAGTTCGATATCCAGCCACAAAAACAAGGAATGTATTATAAGCAATAATGTGATGAAGTTTAACCTCAAGCCTTTCAGAACAGGAATTTTATTATTCTTCTCCGCTTTTCTAATATGTGATTTAGCACAAAGTAAATTTATTTCAAACCATATTATTACGTCACCAATACCACAAAGGATAAGCGAAAAATAACTTTATCCATCATTTCGTTCACACCTTATAAGGGCAGATGATCTCCGTACCACTACAAGGCTGAACGCTTTTTTATAACAAAACCTATCTGTGTATAGAGTTTCACTGCCCGCTGATTCCATTCAGCAACATGGACCGTTATCGGTTCAACGGTATATTCCCTGATATGTTTTATCGCCCACAGCAGCAGATGCTTTCCGAAACCTCTGCCCTGATACTTCTTATCAACTATCAGATCGTCTATTTCCGTACCGTAACACCCCACGCTACCCATGACCGTTTCACCATCCATGAGCAGAAAGATGTTTTCCTTTTTATCCTTTATCTGCTGAATATTCGAAAGGAAGCTATATGGCTCAATTTTCAGTGCCTTGCGCATATCAAAGAAGCACTCATTGTATATATGCTCATACTGACTGTAATACCTGTCATGAAAAGGTATCATTTCAATTCCAGACATTTCATGCACTGCGTCTGTGTATTCCATTTCGTATACGAAAAAGCTTTTCAATGTAATGGCAGCTCCTTGCCCGTGGCAGTATCTATGAACGCTTTATTGTCAGCGTCGAATTCCAGATCTGTTCCCACAGGCATTGAAAAAACGCTCAATACCGCCGGTTCTATTTCAACTAATCGGTCAAAGTCAACAACTATACTGTTATTCGAATCATCAATATATTCCTGAGTATCCTTATCTCCGAAAGCTCTCCAGCCATTATCCGCCGGATTGTGGCTTTTCTCCCTGAACAGCCACCTGAGCCGTGACGAGCCACTCAAAACTGATCTGGTAACTATACAGCCGCCGAGATGATGCGTTTTCAGTGTGTTTTTGTCTTTCCTTTTCATTCCGTCAAACAGTCCCAGAATGATCACTTCCTTGTAAAACTGTATTAAGAACAAATAATATGTGTCTGCTAAATGCTAACGGCTAACAGCTTTTTTGCTGTAGACGCAGCCGCAGTAGTTCTGCCTGTACAGGTTATACTGCCTGGACAGCTCTATTGAATGCTTATAGCCGTCGTGCTTCTTGAAATCAGAGAAAAGATAAGGCACTCCGCATTCCTCCTGCACCTGTCCTCCGCACTCATTAATAAAAATGCAGTCCTTATGAGGACTAATAGTCAGGGTAGTCGTGAAATAATCACAGCCCAGCTCTTTTGCCTTTTCTCCTGCCTTCCTCAGACGGTATGCTATGCATTTCCTGCAGCGCTCTCCACGTTCTGGCAGGTCTTCAAGTCCCTTGGCTAGCTCAAAAAAGGGCACCGGATCGTACTCCTCCTCGATAACAGGTATATCAAGTCCCATTTCATTAACGAGTCTTTTCAGCTCTGCAAGGCGGAAATCGTACTCCTCCTCTGGTGCTATGTTGGGATTGCAGAAATACAGCGTTATATGGAAGTACTTATCAAGTACCGTAAGAGTATGGCTGCTACACGGAGCACAGCAGGCATGAAGCAAAAGCGACGGTCTTTTGCCGCTCAGCTCCAGCTCTTTCAGCCTGCTGTCCAGCATAAGACCGTAATTTACATTTGTCTTGTTTTCCATTACTGATCCTCAAGGCTTTTCAGTGCCTTGAGTTCCTCGCGGTTGACCTTTATCTCTGCGTCCTTAAGGAGCTTTACCTCGCTCCTGTCAAGAGTTACAGGCACTTCGGATTTATCGGTCTTTACACGGAGCTTTCCGGTGATGAGGTTAACATCTTCCACCTTGCCCTTGTCTCCATCAGGTGTAACAACTATAGCGCCTATTTTCGGTGTTATCTTAAGCAGAGCCTCATAGGCGTTCTGCTCGTTCTTAAGGCAGCACATAAGTCTGCCACAGGTACCTGATATCTTTGTGGGGTTCAGGGAAAGTCCCTGCTCCTTTGCCATTTTTATGGATACGGGCTGGAAGTCGCCCATATACCCCTTGCAGCAGAATTCTCTACCGCATATGCCAAGTCCGCCAAGTATCTTAGCTTCATCGCGAACTCCTATCTGACGAAGCTCTATCCTTGTTCTAAACACAGCTGCAAGATCCTTTACCAGCTCGCGGAAATCAACGCGGTTCTCGGCTGTAAAATAAAAGAGCAGCTTGTTGTTGTCAAAGGTACACTCAACATCCACCAGCTTCATGCTGAGCTTGCGGAAGGCTATCTTCTCCTCGCATATCCTGAATGCATCCTTCTCACGCTGCTTGTTTTTCTCGACAGTTTTCATATCATTCTCGTCGGCAAGCCTAATTATAGGCTTAAGTGGGGAGGTTATCTGATCGTCCTCTATCTGGCGGTTGGCGATGACCACCTCACCGCACTCCACACCGCGTACCGTCTCCACTATAGCGCGGTCACCAACTTCTGCCTTGATAGTTCCCGGCGAAAAGTAATATATTTTTCCTACGCTCTTGAAGCGTACTCCGACTATTTCTTTCATAGAAGCTCCTATCTGAAAGTCTATCCGACTATCTCCATTATCTCAGCGCCAAGCGCCGTAAGCGCCAGCGGTATGCTCACATTACTCTCCACCGCTCTCCAAGCCTTTTCTATACAGGAATGGAGACGTGCAGACTGGTATGCGGTCACTGACTTTGCAAGCGCAGCAGCTCCCTCACGGAAGCAACCTATCGTTTGTCCGCCTGGGTCCTTTACAAGGACCGCAGCGTCCCGCACCAGCTTATCAAGCATGGATAGCTGCTCCCTTACGTCCTCCCGCTCGCGCCCGAGCGAGAAAAGTCTAACGCAAAGAGCATACTCATCTTTTCTTATTATACTATCGGCAAGCGATTTTGTCAAATCCACGCTTTTCCTTACCCCCTCATCGCTGATATAGCTCTCGCACATACCAATATTGCCGTGAAAGCAGCTCACTGCAGCGCGTATCTCCTCCTGACCGAAGCCGCTCTCCACAAGAGCCTCCGCAGCTTCCTCCTCAGTACATGGAGATGTGCTGAAACAAACGCAGCGCGATACAATAGTTGACAGGAACTCAGCCTTTGAATCGCAGGTGAATATGAAATACGCATACTCCGGCGGCTCCTCGATAAGCTTCAGGAGAGTGTTCTGAGTTCTCGTGTCAACGTGACGGCAGTCGGCGAATATATACACCTTGCAGCCGCTGCTGTTGTTCGGTCTGACGTAAGCGTCGGCTATGACGTCACGAGCAGTGCTTACGCTGAAATTGCCGAGTTTTCCCGTCTTTTCAGGATATATCACATCTGGGTGGATATCCTTTTCGATATTGCAGCAGGCATTGCACACTCCGCAGGGCTTGCCATCGGAGGGAGATTCGCACATAAGCGCCTGCGTGTAGTACTTTGCGGCGAGCTTTCTGCCGCTGCCCTTTTCGCCGCTTATTATTACTGAATGGGCAGTCTTTCCGCTTGCAGCCATGCCCGACAGTATGTCAAGGAGCTGCCTGTTTCCGTATATCTTCTTCATTTCCGATTCATTTCAAGTGGGAGTCTTTCCTTTCCGCTGACTATAAAGCGAACTGCCCTTTTGTGACAGCACAGGCGGTTCACCTTTTCCATTCCACCGTACTCTCCGTCCTTCGTCCATGTGAAGGGCTCATCGGTTAGGCAGGTTATGGTGACAGCGTCTGTACGGAAGAAAACTATGTTTTTATCTGTCATGTCATTTTTTGCGATAGCAAGGAGTGTCATGCCAATCTCGGCAGGATTCCTCGGCTTTCTGATGAGAGTTACCTCAAATACTCCGTCGTCAAGGAGAAAGTTATTCATATTTATCATGCCTGCCACAGAAGCAGTATTCGTTATCATGCCATATACGAATTCACCCTCGATAACCATGTCCTCATATTCTATGCGCAAGGGCTTAGCCTTTATTATACTTGTGAGCTGTGTAGCCCCGTCGGCGATGTACGCTGCGTGTCCGAACATATTCTTTATTCTCTGAGGAGTCTCGTAGGGGATATTAGTAAAGGCTCCGAAGGCTGAAACATAAGAAAAATATGTGTCGTTGAAACCTCCCACGTCGCAGAGCGCGGTTTCGCCCTTGGAGATAACCGCAGCAGCTCTCAGCTGGTCTGACGGTATGCCGATACCCTTTGCGAAGTCGTTTGTAGTGCCTGCCGGTATATAGCCTATGGTTATCCTGTTCTCACATCTCATAACTCCTTGAAGGCAATGACTGAGAGTACCGTCACCTCCTGCCGCAACAAGTACGTCGTAGTCGTTTTCACAGGCATAAGCTGCCTGCTCAGCAGCGTCCTCGGCATTCTGAGTTGTGTGTATAGTTACCTTAAATCCGTCCTTTACAAAGCTGTCTATTATATTTCCGAGCTTTTTATTCATGACGGCTTTTCCTGCTAGAAGATTCACCACAAAATACATATTTTTCATTGCCCGTTCTCCTTATATGAAGCAGCGGACAGTGGTCTCCTGTCCGCTGAACATTTTATAATGTCGTTATCATAATGTCTTTATGAACTCCTCTATAGACTTTGTCTCGCCTGAATTCGAGGAGAGATATGCATAGTATGCAAGTATCTTTGAAGCGTCAACTGCATCTACGATACCGTTCACGTCAACGTCTGCAAGCTTTGCCTGCTCATCTGTATAATTGCCATTATCGCTTGTGGCACGCTTTGTATACTCTGCAAGCACACTTGAAGCATCAACTGCGTCAACAAAGCCATCGGAGTTTACGTCGCCGAGCTTTGCAGAGGGCTTTGCGTCGCCTGCTACCTTCTTGTAGGTTGCAAGTGCAATCTCAGGATAGCTGTCCTTGTCGCTGAAGCTCTCGAAGATGCTGCTGAGAAGTCCTGTATCGTCGTGAAGATCTCCTATCTTTTCAAGGATAGCCGCTGCGATTGCAACGTTTCCCTTCTGGTTCGGGTGAATGTCAATATCCGAAAGCTGATCAGCCTTTATATCTACAAAATAGCTTGCATGACCAGGATTGGATGCGCTGAGGGTATCCTCAGTCGATGTGAACTGTTCCCATACATCTACCACATCGATGTCACTTACGTTTGAAAGCTGGTCAGCGTAGGACTTCATGATATTCTCCAGCTCCATTCTAACAATGTTGAGCATAAGCGAATAATTCGAGCCCTTTCCGTACTTGGCGTTTATATATTCAGGCTCAATCTGCACTGGCTGGAATATGGTCTGAACATATACCTTTGCGTTGGGGTTCGACTCCTTTATGGTATCTGCTGCATTCTGTATATTGTCGATAACGTGAGTGCCGATGTATCCACCGCTGTACGTCTTTGTTTTCTTGTCATATTTTCCGCATATCTCCTCTGACAGTGTGCTCAGCTTGTCACCAAAGGTGATAGCAGCCGAATAAGAACCCTGAAGCTCTGACCTGAGCTTGTCGACATCCAACATTGTCGTAAGGTCTGTTATCTTGGGAGAAGCCGGAACGTCCTTGGCGGAATAACCATCCTTGAAGTAGTTGTTCTGCTCTGCGTAATTGAGCATATACTTTGCAATATAGCCTAGTACGTCGTTGCCTCCTATGGAAATAACAACGTATTCCGCGTCGGCAAGGTTTTTGCTCTGTTCAGTAGTGAAGCTTCCGAGCTTGCTTAGCAGATCATCGGTGGTGTCGCCGGGCTTTGCGTAGTTGTATACGCTGCATCCGAGATAATCGCCACATATCTCACCGTAATTATGCTCTATATAGCCCTTTCTTGTGTATCCTGCTGCAATGCTGTCGCCGAGCAGTACCATACCGCTGCCGCTTTCCTCCGCTGCTGCTGCAAACGGTACAAGTGCGGTGGCTCCGATAACTGCTGAAATGAGTGCTGAGATCAATTTTTTCATGTTTTTTACCTCCTTGGATAAATTCTTATACGCTGATTATATAATATTTTTTGTCCAATGTCAAGCGGAAAGATTTGTTTTAAGCCGGATTCAGCAGTTTACCGTAAAAAAATGCGGAGCAAAGCTCCGCATTAAAAGACATGTTATTTTGCGCCTTCCATTATAGCGCTGAGGATATTACCCTCCCATGTAAGGGCTCCTCTGTTGAATATTCCGAAGCTCGATTCACCGCTCATCTTGCCGTTATCCCATACAAAGCACTTTATACCCTTAGACTTGGCTGCGCTTACGTAGTATGTATAATAGTTGCTCCTTGTTGCGGCGTCGGCAGCGTTTACACAACCAAACTCGTCTATTATGACCGGTATGCCCTTGTCAATGAACTTCTGCTTAAGCTCTGAGAACTTGGCGTCCAGCTCACCCTTGCCGCTCTCAGTAAATACAGTCTCATTTCCCTCTGCAAAGTTCCACGGTGCATAATAATGAACGCTGAACACTATATTCTTTCCGCTCGGCACCGACATATCATTGAGTGCCACGCTGTCGGCGGAGGCTGCATAGGATGTTACTATAAGAGTCCTGTCAGCGTTCTTTCCGCCGCTTGCACGAACTGTTTTCACAAAATCCCTTGCATATTTATTAACGGTCTTGCGCTCTTCCTTGGTGCCGCCCAGCCATTCCATAGTTGACCCCACCGTTCTCGGCTCGTTCATTCCTTCAAAGATGAGGCGGTCATCATAGTCACCGAAGCGCTCCGAAATCTGCTCCCATATGCTCTTGAGGCGAGCGCTGTCTTCCTCGTAAGAAGAAGCTAGTGGATCAAACCATATATAATCATCGTGATGCATATTCAGTATCACGAACATATCCTCATTATATGCGTAATCAACTACTTCCTGTACGCGGTCAAGCCATTCCTTCTGTATCCTGTCGCCGTCTGTATGCTCAGCCCAGGTCACAGGTACTCTTACTGCGTTAAATCCAGCCTTCTTTACGGACTGTATCATCTCACCGGTGGTCTTCATATTTCCCCAGCCGATCTCAGTCTTAAGTCCGCTCTTGCCAGTATTGTAGCTGTCAAGGGTATTGCCGAGATTCCAGCCCACCTTTATAGCAGATACTATCTCAGATGCACTGCGGAAGCCGTGCACGCTCGGCAAAGCTGTCTCAGTAGCTACCTCCAGTCCGGTATTCGCTTCAGGTGCAGGATAATCTCCGGTATTTACGCTATACTTTACGTTTACGCTCTTTAATGTAACTGACGGCTGCTCGCTCCACCAGTACTTTAACAGCAGCTCATTGTTTTCCGCTATACAGCCCTTTGCCCTGTCGGGAATGTACCATATCAGTTCAAGCGTGGAATCGTCGGTAAATACAGCGGTATCGCCTGAGACATACTCGCCTGCCGACGAGCTTATCCCGTAGGCTCCTGTGAATTTTCCGAGTCTTCCCTCCGCTTCAATACTGAATGTCACCACCTCGGGCACCATGTCCTGTGGCATGATATCGAGGGGGACGCGTATAGTTCTGTCTCCTTCAGAATGAACCACGCTCACACCCGATTGGATAACGCCTGCGCCGTCCACCGGCACATCCCTTGTCCTTTCAAGGGTACATATCACATTTTCTATCCGGAGGCTCTCACAGTTTCCCCACCAATAGCCGAACATCACTTCTCCGCTCTCGTGAATATAGTCCTTCAGCTCATCGGGCACGTTCCATGTTATCTCTCCGTAAGAGCCCTGTGTAGGTGCTGTAAACTCTTCTGATTGATACCAACACTTATGGGTAGCCGCTGTGCAGCCTTCATCCACCGATATGCCGCAGCCTCCCTTAAATTCGCCTATACTGCTTGCTCCATCCCCTGAATACACTACAAACGTAAAGGATATTATCCTGTCGCCTTCGTCTATCAGGTCTGCAAGCGGGAATTTCGCCGTATTGCTTCCCTGTGCTCTTCCGATGACCCTCCCGTCAGTCACCTGAGAACCTATAATCGCCGAAACGGTCTCAACTGGGCTTATATGCTCGGTCGCCATCTCAATAGTTTCCTCCTCGGTAACGGCAGTCGTTACCTCCTGCTTGACTGTCTCTTTTTCTTTTTCTGACAGTGCAGGCGATCCGCCTTTCTTAGCGCATGACACGCCGGGCAGCAGCATTGCTGCGGCTGTGAAGAGCGCCATTGCCTTTTTTCCCATTGTCAAATGTCCTTTCCAAAATGCCCCTGACATCTCAACAGGAGCATACTAAAACACCAATTATAATTATATCACGCTCCGGCGTTCTTTGCAATACAGCATTTCGACTAATATACGTATAAAACCTTCAATTTTATATAATAATGTGCCAATAAACCAACTTTTAAGTGAATATAAATAAAAATGACAAAACGGTGAAACAAAAGTGGTGAAACTGTGTCTCTTTGTCAAATAATTGATTACAATTCCGCCTTCATCTTGACAAACAATCGCAGCGTGTGTATAATTATTATAAGATGAGTGGTGCGCACAGTACCGCCTTATACAAACGAATCCCCTTAATGAAAGGATAGAAAACTATGTTTGATTCAAGAAAAAAAGTCATCGCACTGGCAGCTGTTGTCTGCGTTGCTCTTACTTCGTTTACATCATGTCTCTCCTCAAAGGAGCAGAGCTCTAACGGCGGCAGCTCCGACAATTCCAATACCACTGCTACTGATTCAGCGCAGCAGACCACAACTCTCGACGTTGAGATTGACCAGATTAAGAACGAGGACGGAAACGTTGTTGTCACACCTTTCCAATCCGGTTCTCTCGAAGAATTCGCTGCAACTGGAATGCCCGCAGGCAACGACGACCTCTCCGCTGAAGACCCTACCTCTGCACAGCCTGCTACTGAAGTAGTTGAGGTAACAGAGGCAAACGGCGAGAAGGTCACGGATGCTCAGGGGCAGGCTGTTACAGAGATTGTTACAAAGCCTACCGATGCTTCCTCAGAGTACGTCAGCAAAATGGAAAAGAGATACTGCCTCTGGATAGATATCTCTCCAGATCCTGACAAGGATACTGAAAAGAACGGCGTTCAGATTACTCAGGACGGCTACGCCTTCAATGGTCAGATCATCAAGGTAACATTCAAGCTCAAAGACAACATCCCCGAAAAGGATTACGCAGTAAGATTCACTCCCGACTTCTCTACCCTCAGGGCACAGTCAACGAAGCCTCAGGTTATACAGGGTAATATCAGAGTAGGTGGAGACATTGCTGCTCAGGACGTTTCGGATGTATCTAATTTCGTTGCATACGGCGACAATGTTTCTGCAAAGGCAGGAGACACTGTTGATTACTACATCAACCTCAAGAACAATACCGGTCTTGCAGCTATGCTAGTATGGGTATACTATGATGCAAATGCTATGGACGTTGTAGGCATATCAGCTGCCGGCGACTACGCTAAGATTGCTAAGGGCACACAGACAGGCACAAACTGATAAACAGGCTGAAGGATACAAGTCTGGGAACGATCATACGAAGATCGCTCCCAGACTTTTTTTCTGTATGTGTTTTTTAAAAAAAGGGGTTGACAAATGTAAATTTTGCTGTTATAATATATTCATACCAAACATATAGGTGATATAAACATTACTCGGAGGTATTTTATGCTTACCAGTTATTTAAAGCGATGTTGCTGCTTTTAAGCACATCTCATACACTACCGACCAATAAATACCTATAAAGGAGATATTATTATGAAAGTTTATAAGAAGATCACAGACCTCATCGGTGGTACTCCACTTCTCGAACTCACAAATACTGAAAAAACACACGAGTTAAACGCTACTATCCTTGCCAAGCTCGAATACTTCAACCCGGCAGGAAGCGTTAAGGACAGAGTGGCAAAGGCTATGATAGATGACGCCGAGGCTAAGGGTATACTCAAAGAAGGAAGCGTTATAATTGAGCCCACCAGCGGAAATACCGGTATCGGTCTTGCTTCTGTTGCAGCTTCAAGAGGCTACCGCCTTATCATCACAATGCCCGAGACTATGAGCATAGAGCGCCGCAACCTCATGAAGGCTTATGGTGCGGAACTTGTCCTCACAGACGGTACAAAGGGTATGAAAGGCGCTATAGCCAAGGCTGAGGAGCTGGCTCAGGAGATCAAGGGCAGCTTTATCCCTTCACAGTTCACAAACCCTGCAAACCCTGCTATACACGAAAAAACAACCGGCGTTGAGATATGGGAGGATACTGATGGAAAGGTTGATATCTTCGTTTCGGGCGTAGGCACCGGCGGCACCGTCAGCGGCACAGGCGCTTACCTTAAATCAAAGAATCCTGATATTAAGATAGTTGCAGTTGAGCCTAAGAGCTCACCTGTACTTTCCGAAGGCAAGGCAGGCCCCCATAAGATACAGGGTATCGGCGCAGGCTTTGTTCCGGAAACGCTTAATACCAAGATATACGACGAGATCATAACTGTATCGAACGAGGACGCTTTTGAAGCAGGAAAGAACATCGTCAGAAACGAGGGCGTACTCGTTGGAATCTCATCTGGTGCAGCTATATGGGCTGCTATACAGCTTGCAAAGCGTCCGGAAAACAAGGGCAAGACTATTGTTGCTCTGCTTCCCGATACCGGCGAGCGTTATCTCTCCACACCAATGTTTGAATGATTCTTTTTTACATACACTTTCACAGCTGACAACAGCAAAAAGCCGTAGGGAAGCGTCAATTGACTGACTTCCCTACGGCTTTTTATTTTATTAATATTGAACAGTTATGGTGTCTCTCAAATTGAGCTCAAAAGACAGAAGCTTTTATCATCGACATCAAGTATATCAAACGATACAATATAGTTTCCATTTCCCCATGACTCATTGTGAGAGAAATTAAACGCAAAATTGACATATCTAAAGTTCAGCAGAACACCCCTTCAAGTCTTTAAACATAATGACAAGCTTTGAATCCGAATAATCGATACTCAGCTAAATCAGTTCATAGTAATGCAAATTTGAAGTTGCTGCCATACTCTCGATTATTTTGTTTACCATGTCGTTATATACAGTAATCTCCGGTCAAGCCCTGTCCGTGCTCGATTATATCCCGAAGTGTGACACTGTCAAGATAGTCGTTCACCGCCTTGTACAGTCCCTCCCATACGTACAGTGTCGAACATTCTCCGACCCTCGGGCACTCATTAGGTTCAAATTCAAGACAGGCAACAGGCGCAAGGCTTCCCTCTGTAGCTCTTAAGACATCACCTACTGTCACCTCGTCTGCTTTGCCTGAAAGCATATATCCGCCTTTGTTTCCGCGGTTTGTCCTGAGAAGTCCCGTCTTGTTCAGCAGGGGGACAATCTGTTCTAGGTACTTCTTGGATATACCCTGCCTGTCGGCTATATCTTTTAGAGACACATATCCCTCTTCACTATGCAGAGCAAGATCATAGAGCATTCGCAGTGCATATCTTCCTTTGGTAGAAATCTTCATAAAGTGCTGCACTTCCTTTCGGTCCATTATGCACTCTATTATACCATAGGTTTACTATGTTTTCAAGTAGACTTGTGAATTTTTTTCGTTTTCCGCAATAAACGACCATCACTTGACATTTAATGCACAGTTGTGATATACTATATGTGCTTTAAATAACATAATACCGCATAGCGGTCCATGATACAACGGAGGAGAAAAACAATGAGCATAAAAAAAGCTGCTGCACTTGTTCTTGCAGCTTGTATTACAGCTACAGTTTCCGTAGGCTGTATGGATAAAGGCAAAAGCAATAACAACGATATCCCGCTGGAGGATATCATACCCACAAAGAATACTACTCCCGTGGATCCTATCGGCTCACACGAGATAAAGGGAGTTATCGGAAGCGAGGTAACCGAGAACGATACCTCTTTCACGCTGAAGTCTATAATAGTCCCCGAAACCAGCGATAACGAGCAGTTCATATACTTCGATATCGACCTTAGGAACAACACCGATACAGCCTATACCCTCAGCACTTTGAACAACTTCTATATACAGCTTGCCGACGGTACGGATATATACTCTGACGTGCGCAGTCAACTCTATGCAGGAAGCCTCTTCAAAAGCGACAAATACTTCCTCGATCCCTTTGATATCCCGTCAAACGGACAATTCAGCGGTATCGTGGGAGGCTTCATACTTAAAAAGGACATAAAGGATTTCACTGTATGCTTCTTCCCAACCGGAAGCAACCCCAACGACAAGGGCACGGTAATAAAGTTTGCCGTTACTGCTGACGATATCAGCGCTCCTGATCCATCGATACTTAAAAAATAAGGATATTAGAAAGCCCGCTTACAGCGGGCTTTCTTTTCTATCTGTCTATGGCTTGTCATAGTTACATTTTTGATTCAATAAAGTCTTCGAATTCGTCTTTTCCGCCCGACGATACATAAGCATAGTACGCAAGCACTACAGAGGCGTCTACAGCGTCCATCATACCATCGTCGTTAACGTCGCACGTAATGATCTCATCTATGTTAGGCTCATAGCTGCCTGTAGATATCTTCGCGTAATTTGCCATCATATATGAAGCATCTACAGCGTCTATGATGCCGTCACCGTTTGGGTCACCTTTCTTCAATTTTATGACAGGCTCAGGAACAGTTGTCGGCTCTTCCTTGGTTATTTTTATATATCCCTGCTCGATACCGTGTGTGAATACCCATGCCTCCATAAGTCTGCCTTCCTTGTCCTGTACAATGTTAGTGAACAAATCGCTCGTATTTTCACCCTTCTGATAGTATATCTCTATGGGATATACGTCACCCTCATGTACGTCCTCCGGAAGCCTAACCTGAAATGTCCACATAACACCGTCCCTACCCTTGTTTGAAGATGCGCCTGTCATTACGAACACGCCGTGTGGCACATTGTTCTCGTCTAACCAGTCGGCTGAGGTCTCTATCATTCCTATCCTCTTGAGAGCCGGACCTCTTGTGGCATAATCTCCTTCGTCGTCCAGTATCTCAAGCCTGTCGTCAAACTTTACGTGTATTCCTGTGGAAGCATACTTACCCTCTGCACCGACAACTGTCAGTTCTATATTCTGTTCGGGTTCTTCCTTTGCCTTATTCAGTGGAAGCTCTATCTGACTTAACGACAGTATTGGCTTGATCTTTGAATTTTCCGGATCTAGCCCTTTTTCCAGCTTGTACGGTTCTCCTGCTGCACGTCCTGCGTATACTCTTGATACAGAGGGTGCGAGTATCATTGATAATGCCGCTCCAGCTGCTATAACTCTGATAATTGTTCCTTTCATTTTAATACCTCCCCTGTCCCCGAACAGGTTCTTTTCTTGTTATCATTATAGCATATTTCACACATTTTTGCAATGTGGTTTACTACTTTTCAGAGATAATAACAATGAGAATCAGCTTTTTTGACCGTTTTTAACAGAAAAAAACACTCTATTAGGCTACGTCAACAAAATTCCACTAATCACCGCAGGAGCAGTTTTTCAAACCTGCTGAAAGTGCCCTCAGAAGGAGCAGATAGACCAAGCCTCCGACCGCCGCAGATCCGCCTATAACCACAAATAACGGTGCTTCAAGGTGTTCAGTTGCACACGCTGTAAGGTATGCTGAACCACCACACATCGCCCCTGCGTAAAATACCTTTCCGAATGGTGAAAAGCAGAGTCTGACTCCAGAAGCTCTGAGATATATCCACAAAGCAGCCGCGAGGATAAGAACATAGCTCACAGAGGTAGAAAGCGCAGCTCCGTCAACACCCATGAAGGGAATGAAAAGGAGATTGCAGATAAGCTTCACTGTCGTCCCGACAAGCATTATTTTCAGTGGCGCAGCAGGCTTCCCTACCGCCTGAAGCATACTGAAAAGCGGATAGGACACGCAGAGACAGACCATTCCTACCATGAGATACCTGAGCGGTGCCGCACACATAGCTGCTTCGTCAGTCTGCCGTGGATAGAGAAAATCCAGTATCTGCGGAGAGAGTACGAATATCCCTGCTGCCGATGGTACAGCTATGACCACCGAGGTCAGAAGAGCCTGCATGGTGCCGCGTTCGAGAGCTTCCTTGTCACCGCTTTCACGGGCTGAGGCTATGCAGGTAAGAGCTCCCTTGCCGAGCATATTCGTCACTGACGGCACAAGGCTAAAAACCGTAAGGGCTATGCCGGCAAAGGAGCCATATATAAAATGAGGCAGCTGACTCTCAGATATGCCAGGAGGAGCTTCCACTCTGCTTCCGAAGTGTGATATGGACCATATCACCGTCCACATATCCACAAGAGCCGTTAGATTGGTCACAAGTGCGCTCACCCCTACTGGGAGGGCTGTGAAGAAAAGTTCCCTTGCAACGGTTCTCCTGTTCATGGTATGAGGTTCTCCGCCGGCAGGTGCACGGTGAAATAGCCTTATTATCCCAAAGAAAAGAACTGCTCCGGCTGTTGAGAAGGTAACACCGAGTATACCTGCTGCCGCGGCTACTCCGCGTATATCCGTAACGCTTGGGAACAGCCACATTAATGTACGAGGATGAGCTGTAACAAAGCTGCACAGCAGAAGTCCTGCTGATGCCCTTATTGTCCCCTCGATCACCTGTGAGACGGCTGTGGGATACATATTACTCATACCCTCGTAATAGCCGCGTTCCACCGCAGTTATGCACCCGAACAATACCGACGGGGCTATGAGCGTCACCGCCGCCGCAGCCTCCGTACTGCCTGTAAAATAAAAGCTGAACGGCTTAGCAAGGAACAGTATCAGCAAACTTCCCGCAAGCCCTGCCGCCGAAAACAGCATAAGGGCTTCACGGCGCAGCTTCGCGGCATTGGCATACATACCGAGTGCTGCGCTCTGTGCGGTCATACGCGCTACCGCGGAGCTTATACCCGTTACAGTAAGAGCGTATACAGGCATGAATAGGCTGTATGCACAGCTGAAATAGCTCATGCCTATGCCTCCGAGCATATTCGTCAGCGGTATCCTGAACACAGCTCCCATCAGCTTTGCCGCCGCTGCCGATATCATCAGTATTATCGAACCTTTGATGAAATTCTGACTTTTCAGTCCAAAACGCCTCCTTTTTGTATCAAAATTCCCTTTTTTACAAAAATATATGATGCAGGTGCCTGGATTATGTGGTACAGACCTGCAGTCAGCACTGCAAATAAAATAACAGGATTTTTTTCTACGCGATTGTTGCTATTTTTGGAATAATGTGTTATAATGTTATGAAAGACTGTGCAAAAGGAACGTAACATGATGCATTTATGTCCGCAATGGACGGAGCATAGCTCAACTAATAAAATATCAAACAGATGAAAGGCTGGTTTTTATCATGGAATATAAATTCTCAGACAAGGTAAGCAAGCTTCAGGCATCAGCAATCAGAGAAATACTGAAATTCACAGCAGATCCGGAAGTAATCTCCTTTGCGGCAGGAAATCCTGCTCCCGAGGCTTTCCCAAAGGAGAGGATAGCAGAGATCTCCGCAGAGCTTCTCAGGGACGATCCTATACTCGCATTGCAGTACAGCGTAACCGAGGGCTATACCCCCCTCCGTGATCTCCTTAAGAGCTGGATGGCCGAAAAGGGCTGCTTCCATAAGGAATTTGACGATCTTATCATAACATCGGGCGGTCAGCAGGCTAACGAGCTCGCCTGTAAGGTGCTCCTCAACGAAGGAGATACTTTGCTAGTTGAGTCTCCAAGCTTCATAGGCTCCCTCAACGCCTTCCGCTCATATAACGTTCACCTCAAAGGTATAGAAATGGAGGACGACGGCATAGATTTGGAAAAGCTGGAAAACGCTCTCAAAACAGAGAAGAACGTCAAGCTTCTTTACGTTATACCCAACTTTCAGAATCCTACAGGCAAAACTATGTCACTTGCAAAGAGAAAAGCTGTATACGACCTTGCCTGCAAGTATGACTTCATAATACTTGAGGATGACCCCTACGGCGAGCTCCGCTTCGCAGGAGAAAACGTTCCCTGCATAAAGAGTTTCGACACCGAGGGCAGAGTAATATACTCCAGCACCTTCTCAAAGATAATATCCTCCGGCTTCAGAACAGGCTACTGCTCTGCTCCCTCGCCGGTAATACAGAAAATGGTGGTCTGCAAGCAGGTCGCTGACGTTCACTCGAATATGTGGGCTCAGGTAGTATCCTACAGGTTCATGTCCACTGTTGACAAAGAAGCCCATTTCAAGAAGCTCCGCGCTATATACAAGGAAAAGTGCGACCTTATGTGCGGATATATAGATAATGAGTTCTCAAAGAAGATAAAATATATAAAGCCTCAGGGCGGTCTATTCGTATGGTGCGACCTCCCCGATAACTGCAATATGAACGATTTCTGCAAGAAGGCTGTTCAGGAATACAAGATAGCAGTCGTCCCCGGAAATTCGTTCAGCATAGAGCAGGACGAGGTAAGCCACTCGTTCAGACTCAATTATTCTACGCCTACCAACGAGCAGATAAAGAAGGGCATGGATATCCTTGCCCGTATGACAAAGGAAATGCTCGATTGATAATAAAAAAGAAATTACACTGAAAGGATAAACCACTATGCCAAACAGAATGACAGACAGATATAATGTCACACAGAAATATCTCATGACAAGAGGACAGGCTATCAACTTCCCTGCCGAGTACTTCAACAGTATTGTCAAGCTCAAAAAAGACGACGTTTTCGGAGTAGTTATAGATATTCCCATGTCCGCTGAAGTACTCACAACTATGGTATGCTTCATCAACGGAGCTGCAAATATCTACTTCAACAACGGCGGCGAGTACACCGGTGCTTCACAGAGGTACAGGAATCTTGTTCAGGCTGCTCACGCTCTTGTTGCAAATGCAGGTCAACTCATGCCAAAGGCTGAAAAGACAAAGGCCTATGACCTCCCCAAGGGCAAGACAAATAATATATTCCTTCTCACAAAGGGCGGAGTATACAAAACTCAGATTGCCGAGGGACTTATTCCTGAGGAGGAGAAGGAGCTTCGTACATTCTATGTTCTCTATCAGCGTGTCCTCAACGAGATCAGAAACTGTCAGCTCAAGGACGATGCTATCAGAAGAAAAGAAGCAAATCAGTAAGGAGAACCACTAATGGACGATAAAAAGCTGATATTCAGTGGTATCCAGCCCACAGGTACCTTTACACTCGGTAACTATATCGGAGCTGTAAGAAACTGGGGCACTTTGCAAGAGCAGTACAACTGCATATACTGCGTTGTTGATATGCACGCTATCACAGTAAGACAGGAGCCGGCAAAGCTCCGTCAGAATACACTAAATTCTTATGCGCTTCTCATGGCATGCGGCGTTGACCCTCAGCGGTCGATACTCTTTATACAGAGCCACGCTCCAACACACGCCGAGCTCAACTGGATACTTGGCTGCAATACACAGTTCGGAGAACTCTCTCGTATGACCCAGTTCAAGGACAAGAGCCAGAAGCACCCCGACGATATCAATGCAGGCCTTTTTACTTACCCCACACTTATGGCAGCGGATATCCTCGCCTACAACGCGGACCTCGTTCCCGTAGGCGTCGACCAGAAGCAGCACCTGGAGTTGGCAAGAAATATCGCTCAGCGCTTCAATCAGCGCTACGGTGACTTCTTTACTCTCCCAGAACCATATATCCCGGAAGTCGGCGCAAAGATAATGTCCTTGCAGGAACCAACCAAGAAGATGTCCAAATCGGACGAGAACCCCAATGCCTGCATACTCATACTCGACGATAAGGACACTATCGTGCGCAAGTTCAAGAGAGCCGTCACTGACAGCGAGGCCGAGATATGCTATCGTGAAGGCAAGGACGGTATAAATAATCTTATGACAATTTACTCCTGTGTTACCGGCAAGGATTTCAAGGCTATAGAGTCTGAATTCACAGGAAAGGGCTACGGTGACTTCAAGCTCGCTGTAGGAGAAGCTGTTGCGGATCACCTTGAACCTGTACGAACAGAGTTCGCCAAGCTCAGTGCAGATAAAACATACCTTAAAGAGTGTTACACAGAGGGTGCACAGAAGGCTCTCAGATACTCAGGAAGGATAGTTTCAAAGGCTTTCCATAAGGTCGGATTCGTTGACAGGTAGGTAAATAATCAGGTTTTTATATTTACATATATATAACCGAGAGTAATTATATGTCAAAAATATACAAACCACAACTAAGTAAAACCTTTTATTCTACAAAATTGACGAAATTGTAAAAAATAGGTTGCAATTTGACAAATTTTAGGGTATTATATTACATAGCCCGTCATTAAGGGAGTGTTATCCTATGGTTGATTATCAGCAGAAAGATCATTATTCGATCAACGATCTGCTCGATATAGTCAGGCTTCTGAGAAGCGAGGGTGGCTGTCCTTGGGACAGAGAACAGACCCACCAGTCTATCAGAAGCGACTTCATAGAAGAGACCTGCGAGGTCATAGAAGCTATCGACCTTGACGACAAGGCACTTCTTCGTGAAGAGCTGGGCGACGTTCTGCTTCAGGTGGTTTTCCATTGCAGAATCGAGGAAGAAACAAGTACGTTTACTTTCGATGATGTGTGCGACGAAGTCTGCAAGAAGCTAATCATCCGCCATCCCCACGTTTTTGGCAGCGTTACAGCCAATACCACCGATCAGGTGCTTAAGAACTGGGACGCTATCAAAATGGAAACAAAGGGGCAGGAACGATATACTGACACACTCACAAGCGTTGCAAAGTCACTTCCGGCTCTTATGAGAGCACAGAAGGTTGGTAAAAGAGCAATGCGCGCAGGTATGGATTTTCGCTGCGCTGAGGATGCCGTAGCTTGTATCGGAAACGAAAAGTCTGAGCTGGACGCTGCTATCGCCAACGGCGATAAGGCTAATATCGAAGAAGAGATCGGCGATCTGCTTTTTTCGTGCGTAAATGCAGCACGCCACCTCGGCGTTGATGCCGAGTTAGCACTTAAATCCGCTACGGAAAAGTTTATCAAGCGCTTTTCCGTTACAGAAGATTTGACTTCTGCGGAAAACCTCGATATGAAGAATCTTCCTATTGAAGAGCTTGACGTTTTTTGGGACAAGGCAAAATCAATTATCAGTAAAATGGAGGAACGTAAAAATGACAAAGACTGAACTCATCAACTCTATCGCAGAGAAGGCAAGCTGCACAAAGAAGGACGCTGCTGCAGCACTTGAGGCTACACTTTCATCTATTCAGGAAGCTCTCGTAAAGGGAGACAAGGTTTCTATCACAGGCTTCGGTACTTTCGAGGTTCGTGAGAGAGGCGAAAAGACCTGCATCAATCCCAAGACAAAAGCAAAAATGGTTTGCCCTCCTTGCAAGGCTCCCGCTTTCAAGGCTGGCAGAGGTCTCAAAGAAGCTGTTAACACTGCAAAGAACAGCAAGAAGAAGAAAAAGTAATGAATATAACGGGGACAGTCCACTGTCCCCGTTTGCTTTGCAATATTCTATATAAGGAAGGATTTTATGAGACTTGACAAATACCTCAAGGTAACACGCCTTATAAAGCGTCGCACTGTTGCAAACGAAGCCTGCGACGCTGAGAAGATAGTCGTGAATGGCAAAGCCGCAAGGGCTTCCTATGACGTAAAGGTGGGCGATATCATCGAGATAAATATGGGTACCCGCCCACTTAAGGTTAAAGTACTCAGCGTTACGGAACACGCAACCAAGGAGAATGCTGCCGAGAATTACACAGTAATAGAATAATAAGCAAAAAAGCCCCGTATGTCTTTTTTGACACACGGGGCCTGCATATTTTTACTTGGTGTTATGTATATCCCACCTGAACGTTACGAACTTCGACGCACGGGTGCAGTCGAGCATATTATTGTTTTCGTGCTTGCTCAAATCAAGATAACGATAATTCTGCTTCTCCTCCTTGCTAGCTCCGAATATGCCCTTGAGCTTCGATATCGCTCCGGAAGAGGATTTCTGCATTACAGCTCCGAGGCGGTGATGTTCACGCATGAAGGTTATGATATCGGCAGCAGTTGTGAGGAGCTTGTCACTCACGTTGTATACTCCCGCATATCTGGCAGAGTCAGCATTCTTGATAAAGCACAGTATAAAGTCCACCAGGTTATGTACGCAGCACATCTGGAAGCCGTACTGTCCCTCGCCGTATACGAAAAGAGAGCCGTCCTTTGGGTCAGTTATCTTCACCATAAGGTTGTCGGTGAAGTTTAAGGTATACACTGGAGCAAAGCGAATTATACAACCGATGATTTCCTTGTCCTTATGGTGTTGCATTTCGGAAGACATTGCCTTCTCTGAAGCATACTTCATGCTGGCATAATTCGTGACAGGCTTAAGATCGCTGTCCTCTCGTATAGGTTCACGTGTCTTCGGGAACTGGTAAACCTGAGAGGTGCTGAGCATAACGATCTTTTTAGCAGTCGATGTCGTAGCGTAGTGATAGATGAACTTATCCGCTCCAGCAGACTCCTTCATCTCCTTTTCGGTAACGATAGGTCCGTAGTCGTTATCGACAGTAAAAGCAGCGTGTACAACAGCATAGAAATTGTATTTTTCAAATAATTCTGCAATTGTGTTCTTGTCGGTAGGATCACATTCAACAAAGGTATAATGTTCTTTTCCTTCGTTATAACCTGTCTCCTCCCTGTCAATAGCTATGACCTCATATCCCTTTTTCAGCAATCCTGAACAAATATGCTGACCGATAAGTCCACATCCCCCTGTAACGAGCACTTTATCCATGATCACAGCCTCCTTTCCAAGTTTTTATTAACAAGATCATATCTATTCTGATCTATTACAGCATTTTGTCGCACATCATAAAAGTCTGAATATATACCGGTGTACTATTATTGATTTATGGAATTCATTCAACATCCGCAGATTAGGAATCTGCGTTTATTTTTTCAAGATACTTATCGACAGTTGCGTATATCGCCTCATAAGTCTCGTTCCACGGCGTTCCTCTGGCAGCCTTTCTGAGGCTGTCGTCAAGAAGCTCTCCGCAGTCGTCCGATATACCCTTTGATATGTCGATAACAGGGTTTTCTTCTGCAAGCTCCTGCATACTGTTCTTCATATCCAGCATTTCCTGAGACCAGCCGTAGTCATCAGTGAACTGCTTATCGGCAAGAGCCTTGGTGTCCTTGTCGATATGCGTAAATCGCTTGCAGTCAAGATACTTGGCCACGCCCTCTGGATTTGAACCTCCAGTGACGAACATATAGGCTTCAAAGCCTGTAGGAATATAGTATTCGTCCGCCTTTGGATCCTTTGGCATAGGAACAAAGAATGCATCGTTTCCGAAGGTGGTGCTCCACTGTGACTTCTCCTTGTAAAATTCATACAAGCCAGCAGGATAGAATAGCGTTTTTCCCTCTCCGATATAAGCAGGTCGGGCTTCCCAGCCAAGGTCCTCGCTTCCGATAGCTACATAGCCCTTCTGACTGAGCTCATACATCCAGTTCTGGACGCGCTCCATTGCAGGATTGCCGATATTGCTCACCAGTCTACCGTTTTCGATGCTTACAGGCGGCAAACCTATGGTATTCATCAGTCCGAACTCAAACCACCAGCCGTCGATACCGTATCTCTGCTTAGAAGGGTCAACGTACTGTTCGAGCATATCCTCAAAGGCGTCCCAGTCCCATTCTCCCTTTGCATAGAGATCCGCTGGATCCTCAAGACCTGCTTCCGCAACGGTCTTTTTATTGTATATCACTCCAACCTTATCTCCTGTAGCCTGAACGCCTGCCATATAGTGCTTTCCGTTCCATACGAAGCTGTCATTCAGTTCCTTGACATCCTCCCATAGAGGGGAATCAAAGTCAATATAATCATCCACTGGAGCGAATATCTTCTTTATCGCACCGTTAGGGAAAGCGTCAAGATTTCCTCCGTAGAAAAAGTCTATACCCTCATCAGAATTTATATACTCCGCCAGCTTATCGTAGCGATTCTCATAAGTACATTTATAATATTTTACAGTGCCGCCGTAGCGCTCCTGAAATACTGCAAGATCCGTAGGAACGTTCTTGCCAGTAGAGTCCGGGTTTATATCCCAGTCAGAGAGCCACTTTATCTCGCCGTTTTCCAGCTTGTCGCCTGTAAGAAGATCAGATTCAGCGGCATTCTTATGTATCTCTTCCCTTACAGAGGTATCGAGCTCCTTGCTGTACTTAGGCTGCTCGTCCTTTTTGCTGCATGAAAGAAGAGATGCAGGCATTGCCACTATAAGCAATGCAGAAATGAAATACCTTGCTTTTCTCATCATCTAACTCCTTTTTGTTAGCACTTTTCAAATTTGAACATATCTTTAATTGCGATTTCATCAATTATTGCGTTTTTCTTAATTATATCACTTTGTTACTATTTATGTCAATATCTATTTTACATATATTTTAAAGCTATTTATAGTGATATTATCACATATTACTGATTAAAAAACTATTAAAAAGTGCCTGTATTACGTACTATTTTTTACAATTTATGCCTGAAAGCCTGTATGCGCAACTGTCCTTCATCGTGCATACTGCACAACCGTGACTCCCCTTAGTAACCGGGGCGTCTGATATTCCTATGACAGCAGTCACGGATTTTGACGGTATTAGCAGAGAGCTGTCCGTCACTGTAAGCCCTATACGGCGCTGAGCGTTCAGTGCAAGCAGAAATCCGCGCTGAAGCGTTAATGGAAGGTCTCCATAGCCGGGGCTAAATCGCCATGTCCTGTATGGAGCAGAGAGCTTTGAGAATATCTCCTCCTCGGCACGTTCGCAGACCTGTTCTATCGCTGCGCTGCATATACAGTCCAGTGCTAGGGAATACGCCATGTTCGTCACAGCTGCCTGACGTATGAACTTGTCTGCTTCCTGAGAGAGAGTAGCGGCAAGAAGTACGGCTTTATCGCAGCCTTTAAGGTGACGCCTAATATCCTCTCCTGTCAGGGGCTCCGTCATCGCTCCGAGGAGCACTCCCTCCTCCGTCATGGAGATATCTGTTTCAATATATACATACTTTGGGCGTAGAGCCTCTCGCACCTGCTTCTCGGCGCGGTCAAGCAACTCTAAAACTGCGCTGTCCGGCTCCCCCCTCACCCCCATATACCGTGCAGCTTCCGTCTTTGATATCGGCTGCAGCTCCATTACGCACCTATTATTCCCGACACTGCTTCGCTTATCTTGCGAGCAACGTAGGAATTGTTCATGGTATAGAGGTGTATGCCGTCAACTCCACTTGCGACAAGGTCAACTATCTGATTGACCGCGTAAGCTATTCCGGCATCTCGAAGAGCCTCGGGATTATGCTCGTATTTCGTCATGATACGGACGAATTTGCTTGGCAGACTTGCTCCGCATGTAGTTACCATGCGTTCTATCTGTCTCTTGTTAACAACAGGCATGATACCTGCTTCTATAGGCACGTTTATTCCTGCTATGGCAGCCTTTTCACGAAAATCATAAAAGCTATCGTTGTCGAAGAAAAGCTGTGTGATAAGGTGGTCTGCGCCAGCATCAACCTTTTTACGGAGATTGGTTATATCCTCTATCAGGTTCTCAGCGTCAGGGTGACACTCAGGATAGCAGGCTCCCGCTATATCGAAGCTGCCCTTTGTCTTAATATAGTTTATTAGATCGCTGGCATACCTAAACTCCTCTACAGGTGGTATATCAGGGTTTATATCGCCTCTGAGGGCGAGTATATTATCTATGCCGCGAGCCTTAGCTTCGTCAAGAGCTGCGTCTATTTCTGCCCTTGTGAAGTTTATACAGGGCAGGTGCAGCATTGGTATAATGCCGCTCTCCCTTATCTTTGAGGCTATCTCCAACGCATACCTGCTGTTTCCGCTGCCGCCGGCACCGAAGGTAACGCTTATGAAATCCGGCTTAAGTCCGTTAAGTTCGTCTAGGGTATCGTAAATCACTTCTACGGGACTTGTTTTCTTTGGCGGAAAGACCTCGAAGGAAAATACCGTCTTCTTTCCGAAAAGTTCCTTTATATGCATACCTGTCCTCCGTTCAGTCTATCGACCAGTCTATCTCTCCCATGCCCTTAGCGCGGAGAAATGCGTTTGCCTTTGAAAAATGCCTACACCCGAAAAATCCATTGTACGCTGACAGGGGACTAGGGTGGGCTGCCCTGAGTATAAGATGTTCAGAATTGGTTATGTACTGTTGCTTCGCCTTTGCGTCGCCTCCCCATAGCATGAACACCATTGGCTTTTTACGCTTGTTGAGAAGCTGTATAACATCTGTTGTAAAGTTCTCCCAGCCTATGCCACGGTGACTCCTTGCCTGATCAGCACGTACAGTGAGGACAGAATTCAGCAGCAACACTCCCTGCTGAGCCCATCTGGTCAGCTCACCATGCTTGCCGAGGTTATCTATCCCCAAGTCGTCACGTATCTCCGTGAAGATATTTACCAGCGACGGTGGCGGCGCTACACCTTTTCGTACTGAAAAGCTCAGACCGTGAGCCTGTCCCTCGCCGTGATAGGGGTCCTGACCGATTATGACACATTTCACATCGTTATATGACGTATACTTCATTGCGTTGAAGATATCATACATCCCTGGGTAGATACGCTGAGTTCTGTATTCGTTTATGAGAGTCTGTCTGAGCTGTTGGTAGTAGTCCTTATCGAACTCCCCTTTGAGCAACTCGTCCCAGTCGTTGTTGAAGTTTACCATTATCACACGTCCGTTTCTGTATACAAATAAGGGACGACCAAAGCCGCCCCCTGTTATTTTACTTAGTTGAACACCGTATCCTCATAGTACTTGAACTTTACCAGTGTATTTCTTCTGTATGTAAGGGAACCCGGCTGATTGAAGGGCATCTTGTCGTAAGCCTCCGCAGAACACTCAATCTTGAGTTTGTGTCCCTTTCTCGTCACGAAAATAAGCTCGTAATACTCATCGACCATTCTTACCTGTCCTGTACTTTCTATTATCCTGAGACGGTCATCGCTCTTTCTGACAAGTGTAGCCATTTCCACTATAGGCTCTGAGGTACGCTTCTGCTGTGCAAACTCATCTGCGGTCTGCTGCCTTTTCTGAACGGGAGCACGGTCAGCAGGCCCGCTCCTGCGGGGCATTTCGCCACTCATTTCCGGCTGTTCCTCAAGGAAAAGTGAAAGCAGTCGCCTGAATTTGCTCTTGCCGCTGAAAAGCAGTATTATAAGTATTAATATTACTATTATAGCCGCAAGCAATATGAGCAGATTTTTCAGTTGTTCTGTTATCAGTGCAAGCATGATAGGCTTAAATAATGTCATTGCAGTATCCGCGCTTAACGCGCAGCTCCTTTCTATTTCCAAATAAATATAGTATCATACATTATATTATAATATATTTTTTTCGCTATTGCAAGTTCTATTTGCAAATTTATTGAAAATATACAGCAAAATAATGATGAACGGAAGTATAAAGCAGTTGCAATTTCAGCTGAACTGTGTTATAATCAATGGAAATCACTTTTTAGGAGGTCATCATGCAAAAGATACTCGGTTATATGCGCAAGGCGATACAGCAGTACGGACTTATCAGCGACGGCGACCGTATCCTTGTTGGGGTATCGGGAGGAAAGGACAGTCTTGTGCTCCTACAGGGGCTTATATTGCTCAGACGCTTCATAGGCATTGAATACAGCATTGTAGCCTGTACACTCGAAATGGGCTTAAAGGACGTCAAAAGTGACTTTACAGCCGTTTCTGAGCTATGTAGGGAGTATGGTGTTGAGTACAGCGTCATTCCTACTCAGATAGGCGAGATAGTTTTCGACGTTCGTAAGGAACCAAGTCCTTGCAGTTTGTGCGCAAGAATGCGCCGCGGTGCTCTCCACGACGCTGCAAACGATCTTGGCTGCAACAAGGTCGCACTCGGGCACAACTATGACGACGCTGTGGAGACCTTCGTAATGAACCTATTCACTGAGGGACGTATAGGCTGCTTTTCGCCAAGTACCTATCTAACTCACAAGAAAATAACCGTTATACGTCCACTTGTCCTTGCTCCTGAAAAGGAAATACGCAGGGCTGCCAGAAGGAATGAGCTCCCAGTTGTTAAGTCTGTTTGTCCTGCCGACGGTCATACCAACCGTCAAAGGACAAAGGATTTCCTTACGGAAATGGAAAGAAATGACCATGGATTCAAGGACAGGCTATTCGGAGCAATGAAACGTGCCAATGTTGATGGCTGGGGCGGTATAGACTGGACGCCGCAAGTAAAAAAGGATTAAAAAAGGCTCTCCGAATGGAGAGCCTTTTGATTATTCATTAAGATGACTAATTAATTAGTCTTCCTTCTTTCTGAGAACAAATGCTGTACCTACAGCTATTGCAAGACCTGCAACAGCGAGAGCTGCACTTGTATCGCCTGTCTTAGCTGCGTCAGCCTTCTTAGTTGTTGTAGTTGTTACCTTCTTAGTTGTTGTAGATGTAGCTGTAGTAGAAGATGTAGATGTTGATGGAGATGTTGATGTTGATGTTGATGTTGAAGTAGAAGTTGATGTAGATGTTGAAGTTGATGTAGATGTTGAAGTTGATGTAGATGTAGATGTTGTAGTAGATGTAGTTGTTGTAGGCTGTGTTGTAGGTACGGATGTATCAACTACTTCGATATAGCCCTGCTCAATACCGTTTGTGAATACCCAAGCCTGCATGAGCTGACCTTCTTCATTCTGTGCAACATTTGTGAAGAGATCCTTAGCATTCTGTGTGCTCTTGTACATTACATCAACGTTGTACTTATCGCCAACCTTAGCATCAGAAGGAAGTGTGAAATTGAACTTCCAAAGAACGCCGTCCTTACCTGTATTGTCAGATGAACCAGTTGTTAAGAAAATACCGTGATCACCATTCTCTGTCATATCGCTGCTCTTGAGCTTCTTACCAGCATCGCCGAGCTCAGCAATTTCATCATCGATCTTGGAGATCTTAAGTCTTGAGTCAAAGTCGATATGGAAACCTGTAGGACCATATTTGCCCTCAGCATCCTTTACGGAAAGTGTCATTTCAACCGGCTTGCTAATATCACCGATTTCAACAGAAACCTGGCTGATTGAGATAGTAGGCTTGATTGTAGCCTGAGTAGGATCATACTTTGATGTGTCGTATGTATCGCCTGTTGCCTTACCAGCAAAAGCTGTCATTGCTGAGCCTGAAAGAGCTACAGCTGAAACTGCGAGTGCAGCGATAGCACTCTTAAATGCATTCTTCTTCATTGTCATTATTTCCTTTCAGATATAATATATTATATATGTTTTCTGCCGCCGCTAATCGGCGGCAGATTAAACATTCTTTATATTGACCGACCAAGTCAGTCATTAGTTCTTGGCTGTTGCATCAGCCCAAACTTCCTTATTTGACTTAGCGTCATTATCCTCAATTGATCTTAATGTGTAGAATCTGAGGATCTGTGATGCGTCAACTGCATCAAGGATTCTGTCACCCTTTCTTGCAAGTCTTGTCACAGGAGGATCAGCATCAGGATTTACATCGCAAAGGAAAGCTGCAAACTCTTCATACTCATTTCTCGGATTTGTTGCAAGTGCGCTCTGTGATAGATTGATATCATAAGCACCCTTACCACCTGAAACCTTAGTATAGTAGCTGAGAACCTGTGAAGCGTCAACTGCGTCTGCATAACCGTCAAGGTTTGCATCGCCCTTTACGCCGATATAAGCTCTTATTGTAGCGGGTACTCCAACAGCTTCCTTAACAGCCTTGCCGTCAACGTAAATGCTTACGTCATACTTGAAGCTTGTATTGTCAGCCTTGTATGTATTAGCAGGTGTTGCATCACCAAAGCTGATTCTGTCTGCCGAAACGTCCTCTACCTTGTCGATTTCCTTGGAGTTTACCTTGTTACCGTCAGCATCTGTATAGCCCTCAACATAAATTGTATGGAGCTTAGCATTCTGCACCTGAGTCTTGTCGAACTCTTCTTCGATGCTGTAGTAGTAAGCCTCATCTGTATCGTAGTCAAGGTACTGCTTAACCATGGATGTTGTTACAGTAGTTGTTGTCGAAACAGGTGCAGTTGTGGTTGTTGTTGTACCAGTTTCGAGAACTCTCTCAATCTGAACATCAACATCTCCGATCTCCTTGGTCTTAAGACCTGAAAAATCTGCTGTAGCTGTTATCTTCTTGTAAGAATTTACGAGAACGAAGCCCTTATTAGCAAGGTACTCTGATAACTCAGTGATCTCCTTCTCACTTTCAGGAACTGTAAATGTTACCGTACCCTTAGCGCCCTCTGTCTCAGCCTTAATGTTCATAAGGCTGTCAGCAAACTTGCCAAGGTCAGCAGCGGAGATATTAAACTTGTTATCTGTAACTTCCATTGCCTTAGCATAATACTTGAGAATAGTATCGTTAGCAGCGATATCTGTTGCTTTTGCAGGAATCTGCTCTGTTCTGCCCTTATCAATAATGAACTTATTAACTCTAGCGATAGCCTCAGAAACATTTGCATATGTCTTTTCGCGCTTCTTTGAGCCGAGGAAATATGTAACCATTCTGTTGCCTTCGCCTGCTGCGTTAATAAACTTGTCAAGCTTCTCGTCGTACTTCTCCTGAATTGTATCTGCAAGTGACTTCTGGAACTTCTCCTGGATGCCCTTGTCTCCGGCAGCCTTGATAGCCTTTAAGCTATCCTGGAAGAACTTTGGAAGCTGACCGAGGTAATATGTCTTACCGTCGTTGCACTTATACTCAAACTCAGCAGAAACTGATGTACCACTGTTAAGATCTGAACCCTTTATTGTAACTGTGAATTCACCGCCTACCTTTGTGGGCTCTTCATCTGTTGCAGTAAAGTCAATGTCAGACATCTCAATTGCTACATAATCCTGAGCAATGTTCTTAATAGTGTCATTGTCAATAGTTATTTCTGCGACACTTGCCAGATCCTTGATGGTCTTAACATCATCGTTAGCAAGCTCTGGGATTCCGTACTTTTCAGCAAGATCCTCACGAACTGACTTATCAATTGTTGAAAGATCTATGTTCTTAAGCTCTTCGATATCCATGCCTTCAGGGAGGATAGATGTATCAAATCCCTCGGGAAGCTCATATTTAGGAGCATTTGCACGTCCAGGAGCTGCCTTGGGAGCCTTTGACGCACCATTCATTTCATTCTTTATTAATTCATTGAAGTCTGGTTCTGCAATCTTACCTGTGATAACGAGATCAAGGTTTGACTTCAAGTTGTAATTAACATCGCTAAGCAGGTTTAATGCATACTCAGCAACGTCCTTGTAATTGCCAGCTTTGCTGATGATGTCCTCAGCATACTCGTTAACATCAATCGAACCACTCTTCCCCTCAAATGAAGCAAACTTGTAGAGTAAGTTCTTGTTCCATTTGGATACTGTCTGATCAGCGGGGATATAGAGGAGATCCTCGATTGTTGCTCCACCCTTTTCCTCGGCCTGCACTTTTACGGTACCTGTAACTTCATTTGTTGATACAGCATTTGCATAAGTGAGACACTGTGTAAGAGCCAGCGGAACAGCTGCAGCTGCTGCGATTGCTCTCTTGAATAATGAATTCTTCATCGTTCTATACCTCTCTAACATGTTTATTCCCCTTTTGCCCGAGACACGTCTTGGTCGCAAGCGGCCCCGTGCATTAGGCTAAATTTCGGGGGTGTAATCTGCGTAAGAGTACAATTCGCCCCAAAATTCATAACTACATTTTATCACATAAACAACAATAAGTCAAGCAGAAGTACGCATTTTTTTCAAAAATTATTGACGATTAATATTCTGCCTTTTTGTGCTTATTTCACAATATAGGCATTAATGGAACGTAATATTTTCGGTCAATTGAACTTTTAGTATTATTTATCGCAATTTCCGTTATTTTTTTTATCTTCAGCATACATATTATAGCATTGCGTGCATTCTATGTCAATCGGTATTTTATGTAAAAAAAAGCAGGTCTTTCGACCTGCTTTTTATCTTAGATTATGAACCGGTAAATTCGTCTTCTTTACCTTTCTGAATATCATCCCAGATTTCTCTGTTCGAGAGTGTATCGCCAGATGTTGCCGATCTATTCGTATAATACGAGAGGATCTGTGAAGCGTCAACTGCGCTTATCTCTCTTAACACCTTCAGCATTGACCAGTTGTTTGTATCCCATTCATTCTCGGTTACATCACCAAGGAATGCTGCGAAGTTCTCAAAGATATCCTCCATACCAGATGGTACTTTGAGACCGGTGCCATTTGCTCCGCAAATGCTGTATGCAGAAGGATCATTATCATTTACTGAAAGGTGTGCATAGTATGACAGAGCAATCGAGCAGTCAACTGCATCTACCATGTTGTTGAGAGTAATATCACCCTTAACACCGATGTATGCAGTGATTGTAAGTGCATCGCCTGTCTTGTCAACAAGTGCAAGGTCACCGTAGTATGCAGGAACCTGATACTCAAAGTCTGACAATTCAACTTCATTATCATAACCGTGTTCTGTTGAGTTGTAAACCTCCTCAGGTGTTGCACCGTGATAATTTACCAGTGAAAGATCAATGTTCTTTCTTACTACTTCTCTACCGTCCTCGTAAACGTCTACAATGCTCAGAGCCTTTACCTGACCAGCCTGGAAACCGCTGTTCTCTCTTGTTCCGTCATCGTGGCTGAAATAGAAGCCCGCTTCTGTAGAAATAGTAGCATAGGCCTTTACCCAACCCTCGCTTGTGGAGGTTGTGGAGTACAGAGTAACTGTTGTGGTAGATGTGCCTGTTGATGTGCTTGTAGTTGTTGTGGTGGTAGAAGTATTAGTATCTGTCGATGTGCTCGAAGTTGAGCTTGTCGAAGAACTTGTTGTTGTAGTATTAGTATCTGTCGATGTGCTCGAAGTTGAGCTTGTCGAAGAACTTGTTGTTGTAGTATTAGTATCTGTCGATGTGCTTGTTGTTGTAGTATTTGTGTCAGTCGATGAACTTGTCGAAGAACTTGTTGTTGTGGTATTGGTATCTGTCGATGTGCTTGAGCTTGTTGTAGTAGCTGAACTTGTAGTACTTGTCGCTGTTGTAGGTGTCAGAACTATGATGCTGCCCTTCACTGTGAAGATCTTGGAAGCAATATTCTCTGACTTTTCGCCTGAAGCTGAGAGATCCTTGATCTCAACAGGTATAACTGTACCCGGCTTAGCGTCCTTATCGATCGTATACTTGAGTTCAACTACAGTTGCTCCGTCAGCAGCAGAGTGTCTTTCACCCTTGTTATCAAAGAACATGATTCTAATCTTGTCATCGCTCTTTAATACCTTGCCGTTGGAGTAAGCAGTTACTTCGCTTACGTCTGTAAGCTTAGCACCATCACCTGATGCCATATCAAACATTGCACCGCTGATAGCGAGTGCGCTCTTGTTAGGATCATAAACAGTAACCTTGATAGTTACCTCGTCGCCGGCATAACCCGCAGCATTACCAACGATCCATGCTATTGCCTTATCCTCAGGAATAACAATGGGCTCAGTTGTTGTAGTTGTTCCGGTATTATTTGACTCGCCAGACAGAGTTGTAGTTGTTGTAGGATTACCGTCGTTTGATGTTGTAGAAGTGGTTGTAACTGAAGTTGTAGAGCTTGTTGTAGTTCCACCAATAGTGATAGAACCATTCTCAAACTTTACCTTTGAAGTTACGTTAACACCCTTTTCAGCACTTACTGTGGTATCCTTCCACTCTACAGCATATGTACCTGCTGCACAGTTTTCGGGAATATCGAATGTAAGTGTCATGATAACTGTACCATCAGCCTCTGCCTTACCTGTTGTCTTAGCAAAGAGGTAAACATTCTGCTCAGCGTTCTTTGAGAGCTCTGCGCCGTAAGGAGTACCCTCGATCTTATTAAGAGTTATAGGAGACTTAGCTGAGATACCAAACTGACCGCCTGCAATAGCGAGGTCAGAAGTTCCCTTAACGGTTACCTTCAAAGCAGCACTCTTAGTACCGGGCTCTACTGTTACATCTTCGATGTCCCATGTGATTGCCTTCTGAGCGTTTGAAGCTACAGTGATAGAACCGTCAACGAACTGTACCTTTGAAGTGATATTCTCAGATAATGCGTTACTGATGCTCTGATCAGCCCACTTTATCTTGTATGTGCCTTCCTTGCAGTTGTCGTCAACCTTGAAGCTGAGCTTTACAACTGTTTTGCCATCTGCTGCTGCTACAGCTGCTGTACCGGGCTTACCGAACATAAGGATACCCTTGCCGATATTAGCGCTTATAGCTGCATCATAAGCCTCTGATTTCTCAGAATAGGATGAAAGCTTGATGCTGTCTGTCTCAGAAGCGATAGTGAACTGAGCACCTGCGATAGCTACTGCTGCGTCAGCTGAATCAACAACTGCACTAAGCTCTACTGTATCTCCAGGAGCTGCTGTCTCGTTTCCGAGTACCCACTTGATCTTGCCATCAGCAGAAGCCTTCTTGACTGTGATAGAACCGTCCTTGAATGTTACCTTAGAAGTAATATTCTTAGCTTTTCCGTTACTTACAGTCTGCTCTGCCCACTTAACATTATACTTGCCCTCAGCACAATCTGTAGGAACAACATAAGTAAGTGTCATAATCTCAGCTTTATCGGCTGCAACAACGCCGTCCTTAGCGAACTTGGAGAAGAGGAATGCAGGCTGAGCGCCCTCTTTGTTAACCTCTATCTCAGCGTCATAAGCTCCGCCGCCCTTAACGGAATCGAACTTGAGGGGTGAATCAGCGTTGATAACGAACTGACCGCCTGCAACTCCGATAGCGGAACCTTCAGTATTATTTACGTAAGCCTTAAGAGTAACCTTCTCACCAGGCTCAGCTGTAACATCGTCGAGTACCCACTCGATTGTACCTTCTTCAGCGTCCTTCTTGACATTGATAGCACCATCTGTGAATTTTACCTTGTCTGTTACATTTACGCCCTTGGGAGCACTTGCTGTACCCTCAGACCACTTTACGTCGTATTTGCCCTCCGCACAGTCTGCGGGGATAGTGAATTTAAGAGTACCAACTACAGAATTCTCTGCAGCTATCTTACCCTTTACACCACTAAAAAGAAATGTATTTTCGTCTGCATTGGAAGCAATATTGTAACCGTATGCATTACCTGTTACGATTGAATCGAACTTAATCGGCGTGGCAGCTTTGATTGTAAACTGTCCGCCTGAAACCTCAAGGCTTGAACCCAGTGCAACAATTGGCATTGTGACCGTCTGGCCGGGTGCTGCTGTTACTGTGGGGATCTTCCATTCAACTGTTCCGTCTGCAGCGAATGTCTTAGCAGAAACATCCAGTACTTCGCCCATACTAATGTTAGGCTGCTCGGCAGATATACTACCGGCAGCACTAACTGACGAAGCAAATGCACCTGCCATGAGCGATACGCTCATGGCAACGGATGTAACTGCAGAAAGCAGTTTCTTCATCAGTGCATTTCCTTTCCGAGCATTACGCTCTTATTAAATTAGTACGTTCTTATACTGTTCTCAAACGGGAAGCTTGTCGATGTACTTGAGGCAGAACTTAACGAGTGTCTCCTGGTCGTCAGCATCAATCTTAACGCCCTTAGGATCTACTGCGCCTTCCTTAGCCTGAGGAGCGTTAACGTCTGCGTTAACCTTACCCTGAGCTGTGAAGTAATCGATTGTGTTGTCGTTGAGGTATGTGAGTACGAGAACAACGTCACATACGTCTACAGCGCCGTCGCAGTTAGCGTCGCCCCATACAGGAGTGAGCTTGTCGCCCTCTGCAGGAGGAGTTGTAGTAGTTGTTGTAGAAGTTGTTGTGTCAGTTGATGTTACAGTAGTAGTAGTTGTTGTATCTGTAGATGTAACTGTAGTAGTTGTTGTAGTAGTTGGT
>JAGCWY010000109.1 GCA_017961625.1 Ruminococcus sp. | reverse complement strand
TACTCCGGACGTTCAGTTATTGTCGTTGGTCCTGAGCTTAAGATGTACCAGTGCGGTCTCCCTAAGGAAATGGCTCTTGAGCTCTTCAAGCCTTTCGTATTGAAGAGACTCGTTGACAAAAAGGCTATAGCTAATATAAAGAGCGCAAGAAAGCTCATAGACCGTGCAGACAACAAGGTATGGGATGCTCTTGAGGACGTTATCAAGGATCACCCTGTTATGCTGAACCGTGCTCCTACGCTTCACAGACTAGGTATCCAGGCATTCGAGCCTATTCTCGTTGAGGGTCGTGCTATCAAGCTTCACCCCCTCGTATGCTCTGCCTTCAACGCTGACTTCGACGGTGACCAGATGGCTGTACATCTTCCTCTTTCTGCAGAGGCTCAGGCTGAGGCAAGATTCCTTATGCTTGCTGCAAACAATTTGCTGAAGCCTTCAGACGGTAAGCCTGTTGCTGTTCCTTCACAGGATATGGTACTTGGTTCATACTATCTGACAATGGATAAGCCAGGCGAACCCGGCGAGGGCAAGGTGTTCCGTGATGTGAACGAGGCTCTCATGGCTTACAATGAGCATGATGTATCTCTTCATGCAAACATCAAGGTAAAGATAACAAAGGATATCGGCGACAAGAAGGTATCCAAGATCATCGACGCTACAGTCGGCAGACTTATTTTCAACGAGAATATCCCTCAGAACCTCGGATACGTTGACAGAACGAACTCTGACAAGCAGTTCGATCTTGAAGTTGCTTTCCTCGTTGGAAAGAAGCAGCTTTCTGACATCATTGAGCGCTGCATAAAGATACATGGAACAACAACAACATCAGAGGTACTTGACCGTATCAAGGCTCTCGGCTATAAATATTCAACAAGAGCAGCTCTTACGGTTGCTGTCTGCGACGCTACTATACCTCCTCAGAAGAAGGATATACTTGCAAGTGCAGACGCAGAGGTAGAGCAGATCACAACAGAATATGAGTACGGATATATCTCCGCTCAGGAAAAGACAAAGAAGATCATCGCTCTTTGGACAAATACCACAGACGATGTTACAAAGGCTCTTAAATCCAACTTTGACAAGTACAATCCTATTTGGATGATGGCTGACTCGGGTGCCCGTGGATCTATATCACAGATTCGTCAGCTGGCTGGTATGCGTGGACTTATCGCCAATACTTCCGGTACCGTTATCGAGATTCCGATTAGAGCTAACTACCGTGAAGGTCTTAACATTTTGGAGTACTTCATCGCTTCAAGAGGTGCGAGAAAGGGTCTTGCAGATACCGCTCTTCGTACCGCTGACTCGGGATATCTTACCCGTCGTCTCGTTGATGTATCTCAGGACGTTATCATCCGTGAGGAGGATTGCGGAACCACAGAGGGCATCGAGGTATTCGAAATCAAGAACGGCAACGAGATAGTTGAGCCATTTGACGAGCGTCTTGTTGGTAGATTCCTTGCAGAGGATCTTAGAGACGAGTCCGGTGAGCTTGTAGTATCACGCAATAAGCTTATAAATGACGCAGATGCAAAGAAGATAATCGACTCGGGCATCGAAAGGATAAAGATTCGCTCTGTTCTTACCTGTAAGTCGAGGACCGGCGTATGCGCTAAGTGCTACGGCGCTAATCTTGCTAACAACAATATGGTATCAGTTGGTGAGGCTGTTGGTATCATCGCTGCTCAGTCTATCGGTGAGCCTGGTACACAGCTTACCATGAGAACCTTCCATACCGGTGGTGTTGCTTCTGCCGACGCTGAAGATATCACACAGGGTCTTCCCCGTGTTGAGGAACTCTTCGAGAGCAGACGCCCCAAGGGTGCGGCTATCCTTTCCAGACTTTCAGGAAAGGTGCACATTGAAGAGATCAAGACCACAAGAAATATCATTGTTACCAATGAAGAGACAGGTGATGCTGAAAGCTATATGATTCCATATAACCTCAAGATCAGAGTTCAGGAGAATGAAGAGATTGAGAAGGGAACACGTCTTACAGAGGGTAACATCTATCCTGCCGATATTCTCAATATTCTTGGAACACAGGCTGTTCAGAACTACATCATAAATGAAGTTCAGAAGGTTTACCGTTTACAGGGTGTTGATATCAACGATAAGCATATCGAAGTTATAGTACGTCAGATGCTCCGCAAGATCAAGGTAGAGGAGACAGGCAGCAGCTATCTGCTTCCCGGTACTCTCGTTGACAGCAAGGAGATCGATGCTATCAATGAGGAGCTCCAGGCTCGTATCGATGCAGGCGAATACGATGTACAGCTTGTACAGACAAGTCCTGTGCTTCAGGGTATCACAAAGGCTTCATCCAATTCGGACAGCTTCATGTCTGCAGCTTCCTTCCAGGAGACCACAAAGGCTCTTACAGACGCTGCTATCAGAGGAAAGAGCGACCGTCTTCTCGGACTTAAGGAGAATGTTATTATCGGTAAGCTCATACCCGCAGGTACAGGTATGGAGTGTTACAGAAACGTTGAGGTCGTTAAGAATGAGGGCTACGGCGAGCATAACGCAGCTGCTCCCATTACAAATCAGATATAAGCTCAAAGCTCCCGGAGATGTTCTTCGGGAGCTTTTTTATGGTGTGCCTAACATGGCACAGTCTAGCAGGTGAAAGTCCTTCCACAGGTAGTTACCGCCAAGTAACGAACCGCAAGCCGGTTTCAGTAACGGCCAAAGGGGAAAAGCTATGTAGCAAAGTTGTTAAGCCTACGAACAGAAAGAGGATATAAGGCAAAAAGTGGAGAAGGTTGTACATCAAAACAAAGCACTAAATTTGGATGAAAAGGTTACCATCTCTCTACACTATTGAAAGCATGAAATGTTGCAGCGTTATGCTGCACATATCATGTCTAATAGCTGCATATAATGCAGTGAGGTGAGATGTATGAAAAAGCTTATTTTAGCCGCCTTTGCGGCTACTTTTCTATTAGGTACAGGCTGCTCACAAATTCCGGTGTATGATGTCAGTGACAATGGAGAACGCGGAGAAATTACGACCGCAACAGAAGAAAAAAGCGGATATGTACCGCTGAACCACGAGAAGCAGGTGGGAATGTGGCTGCCTTATGTGAAGTTTCCAGAATATATGCAGGGCAGGAATGCTGAGAGCTTTCGTGAAGAGATATCAAGGATACTGGAAGACGCTGCGGCAGACAGCGTAAATACGGTTTACTTCCACGTACACCCTATGGGAGATGCTTACTACAGTTCGGAGATATACCCGAAAGGAGCTTATTATGATGGTAGCTTCGACCCTATGAGCATAGTGCTTGAGGAAGCTCATAATCTAGGTATATCAGTCCATGCGTGGATAAATCCTCTGAGACTTCAGACCGAAAGTGAGATGAACGAGTTACCAGACAGCTATATAGTAAAGCAATGGATTAAAAATGGCAAGCCATTTGTTAAGAACGTCAACGGTAGGTGGTATCTTGACCCTGCTTATCCAGCAACATTGGAGCTCCTTGGCAGTACCGTGAGGGAGATAACTGAGAACTACGATGTTGACGGAGTACACATAGATGATTACTTTTATCCAACAACAGATACTTGCTTCGACAGTGAGAGTTTTGCAATAAGCGGAGAAACCGATCTTGCTTCATGGCGCACCGAGAATGTCAGTCGCTTCGTGAAGAAGCTCTACGATACGGTAAAGGCAAAGGACAAAAGGCTGCTTTTCGGGATAAGTCCCCAGGGAAACATAAAAGACGACTACGAAACACAGTACGCTGATGTAGAAAGGTGGGGGACAGAGGCAGGCTTCTGTGATTACATAATTCCGCAAATATACTTCGGCTTTGAGAATGAAACAATGCCGTTCATGACAGTGCTCCAAGAGTGGAGCGATTTGTTGGGCGATAGCGGAGTATCACTTATTATAGGTCTTGCAGCATATAAGCTGGGACGAGAGGACAAATGGGCAGGAAAAGCTGCCGAGTTGGAGTGGATTAACGATCCTGACATAATAAAGAAGCAGATAGCCGCCGTTATTGGCTCGGGCGCGGATGGCTACGCATTGTACTACTGAGATGAAATTTACTGAAAATAAAACTATTTTTTCTGAAAAATTACCTTGACAGGCTGCTAATAATATGCTATAATTTTAACAGTTTGGGGCATTAGCGCAGCTGGGAGCGCATCACACTGGCAGTGTGGGGGTCAGGGGTTCGAATCCCCTATGCTCCACCAATACAAAAGGCTATAAATTGGCGTTTCTTCTATATGAGGGAACGCTTATTTATTTTACTAAAAGAAAATCTGTCCTTATTCTGTCCTTATAAGGACAGAAAGTTGTAAAAAGTTGCATTAAAAAAAAAGAGGCTTTTCGATTAGAAAGCCTCTTTTTTATTATCCTTCTTTTGAATTTTTTGTATTGCCTCTGTCGGCTCCGAGCTGTCTTTTTTTGTAATGAGCATTTCTTGTAAAACATTTGCGGCGGCTTCATCGGCTTCTGCTATGCAGTGCAGGTATTGATTCGTAACTCTATGACAGATACAAGGTATGGCCGGAATATCCTGTTGGTGACGCAGGTTATGGCAGTTACAACAACTATCTATTCTGCAAGGAAC
>JAGCWY010000108.1 GCA_017961625.1 Ruminococcus sp. | reverse complement strand
TTTTTGAAGACATTTAAAGGCGCTGAACATATCAGCAATGTGTATACATAAACAAAAAGAGCAGCTTATACAAGCTGCTCTTTTCGGGTGTATGATTTGCATAATGCATGAAGTTGTCAGAATGGTTCGTCAGGCGGCTCTGTAGCCGCGTCATTTCAAAGGCCTGTTATCACTGTACCGTTAAACTGTGCATTGCCTTTGAATGTGTGCATTGTGCCGCACACTGAGACTGTTGCACCGTCGTCAGGAAAATCTGTATCAAGCGGAAATGCTACATTATAAAGATCGTAGTACTGCCCGCCTGTTGATACGTGTATTTTTGCATAGGCAAACTTTTTGCCTACGAATACACTATCAAGCTTGCCTGTCAGTGTAAAGCCGGCTGCATGCTGATTTGTGGGCGCTGCCTGCGCCTGCTGTCCGTTGCTGTTTGCTGTTCTCTTTGCCATAATTGAAAATCCTTTCTGCTGTCCGGCTCAGCATGATTTTATTTTGCCGGAATAAGGGCGCTGCTGCAGTTACAGTGCTGCAGCAGCACAATCAATGATTTTAAGCAGGAAACTGACGTTCCCTATACTCACATTATACCATAGCAGCATTGACTTTGCAATATGTATTATTGTCTTCATACTGTATAATATAATCTCTTACGGCTTTTTCTATGTAGCGATATTCTACCGGCAGCGCCTTTTCCTGCTGCAGTGCCTGATACAGTGCAACATAGTCAGACGTCACTTTCATTTTAAACTGTATATCATACAATGCATGATAAGTGCCTATTTCTACAATAACTGTATTGCCTAAGTAGTCGGTAACTTTTTCAAGCCATACAGGCGCGTCACGATCGGGCACGCGTTTTGTTATGCCGTCACGTGTTATCAGCTTTGTAGCACCGTCATAGTACTGTGACGCTAACTTGTCAGATATTACTCTGTCCAATGTCATATCATTTGCAAAGACGTCAAAGGCGTCAAGGCTGTTATGTTTTACGTATCTGTCAAAGGATTCTTTTACCATACCTGCAACAACAGGGTGTAAGCTGCCGTCAGCGTCCTGTTTCAAGTACCTTTTAGCGCCTAAGCCCTTAAAGCCTGTATAATCGTCTTTGTCAACTTCCCACGCGCCTAAATCTTCAAAGTGTGCGTTATTCTTAAACAGACGCGCATTTTTGTTGTAGATACGCAGGTTATACTGTTCAATAGCTGCTTCAAACTCTGCAAGCCTTTCAGGCGTTGTATGTATTTCGTGTGTCGCGTCTGTATCTGTCAGGTAATACAAGCTGTCTGTATCATATTGTATGATCAAATCAGGAAATTCAGCAATAAACTGCATTAATATTGCCCTTGCATAGCTTGTCGTCCAATATCCTATATAAGGGCTTAGCCACATGTGCGCCCTTTGTTCGTCGTATGACTTGACGTTGCCGCAGTCGTATATATCGTCTGATTCATCGTCATATTCATATAAGCAATCATAAAGGCGCTGACATGTCATGCCGTAATAGCTATTTACCGCTGCTTTTGCTTCTGTATAGTCCTTTGTACCTGATAAGCCGGCAGCTTTTAAGGCCTGCTTTGTAAGATAGTCTTCATTTAAACACTTGCGTAAAAAGGCCGGCGCGGCTGCCTTCTGCGTAAATATCCAACAGCGGTATAGCTTGATATTGTCAAAGTCGTACAGCTTATACAATGCGTTGTAGTCCACATTGTTGATACATATACAAAGATTTTTGCCACAGAATATTTTGCCGTTAGACAATACAACGTCCTGCGCCTGTCCGACGCCGTGAAAAAAGTTGTCATTGTCTATATTCATTACTTTGTGTTTGCTGAATACGCTGTGCGCTGTACGCGCCTGCATATCGCAGCAGATAAGCATGATCTTGAATTTTCCGGCGTACTGTTCAACTGTTTCCGGCTTTATCTCAATAAGCTGCCCCGCGGGAAAAAGTCTGTGATTCATCTGTGCAGGATAGTCAGATGTAATATCAGCACACTTTGCTTTAAGTATCTTTTTGCCGGCGTATTTCGGATTAGTGCCGGACAGGCCACCGGCGTACATATAGCGTCTGAATAGTGTATATGTCCATTCATCAGCCGGCATTAGCAGCGCGTTTTGCTTGTATTCTAAGTCAAGGCGCTTTATGCTGTTCTTGCATTTCTGCCTTAATATGCCTGTTTGTGTCAGGGGTATTTTTAAGCCGTTATCCGTAAAGCGCTTGAATGCAACGTGTGATAATTCGTCAAGTATAACAACGTCATTTTTGCAGTAATGGTATTCCTCTGTTGTCAGCGGCGTCTGCTCTGTGCGCGGCAAATCATAGTCAAGATCACCTTTCAACTTTTGTGTTGCCGTGTAGGTCTTTGCGACTTTTGCAAGGCTGCTGCCCCACAGTCCTAAACATTCTCTAAACTCTATGACTTCGCAGACGTCGATTTTAAGCGGGTCACGCTCTGCTTTTGCAAACAGGCTTGTTATACCTGCAGCTGACAGCTGCCTTTTGCAAAAGGCGTATTCATGCGCTAAGTTTGCGCACCATATTATTAAGTGAGGGCAGCGGCCTTTTTTATCGGTATACTCTGCGCGTATCTTGTCACCGATACGACGCAACAGCGGCGTTAGTAGGTTAATGTCTCTGTAATATATGTAGTGGCCATTTATGGACATTTGACAATGATACACAAACGCAAACCGCGGCTTGCCTGCGTCGTCGGTTATTGTTGTTGATTCTGTATCATATCCACCACCACAGCGCAGATATATCTCAGCGCGTTTACTGCGTCGTTTCTTGTTGCAGCATGTCTGCACGCCTGTCAACACACTGTTGACAACATAGTTTATATTGTGGGCTGTTAGTTCTATGTCTGACAGCAGCTTAACCATATTATCACGCCTTTACAGTTTAGTTAATGGATTGATATTAAAAGGTACAGGCGCAGCGCCTGCTGTTGATTCTGCTGCACGCTGTGCAGCTGTTGCTTTTGCCTGCTGTACCATGTCACGCAGGCCGCGCCTGAATGAAGGGTCATCATAGTCTGATCTAATGTCTCTGTACTTGTCTTTTATTTCGTCCTTTTCGGCCTTTGTCAGGTCAACACTCTTGTCTATGTCTTCATACCAATCGTTGACGTTGTTATTAAAATCATAGCGTTCATTTGCACGCTGCTTAATAGTTTCTTTTGTCGTGCCTTTGTAATCTTTGCCCTTTTCAATCTTTTCTTCCCTGATATATACCTGCTGCTGTACCTTTGCCGTACCTGTTGCCCTCTGTTCTTGTCTCAGCTTGTCAAGGTCTGCAGAGAAATTCTGCAGCACGCTCTGTGCCTGCTTACCGCGTGCAAACTGCAGCGGCTGTGAAGGTTCAGCACCTGCATAGTGCAGCCCCTGCCGCGTTGTCTGATTCAGTACATTATCAGGCAACGCGGCCTTTACCTGCTGCAGCGCTGTGCTGTATTCCTGCGACGCGCCGCCGAATGTGTCAAACATGTCTTTAAGATATTCATTCATAGTGCGCAATGTGTTGTCAAGTGATTTTGCCATACTTCAATGCACCTGCCTTTCTAAGTGATTCATTTATGATAGCGCGTTTGACTTCACAACGGAAGTATATTTCAGCACGCTCTGCCGCTGCTTTTGCGTTTGCAGCGTCCAGTGCCTGCCGGTATGCAGCGTATTTGCTGCAGCTGCTGTGACAGTGCAGCACGCGTGCTTTACAGTCTTTGCAAGGGCTTGTCATTCTGTTTCACCGTCCTCTTTCGATAGCTGCTGCAGTACTATCTGCATAAGCTCTAAGCCGGCTGCAGCTTTGCTACTGTATGTTTTACATGTATACTCTGCATACATTCTGCAGGCATTAAGGGCGCACAGGGCAGCGTCTGCGCATATTTCGGGCGCTGTGCCTTCAACTGTTGTGCGCGTCGTGCCGTTTAAGGTCTGCATTTTGATCAATGATACTCACCGTCCTCTAACATTTTTAATAAGGCATTGCCGATAATATGCAAATTGTCTGCGTACTTTTTAACAGGCTCTTTACATATTCCTTTTATTAAGTAATATTTTATTTCACGCTCTTTATATATCTGATGATACAGATATTCTGCTAAGATGTTTGCAGTTATCAATGATATTCACCTGCCTTTAACATATCGTTTATAGCATGCCATATGATTCTGCAAGGGTCATTATATTCGCAAAATTTACAGCCTATAATTTTACATGCATTTTCATGCCATTCATGATATGTACGACTTGATATAATAAAGATGTCTGTTATAGTTTTCATGCTGTTACCTGCCTTTCTTCATGTTTTCAATTATAACCTGTATTGCAGCTACAATGACAGCAATAACAGCAGGCACAGCAGCTATTATAGTAAGTGCCAAAGCAAACAAAGCACGCTGCGAAAATGTCAAAGACATTTCAGGCGTATTACAATAATCAGTTATCCAGTCAATAATGAATGATAATAACATAAAATCAGTCCTTTCAGATCATCATGTTTTCATAGTACGCTGTCAGGGCGTCTATGTCGTAGATTGTGATATCATACACGTTATCACGGTATGATACAAAGTCTGTGCCGTTCGCAAACGCATAATTACAAGCAGATATAAAATCTGAAAAGCCTTTGCTGTACATCAGCATTTCACCTGTTTCAGCGCTTGCGGCTGCTGTTGTTACTCTGTATCTGTCTTTCATTGTTTTTCACCTGCCTTTCATAATAGCTTCATAGTTTAATTATATCATGGTTTGCTGCTGTTGTCTATTCACAATAATGTCAATAGGTATGCAATATAATATCATGTGAAAATGTTTCACGTGGAACATTCGCAGGGCAGGGGCAG
>JAGCWY010000001.1 GCA_017961625.1 Ruminococcus sp. | reverse complement strand
GGGAATTAGCTCATGCTGTACGGAACTGTATTCCGCTTCTGATTACATATAAGGAACGAGCTTCTTGATAGTAGGTGCGTTTGTGCAGTCAGCAACACCAGCGTTACGAGCGATTCTCTTGCGCTTTGTATCCTTCTGAGTAAGTCTGTGTCTCTTGTTGGTGTGCTGGTACTTTACCTTACCGCTTCCTGTAATCTTAAAACGCTTCTTAGCGCCCGAGTGAGTTTTAACCTTTACCTTTGCCATTATATGATCCTCCTTACTTAGCGGCTTTAGGGGAAACGAACATAACTATGCTACGTCCCTCCATTTTAGCCGGCTTATCCACAGTGCCTGCCTCAGAAACTGCTTCCTTGAAGCGATCAAGCAGCTCGCCTCCAAGTTCCGGATGTGCAATAGCTCTTTTACGGAATCTAACTGATACCTTGAGCTTATCTCCGCCCTGTAAAAATTTAACAGCCTGATTTACCTTCGTTTCAAAGTCATGAGTATCTATAGTGGAAAACATTCTGATTTCCTTGATAGATACGACCTTCTGATTCTTTCTTGCTTCCTTTTCACGTTTAGCCTGCTCGAAGCAATACTTTCCGTAATCCATAACGCGGCATACGGGCGGTGTTGCCTGCGGAGCGATCTTAACGAGATCCAGATCCTGATCGAAGGCTATCTGCTGAGCCTCTTTGGCGGATAAAACGCCGAGCTTTTTACCGTCAGCGTCGATTACGAGTACTTCCTTATCTCTTATCTCTTCGTTGATCTGCAGTTCCTGTTTGCTAATAGTCAAGCACCTCCAAGCAAAATAATTTAAAAACAAAAATGAGTGCAGAAATTATCCGCACTCACCAATACACATTGAATATACCAAAGCTGCCGCAAGAACAGCCTGATAGCTCATTACATATTGACCGTTTCAGCATAGCCCGACGGTGAGAACGCATAGTTCTGCTTTGTTTACTCAATAATTATATACTCATTTCCGATAATTGTCAAGCAGCTTCATCATTTTTGTCATTTTGCACAGTATAATCCTTAACAAAGCTCTTGATTTTATCCCATACAGCAAATCTCACCTTATACTTTTTCGGGTGTCTGAGGATATCAAGTTCCTTTTTGTCAAAATCCTGCTCCTCTGCCGTTTTGTTTTCTTCAACGCTTTCCTCTCCGTATGCAGCTGGCACACACAGCGGTGGATACATAACACACCACCAGTTATGCCCCGCTGCTTTGCCTATTTTTATACGCAGAGCACGATATCTTCCGGCAGGCATAGTTATATCACCATAAATGCGCTCCCCGAAGTCAGCGTCAACAAGCTCTGCTGCTACTCTGTCCGTACACCCCTGTGAGCGAAGGACGTTCTCCGCTCGGCATTCTATCGCCCTCAGATTTTCGGCAGCAGCCGCTTCTGCCTCTTCAAGCCCTGATACGCCACTAAATATACCGCTTTCCAGCAGCTCGTCACGAACCATCAGTTTTAGTCGCTGATCCTGCTCACTATCGGAGTTTGCAAGTATATGGAGCCGCAACACGCTTCCGCGGAGCTCATCGAGCTTTCGTCCGTCGCCAATAAAGCTGCCTATATTAGAAATAAGTACCGCAAGCACAAGTCCTGCCATCATAACAGCCAATGAAGGTCTTTTCATCAACATCACCTCAACGGCTATCATTGGCAGATTTTTCATTTTTATACAGCTGGCACATTCTCTTTTCCGAGAATAGCCATAAATTCCTCTCCAGTAATAGTCTCCCTGTCAAGGAGAAAACGTGCAAGTTCATGGAGCTTTTCGCTGTTTTCTGAAAGTATCTTCAACGCTTTTACATGAGCGCTCTTGACGATATTGTTCACTTCCTCGTCAACCTTCGCAGCAGTTTCCGGGGAGCAGACCAGTGAAGCATCTCCGCCGAGATACTTGTTATTCACCGTCTCAAGGGCAACCATGTCGAAGCTGCTGCTCATACCGTACCGTGTAACCATTGCACGTGCTATCTGAGTAGCCTTTTCTATATCGTTTGAAGCACCGGAGGTACATGTGTTGAAAACCAATTCCTCTGCCGATCTGCCTCCCGTGAGAGTTGCTATCTTTGAAAGTGCCTCTTCCTTTGAAAGAAGGAACTTCTCGTCCTCGTCCACCTGCATGGTATATCCGAGAGCGCCTGAGGTTCTCGGTATAATAGTAATCTTATGTACCGGCGCAGAATACTTTTGCTTTGCAGCCACAAGTGCATGACCTATCTCATGGTATGCGATTATCTCCTTTTCCTTTTGGGAAATAACCGCATTCTTGCGCTGATAGCCTGCAATGACTACCTCAACACTCTCTTCAAGGTCGGACTGGTCTACAGAGCTTCTGCCTCTACGGACAGCTCTCAGAGCAGCCTCATTGATTATATTCGCGAGCTCTGCTCCGGAAGCACCAGCCGTAGCTCTGGCTATGGCGTTGAAGTCTATGCCGTCGCTCAGCTTTATCTTCCTAGCGTGTACCTTAAGAACAGCTTCACGGCCTGCAAGGTCAGGTAGCTCAACAGGTATTCGCCTGTCAAAGCGTCCAGGGCGAAGCAGCGCTGGATCTAGCGATTCGGGGCGGTTAGTTGCGGCAAGAATGACTACTCCTTTTTTACCGTCAAAGCCGTCCATTTCTGTTAGCAGTTGGTTCAAAGTCTGCTCGCGCTCGTCGTTTCCGCCTATCTGTCCGTCACGCTTCTTGCCTATAGTATCTATCTCGTCTATGAAAACTATACACGGAGCCTTATCCGTAGCCTGACTGAACAGGTCGCGCACCTTTGCTGCTCCCATACCTACAAACATCTCTACGAACTCAGAGCCAGAGATTGAGAAGAATGGTACCTCTGCCTCGCCTGCCACAGCTTGTGCAAGCAGAGTCTTTCCTGTACCGGGAGGTCCTACAAGAAGTGCACCCTTAGGAAGGTCGGCACCAATCTCGGCGTATTTATCGGGATTGTGCAAAAAATCAACAATTTCCGCAAGAGCTTCCTTTGCCTCGTCCTGTCCGGCAACATCGTCGAAAGTCTTTCCGGTCTGAGCCTTGACGTATATCTTTGCATTACTCTTTCCGAAGGACATTGCATTTCCGAGTCCACCCATACGCTTGCCGATGCTTTTAAATAGCAGATTCCATACCACTACCATAAACAGAATAGGGAGTATCCAGCCGAAAAGGAAGTCCCTTAACGGACTCTGCTCCTGTATGCTGCCTGTGAACTCTACATTCTTCTGCTCATGGAGTCGTGAAACAAGGTCGGGATCGTCGATTCGCACCGTATTGTAGGCCTGTTCTTTGCCGTCCTCCTCATTTATGGTAAACTTTATCTCCATCTCCTCTATCTGCACCTTTCCGACGTTTCCCTCGTCGAGCTGGTCGAGGAAAAAGCTGTAATCAGCGTCCTTAATTGCAGCCCTATTCATCGCAGGCATGACTACGGAATTAAATATCATAAGCAGAAGCAGACAAATAACTATGTATATCGCATATTGCTTAAGCGGATTTTTTTCTTCATTCATTGAACTTCATCTCCTATATCAGCTATGATAAAATTATAACACATTCGTTTTTCAAAAACAACAGGTAATTTGTGAGAGAAATGAAAGTTATGTGAAATCGCAAAAAAAGCTGCACGTTTCCGTGCAGCTTTTCGCTTTGCATTAAAGAGCCTTCACCTTTCCGAGAAGGAACTCCTGTATCTTAAGTGCGTCATTTGATGTAAGTCCGGCTACAGATGTATCAACATCGCCGTTTGCTGCTCCCTGTTCTGTCAGGCACTTATCGGAAGTACCGCCAATGCCGTACTTATTTGGGTTAGCAAGTGACTGCATAATAAGAACAGCATCTGCCATATCTACAGTACCGTCACAGTTTACGTCACCTGCAAGTGTTACTCTAGTGGCGTCATTCATGTTTTCAGGTTCGTTGCTTGTAGTAACAGTAGTTGAGGTAGTTGTCTTAGTGTCGGATACAGTAGTAGTTGTAGTCTTTGATGTGGTTGATGTTGTGGAAGTAGTAGTTGTTGTTGTTGTCTTTGACGTAGTAGTGGTAGTTATAGTCTTTGGCTTTGTTGTGGTAGTCTCCTTCGGCTTCTCCTCAGCTGTTGTTCCGTCAGGCTCTATACCGCCTACGAGAACGCCGTCATCGTAGATACAGATATAATCTGTACGCTTCTCCGGCGGATCGTCAACTGCAAAGAAGTCCTCGCTCTTACCAATCTTAAGATCCTGATAGCTCCAGTCGTTGCTAGGATCCCATATATCACCGTAGTACATACCGAGGTCGAACTGATATTTCTTTCCTGAGTTTGCTATAACATAGCCGTCCCATGTGATCTCCACATAGTAGGTATTTGCTACCTTGTCATACTTGAAAGGTCCTGTGAGCACGCCGTCAGCGCCTACCTCACCGTCCTCTGTACTTGACTGATCATAAAGCTCGCGTACCTCTCCGAGGCCGTCGATGCCCTTTGCCATTTCCTCGATATTGAAGAAATAACGAACAGAAATCTTCTTGGAAGGATTGCTCTCGCCTGAGAGAACCTTGAATGATACCTGTGTAGTACCTGAACCGTCACCGTTAAGGTTGGGCTTGTCTACGCCGACAGCCTCTACCCAGTAGCCGCTTCCGCCGCCGTCGCCGCTTCCGCTGCCGTAAACTCTCTTCTCGTCCTCAGGTGGGAAGTTAGGAGTTACAGCCATTTCAGGTGTACCATAAAGTGCATAAAGACCAGCAGCTGCGCCAGGGAGACAAGCGTTATAGTCGATAGTTACCTCATTCTCTACCCAGTCGTTTGTGCTGTCGCTGTGGCCGTCGCTTCCGTCAGGACCGCCTGCAAGAGCGCCCCAGAGGATATGCTTCTGCTCACGGGGATCCTCAGCCATGAGAAGTCCCGAAGCTGCACGGTGGTGAGGATTCTTTACGGCTGTATCATTATAGCCTACGATGAATGCTCTCGGACCGTGTGTGCCGTTTCTACCGGCAAGAACTGTCTGCTTTGAGTTTTCCTTGTATGTTACATCGTTCTGACCGAGTACATAGTCCATCTGCTTCTTAGCCCACTCGCTCCATTCGCTAGGCTGACCGTTGTTCTTGTACTTATCGTAAACGAGGCATATCATCTGCATAGCTGTATTGTAACGGCAGCTTCCCCACTGATTGAGGTATGCAAAGCCACCCTTTGTCTCCAGCTGCTTCCATGTCTTAAGGCATTTGCCTACACAGTCATCGTCCCAGAAATCGTCGAATACGTACTGGTTCTTACCCTGTGCGTCTCTAATTCTCTGAACGAGGTCGAGTTCAGGGTTCTGCTGATTGATAGCAGCCCACATTACGCCTGCACCGCTCCACATATCATTCCAGCAGTAGCACCAGCCGGAAGGAGCATAGTAATCGAATATCTCAACAGCATAGTCGAATACGCTGTCATCACCTGTTGCAAGATACATCCATGCAGCAGCCCAGCAATAATCATCCTCCCACTTTGTAGAGCCGTAAAATGCTCCGGGACCGTCTGCATTATCTGAAAGCTCCTTTTCGTTATCGTTAGCGAAGTTCCAAAGAGCCTTTGCGTAGTCGAGAGACTTCTCTGCATACTCAGCGTCTGTATCCTTGAAGTTCAGATAGTTGATAGCCAGTGAAGCACAGGCAGATACAACATAGTCTGTCTGAGGCTTTTCAGCTGTGAGGAAGAATGCCGGACGTGGCATAGTATCTACCTCAGGGCTGTTCCATATAGCGTGGTCAATGTTACCGTCACCTACCTGATAGCAGTGAGCGATAACTGTACCGTCTTTATCGCGGAACGTACACTTCATAAGGTAATCATTGAAGTGACGAAGAATAGTCTCCATGTGATCGTCCTGTCCGAGCTTCTTGAATACGTCGCGGAACTCATAGTAATCCCAGCCGAGGGTAGCAGCCGAATAGTTTTCGGGCATACCGAACTCAACATGGTCACCTGCGTCGTGGAAACCACCTGCAACGTCGATAGTGCCATCGCCGTCAGGATCGAGGACGTCCTTGTATTTTGTCATGAATGACTCAGAAAGGTTAGTACCGCCCTTACTAGTCTTGTTTGTCTGCTTGTCCCATGTTATCATAGGAACATGAGCGTCATAGGTATGGCAGTTTCCACGCCATGAAAGACGGCTGTCCTCGTCAACAGTATCGCCGCACATATTAGCGTCATAGAAATAGAGTGAGTACTGAAGTGCGCGGGCATAGTCGATATCCAGACCAGAATCCTGAACTATCTCGCTGATAGGTGCACAGAACTCCTGCTCTGCTTCTTCATCTGCTGCCAGTGTAGGCGAAACAGTGAAGCAGAATGATGTTGCCGCAGTAACAATGCTCGTTACCGCTGCGATCAGTTTTTTGTGATTCATCATGTTTTCCTCCCTTTAAAATAATGTGAATCATTTAGCAATTATATCGTCCCACTTTACAAGGCCGAGAAGATATCTCTGTATCTCCAGAGCGTCGTTTGAAGTAAGACCTTTACTGCCTGAGTCAACGTCCCCGTTTGACTGTCCCTGCGATGTGATATGGTGCGAGTCAGTGCCATTCACGCCGTATTTGTCGGGATTTGCCAACGACTGCATTATCAGTACGGCATCAGCCATATCCACATTGCCGTCGCAGTTAGCGTCACCCTTTCTGTAGTCTGCGGAAATAGTATCCACAGTCTGTGAAACGGTAGTGGTCGTTGTTTCAGCAGTTTTTGCTGATGTAGTTGAAGCTGCGGAGGTCGAAGTCGTTGTGATTGGCTTTGATGTGACAGTCGTTACGATCACAGATTCTTCTCCGCTCCCCTCAATGGGATAGCTTTTCAGGTCAGGCAGCTCATCAAGAGTAATACAGTAGTCGCTGTTGTATATCTCAATAAGGTTATCCACAGGATTATTCTGCTCGCTTGTAAGGTAGGTCATATACCACGGACAGAAATAAAGCCACGCTGCCTTGTCGTTTACAAGATTTTCAAGTGACGGTATGGAATCGTTTTCAGACATGGTCACCATTTTCTGCCCGTCTGTGCTCTGCACAAGACTATAAAAGGTGGACGCTATGGAACTGAGATTTGGAAGGCCATCAGCGCAGTTGTACTTATCACAGCCTATGATATCCACCACATCGTCGCCGGGATACCAATCGGCAGCCTCGGGAGATGCGGAACTCGTCCATATCCATATCAGATTATCCAGCCCGTATTCATTTGTGAGCTTTTCATAAAGCAGACGGTAGAGCTTCTTACAGGGCTCTGCGCCCTCTGCTCCCCACCAGAACCATGCGCCCTCTGCTTCATGGAGAGGTCTCCACAGAACGGGCACGTCAGCCTCCTTAAGCTTTTGCAGCTCTCCTGCAATAAGCTCGATGTCAGCCATTATCACCTTATTCTCCCATGTGCCCTCCTTAAGAGCATTGGAAATACTAAAGGTAGTATATTTCGGATTTGCCGACTCAACATAAAAGGCAATATCCTTGCTGCCCTCCTCGCAGGGCACGTTCCAGTGCCACGAAACGGTAGCGATACCGTGGTATTTGTTCACCCACTCGATAACACGCTCGGGAGCATGGTCGCGCCAGTCCGAAGAGGTGTTGTATGCGAGAAAATCAATACCGCGTATAGCAGGCTGTTTGCCTGTTTTTTCCTGTATATATTCAAATTCAGCCTCATTATCCTTGATAAAAACGTCGGGGCTGTTCCAAAGGTTATAGTTATGGTCGCCGCAGTACTCCTGCTGACCAGCGATGATATGTTTACCATAAACATCGCAGAGGTAGCTGTACAGTCTTTTAGTAGTATCAGAAGCATTTGGATTTGAAAGCTTCCTTGTGGGCGACAGCTCGGTAAGTTTTTCCGAGGCAGGCTTTAACGTGAGGTAGTCAAAGAAAGTATAGCCCCAGTATGCCTTGATCTCAATAGTGTTCTTTCCCTTTTTCAGGTTCACGACACCGCCGGAAGTTTCGGCAAACTTGTTGGTATACGGACAAGTGAGCTCACCCTGATTAACTCCGTTTACATTCAGATACTGCACTTTTTTGCGCGGATCACTGGGCTCGCAGTAGCATATTGTCATCTCATAGAGCCCGTCTTCGGGAACATCAGCTTCAATGGTAAGAGTAGTCCCCTTCTGGTCAAGATAAGCAAAACCCTTTCCCGAGTAGCCGCTGAGATCGGTATCATCTGGAAAATCTCCCATTTTTACATCAGAAGCTCCGTTCGCATGAATCTTACCGCCGCTTGTCTCACCATCCTCAAACTCGTACTTCAGGATGGTATCAGCTGCCACAGCCTTTTCGGGAGCTTCCGGCGCAGAGGGAAAGCTTATCGCTGAAGCTGCGATGAAAGCAGCTGCCACAGTGCTGACAGACCGATTCAATATCTCTTTCTTCAAAATGATCCCTCCAGATTGTATAATATTAAATTATATATACCCGATAATTTAAGTGCCTACCTTTAATTATCAGGCTTAACGCATACCTACAAAAACATCATAGCACATTTTTAGTGAAAATGCAAGAGTTTTCATAAAACATTCCTCAAAATGATGATTTTTTTCTGTAGGCGCAATAAACGGTCAGAAAAGGGAGCTTTCGCTCAATTATTTAAGTATTTATCCGGTATTCTGTAAAATCAGACATCGAATAAGTGCAATTATAAGAGCAGCAAATACTGCTGCTCCGGCAAGTGCAGAGAGATGGAAATTTCGGCCTGTCTCTAGCTTACTCTGCGCAGTCAAAGCCGCGTCATACCCTTCCAGATTAGAAGAAAAGCCAAGCCCATTCACTATGGCATACTTCTCAGCTGCCGATCGCGGCTCACCGATTATGACCATATCCTCATTTATTATGAGCTCATTGCCTGTGCAACCGTATCCCAGCGCCTGAGCTCCTATATTTGTACAGGCCGGTGGTAAGAAAATATATTCCAGCTCCGGACACATATAAAAAGCTCCGCCGCCTATGCTACCGAGCTCCATACCAGTACTTACTCTTTTAAGGCTCTCACAACCTGAAAAACATAGCTCTCCAATACCTTTTAGATCCTGCGGAAGCTCTATAACGGCAAGACTTTCACAGGCTCGGAAGCACGAAGCTGGAAGTTCATCAAGAGACGCTGGGAGGGAGATATCCTTAAGTCCTATACAGCCGCAGAAGCAACCCTCTCCTATTTCTTCCAGTCCTTCCGGAAGTCTTATTGCTTCAAGCATATCACAGGCATAGAAGCAATGATGTCCTATCATTGCAACAGTATCAGGCAATATTATCCCTCTCAGCGTCTCACACATATAGAATGCGTTGTCGCGAAGCTCAGTAACGGGGTAACAGCCGAAAAAATCAGGGATATTAACATATTCTGGCTCGCCGGTATAGCCTGTTACCGCTGCCTCTCCATCATGAACAGAATACATCAGTCCATTCATTTCGGCTTCACATATAGACGCTTCGTCCGATAAAAGCATTTCTGCCATTGTACCAGCCTCCTTTATGAATATTATAACAGCTGAACAGAACTATGAAAAGACATATTTCACGACCTTCTGTGCGATAAAGGAAACTGTTCCTATCTTTTTCGCCACATACCCGTACTATTCACCAGTAAAGGCTGCAGAATAGGCACGTTTGACGTCGTATTTTTCTGTCGGTAAAATAAAAAAGGGAGCTTTCAGCTCCCACACTCGAAAGCAGCCAACACTTAATGTGTCGGCTGCTTATCCAACCCCCTTCGAGTCCATGTCATATTTATTCATTTCATCTTATTTACTATTTCCTTCTATGGTTATAGTATAGCATATTACTCTCTGTATGTCAAGGTAAAAACGAATTTATGAATGTAATTTCGTAGATTCACACAGTTTGCCTGACTTCTGATTATAGATTTTGACGGGATCAAAAAGATATAATTATACATTACGTAAATCGAATTAGCAGTAATACAAAAGGAAAAATCGGCTCCCTTTCGGAAGCCGAATAATTTACTTTTTCATACCGCAGTTTTTGTCGTAAGAAGGATTGCAGGCATAGAAATTCTTTGAATCAAGCTTATCCTGTGCAATGCGGAGCGCTTCACCGCTGCGAACAATATGAAACATGTAAGAATAAAATCTTTCATGCTCTCCACTTTATGACGATACGCCCTTTACATGCATATATTGTCTCTGCAAGCATATCTATCAACTTCCTCTTTTCGTCAAAGCTGATTTTATCCCAGATTCCTGCTACCTCAGTAACGACTTCAGCTGACTTCCATTCCATTGCAGAGCGGACAAATCTCTCAACATTATCTGCATAAAGAGTCTCAGCCTTACACTTTCCTTTTCTCAGCCTTTCATTACACATAAGGTATCTTTTGCCGCTACTTCCGCGTTTCACAACAAGAGCACAGCCGCAATACAGACATTTTATTTTCCCGCAGAGCCATGAATTTTTCGCCTTTCTGACCGGTGAAGCACTTTTGCAGGATATGCATTTTTCCCGGCATTTGAGCCACAGCTCCGGTTCCACTATACCCGTACCGGGTGCAGGAACCATAAGACAGCCAGCAAACGATGTCCCTTTACTTTTTCGGTTGACTCCTGTTCTGTAGCAGTAACAGCCGCTTCTGCCGTTGAACCCGACTTCATTTTCCACCACTTCCGCTCCCTCAGCCATGAAAAGCTCCAGAACGGCATTATCCGCCTTTACATACAGCGGATTGAGTATAATCTCCCTTATCCTTGAACGCTCCCAACAACTGCCACGTCTCTGTATGCCGAACTCATCAAGCTTTCTGACAATATCGCCATAAGAAACCTCGTACCGTGAATACATCTCATATATCATACGGACCGTTTCTGCTTCCTCCTCAACTGTCTCATAAGCCGAGGTATTTACTTCTCCTATCAATGTCGGAACTCGCCTGTATCCATAGGGCACTGGGCCCCCCATGAAGAAGCCCTTTTTACTGCGGGAATAATATGCGTCGGCGACGCGCTTCTGTATCGTTTCTCTTTCAAGCTGTGCAAAAACTATGCAAATATTTAGCATTGCATTGCCTATAGGGGAAGATGTATCGAATTTTTCCGTTGCTGATACGAATTTGACGCCAAGCTCCCCGAAGACCGACATCATATTTGAAAAATCAAGTATTGAACGGCTTATACGGTCAAGCCTATAAACTATCACAGTGTCTATCGCTCCGCTCCGGACGTCATTCATCATCTGCACAAACTGCGGACGGTTCGTATTCTTTCCACTGTAGCCTCTGTCCGCATATACCCTGTATGGCTCTCCGCGAGCTTCATAACGGCATAGCTCAGTCTGCTGCTCGATAGATATGCTGTCAGCTCTGTCAACCGACTGTCTTGCATATATAGCAGTCATGACTCATTATCTCCGTATTTTTCTGAGAGCTCATACAGCAGCTCCTCTGCATTTCTAATCGCGGTACTGTTTTCGACTTCCGGTGTTAGCATTTCTATAATCTCAATACCGTTTTTCGTCATAAAAAGTTCCTCAGAGATAATATATCCGTTTCTGTCAATATCTTTCATAAAGAACACCTCCGCAATGATTTTACTGCGCATAAGGCTGTCCTTATTCCTAGTAAAAAAATAGACGCAGACCTACGATCTACGTCTATATATCCCATTCATTACTCTGATACACTCGTCGATACTCATGTATTAATCGTATTGCAAACATAAATACAAAGAATCCTATAAGAGCACCTACGGTATTATGCATGAGGTCATCAATCTCAAATATGCCTCTGCCTGTAACATACTGCACCGACTCGATAAAAAGCGAAAATCCGAAAGCCGCAACTCCTGTACGTACTGGAGTCCTGAACCATTTGAGCATTATCGGAAGCATTAAGCCAAATGGGAACAGCATTGCTAGATTACCCATTATCTGTTCCATCCAGTATCTCTGACGTTCAGTTCTTATGAAATTCCTGAACTCCCAGAATGGAACGAGGAGCGTTCTTGAATCCCTTATAGGTCTGCCCAGAAGAGTAAGCCTGAAAACGTGATATACATATACAGGCATAAGCATCCAGCATATCAATGCTGCGATTCTGTCTATCCTAAGCCTTCTGAACTGGTTCATAGTAAGCAATCCTTTCTTTTTTTATGATTATAGCATACTTTTCCTAAAAAAGCAAATCTTTACTTTACATTCATGAATTTTAACAAATTATTACTTGGAAACATTATATCAACATTATATTCATACTATAGAAATATATATGCCGCTTTCAATTGTAAGAAATAATGTATATTCAGTTCTGCCTCAAGTTTGAACTGAGCTTCCATTTACAGCAATACAATACATTTAAGCCCTGATCAGTTGCCAAAAACTGATGCATAGATTATATTATTCATTCTTGTTTATATGTATTTATATCATCAAAACTATTTTGCCAGATTCACAATTTGTTCACATCAAACGTCACTATGCACATCTGCTCAACCAATTTCTTGTCAATACTGCACAATGAGCATTAACGCTGATTAGCTTTTATTCTGAAATTCACGCCAAGCTATTGCAATTTCAGAAACAAATGATATAATAGACTTAAATTCGAAAAAACAACGTATTACCGTTGATATATGACTTAAAAGCGGATAAGCTGCCGTAAAGATGCTTATCCGCTTAATATTTTTTTGCAATGGATATCTGCCTGCTCTCAAACATAAATTTCAGTATCCAAATTTTCAGCTTAGTTTTCTTCCGACGGCAATGCATTGCAATTAGGACAGCGACCATTTACAGTGGACTTATATTTTCCACCACAGTATGGACAAACCTGCTCCTCCATTATGGCAGACAGGCTTTCTGGATATTCACCTATTTCAGCTGCATTTCCATAAGGTACGGAGGATATATCGTCTATCCCCTCCTCAGGTGCCGGAAGCGCATTTCTATATTTCAATTCATTCAGTCCAAGCATGAAATACGCATGGAAAAGTACGAATATGAGCATGAACAAAGGCATTATAAGAACTAACAGATCAGGCATAAAAGATATCTTATCTGTAAAATCGTCAAAGGCTGAGGAAATCGCTGTTCCCACATCTGTATCATTTCTTTCAAGAAGCTCCTCAAGCTTACTATTGAATTTTTTGAGCTCGCGCTTTTTTAGTATAGGATCAGTATCGTTTCCCTGCATACCTTCCCAAATCCAGTCAGCCGAACCTGTGGAGGAATACACCTTTGACTTTGAATAGACAATCAGCCAGTGCATCTCATCATTAAATTCATCAATATATCTTTTATATGCATACTTCTCCAGTGTAGTGAATTCACCGAGCCAGTCATCTGTATAGAGCGTTACCACAGATGGCGTGATACCTGTCTTTTCCATGAACTTCTCAAGGCTGTCCCTGAGCTCCCACTCGTTTTCGATAACGTCTGCGTCGTCTCTTATAACAATATTATGATTGTAGTCTTTCGGAACTATCGGCATTGCCTTTTTAAAGCCAAGGAATATAAAAAGCAAAAACGGAAGGTACATTATGCCTAAAAGCAACCTTTTCTTGTTATACTTCGGCTCGTAATCCTTGCTTGCGTAAAAATAGCGCGGTTCTCCGTTGCGATATGTAGCATATCTTCTCGAACCTGGAAAACGCCGGCTACTTACTGTGGATACGTTGCGTCCGCCTGAAAATCCGCTACTGTGTCCCCCGCCTGAACCGCCATGCGAACCGCCGCCATGAGAACCGCCGCCTGATGAATGTGGCATAATGTCACCCCCTATAACATTGATTTTTACTATTATATATCATTCCTTCTCCGTTGTCAATAATAAATATTGCTATGTTTTCTCTTCTTCCCGACGCAGATTCATGTTTCATATCGTACTGGACGCTTCACCGAACCTTTGGTAGTGAACTATTTCACGCTCCCGCAGGAAACGTATAGGGTCCCGAACATCGGGATCGTCGGCAAGCCTTAGGATATTGTCGTAGGTTGTGCGGGCTTTCTGCTCGGCAGCCATATCCTCGCTCAGATCAGTTATGATATCTCCCTTAGACTGAAAATACGCAGCTGTGAAGGGTGTTCCCGAAGCTGCAACAGGATAAATGCCCGTAGTATGATCGACAAAATAAGTGTCAAAGCCGCTCTTCTTTATTTCCTCAACAGAAAGGTTCTTTGTGAGCTGATAGAGTATAGCGGAAATCATTTCAAAATGTGCCAGTTCCTCTGTTCCGATATCAGTCAGGAGTCCCTTGACTTCACCGTAAGGCATTGCATATCTCTGATTAAGGTATCGCAGTGACGCAGACAATTCTCCATCAGGACCTCCGAGCTGTGAAATGATAATCTTTGCCATTTGGGGATCGGGATTCTTTATATTTACCGGATACTGTAATTTGCTTCCGTATCCATGATGTACATTGAGCTTACACGAAATCCACAGTCAGCGTAAGATTAGAATATATATCCTTCCTGTCCATTCGTCTGGTCTTGCTGTAATATATCCTTTTAACAACAGTCTGAATCAATCTATTCTTCTCTGTGGGATTCGCAGCAGAAAAGCTTTCTATGACGTCCACAAGCCTCTTTACAGTATCTTCATTCATAACAGGCTTTTTCTCATTGTCACTATCAAGCTTCTGCATTGCATCTTTTACCGTATTTATTCTATCTTTGACGATAGCCGATCGTTCAAGAAAAGTATCTGCGTCATATACCTCCTGCTCCAGCAGAACATGCAGTCTTGAAAGTTGTTTTTCTGCTCTTTCAAGCTCTGCGGCAAGCAGTACCTTTTTATCCGGCGCTTTTACAGATGCGGCACATCTCTCTATTTTAAGTTTGCCAAGCTGTTTTATACGGTATCTCAAAGCGGCGACCACAGCCTCATCAACAGCTTCCGTAGGCGAGCTTACCGTCACTCCTCTGCATTCACTTTGTACGCACAGCATATACTCTCTGCCGCTACTCGCTATATATCGACGTTTAAGCTGATGACCGCAGTGCTGACAGAACAGAATATTATGATAATAATTAAGCAGCCTATCATTCGTCCGGAGCTTAGCGGCAGGATATGTCCTTTTCCTTTCCTGTACCGCTTTGAACAGCTCTTCACTTATGATAGGCTCATGTATCCCATCGTACAACATATCTTCGCCGTCTTTTGTTTTCCAGCCGAGCTTGCCGCAGTAAACAGGATTTGAAAGTATTTTCTTTATGCTTGCCGTTCCCCACGAACGGCTTTTCTGCGGACTGATACCCATTCGATCCAGCTCCGCCGCTATCGCTCCGGCTCCCATTCCGTAAAGGTAATGCATGTATATAAGCCTTACAACCTCTGCCTCTGATGCTACCACTTCGAGAGTATGCACCTTGGGGCTGGGATTTGTCTTCCTGTAGCCGTAAGGAGCCGAAGTGCCTATGTAGTTTCCCTCCTTTACAGATGCAAGCCTTCCAGCCTGCATCCGACGCTTTATAGTTTTATATTCACGTCGGCTCATAAATAAAGAAAACTCAAAGTATTCCTCATCGAATTCGTTGTTTGGGTCATAAGTTTTTGAAGGCGTGACAATCTTGGTGGAGGATTCGCGGAATGCCTGTGCGACTATGCCCTGATCTATTGTGTCACCTCTTGCCAATCTTTCTATTTCTACTACAAGCACACCTGCATACCTGCCTTCTGAAACGTCAGTAAGCAACGCCTGCATCTGCGGTCTTGCAGCTATACTATCGCCACTGACTATCTCCTTGTATACTTTAACAATATCAAGGTTCTGACGCTCTGCAAGCTCTGTGAGCATATTCTGATGTCTTGCAAGAGTCTCTCCTTCTCCACGTGATTCGGCTTCAAGATCCGCTCTTGACTTCCTGAGATACATACAATAATCCCCCAAAATGTTCCCTCCGTGATAATTTAAAAGACTGGTGCTTCAAATCTGTTATTTTGATTTTTTTTCGAGCTGTCTGAATTCGTTAGAAATGGCAGTCCTGTTTTTTGTAGCCCCTCTGAAAAAACGATAAATATAAGCGGCAGGTATGAGCAGTTTACTCTTTTTTGCCCAAGGCACTGAGCCTTTAAGGTACTTTACAGGTGGGAAGATACGGTGTATGAAATACCTCAGCTTTGAACCGTGTCCACTTGAACGTATACCGTTTTCAACTACATTTTCCCTTGTGCCGTAGGTTCCTGACATAACGTAATAATCGAGCAACTTTTTATCATCAAGTGTGAGCTGCTTCATTGAAAACAACTTGACTGCAAGCTCTCGGTTACTCCTTTCAAAATCGGAAATGCCTATTTTATCAAGCTCCGCATGAATGTATTTCCAGTCCAGAGCATTACCAAACTTACGCAGGAATATATAAGTATCAACAAGTGAACGCACACCTGTTCCGCCAAAGGCATAATGCTTATACTCATGTGCAAGCATGAAAAGATAAAAATCCTCATTGCTGAAATGATAGCCATATCCGCTTCCACTGTCTTTCAGGAGTCTACTTTTTACTCCGTGATAATACTCCGCCATATCACCTACCTGAAACTCCATAAACAGCTCACTGTGCATCTCAAAATTATAAACAGGCTCCTTGATATACTCGTCAACCAGCTCACGTTCAAGCTTCAGTTCAAATCCAAGATCAGACATTATCTTCTTTACATCACTTCTCATTTGGATATCAAAAAGTATATCGTTGTCAGACATTTGACGCATACCCATTTTAGGATACCAGTCCTTTAATATGCTGCCTTTCAACGGCATATACCATATTTTTTCAGCTTCTAAACGTTCGAGTATCCTTCTCCTTTCTGCATCAAGAAGGATATTCTTTCTTATCGCTTTTTCCTTTGCTTGTGTGAAATCATGGTCCTTGATTCCTACCGTTTCCAGTGCATAAGCCACACAGGCTGTAAGGATATGCTCCTGACTTACCTCAAAAAGCTTTGGCAAATCAAGTGCTTCAATTCGTTCCTGCTTCGGCTTTTTGCTGTTCACAGCACAAGCGGTAAGATATATCATATCTGCCGCATTTTTTCTGAATTCACGCTTATCCATTTTATATCACTCCGTCCAAGGTATACTGTATTATAAGCTCTGCTTCTTTAAACTTTATGCATAATATTTCCTTTTCTTGCCAATCAATTTATGTTTAGTATATCATAATAAATCAAAAAAATCAAGGATAAAAGAAAACCGGGCATTGCCCGGAAATACTTTATAATTCAATTCTTATGTGTTATATTTAAGCATTAATTGATATATCAAATCTCTTTAATCTATCAACTAAATTCTTTATAGTTTTTGAATAACAAAAATTCCATATCTCGTATATTATCCAACCCAAAATATAAATAACAAGTAAAGTAATCAAAATAACAATTACCATTAAAATCGGATTCAATTTTACTACCTTATCATATTTAGAGAACGTAAGGAAAACTGAATGTATCAGGTACACCGTAAAGCTTCCTTTAGCAAGAGTATTTATTATTTTGGAATCTTGAATATTCATATTCTTAAATATAAGAAAAGTGATAACAGCTTCTAAAATAATAAACGGATTACAATAGCTGTAAGCTGTTGATAAAAACTCATCATATACAAAATAAGATGTTATAAATATTATGATTACGTCAGCAAACCATGCCGCCACGAGAGTTTTTATCTTGAATCTTGAAAAATCGTCTTTGTATTTTCCTATAACTGCACCTATGATATAAACCAAAACAAAGTTCACTATCGTATAACCATTTCCGCTTCCATCTCTTGAAATAGTAGATAGATCATATATCTCTCCAGAGGTAAAATCATTGAAAACATCTACGATTGTTGGGTAAACAGACAAAAGAAAAATTAGTATTCCCAACATTATATACGTTTCTTTCTTTGATAGATGATCAATTATAATATTTAAATACAATGAAATAAAATACAGCGCTACGTAAAAGATAACATAGTAATTGTTCGGTACAAACGCTTTTAAAAGATTAACTAAAGAAAAATTATCGCTTGCGCTAACACAACTCATTCCAAAAACAATTACTTTAAAAGCTATGACTTGTAATAGCAATTCAGCTATTTTACATATCCTTCTCTTTTTGCTAAACACCATAAAATAGCCGGAAATCATAATAAAAACATTTACTGCGCATATAGATATACTTTCAAGAACATATAATACGATTTCATTTACACTACCATTTGGTACTTGACAGATAGCTCTTGAAAAATTGTAATGTAACATTACCACCATAATCGCCGCAATTATTCTTAGTAATTCTATATTGCTATTTCGGCTTTTATTCTTTTCAACAGCTTTATTACCAACTAGTTCATTTTTTGTGGGATTATAATCAGATTTTGTTACTTTAGTCACAGAATGGCTTCTCCTTAAACTTTAATTATTCCATTTAGCTCTTATAACCATCAGGATTGTTTTTCTGCCAATTCCAGGAATCACGGCACATATCCTCAAGAGTTTTCTCGGTCTTCCAGCCGAGTATATTCCATGCCTTATCTGCATTTGCATAGCATTCGGCAAGGTCTCCCTCACGTCTTGCACCGTATACATGGTTTACCTTGATATTGTTTACCTTTTCGAAAGTGTCAACTATCTCTGTAACACTGTACGGAGTACCAGTGCCGAGATTGAATATCTCAACGCAGTTATGCTTGAGTATATAGTCAATAGCCTTCACGTGTCCCTTTGCAAGGTCTACAACATGGATATAGTCACGAGTACAGGTACCATCAGGAGTTGGATAATCATTGCCAAAAATAGTAAGGCATTCACGCTTACCTACTGCGACCTGTGATACATAAGGCATAAGGTTATTAGGGATACCCTGCGGATCCTCTCCTATCATACCTGATTCGTGAGCACCGATAGGATTGAAATAACGAAGGAGTATTACAGAAAGCTCCCTGTCAGCCTTTGCCGCGTCCTCAAATATCTGCTCCATCATAGACTTTGTCCAGCCATAAGGATTTGTGCAGGCTCCCCTTGGCATTGTCTCCAAATAAGGCACAGGATTTGCCTCTCCGTAAACAGTTGCACTCGAAGAGAATATGATATTCTTTACATTGTACTTTGCCATATTCTCAAGAAGAGCAAGAGTAGTATCAATATTATTTCTGTAATACATAACAGGTTTCTGAACAGACTCTCCAACAGCTTTTAGCCCTGCAAAATGGATAACTGCATCTATCCTGTTCTCCATGAATACTTTTTCAAGTTCAGCATTGTCCTTTATATCAAGCTTATAAAGCTTAACAGTTTTTCCTGTAATCTTTTCAACGCGCTTGATTGATTCAGGTGAACTGTTTGAAAAGTTATCTGCAACTACAACATCGTAGCCTGCGTTTAAAAGCTCAACTGCTGTATGGGAACCTATATATCCGGCTCCGCCTGCTAAAAAAATCGTAGCCATTAATCTCTCCTATATAAGTCTCTTGTGTATACCTTACCCTGAACATCGTCGAGACAGCTGTCGTAGCGATTGGCTATGATAGCGTCTGACTGAGCCTTGAATTTTTCAAGGTCGTTGACTACAACGCTTCCAAAGAAGGTCTCGCCATCCTTGAGGGTAGGCTCGTAAATGATAACTGTCGCGCCCTTTGCCTTGACGCGCTTCATAACTCCCTGTATGGAGGACTGGCGGAAATTGTCGCTGTTGGACTTCATTGTAAGGCGGTATACGCCT
>JAGCWY010000107.1 GCA_017961625.1 Ruminococcus sp. | reverse complement strand
TTTTTTCCTAAAAAATGAGTTTGTACGCTATTTGTACGCTACTCATATTTTTTCTGCGTACAAGCATCGCTTTTTCACAGTATCACTTATGCATATTAATGAATAATATTCATTTTGCTTGAAGGAAGAGACAAGGGGCTCATGAACTTAGCGTTACAGATAACAGCAAAACAGCCGCATCGCGGCTGTTTTATCATTTTCACACTTTTTCTTCATCATACTTCGCTGACTATCTTTGCTGACAGTCCAGGAAGTGTAATAACATCTCTCAATGTCTCTCCTGTCAGCATATCAGTATATTCACCTCTGATCTTTATCTCAGCTGAAGAGTCGGCATAATTCTGAAGGAACACAAGCTTTTCTCCGTCACCATTACGGTATGAAGCACTCACATTATCAGGGATATCGGCATCTATCGCCTTTTCAAGTCCAAGCTCCGCGGATATTTCAGCGAACAGGTCACTGTACAGTCCGGTATCAGCAATGGAACAGATATGGTACGCTCTGCCTTTCCCGAAACGATTCACCGTCATAGCCGGAGTTCCCTTATAGAAATCCGAATCGTATTCTGCCAGTACCTCACACCCCGTAGGATGTACCAGCTCACACAGTTCACGCAACCAATAGCTCTTGCCGTTCCACACCATACTGTTGTTTTCGCCGTCGTATAGGCTGTCGGTCTCCTCGACCCACATTCCCGTAACATCTGACAGCTTCTCCTCAGTCGCTTCACCAAGGAAGCATAGGTCGGTATCGTTTACAACTCCGCTAAATGCAGTAGTGACAAGTATTCCGCCGTCCGCAACAAAGCGTCGCAGCTTCTCCTGTATCCCGGCTCTGAACATATACAGCATAGGTGCAATAACGAGCCTGTACTTACTTAAGTCATAAGTCGAGTCAACTATATCGGTATTTATACCGTTTCTCCAGAAGTAGTCATAGCAGCTCTGGATGATACCGAAATAGTCAAGTCCGGCATTGCGCGGTCCCTGACACTTATCCATCGCCCACTTGTTCTCAGTATCAAAAATGATAGCTACATCTGAGTCTGTGGAGCTTCCGTATATCTTCTCAGAAAGAGCAGATAGTTTTTTTCCAAGCTCCGCGACCTCTCTGAAAACTCTCGTATTTTCCGTTCCGGTATGGGAAATTACAGCAGAGTGGAACTTCTCAGCACTTCCCCTGCTCTGTCTAAGCTGGAAATACAGCGCTGAATCAGCACCGTGAGCTATGGCATTCATTACAGCAAGCTCATGCATTCCGGGCTTTTTGAGCTTGCTGATGCTTCTCCAGTTCGTGGTGGAGGGTGTACACTCCATCAACAGGAACGAACGCTGCTTCACTGACCTCATCATATCGTGCGACAGGCTCTCATTGCGTGCGACCTCGAAATTCCTGTTCGGCAGATGCCACTCGGGATAACTGTCCCATGACACAACGTCAAGTTCCTTTCCGAGAGCATAATAATCGAGAAAATAATTATATATGCCCATCAGGTTCGCAGTAACCGGAACAGACGGCTCTACTGACCTCACAGCGCTTATTTCAGTCTTCATAAAATCTATGGTCTGATGTGTTACAAAGCGCTTCCAGTCAAGATCAAGACCGTGGATAGCAGATTCTCCCAGCCCTGTTGGACTGTGTATCTGTTCCCAGCTCGTGTAGGTATGAGACCAGAAATTCGACCACCATGCGTGATTCAGCACATCGAGCGAACCGTATTTGCTTTTCAGCCAGTCTCTGAATACCTGCTGACAAAGCTCGCAATGGCAGTCTCCGCCGTATTCATTGGAGATATGCCAGAGTATCACAGCCGGATGCGAAGCATATCTCTCAGCCAGCTTTGTGTTTATGATACGCACTCTCTCACGGTACGCCGGAGAGGTATAGCAGTGATTGTGACGGTTTCCGTAGAGCGCGCGCTGACCGCCCTCGTTCACCCTCAGGACCTCCGGATACTCGTCTGCGAGCCAATGAGGACGCGAACCGCTTGGAGTCGCCAGAATAACATGTATACCGTTTTCATAGAGCCTGTCAATGATCTTGTCAAGCCATTCAAATGAGAATTTGTCCTTCTCAGGCTCAAGGTGTGCCCATGCGAAGATACCGAGACTCACGCAGTTTATATTTGCAAGCTTCATAAGCCTGATGTCTTCACTCAGCACGTCCGGATAATTCAGCCATTGCTCCGGATTATAATCGCCTCCGTGAAGGATGTGTGGGAATTTAGGTGTTGCAGCTTTGTGATAGCTCATAATAACGTACTCCTGTTCGTTTTTTACTGGGGTATCTATGAGGTAATTGTATCATAAGCCACATATAATTACAATACAATTTTTTATCCTAAAGGTCTAAATTATACTCGCTCCCGAACCTTATCAGTTGCGCGCTGAAAGTGTAATGGCACTAATCCCAAAGTCGCAGTCTGAGAGTGAAAGCCTCTCGTCCTGACCTGTTAGACGAATCCGCCATAACTGAAAGCAGCTCCCGCGAGGGAGCTGCTTTCTTCGTATCGTTATTATGTTTTAATCTCTTTTTTCTTGTTTTTTAAAAGTAATATCATAAATATCACCGCTAAGATAAGTATAGGAATATATCTCACAACATCTGTCCATATGCGATCTTCTTGTCGGCTTTGCTGTCGGCATCTTTCTTCGGTCTTCCGAGTTTTTTACCGGAAAGTCGAATGCCGAGACTGCTGCAGAAAGAAAGGTTGTCACGATTGCGATAGATCTGATCGACAAAAAACACGCTCCGGATAATGCCCTGTGCGTTCTTTGTAGCTCGGAAACAGTTTTGCATATTCAGCTTCAATTGTTTCCCACGGAATCATCTCTGCTTTTTTGACCCAGCGGTTATCCGGATTCATTTGCAGCCCCAGCGGCTGATTGAAATCTGTGAATGATATCTGCTTTTCTCTCGTGAATTTATACATGGCATCCTCCAAAGTGCAAGCTTTTTCCTCGTTTTCACCCTTTTTCCTTGCACTTCTATTATACCATGTTTTATCGCTTTTGTCGATACTACACGGATTTTATTTGGCTTGAGGAGAGACTAATTAAATTAAGTGCACTGATAGTCAATCTTTTTTCAGAAGTTACGAGCAGTTAAGAAATAAATATAACTATATCCAATCTGACCCGAAAATGATATTGTTAGCACGATTTGAATATGGATTTTTTATTACGAATCCAGCTTATGCGGTAACAATTTTGATATATTTTTGCATATAACATCAATATATTACCTTTTTTATCATCAATTATTGCTGTTTGTTGACCAAAAATTGCTCTTTTGTTCACAAACTCTTTACAATTCGCGGTTGATTAGTGTATATTGTTGTCAAAGGCAATTCACAATTATGTTATATTATGTAT
>JAGCWY010000106.1 GCA_017961625.1 Ruminococcus sp. | reverse complement strand
CATTGTTTGGTAATATGATTATATCACTAAAAACAGCTGCACGCAAGTTTTGTTGTGCAGTTTGTTTTTTTGCTATAAAATTTGGGGCCTCTTTACGAGGCCCCGTGTTCGTTTGGGAGACTGAGTTTTTTTACAGCCCCTATTATTGTTATTCAGCTTTTTTGATATTCAAAACGCTCAGAGACATTACTGCATATTGTCCTTTGGCAGCTCATTATTGTCGTTCAGAGCGCCCGGCATATTCTCCTGCGGGAATTGTGGGGGCTGCGGTACGGCAGGAGCCTGCTGTGCTCTCTGCTGATATTTTTTCTGCCGGCGTTTTTCCGACAGCTTAGCAAGGAATTTGACGAGCTTAGCGATAACAAAGACTATCAGCGCAATGAGCAGCAGATACGGAAGCAGTCTTATAATTACAAACAGCAGGTTCTCAAGGAAATAAAGGAAATTGTCCCATGTTCTGGAAACAGTGTTTTTAAGCCGCTGACCGAAGGTGTCTGTGCGCTCGATAACAGGCTGCTCCTTATATTCACGCACCTCATTCAGAGTAAGATATATATAGGAATATGCAACGTCGTTCTCTATATTGTTCATGCGCGTTTTTATCTTTGCAATCTCTATCTCAATCTGAGTGAGCTCATTCTCGACCTGTATTGCGTCCTGTTCGCTCTTTAACTCGGAAAGGATATCAAGATAACGCTTTTCCTTTGCCTCATAAATGCTGAGAGTGGTTTTCAGGTCTGAGTACTCTGTGGTTAGATTCTGAACGGAAGCGTTCTTTCTGCGCATATCGCCTATAGCTTCCGCTTCGCCGCAGAAGTTGTCATACTGCGAGCTTGGTATCCTTATCACCGTAGTGAGGTTCTTCCACTTCTCGACATCGGAATACTGCCATTTGCTCGTGTTTCCACCGTCGCTGTATTTTTCGCTCTCAATGAAGCCTTTGTATTTGCTTATAAGCTGATGTATCCTGTCTACAGCCTGATCGAATTCAAGAACATCTATGCTCATATCGCATGAGTATATAAGCATCTGAGTATCTATAGCCTTTACCTCCGACTGCTTATAGCTCAGCTGACTGCTCTCTATGTTTTCCTGAGCCTCCTGAGCACCGCCGTAAGCCTCGCTGTCAGAATAGGCGATGGCACTGTCGCTCTTTGCAGAATCTGAGAATGCCATTTCATTTTTAGCTGTTTTCTGTCCCGAACCGCAGGACGTGAGAATAATAGTACCTGCCATAGCAAGTGATAATAGCGTTTTTTTCATTGGGATTCCTCCTTTAAGAGTAGCTTTTATATCATAATATCACTTTTTTTGTAATAAGTCAATGAATATATCATAACAATAAAATTGAAATTCGTTTACAAATAATAAAAATCATATACAAACAGCTCTTTAGCAGACATCTCCCGGCAAAATCGGAGATAATAAAGAGAGAATATATTATTTTGAGTTCTGAAACAGGCAGAGATTCGCGCAGACCTACTCAGCTGTATATTCTTTAACTTTCGCAGACTTAACAGAATATTTCATCACTTAAGCTTTATGGTACTTTTTTTACCAAGTTTGGTTAAATATATGGCTGCTCCCGGTTCATTTTTATATGTTTATCATATATGTTTTACATCTTGCTCAAAACGTTAGCTCTCAGCTCTCAGGGCAGGAAAAAGCTCCCTTGACGCGCCAATATACAAGTGCTGTTCAAGGCTGTATACAGGCTTTTCAAGGCAGTAACAACTTCTTACTTCAGCCTTGCAGTATGGTACTCGAAAGCAGAAATATCACACTTAACAGTCCTGATCTCATACTCATAACTTAAATTTACTATTGATATTATCCGCTATCCATGCTATAATTTAAGCATAAAATAATGATATAAGGAGGTATCACATGAACAGACTGTTTACAAGGATCGTCTCTGCCGCAACTTCTGCCGCGGCTGCGGTATTTCTGTCATTGGGCGGTCTTAACATCTTCACCGGTGAAAGCGGATACGACGCTGCGCACAGCAGTATCGTTCTCGGTGTCACAAGCGGCGATACAAAAGCTGATATCTCTGATCCGGCAGTATCCGCCGGAGATCTTGACGGCTTAACGCTTCATACCAAGAAGATATATGAAGACTTTGAAAATGCTGACAATTATCAGCGTCCTTCGGCTCAGAATATACTGAAGGACTTCAACGCTCAGTCCGGAAAACGCAGTGCTCACCCAAGCCTGATGATAACAGACAAGTCCTTAACCACGCTGAAAAAGGCTGTCAGTGACCCTGACGACCCCAAGTACAGCTGGTACGGCAGACTACAGACAAAGGCGGACAAGTATTGCGAGCAGCTCTCCGGCAATTCAAAAAACGATTATCTATTCAATTATACCAAATGCTATGAGACAAGAATGCCCGGCGCTGGCAACAAGAGCACTGCCGCAGACGATTTCAGAGATAAAATGATGACCTTCGGTATGATGTACCAGATAACCGGACTCCAGAAGTACGCCGACGCCGCATGGGTAGTCCTCAACAACGTGAACCAGTTCCCTGATATAAACCCGTGGCACGACCTCGACTTTGGCTTTTTCTGTCAGGGCTATGCGATAGCCTATGACTGGATGTACAGCGCATGGGAAAAGCAGGGCAAGCTTACGAAGCTGGAGGATGCTATAAAGCGTCTCTGCTTCCGCCCCGCAAATGATTCCTATACCAGCAACAGCCCATCACGCTCCCAGACCTCAAGCAACGGCGTTGTAAGAGGAGTTTTCGCAGAGCATAACCATAACCCGATAGTTACTGCCGGCGTGGTAATGGTCTCATTAGCGCTCATGGGCAAATACAAGGATATCACCTCCTCACTTTGCCACGACGCATTTATATGCCTTGAGAAAGATCTGAACAAATTTGCTCCCGACGGTGCTACAACTGAGGGAATGGAGTATATGCTCCTGTCCCTCGACAATTTCTCAATGCTGTTCTCGTCTATGGAAACATCTTTAGGCAAGTTTTACGGTCTCGATACCTGCACCGGTCTGAAGGACGGCAGACTCATGAGAGTAATACACGGCATGGAATCTGACGCAGGCTCGTTTAGCTTCAGCGACACTTATGACAGCCTTATGACGACAGCCGGCGAGCTTTACTTCTACAGACATTATGATCTTCACTACGGCTTCAGTTCAGATATCCTCAAACGTCTTGCAGCAAACTCCCCCAACGACACCACACGCATTGTTCAGATACTATGCTGGTACGAGGCGGACACAAGCGGCACAAAAACAAGCATAGACAAAGATATGGTCATAAGCGGCGACGCAGCTTTTGCAACATTCAGAAGCAGCTTTGAACCAAAGCAGTCCTTTGTCGGCGTAAAAGCTGGCACGACACTGCGCGATTTCTTCGTACACCTTGATCAGGGTAGCTTCGTATTCAATGCTCTCGGAGTAAAATGGGCAATTGACATGGGAAAGGACAGCTACAAGCTTCCGGGCTATATGTCCCCTACATCTGAGGATAACATAAGGTTCAAAATATTCAGGTTAAGAGCCGACGCACATAATACTCTGCTCATTAATCCGAATGCCTCTGACTTCGGCTATGAATTTGAAAAAACAGCCAAGCTCGAAACATCTTCTTCCGAAACACAGGCAAAGGCAGTAGTTGATATGACAGATCTTGTGAGCTCAAAGGCTTCAAGTGCAAAAAGAGGCTTCCTACTGACGGATAACAGACTCTCTCTCGTAGTCCGCGACGAGGTCGACCTCAAAGACACATCGACCCTGTACTGGGTAATGTATACACCTCAGAAGATACAGACAAATGGCAACACTGCTATTCTCACCTACACGGAGGACGAATCAGTGCAGCTCAGGATAGACTTCACCTCATCAGCTGAGGGCTCCCTTTACTCAGAGAGCGCAGCCAGATGGTGGCACGCGCCGGTAGTTGAAGACCAGTCCACGAACGACTCATACAAGAGGCTGGTCTACAGGATAAAAGATGTAAAGGGTCCTGTAAATATCACTGCTAAGCTCACACCCTTAACAGATGCCACCAAATCAGCACCTGATGTTTCCTCTTATGGAGCTATTGACTCATGGAGCACAAATCCGACAAAGCTGAATGACATACCACAAAGCGAGTTTATAAAACAGGGCGATGTATCAAATGATGCAGTCGTCGAACTCAATCTGGGGGACGTTGACTTCAACGGCTTTATTGACGCTGTGGATTCGTCACAGGTCCACGCATACTATTCTCAGGTTTCTGCTGGAAAAGAAGGAAGCTTCAACGTCCTACAAAAGGCAGTTGCAGATGTCAATAAGGACGGCTATATAGACGCAGTTGACGCATCGCAAATACTTGCCTATTACGCCTACGCTTCAAATGAACCGGGCACTCTCACTCCGATAGAGAAATTCAAGCTGAAATAATACTGCTGTCCGAGTCATAAAAAAGAAAACGTGTTGTAAAAAACTCAGGATAATAGAAATAGCCGCACAGAACGCAGTAATGACTGTTTCTGTGCAGCTATTTTTTTAATATATGTGTTTGAGGGAGTTTTTACAGCCACTTTTTTAATGCCTTTAAACTGTCGTTCACTCAATCACATCATTGATTTTACATATTAATGTTGCCAGACAGAATCAGCATATCCATAAAGTCTATAATGCAATTTCCGTCCAAATCAGCATATTTCTGTTCATCTGCCGTAAGCGGTCTTATACCAGTGATATGTGCCAAAATGAATACCACATCGGAAACGTCTGTTTTACCGTCGCCGTTAACATCGCCCGTAGCTCTTATGTCGATGAATTGTTCAGGCTCGGACTCCTCTTCGGCAACCTCAGCATCAATGCTCATTCTTCCGCATACTATCTTATACATAGTATCATAAAGTATGCCTGCAATTTCCTTATGACCATTTGCATTGGGATGAGGATCGAAATCGTCCTCCGGAGAGATGTTATATACATCAACATAGGTTGCGCCTGTCTCCTCTGCAATGACCTTAAGCTCCTCATTGAGGCGAAGTATCTGCGGATCAACATTCTTGCCTGCCAGCATCATAGCAAGAGGTGCAGCGATCTCAGCTGCGATAGCTTCTTCTTCTGCTGACTGGCTTGCTGTACGATACTTTGACAAAATATCAATAAGATTTGTAAGCTCTTCGATGTCTTTATACTTCTTTATGATATCAATTGCTGACTGGAGCTCATTGATATCATCGTATCTTAGCAGAACCTCCATAAGCTCTTCCTCAGCAGGGGTGCCATTTGAAGCTTTCATGATTGCTGCTATCTCCTTGAGCTCATTGATATCGTCGTATTTTTCGACCATGTCAAGTATCTCGAAAAGCTCCGTTCTGTCTTTATACATCAGCATAAATACATTGAGCTCGTATATCATGTTGACCTTATCCTGAAGGCCGTCTATAAAGTCCTTTGTCAATTTGCCGTTGACTGTGAGCTCGTTCTCACCAGCAGCAGCAACTATTGCAGCTTCTGCATAGATTCTGCCGAGTATGTCATATATTTCTTCCTTTATCTTATTTGAGCCTTCCTCTGTACGGTAGGGATTGAACATACCCACAAGTGCGATGTCGGCGTCGCCGTTGAGCTCCTGAACAGCCTCAACAACACCCTTTACGTGGCTTGCAGAGTCGTCAACGAGCTGGTCTGACATCTGGCTCACATTATACATGAAGACAGCTGCCTCAATGAAATCATCGGAAGTGATATTGTCTTTATTTTCATAAAGTATTTTAAGTCCGCCGCCAATAGCTGTCTCTGTATCCATTCCAAAAAGTGTAAGCATGAGAGAGGTTCCGGCAGCCTGAAGGATAGGATTATCGCCGAATACCATTTGGGGAACGATGCTCATTACGATATCATTTCCGCCAAGCTGAATGCTTACAAGGTCAGCGGCAGAGAGATACTTAGTGTAATAATCGTGATAAGGAACAAGAACTTCGCTTGCCCCCTCTCCGACAAATCTTTCGAGTATGGACGCAGCGAACTCTCCTTTATATCCAGGAGTCTTTATCGTCTTTTCAATGTCTTCAGCGCGATATGCAGTGGAGGCAAGGTTAGTGCCCATTACCTCATACCCTCTTTCCTCGCCGAGCTCCTTTAAATACTCTGTGAATATTGCTGGATATGCTCCGCTCACCGGATTTTCAAGAAGCTCATCGGTTATAACCAGTGCAGGGTCATCTTTAAGCTCGCCGTCTGCCAGCCCGAAACCTGCTGCTATACTGTCGCCAAGAGCTACATAGTTGTATGTTTTATTTTCTGTATTATCGTTTTCAGCTGCAAAAGCTGTCATTCCCACAGTGCTGCTCAGCATTGCTGCCGAAACAAGAACTGATAAAATCTTTGTTCCCTTCATCATTCATTCTCCTCACCATATTTTTCAGTTATCGGTATTACATAATTTCTGTCAGTTTTGATTCTTACAGTACTGCCGTTTGCGGAATAGTCCACCAGCATAAGACTTCCGTCCTCACTGGGAGAGATATATCCCCTATAGTCGTGTGTAAGCAGTATGTAATCTCTCTTTGCTGTTATCTCACCTATCTCGAATTCCTTGTAGAATTTCACAGCATCAAGATGATATTTTTCGCATATATACTTTACAAGCTCAGCGCTTGGTTCAGCCTCATCGGGATCGAGTATAATCTGACCCACTACATCGTAGCTACCCTTCTCGTTCTTGAAGGCACTGATTTCCCACTCATTAATAGGATCATTCTCATCAAGAGTACTTTCAATCATGAACAAATATACGCGCTTGCCATTTTCGTCAACATAAGAATCCGAAGCTCTTCCCATGATAGTATATGAGCCGTCGGCATGTCTTACAGCTATATCACCAGTAACGCCCCACTTTGTACCGTTCTCGTCATAGTACCAGCGTTCTTCTGTCGCCTTAGGATTATTAAGATAACGGTCTGCTGCCGCAGGACTTGTAGCATGAAGGTTGGCAAGCACCTCGTTCTCCTCCACAAGATTTCCGTTGTCGTCCACCAGCTTTACGTGAACGAACGGCTCAAGAGGCTTGCCGGTCTCGTTGGTCTTTGTCTCTTCGTCCATAAAGTATGTCACGAGTGTAGCGCCGCCTTCTTCGCTTGCACCGCCGCCCAGTGAATATCTTACCGTACAGCCATTGTCGCGGAGCCACTTATCTATCTTGCGGACGGAGTTTATGTTTACAGCCTCGCCGCCCGACGCAGGACGCTTGAGCATTTCAAGTGCGGTAGGTGATACAACGCCCTGTCTTACGCTTGTAAGGTAGAAACTCGCCGTCGCAACTACACAGTTGCAGCCTGTCTCAGAAAGGTCTCTTGCAAATGTGTATTTGTTGTATATGGGTCTCGGAACGAGCGTACCGCCTCTAGCAAGCGGCATGATGGCGCATACTCTCTCTCCTGTCATGTGAGTAAGCGGTATGCACTGGAAATTACGCTCGCCAACGTAATTCTGTGTATCCAGTCCTGCGTGCATCTCAACGTAAGCATTAAGCGAATACTCCTTATATACGACGCACTTAGGCTTGCTTGTAGTGCCACTGGTATAGTAATAGCTTATATCGCGGTCAAGGTCTGTCGGACCGAGATCAAGCGGTATATCGCTGTTTTCTCCTGCAACGCGAAGATCCTCGAGACGTATGAACTCAACGCCCTCGATCTTGTCCAGATTGCTCAGGCATTCCATTATCTGCTTGATATCGAATACCTCCTGCATCTTTTCGGGCATCTCGGAGGTGTCCATGAACATTCCCTTCTTTTCCGCAGGAAGGAAGTCGTCAAGGCTCATGAGTATGACCTTCTTGATGCTGCTGTTTTCAAGATGCTCCGTGAAATAGGGAAGGAATGCATCTAAGGTAACTATGACCTCAGAGCCCTTGTCCTGAGTATACAGGTTGAAATCGTCCTTAAGAAACAAAAAGTTCACGTTGTTGCTGACAGCCTTGATAAGGTTGCAGGCAAACAGGAGCATAAGGTTCTCAACGCTTACAGGCATACAGAGAGTAACTACGTCGCCCTCCTTTACTCCTGCCAGCTTCAGTCCTCTTGCATAAGCCTCGCGCAGTGCCGGAAGCTCGCCGTAGGTTATCTTTGTGCCGAAATAATCGATCGCGTCTCCTTCAAGATTATCCTGATTGAATGACATGATATTATCAAAAATATTCATGTTGTATATCTTTACCCCGTTGATAATGCGATCTACCTTCACCCATTCCGGAAATTTTCTCTCAATGGTGCAGGTATTGATTTGTGTTGTTGTTCTCATTACTTGCTGATCCTTTCATGGTAGTTTTAGGGCAGACGCCTCCTGCCCCTAAGAGTGGATATTATGCCGCTGCTTATGAATGGCAACAACTTTCCCCGTTAATGCCCACATTGACCATGTACCGCGGACTGAGCAAAGCAGCTTCGTTCCGCAGTTCCTGTATATCACAGTAATATATGTCTGCCCAAAGTCCGTCATCGCATAACCAGCCTGACGGCAGCTATTGAGTACACACAAAGATTATAAATAGTCATTAAATTTGCCGACGCAGCATTGTTTTAATGTTCGGCCTGGATCCCCTAAAAGAAAAAATCATCATACAATATCGTGACAGATCATTCACTGATATATTGATCCCTCACCTCCATTTGCTTTAAAATATAGTTCATTGCCAATACCTCTTGATATACTGTAAGTGTATTGTCATTACGCCAATAATTCAGGCTTATTGAACCGACCGTTTCTGAATTACCTATTCCCACTATTGTTTTGGTGATTATTATCTAATAGAACCATTAAATAAGCAAATTAAAAATACCCTGATAATATTATAACATACTCAAATATAAAAATCAACTAAAAAGCGTGTATTTTACCTTTTGTTAACATTACAATTTCGTCACTTTGACCACCGGTCATTTATCGAGGCAGAATCGCATTTAGTGTGCTGACCATAACAAAAAAAGCCACATAACCTGTGACTTTTTGAATATTATGTTCTGTTTGTCAGGAAATTGAGATTATAGGCAGCTCTATCGGCGCATTGGGGTCAAGATTGTCGGGATTCCTGAGCTCGCCTGTGTCACCGTTCTGTTTGTCGGTATCTCCCTGACTGTTGTCCCTGTTCATAAACTCGGCTAAGGTCTTCACTTCGCCCTCCGCTGTTGAGATATAAGCGTAGTATGCAAGGATATTCGATGCGTCAACAGCATTTACCTGACCGTCGTTGTTTACGTCTGCTGCAAACTTCTGACACTCGTTGTAGCCGCCGTCCTTATTGGTGGATATCATAGCGTAGTAAGCAAGTACGGAGGAAGCGTCAACTGCGTCTATTATGTCATCGTTATTGATGTCTCCCAGCTTGTACTCCCATTCGCAGATAAATGCGGTCGTATTATCGCCCCACACGCCGTCATTCCATGTACCGTCAGAAAACTTATAATAGTACATACCGTACATTTCATTCTGGGAGCTCGGCTCACCGCTGTGCCAATTGGAATATGTCAGCTCCGAACCGTCTGCCCAGCTCCATGTTCCGTCTTTATTTGGGTCTGATAAGCCAAAATATGCGCTTTTGAATCCGCACTCGGTCATATACTTATAAACGAACTCGTTTTCCTCAGCGTCGTTGATAACTGCAAGCTTCCCGCCTGCCGCTTCACAGAACTCCGTGGCTTCCTCCCATGAATCCGCAGCCTCAGAATAAATCGCATAAGCGTGACCGTTATAGTATGCCGGCTGAATACTTGTAGTTGTGGTGGACTGTGTCGTAGTAGCCGAAGTCGTCGCACTTTTAGTTGTAGCGGACTGTGTTGTAGTCGCTGAGGTCGTTGCACTTGTGGTTGTAGTGGACTGTGTCGTAGTTGCTGAGGTCGTTGCACTTGTGGTCGTAGCGGACTGTGTTGTAGTCGCTGAGGTCGTTGCACTTGTGTTTGTAGTGGACTGTGTAGTATTTGCCGATGTCGTTGCACTTGTAGTTGTCGTTGTATCAGTCGAAGTAGTAGTTGTTGCTGAGGTGGTTGTCGAAGATGTGGTGGTCTCAGTACCGTCCATAGCTGCCATTATCTGTTGAAGAGCCTCCTCTTCCGTATTGAATGCAAAGAAAACGCCGTCCAGCATCTCAAGGACTTTACATCCGGCATATATAGGAACCGCTACAGTAGGGTCAGCTGTTTCGATATTTCTGAGGCTGACAACTATTCCGTCACGCATCATGACCGGCTCCGAAGCTATGAAGCAAAGCTTGTATGAACTCGGATCCGCAACCAATTCGTCATAGTCTTCCTGAGTCATAGTAATATATGCTGCGTGTTCAAGATCTTCGGGAACATTGTCCCTTTTGATGAGCGCACCTAATCCGGACAGGTCAACGGTGTACTGCTGGAATCCGGCTTCGATACAGGCAGAGTATGACGAAGCGTCTTTCAGTTCCGATAAGCCCTCTGCCGAAACAAAACTGCTCATGACAGAACCGCAGGCAACAGCTGCCGCCAGGAATGAAGATATGAATTTTATCATTGTTTAGTACCTCCTTAGTTTAAAGCAGTGTATTTACACATAATATTGCAGGATAATTGTAACATTTTAGCGTGACAATGTCAAGATATTGCAGTGAACACGGCAATAAGCGGTCAAAAAGAGGGCCTTTTCCTTATTGCAGTATTGTTGAAAAAAAGAGCGGACTCGTGAGAGTCCGCTGTAAAAAAATAAAATACTAATTATCAACAATATGATTCATTTTGAATTAATTCATCAAACGCATTTCTCGCCCACATCCAGATACTTTCATACTCTTCACGTTGTTCATATCCTGGAGACGAAAAATCGTGTATTATCTGAACACATTCTCCTTTTCCAAGCTCAAAACAAGCAATATCATCATTGTCCGTCCTTCTAGCAAAAGGAATAAGTTGTCTATTAGGAAAGCGTTTTTTTAGTCCATTAATTCTTATATCTAATTGTTCATCAGGGATAAAGTACCATAAATCGAAATTGATCAAATTTAAAGTTTTTAACTTAACATATCCCTCAGGATAGTCAAATAGTGGATAGTATTTTTTTATATCTATCATTATAATCCTCCTAATTACTTCGGTTTCATCATTTCCCATGAACCACTTGGATTATTATTTCTAAATGAAGCATTCTGATTATTGATTCGATTAGTTACGGCATCACCCCATGTTTTAGGAACTCCTCCCTTAGGTGTTGTAAACCTGTCAACAAAATCAGCAGAAGGTAATGGTTCATCATAAGAATGGATGTTAACTTTAACATCTATTCCCGCCTGTTGAGCAGAATATAGCCTTGTATTATCTATAGTGGTATAATTACCATCTGGCATTTGAACGACATCAATAGGATCTCCCTGCCAACCATTTGCTTTCATACTTTCAATTATTTCTGCACTTCCATTACAGGATGATTGACTAAATCTTATCTTATGAGGATCAAGGAATTCACCTTGTTCAGCAGTATTAGTATTCTCAGGTGAAGTAGCAGTATTAGTATTATCAGGCTCTGTGTTTGTATTATTTTTTGCTGTATTTGACGCACTCTTGCATTGAGCGGCATTTTTAAAACTTGAAAAAGCACTATAGCCAGAAAGTAATGCAAAAAGAATATCAAACGCCATCAAATCATATAATTCAGCTTTACCATCAAGAATAGCCTGATTAATACTTAACAAGCAGAATATGATACTTGAAACGCCTAAAACAGAATAAATCAATACAGATGAAATAGCTTTAGCATAAAAGCCTGCATAGCCAAACACGCCGCCGGCGATCATACCAAATCCTAAGGAGAACCAAAATTCTCCCCAATCTATTTCTTTACCTGTCCTTTCTGCTATTCTGAGCTGACGTAAGAGATCTAAACCAGCAGATATTATTCCGCCTGAAATACTATAGAACAGAATATTTCCAATTGCGCTTGCACAAACTGTGTCAAATAATCCAATATATCCGCTCGGGTCAGTATAACTTACAGGATTAGCATTTGCATATAGGTACTTATGTAGAGATATCGGGTCGAATACAGAACCGCCGTAGGTATCCATGGAAGTAAATGTTCCCGTTGTCGGGTTCATATATCTTGCACGGAGATAGTACAGTCCTGTTGTGTCGTCCTGCTGCTCGCCGCAGTAGAGATAGCTGTTTTCGGTGTCGCCCGTCCTTTCAAGCATATTGCCGAATGCGTCGTAGTTATAGGTATCAGTGAGCTTGCCATCAGCGTCGATAAGTCCTCTTACGCTGCCGTGTCCGTCATACAGATATATGTACGTCGAACCGCCGCGCTCCATAGAGATAAGGTCTGCGCCGATAGTATAGTAGCTGAGCTCCCTGCCGTTCTTGTCTGTCTCTGCAAGTACATTTGTGAGTACAGAACAATCGTTGAGATAGTTTACAAGAGTTGTTTCATCACCCTTGATTATCTTCCTGCTTGTGCGTGAACCGTCATAGCTGTAGGTATACTCCTCAGCCGTTACCTCTTCTCCGACCATTACTGTTGCGCGGAGCAGCTTGTTGGAAGCATTGTATACATAGTTCGATGACTTCTCAGCTGACTCCGTAGAGATAAGGTTGCCGGCATCGTCATAGGTATAAACGGTATTGTTCTCCTGAACGAGCTGATTGAGTCCGTTGTAGGTGTAATTTGTCACCTCGCCGTCCTCGGTCTTTGTAAGACGGTTGCTAACTGCGTCATAGGTGTAGGTATAAGTCTTTACCTTACCGTCGACAGGAGTGATAGTCTCGCCTGTGAGCCTGTAGAGCGCATCGTAGGTATAGTCCACAGTACGGTCAAGCTCCCTGACTCTTGTCCTTTCGCCTGCCGCGCCGAGAGTATACTCATACTGCGCAGCTACTGCTCCGTCCCTGTCAGCAACAGTCTCGCCGATAAGACGGTTAAGGTCATCGTATGTGTATGTAACAACTATGCCGTTTGCGTACTTTACAGCTGTTCTGTTGCCGTTAGCGTCGTACTCATAGAGTGTTATTATGCCGTTTCTGTCAACGACCTTTACAAGTCTGCCGATAAGGTCATACTCATAAGCAGTTGTGCCGAAGTTCGTCTTTACACTTGTAAGGACCTCAGTATCATCGTAGGTATACTCGATATATTTTCCGCCCGGATATGATACCTTTTTCAGACCGTCCATATTATCGTAGGAATAGCTTGTTGTACCGGAGGGCGAGCCTACCGATGAAAGCTTTCCGTCCTTTGTATACTGATATGTGATCTTTCCGTCCTCGTTTTCCCTGCTCACAAGTCTGTCGTACTGGTCATAGGTGAATGATGTCACCTTGCCTGCGAAGTCTGTTGATGTCAGGATATTGCCGCTTTCATCATAAGATGCCTCAGCAGTCTTTCCGAGAGCGTTTGTAGTCTTTACAACTCTGCCGTATTCGTCGTAAGTATAGCTTGTAGCATTGCCGTTGGCGTCTGTTACCTTAACAAGGCAGCCGCGCTCGTCATACTCATATTTTGTGGTATTTCCGAGAGCGTCGGTAACGCTTGTAAGGCGGTCAGCGCCGTCATAGCTGTACGATGTTGTATAGCCGTTCTGGTCTGTCTGACTTGTAACACGTCCTCTTGCGTCATACTGTGCCGATACGGACGAACCGTCGGGATATTCCGTCTTTATGCGGTTGCCGTTGTCATCGTAATAATACCTGAATACGTTGCCTCTTGCGTCGGTCGTGCTTGACTGCTGACCGCGGTCGTTGTAAGCAAATGAAGTACGGTTGCCGAGAGCGTCGGTAACAGCAGTGTTGTTTCCGATGCTGTCGTATTCATACTTTGTCTCCGCGCCTCTTGTATCGACTGTTGAAGTCAGGCGGTAAGCAGCGTCGTAATTGTAGGTAACTGTCTTGCCGTTCGGATAGGTCTTTGTAAGCAGATTGCCGACCTTGTCATAAGCCATTGTTACCTTTCTGCCGCAGCGGTCTGTAGCAGATGTGTTCCTGCCTTCCTTATCGTATTCAAAGGTCTCGGAGGTTCCGTCGCAGTAGGCGATCTTTGTGAGGTTGCCCATTGCGTCGTAGGTGTAGTTTGTCTGTCTGCCCTTTTCATCAGTAGCGACAGATATCTTGTCTATTGAGTTGTACTCGTTTGAAACTATATTTCCGTTGCTGTCGATAGTCTTTACAAGATGACCCTTAGCGTCGTACTCATAGTTCTCTGTTACTGTCTTTAACGTTCCCTCGCTGTTGTATGTAACAGTCTTTGAAGTGCAGTTGCCGTCAGAATCATAGGTGAAATCTGCCGTAGCGCCTGCTCCGTTGGTAGCGGTCTTGACATTTCCGTCGCTGTCATAGGTCATATTCATATATGTACCTATTTCATCTGTCACTGACTTGAGCTGCTTCTTTGAATCATACTCATAGCTTATCTTGTTGCCCATAGCGTCTGTTGTAGACGAGGTAAGACCGTCATCAGTATAGTCGATCTTCAGGACAGTAAGACCTGCTGTGCCGATAGATACGAGCATTCCCTTTGAATCATACTCATTTGAGATCTCATGTCCCTCAGCGTCTGTAAGCGAGAGCATATTTCCGGAAGCGTCGTACTTATACTTTGTCACATTGCCGAGAGCGTCTGTTTTTGAAGCAAGGTATCCGTTGCTGTCGTAAGTATTTGTAACTGTATTTCCGTTTGCGTCTGTCTGTGAGAGGATATTTCCGTTTTCATCATAGATATAGCGTGTAGTACCGCCGTTTCTGTCTGTGATGACTTCCTCTCTGCCGTCGATGTCGTGGTCGTAAACAACGGCGTTTCCGTTTGCATCTGTAGTTTTTACAAGACGGCCGTCCTTATCGTACTCATTCTTAGAGAGCATCTTGCCGTCGGCGTCCCTGATCTCAGTGATATAGTGATCCTTATAAACGAAGGAAACATTGCTGTCGGTCTGATCCATAACGGATACAAGGTCGCCGAATATGCCGTATTCATAAGTGACCTTCTTGCCCTTGCTGTCAGAAGCTTCAAGTATCCTTCCCTCTTCGTCGTAAACGAACTTTATCGCCTTTCCGTCAGAGGATGTCACACCGTTTTTGCTGAACTTTATCTCTGTTCCGTCAGAAGTCTTTATGCTTATAAGGCCGCGCTTTGAATCAATAAGGTACTGTGTTCCGTCAGCCCTTGTATACATAAAGGTCTGAGGATCGTACTCTTCAATCTCGTCCGTGAGCAGATAGCCGCTGTCATAGAACATTCCGCCTGTGCTTACATTTACCGGAACGAGTGTTGAACCTGTAGCGCTTACCGGCTCATAAGATACGCTGAGTCCCATATTCAGAGGTATGAGCGCCTGACTCTGAGGCGATACCTTCATAACGAACTCTTCTTCTATTCCGTTTGCAAGGTCTATCTTTACCTTGTGCTGTTTTGTTTCCTTGATAGTGTACTTTGTTACAAAGTGTGAGGTGCTGTTCTCAATCTCCCAGTTTTTGCTCTGATCTGTGCTGATGCTGAGCTTTACTGAATTGAACGAGAGGTTCCAGCCGAATCCGAACTCGCCGTTCTGATCCTTAAGTCTGCTGTCATAAGTACGGATAAGTGTTACAGGTATGCCTGCTGCCTCAAAATCGAGATCGGCAAAGCTGATGGTAAAGAGACCTATCTTCATATTGCCTGATATTTCTGCCGTAACTGTATCCTCAGCCTTTGTGCCGCTGCCGAAAGCAGTCAGACGGATATCATAGTATCCGTTCTCCATAAGTGTAGGATCAAGCTTTGACCTGATCTCACTGCCGAAGATCTTGCCTTCATCAAACTCTATGAATTCATTGGTTCCCACAGGTGCATACTCAAACTTGTACTTGCTGAATGCATTTTCCGTGACCTCTGCAACAAATTCCGAAGGAGCCGAAAGCTTCTCGTCGTTTTCGGGAGAAACTATCCTGCATACCGTCTCGGCATCAGCATTCCTGTAACCATGCTCTACCTTTACGTTAACGTCCTTCTTTACGGAATCTCCGTCCGGTACATTTATAGCTATTGAAACTGTATAGTCTCCCTCATCGAGCATTGAAGAATCAGCAACAGCTGAAATGCTGCCGTTATCGCTGATATTTCCTCTCTTCAGTACCTTCTGTACGCCTGTACCGTCAGCCTTTGCGAGGGTGACTTCATATTCCCTGCCGGCAAGTCCGGTATCAGCCGCAGCCTCTACCTTTAGAGTATCGTCAGCCTTTACCGAGGGCTCCGGCTTCGAGAATACGATAAGCTCCTCTGCGACCTTTTCCTCCTCGGGTGCTGTGCCGTTCTGTATCTGATACTGTGCTGTGCAGGCAAAGATATTGCCAGCATTGTCCATAGCGGTAAGTCTGAGGTCGTATACTCCGTTAGCGAGGGGATATGTGTCCCATACTCCCAGCTCTCCGTCCTTTACTTCGTTTGAAACAGAAAGTATTAGCTGATATTCGCCGGCATTTGCATTCTTGTATTCAAGTGTATACTTCCTCAGGCTCGTCTCATCATAAGCCGAACCCACTATAGCTGCCTTGCCTGAAAGGACAGTACCTGCCTCCGGAGCAGTTATCTCTGCCACAGGATTGGTCCTGTCTGAAGAGTCAACAAATACTATTTCCTTTGTAGCTGTTGTCTTCTTGTTGTTTACGTCTGTTGTCTCTACCTTTATGGTAACGGTCTTTGCCTCGGTCTCGCTGAATCTCAGCTCTCCCGGAGCGTTGCCGATGACCTTGTTGTCCTTGTATACCTTTACCGCAGTGAGACCGTCCACATCGGAAGCGTCGATATCAACATTTACGACCTCTCCTATCTCTGCGCTGTCGGCAGATACCTTGATAGTGATCTCAGCGGGTGTATCCTGCTTCTGAGTAGTAGCAGGCTTTTCTGTCTTTGTATTTGTCTGAGAACGTATCTTTTCCTCACTGACTGTAACAGTAAGGTCTGCGTATCTCTTGTTTCCGGAGGTATCAGCAGCTGTTATCTTAAGCTTATACTGTCCGGTCTTTCCGTTTGTATCAAATGAAACGATATTACTGTCATTAACCTCGTCAGAGGAGGTGATAACACCGGTATACTCGCTCTCACCGGGAGCCATGAGCTCTACGGTATAGGAATCGAGCTTTACGTTATCCTTTATAGTACCCTTTACAGATACCTTTGACTCCTCAAAGGTGATATCATTCTTCGTATCAATAGTGATCTCGGGAGCTTCAAGGTCGCGTCTGTCCTCGACATTGACCTCCTTGGTGGCTGTTGCTTCGTTATTGGCAATATCCTTGCACACTGCCTTAACGGTAACAACGCCTTCCTTCTTGCAGTCGTAAATAATGCTGCCCTGATAATTGCACATAAGCTTGTCGTCCACATAGATCTGGAAGGAGCCTACAGCAGAATTATCAGTCGCGGAGGCTGTTATCATCACCTGATCGCCGAGGCAGGGGTTATAGTCCGAAACGCTGAGTGTTATCTCAGGCAGCTCGTCGTCCCTGAAGGCGTCGGGGTTCTCGGTCTTTTCAGCATATATGAGTTCAACAGCAGGTTCGCTCCACTCGCCCTGCTCGTCGCGCACGGAGTACTTCTGGAGATATACCTGTTCAGCGTCGATTATCATAGGCACAGTGCCTGTCATCCACTCGCTGTCGTCAATACGCTTCCATTCCTTACGCTCCTCAGTGATACCCTTGTTATCCTTGCTGAGAGCGTCATTGTCATAAGCTTCAAATGTCAGATTGCATATATACTTGTTGATCTCCTCAGCCTTGAGTATCTCGGAGCTGATCTTTGCAACAGGCTTGCTGTGAACATAAAGTCCGTCTGTCCACTGCACCTCATTTGACCACTTTTTATAGCTGTCGAGGTTCTTGTTGTTGTTTGTAGGATCGTCCCTCAGCTTTGAGGACACCTTGTATATACCGGTAGCCTCAAGGAATGTGAGAGGCTTGTCCGAAGTCCATGAGCCGCTTTCCCTGCTGCTGTTTTCGTATACGGAAGCATCAAGGTCGTAAGACCATGTCTGCTCACCGATAGGATCGTTTTCCTTGTCTACATAATAGTCATCGTAAACGATCTCGTCAGAAGTAGTTACCATATTGTCAACGCTGTAATCGTTCTCACCGAGGACATTGAGGAAATACTTCTTAAGGAGCTCCTTGTTTTTCAGAAGCTCATACCAGTCAATGAATGTACCGTCAGCTGTATTGAGCAGATTCTCATAAGCCTTCTGTGACAGATTGGTACCTATGCCGACAAAGTTAATGTCATTCTCGATAAGGGATTTTGCAGCATAACCGATAGACTGATCGTCGTTCAGGTCGAATACCTTTTCCTTATTGAGATTGATAACGAATCTTTCAGATGACTTTCTCCACTCATGACCGTCAAGGATATCGCTGAGCTCACTGCCGCGTACAGTAGACATCTTGATGTTGCTGAATGTGAAGTAAGACTGCTGAGAACAGCCATGATAATCGTGACATATAATAGGTCCGAAACCGTTTCCTGTTTGAGTATCAGGAAGGATAAAGTTGTTTATCAGCTGCTCATCATTGATGTATACCGATACAAGTCTGTTATTTGCAACTATTTTGATATTATAATCGGCATATACATCTTTTACGCCGACGCTCGTGAGAACTTGACCTGCTCCCTGAACAGTTCCGTTTATACCGCCGTTTCTGAACTCTTCAACGTCGATATCCGTGAGCTTGATAAGTTTGAAGCCGCCGCTTGTCAGTATGATGCAGTAGCCGTTCATTATTTCCTTTGTTACAGGCTCAGCTTCGGGATCCTCTGATTCTGTCTTTACCTTCTTTATGGAGGTATTGAAGAGGAAGCCGCCGCCCTCCATACTGTGCCAGTCCGTCCTGTCTCTTACCATGTCGAAGGACAGAACTCTCTTTGCACTGACTCCGTCGTCAACGAAGAGCCAGTCACGGAGAGGAGCCCAGCCGTAACCAAGCATCTTTATAGCATTTTCGTCGTATATGATATGCTTATCAAGAGTCGGAAGATATCTGTCAACATAATTATAATGATCATACTCTTTCCATGCAAAGGTATCCTTTGCTGTAAGGGTAGATGTAGACATTGTTTCGAGGTTTACAGAAAAGCCCTTGTCCTCAAGCTCGCTCTTCACCTCGTCAACATTCCTGTTTATCTCGGCAATATCCTCAACGTCGAGGTTTCCGGCAGTTATAACGATATCTACGTTCTTTGCCTTGCTGATTCCCGAATGTGACTCAGGAGCCTCATTGGTAACCTCTACCTCGTACTTTTTGCTTTCGTTCCTGCTCGTATCCGCAACACGGTAAGCGTCCTCTGTGAGGAGAGACGGGATAGTATCGCTAAACACCTCGGCTGCATGGAGCTCAAATCTGTATTTTCCGACAGATCTAGCATTGTATGAAACCTCGGATTCGTTTCCGGTGCTGAAAATATCCTCTTCTTCATCGGAGAAATCACCGTCGTTATCGCTGTCGAAGAATACGGACCATACTCGGCTTCCGATATCGTCGCCGTCAAGAGAATATGAATTGTCCGTGAGCTTTATATCGACTGTTCCGTCCTCGCTTCTTCCTGTTGTGTCGAACTCCTTTGTGAAGTCGGCAACGGGAGCGATATCCTCTACTACATTGATAGTATCGGTATATCTGAAAGGAACGCCGGTCTTATCCTCACCATTTATGACGAACTTATAGTCGCCTGGCCTGGTGATTATCAGCTCCTTGCGATAATTGTCAGATGAAGCTTCATCTATCTTTACCGCGCCGATATTCGCGTCATCATCAGGCACGAAGCTCCATGAGAGCGTATCGGTATTTATAGTGCCAAGACCTGCGCTCTCGGAGATATCAAGGGTTATCTTTCTGTTTTCCTTATAGGTCTCGCTGCCCCCCTTGATAACTATCTCGGGACCGAACTGTAAAAGAACATTGTCGTCATCGCTGACCTCATTCACAGTGATATCCGTGCCGTTGAGCTCTATCTGGCCTGCAATTATAACTCCGTTGAAGGTAAAGTGCTTGGCATTTATCTCGACCTTGCCGTTAGGAGCGTATATCGCACCGTTCATCGTAAGATCCGAGCCCTGAATGGTTATATCGCCGTTATTGGACGCAAGGAACATTTCTGTTCCCTCCGGATTCTGAACAGCGTCATATTTTATATCACCGTCAGCGGTTATGTAGCCCTTTCCGCTGAAAACCGTCCTGTCTATCCTGAGCTTTCCTGCAACGCTCATAGAGCCGTCGATACTTACCTGACCGCCCTTGAGCACGGTATCTCCGCTGCGCTTGTCCTCATAGCTCACCCTTGTTTTGAGGAGCTCTGTATAATCCGGCTTTGAAGCCTTCATATCAAGCTTGCTGAGAGCTCTTACGTTATCTGAAACGCCGTCCGAATTGAGCGTCTTATTGACATAGCAGACGCTGTTTCCGAGATAGCTGAATTTATCGCCGGAGTAAACGTTTCCGTTGAAAACGCCGGTCTTTGTATTAACTATGATATCGCTGTCCGAATATACTGCATAGCTGTGAACATCATCAATGGCAAAAACATTCTCAGGCATATTGAACAGACCGAATTCTGCGGTCATAATGGCAGAGAGGACAGCTGACAGAGATTTCCTGAAAAATTTCTTATTCATCTTTCTTTTCCTTTCTGCCGATCACGACGCAGCCTGCGGCAGCCGCGGCAGCAACAGCGAACAGGGCTGTAATGCCGGCAGCGGTAGACGACGATGTCTGCGGCGAGACAACATTTGTCTTGCCGGTAAGATCGCTTGTCGATATCGCGTCGTTCTTAATGCCGTAGTATGATACGAATTCCCTGCCCTGGGCAGAAACAGGCTCCCACTTTACCGCAACTCCTGAATCGCTTATGCTCTTGCTGTTGTCAAAGGAGGTATCCCATACGTTGTCATACAGGCTGCTCCAGTTGGCAAAGGTAAGGCTGTCGGGCTTGAGCTCGGATACGTTGTTTTTTCCGTATACAGAGATATTCCTGTCAGCTGTGATAACGCCCTTCCAAACGTCCGGAACAGGACTGCGGAAGGCTGTTTCAGCGTCAAAGCCGATATTCTCGTTTGCATATAGCTTAAGGTCGTCATCGTCCTCGATCATTGGGTCAATAAGTATCCTTACTCCTATATTATCCTCAAGCTTGGCATCGATCACCTTGTACGAGATCCTGAGCATATCGTTATAGCCCTTGGTAAATCCCTCGGAGAATGTAAGAGTCTGCATTACCTCCACATCTCCGAATCTCTGCGAAGATGTATGGCAGCTCTTTGAAGCGTCATACTTGGGCTCGCTCGTATCTGTACCTTCACCGTATATATATGTCTCGCCGTTGATATTAAGAGTAGTATAGCCTGAATAGAAGTTCTTGTATGTAAGATTTTTCTGATCATCATCCTTGGTAGCTGTCTGACCGTTGTTGGTATCAAGACAAAAACGAAGATATTCCATCTGTGAGCTGTTCTGTTCAACAGTAAGACGAATAAAATCGTTTTCAAGCGACGCATTTTTCATAGCCGCGTCATTAGCTTTTGCAAAAGCAACTGCACCTGCCGAAGCAGAAACAGCCGATGTCAGTGCAAGTACCGCTGCCGCGATCTTATGCTTTTTCATTTAACTCCCTCTTTCAAATATGTTTAATATATAAAAACAATATATCACTCTAATTCTATCATATTTCTCAAAGGAATAAAATTGGAGCATTAGCCAAACTTTTATTTACTTTCAGTAATCTTTTGACAGTATTATACAACCTCCCGTTTTTCCGTGACTTTTTCATCTCAAAACAAGCTCTGCACCGCCATAAACGGCATTTTCTAACAGAAAGCAATAAGCGTCGCTTATAAAGCGGCGCTTATTATAATCCTTACTTTCTTTTTGTTCCGGCTTATAAAGTCCTGTCACTGACCGGAGCTAATGTCAGGCGTTATCCTTAGACACTTTCTCGATTCCACCGTTGACTAACCTGTACTCCTCACCAGTCTCCTTATGGCAAATAATTATGCTGTTCTTTGCCTTTTCAACGATCTCGCGGTTTCCGGGCTCGTCCCTAACATAGAGCGTATTTCCGTTGAAGTGTACCTCGGCAATTATTTTTTCTCCGGTGATCATAGGCGTAGCTATATCGAGCAGCTTCTCAACGCTCTTTTTATCATTGATCTTTGGCTCATATTTTTCTCCGTAATAAAAAGATCCCTGACCTCTTTCACTGCTTAAACTGAAAATAGAATCCAGCTTTACCCACTTCTGAGCATAGCGGTCATAATACTCGTCATAGTAATCACGACTCAGATCATAGCTATTCTCATAATTCATAGCCTCTAAATAAACAAGCGGGAATGTATAGACCGGATCTGTCGCTATCTCCATGATAAAGCCGGGATTATTGTCCATTTCGAGCATAAGGTCTGCCGGAGACCATTTATATTGGATATCATGCGCCTCAAAGAAGCTGACCGTATTATGGCAGGCAGAGGTCAAATGATATCCTCCGAGCTCCATATAGTATTCTGAGTTTCTAAACTCGTCGGAGGTCATTGCAATGATATCCCTTCTCAAAGCTTCGGTAAGCTCTCTTCCCTCCTCAACGGAAACTTCTATGATGTGTCGTTCACCTATCTTGTCAGTAATGTTGAAGCGGCAGAAGTCAGCTGTTTCAGGAGTAAGCTCATCCGTGAAACTGCGTCCTTCCAGACTGTTTCTGAACATTTCATCGGTCAGCTGTTCCGCATACTCCTCACTGGTATAAAGATCGCAGAAAAGCTCGGTCAGCAGCTCTGTTGGAACGGTATACCGACGAATGATAGCCGCTCCTCTCTTTGTATAATATGTCATAGTTATTTCCATTGAATCCATTACAGAATATTGTTTTAATTCAAACTCGCTCCCGTTATCAATATAAAGATCGTCACTGCTCAGCACCTCATAATCATACTTATCATGCTCAAAATGACGGTCAACGAGCTCCCTGTTCAGTTCAATGACATCATTGATGATCGCGGGATCATGCATTACTATGTTGTTTTCATTCAGCTGATTGAACATTCCCCATGTATTTATCTCTATATCGGTGATATCCGAGGCTGAGGGCACGAACCTTGCCCTGCCAAGTCCCTGAGTTGCGTAAATGACCTTTATAGCACCCATAACGACCGCACTGACGGCGGCAAAGCTGACAACAGCCGTCCAGAAGCGCCTGAAGCCCCTTCTCCTTATTACCTCCATAACGAACCAGAAAATGCCGCTTATTATAAGAGCCGCTGCTGTCGCATATGCCAGACCGGACATTTTCATAAGTGATATTATGCAGTATACCGCAAGTCCCATTATAGCATAATAGAATGCATTGTAAACATAGGGCTTTGAAACGTCCTCAGCCTTGCGGCGCTTGTAGAGGATATAGGTCACTATGATTACAGCCGCTGAAAATAGCAGTGTCCTTATGCAGAAATTCATAAACATGGATCTGCCGAGCATAGCTGAATAGTCAGGGTTTCCGGTATGATCGATTTGCTCGGAAAACAGGAAATAGCCCAATGCTCCGACAGGACTTGTGGTGAAGAAAAGATAGTTCCTTGTCACCGAATCACTGCAAAGTCCGAAATGCGCCCCATTTACGATATTCATCCATGTCAGGAATATAAATGCAGGTATCATTATATTTACGGCAACGATGCTGAAAATAGCCTCAAATATGCTTCCTGCAAAGCTTATTGCGAATACGCAGAGCACATACAGCAATATCATGCCCATAACGACCACGGTGCCTAAACGTAGGATCAAAGGGATATACTCAATAACCTCATCAAGGTAGCCAAATATCTTAGCACTTATCAGTAGCTCCGCACCTGCTATCAGCGCACCTATAAACAGCGGAATTATATATACAGCAAGTCCCGAAAGGAAATCCGCGATAAAACGCTGACGGTTGTTCAGGGGCAGGGAATAATTCATATCCACAAGTGATTTATTGTACAGATACCTGAAATTCACCATCGGTATGATGACGCCCATTGCCAAACTGAGACAGAAGGTGATGAATGCTATTATCAGAAACGGAACATATTCAGATTCATCGCTGTATATCCCGTACTTGTCAAGGTACATCTCCCACGCTGCAAATGCCGCTGTAATGGGCAGCGCAAGCAACTGAAAAACAAGATTCATCACGAACAGCTTCATGTCCTCTGAGAACTTGCTCCTGAAACGCAGAGCGAATGCTCCTCTTCTTTTATTCGCTGATGTTGTCACTGCTGTCATAGCCGAGCACCTCCAGTTCATAGATAAATATTTCTTCAAGTGTGAGCGGTATGACCTCTATCAGCACAGGGTGCTTTACAGACAGCGAAGCCTTTATAGTCTCTATGTCGCCCTTTGCAATAATGAAGTATATGCTCTGACTCTGCTCAAAGTGTAGCATCTCCACGCCCTCACAGGCAAAATCGTCCTTAGTATAGTTTACGGCAGCACCGTTCTCTTCTCTGTTGAATACCGCCTGTATCTTATGTACGCCGCCCTTTACGTCGTCGATATCTTGCGAGAATATTATCTTTCCGTCGTGAAGGAGAGCAGCTGTGTCGCAGAGCTCGTTTATCTCCTTTAGATTATGGGAGGATATGACAGTCGTTAGCTGACGGTCAAGCATGGCGTCCACCAGCATTTTCTTAACTATTATGCGCATAGTCGGGTCAAGCCCGTCAAACGCCTCGTCAAGCAGCAGATAATCGGTACAGCAGGCAAGACCAATGATAACTATAGCCTGCCTCTTCATGCCCTTTGAGAATGTGTTTATCTTTTTGTCAAGCGGAAGCTCCGTTTTTTTGCGGAGGGTTTCAAATATTTCCTCTGAAAAAGACGGATAAAAACTCTTATAATAGTTTTTCAGCTTTTTGAGCGTAAAGCTACCGAACTGCACAGTCTCGTCGTTTATGAAGAATACCTTCTGCTTGGCGTCAACATTATCGTAAACGCTCTCGCCATCAATAAGGACCTCCCCTGATTCCGGAGAATAGATGCCGGATATAAGCCGAAGTATAGTGGATTTTCCTGCTCCGTTAGAACCAATCAGACCGAAAGCCGTACCCTTTTTGATACTCAGGTCTATGCCGTCAAGAGCGGTAAAGCTGTCGAATTTCTTTACTGTGTTTTTTAGTTCTATCATTATTCATGCTCCTCTCTGTAGGATATATGCAAGGTGTCTATCCTTGCCTTGAGATCATCGGGAGATATTCCCTTGTCAAAGGCTTCCCTGACCATCGAATCGAAATCTGCCAGCGCCTTTTTGCGGAACTCGCTGTGATCCTGTGCAGCCACGAAGCTGCCTCTTCCCGGAACCGAGTACAGCACGCCGTTGCGCTCAAGCTCCTGATAAGCCTTGGCTACGGTATTGGGATTCACTCCGGTGGCTTTTGCAAGACTTCTTACACTAGGAAGCTGATCATTCTCTGCAAGTGTCCCGTTAAGGATAAGCATGACGATCTTCTGATATATCTGCTCATAAATGGGTATTCTGCTTGTCAGGTCTATAGAAAACATAAGCAGCTCCTTTCTGTAGGGCGTGTACTATGTTGGCTAGTACAGTTGTTACACTCATATAATATCACATATTCTTCCTCTTGTCAACAGCTTTTCAAAAAATTCTTAAAAAATATTTCAGGCAGCTCCATGAACTATGAAGCTCCGCAGCCGCTGATATTCAAGATTTTTTGCCTGAATTTTCCGCCACGAACATCATACCGACCCATAATTAGCAATATTTAGCCATGCTCTGATAGAGCCTGACAGTCTGCTTGTCCTTTTACCGTTGATATCAGCTTTTAGTCTCCGCTAACACAGGAAGAAATAAACCGCAAAAAACGCCTTGACCCAAAGCACAATAAGTGATAACATATAATTGCTTTAAAAATTACTTTGAGTTTAATCTGCTACGATTTATACAGTGATTAAAACTTTTCTTTTACAAAATTAAAAAATATTAAATAAGTAATACGCTAACGATTCACGAAAATTTCAGTTGAACAACCGGCATTTACACTATCAGCGATGCACAAAATGTAACTATCGCAGTAAGGACGCTTATTTGACCCGTAAGTAATAAGCATTATCGTTCCGAAAATGAGTAAATGATCAGCAATGGAGGTTAACCATGAAAAAAGTAGTCACCGTTGGCGTATTTGATTATTTTCACCTTGGTCATCTGCGCCTGTTTGAAAACGCAAAAAAGCTTGGAGATTATCTTATAGTTGCAGTTCAGGACAGCAGCTGTATCTTAAAGACGAAGCCCGACGCGAACGTGCTTTATTCCACTGAGCAGCGCATTGACATCATCAAAGCGCTCCGTGTAGTGGACGAGGTCATCGTGTATCAGGACGTTGACAAGATACTGCCTCAGATAGACTTCGACGTCTTTGCTATCGGCGGAGACCAGCTCCACAAGGGCTTTCAGAATGCAGTAAAATGGTGCGAGGAGAACGGAAAGGAAGTCATAAGACTTCCGCGCACAGCCAATATATGCTCATCGCAGATAAAAACAAGGCTCAGCGCTATAGGCTGAGGCTTTTATAGGGAATTGAAAAAGGGATCTTATGCAGTGCAGGGACGGAATATAAGGCTTCATAACCCTTATACAAGGCATTGCGAAATAGATATGACTTCTTAAAACATACGGAGGTTAACTGTGAGAAAAATAAACGAACAGGAATATAAGCGCTGGCTTCTTGTAGTGCTCGAAGATATAGACGAATACTGCAAAAAAAACGGCATAACGTACTTTCTGAGCAGCGGCACAGCACTTGGTGCAGTACGCCATAAAGGCTATATACCGTGGGACGACGATATAGATATCATCATGAAAAGACCCGAATACGAAAAATTCGTGTCATCTTTTGAAACGGACAAATGTAAGGTCCTCACCTTTAACAATACAAAGGATTATCTGTATCAGTACGCAAAGATATGCTACAAGCGCTCAAAGGTCGTAGAGTGGGTAGTTCCAGAGATCAAAGAATTAGGCATAAATATCGACCTGTTTCCTTTGGACGGTATGCCCGATGAACTCATAAAGAGAAGGATACATCAGGACCGTCTCATGCTCCTCGGTAAGTTCAAGACACTTTTAATACGCAGCCGTAAGCTTCTCCCTGAAGCAGTCAGGTTTATACTCCCCTACAGGTGGGCGCTTAAGCGCCTAGAACACATAGCGAAAAAGTACAAGCCCGAAAACTGCGACTATATAGGAAATATAGTAGGTACGACCGTTCGTCATTTTGAGGCACCTATTTCTTGTTTCAGCAGTACCGTAAGAATGGAATTTGAAGGCAAGCAGTATCCTGTCCCGATAAAATACAGGACCTATCTGAAATGCCTTTTCGGACCTGATTATATGACTCCTCCACCGGTGGAAAAGAGAGTTACTCACCATAACTTCACAGCTTATATCGACGACTGAGTTTTGGTAAGTTATTGGTCAGATTTTAGGATTTTGGAACAATTCGGCTTTTTAAGATTAAAAAGGGCATAAAGAAGTTTGATTATTGATGACTTCTTTATGCCCTTTTTCGCAATCAGCACCCTGCCTAAGACAGGGTGCTGATTTTCATAAAAAACCGGGAACATAATGTTCCCGGTTTAGATGCGATTATATTACCGACTCTTACTGACCCTCGTGGAAGAAGTAAGGAAGTGCATCATATACATAATGTCTTACATTGCCCCACCAGTGGTCCTTACCATTAACTACCATGAAGTAAAGGTTGCCCTTAGAGAAGTCAGAGGTGTAAACGAACTGGCTCATCTTCTTCATTTCGTCGATCTGAGGACTAACATTAGGATAAGCTATATCAGTAGAACCTGTAGCGCAGAATATGAAGTACTCATTCTTCTGGAGACCGGACTTGTCTACTGCATTTGCAATACCCTTAGCCTTATCGTAAGCACTGTTGCCGTTCCAGCTGTCGCCGCTGAGAGGCATGAAGTAAGCTACGATGTCGAGGCAATTCTCAAATACAGCCCATGTAGAAACGCCGCCCATTGAGAAGCCGCCGTATGCTCTATGGAATCTTGAAGCCTTGAGCGAACTCTCGGATGTATCCTTATTAGCATATGTTGAGTACTTGCCCTCAACGAAAGGAACTACGCTCTGACGGAACTCGCTGTAGAAACGTCCTGCCTCAGTCTTGTTGAATGTTGGGAATACAACAATAAGGGGCTCGAGCTCTTTGTTCATAATCATATTGTCCAGCATATTCTGGATCATTGTATCGTTCTGGGAGATAAGAGTGTTCTCGTTCTCTCCGCCGCCGTGCATGAGATAGAATATGTTGTACTTCTTGCTTGGATCATAGTTATAAGGAGTATAAACATTAAGGCTGTTGCCACCGTTTATACCATTATAGCTCTCTTTTGTAACCTTACCCTGCTGCTGACAGCCATTGAAGTAATAATCAGGAGCTGCCTTGTATTGTAAGTTAGCATTGTAATTGAAGTTCGACTTAGGCTGAGTTGTAGTTGTTGTTGTAGTTGTTGTAGTCTGTGTCGTTGTAGTTGTTGTGGTGGTTGTTGTAGTAGTCGTTGTTGTCGACTCTGTTGTTACAGTCTTGATATCGTCAGAATAGCTCTTGGGGAGCTGCTTGATAATACCAAGGAGATATTCCTGAATAGCAGCTGCATCGTTTGTTGTGATGCCATCGCCTGCTGCGTAAACGTCTGCATTGAACTGCTGCTGCTCTGTGAGCTGATACTTGTTGGGATTAGCAAGAGCCTGCATAATCTTTACAGCATCAGCCATATCTACGCCACCATCACCATTAGCGTCGCCCCACTTAGCAACCTTGGAATTAAGAACATCCTTAAGATCCTGTGTGGTTATGGGGGCAGTTGTGCCGGAAGTTGTTGTGGTTGTTGTTGTTGTAGTTGTCGTAGTTGTTGTAGTTGTTGTTTCTGTAGGTACAGGTACCTTATTAGCAAGAGCTATAATGTCATTATAGAATGACTTAGGCTGATAATTCTGGAACGGAAGCGGTGAACCGCCGTTCTCACGGTATCTCCAGCTTCTCTCATCTGTTGTACCCCAGAGAGTAACAGTTGAGATATTAGCTGCGTGCTTCATAGCAACCTCAAAGATCTGAGGATAAAGTGTTCCGTTTGAACCTGTGCTGTTTGTGATATCAAGCTCTGTGATCTGAACATCAAGTCCGAGTGACTCGAACTGCTTGATTGCTGTCTCAAATTCGCTTGCCGAAGGATACTTGGAATCAAGGTGAGCCTGCATACCTATACCATCGATATAGTCGCCCTCCTTCATGACTGTCTTAGCCATGTTTACAAGGTCCTTGGTCTTAGCGCTCATGTACTCATTATAGTCATTGAGGTAAAGCTTACAATCCTTAGGAGCATACTGTCTAGCATACTTGAATGCGTTTACAACGAACTCAGAGTTGCCTTCGCCGTATACTCTTACCCAGTTGGAATTTGAAGCAGGTCTCATTCCGCCGCCGTCGTTAACGAAAAGCTCATTACAAACGTCATATGAGTGGAGCTTGAGGTTTGGGAACTGGCTCTTGATAGCGCTGAATGTGTTCTTTATCATGCTCTCAAGACGCTTGTTCATTCTGTCCTTTGAAACAGTACCGCCGTTATCCTGGAACAGTGAACCCGGAGTCTGGCTGTACCATACGAAGGTATGACCACGAACACCGATGCCGTTCTGCTCTGCAAATTTTAGTATGCTACTTGCAGAATTGAGGCTGATGTTTACGTTATCACCGTTTACGCCTGCAACGATGGAATCAGGCTTCATTTCGTTCTCACAGGTTACTGAGTTGTAGTTCTTCTTGATGAACTGCTGAGCCTGTGAATTGCCGATCTCGTTGCCGCTTACAGAAGTACCGAGACGGAAATACGGTCCCATGATATCCTTGAAGCCGTCGCCACCCTTGGTATATGAATAATCAAGATTCTGATGTGCGCGAACGCCTGTAGCGCTGCCACCGCCGGTGCTATCGCCTCCGGTGCTACCGCCACCTGTTGAACCGCCTCCTTCAGTTGCATCTCCAACCTTGCCCTGACCTGTTACTACAGATGAAGCCTTGCCTGACTTTGATACCTGAACTGCGTCTACGAAGAAGTCGCAGAGGTCACCTGAGCTCTCGGGAGTTTCAAAGTAAAGAACGATATCGCCCGAATTAGAGGGGATAGTATATTCTGTATTCTCTATCTTTGTCCACTCGCCGCTCTTGGCTGTGCAGTCAGCGATATGGTCGTAAGATGCGCTGTTACCATCACCCTGCTGGAGTGACATCTGGATAGTTACATTTGAGCCGCTGTTCTGGAGAACTGCAGCGCTGAAGCTGTATGTCTCGCCAGGTACAAATGCACTTGAATCAAGTGTCATTGCACACCCGTTCCACTCGCTTGCTCTGTCAGAAACGTAAAGTGACTTTGAACCGTCATAGTAGTTGCTGCTGCTTGTAGAAACAGAAGCACTTCCTCTGCCGGACCAATCGCCTGCACCACTCTCGAAGTCGTTTGTGAAGTAGTCGCCATTTGCGTCTGGCTCTACTGTCTTTGTAGGTGTTGTAGTTGTATCACTATCGGTAGTTGTCGAACCGCCCGAACCACCTGTTGTAACAGTTACGCTCTTAACATTAGCGGAGCCGTTTGATCTGTAGCCCTCGATATTAAGGGATACCTCATAAAGAGTACCGGACATATCAAGACCAGCCCTTGACCATGCGTCAAAGTGATCTGAAACATTGATAGTACCCTTCATATAGTTTGTTGTGTTGTTCCTTGAACCGCTTGTCTGGCGGATGCTCCAGTACTGCGGGAATGTTGCTGTACCGTCAAGAGAAGGCTGATTGTAACGCATTGTCTTGCATATATCATAAGTATTGCCGTTGAGAGTTACGTTACCCTTTCTCTCTGCTCCGTCTCCGGGTGGACGCCAGTCGCCCCATCCTTCAACAATGTAGTACTCCATAAGAGGATTTCTTGTCCAGCCGTAAACGCACATATAAGAATTTCCTCTTGGTGTGTACTCAACATCGTAAGTAAGAACGATGTTTCCAAATGCCTTGTAGTTCTTCTTCTGGCTGTCATAGTTTTTGCCCATACGTGCCAGGAAGTTCTCAATGCCGCTCCATGAGCAGGTGAAAGAGCCTGCGCCGGGGTTCATTGAAGCCTGACCGGTATAGTTCTGATTCCACATCTCGTAATCGTATCCGCCGATGTTTCCTCTAACCTGCTGATCAGCAGCCTGAACAACAGTTGAAGAGATCGTAGGCACGCTTGAAGCGAGCATCATTGCAGATATGCCTGCACTGACGAGCTTTCGGAATGTGACCTTTTTCATTTTGATCATTCCTCACTTTCTAAAAGTTTGATTGTGTTAGATCCTTCTCGACCAAAGAAAAGCGCAAAAGTCTGGATGACTTCTGTGTCCCTCCTCTTCCTTGGTACTTGAATTTATTTTATTACATTTCTGTGAACATTACAAGTCAATTCTTGCTAATAATCATTTAATGCGGGCTTTCTTTGATTTTTTTACACATTTTAGCTCTCACTCTCAAATGTTTTTTTATGCATTCTGCATTTTGGCTATTTTTCAGTAAAGTCAAAAAATATTCAAAACTCACTCGAATATCACTATTGTGCTAACATATAAAATCCTGTATTTTCATTCAGTAATTTTTCGTTATTTATTTGTCATTCAGGCGTGCCGTAATCATTTTTTGCTTTAAGAATTTCAATACTGATTGAATAAGTTTTTTTACTGATTACTCTCCGGATAATTTGTTTGTGCAAAATACACAAGCTGTATAATGCGTATTATCGCTTAAAAGCGATATAATAAGGCGACAGTCGCAGACTGCCGCCTTGTAAAAAACATATTTACTAAAAACATCATTCAAATTCAACAGCCTTGCCGAGCAGTAACTCCTGTATCCTAAGAGCATCATTTGAAGTAAGACCCGCGATATTTTTATCCACATCGCCGTTCTCGATGCCCTGCTCGGTGATATGTCTCTCGTCGGTGCCGTCGAGACCGTATTTGTCTGGATTTGCCAGTGACTGCATTATTATAACAGCATCTGCAAGGTCAACAGTACCGTCGCAGTTGGCATCTCCTGCAAGATAATTCGATTGTTCTTTGTCAAGAGGTACGAAATTAGATTTTAAATGATTTTTTACATAATCACTTGAACAGTACTTATCAGCTGTCGAGCCCTTATAGCCATATATATTGTCAATCTCTCCTGTTAACGAGACATCCCCGATAAGACATTCGGGATTCAGGATAGTAATGCTTACCTCTCCTTCATATTTTGGAATGGACAAAGCCTCTTGTACCGTTTCTCCAGAGTTATATATGTATAATATCTCTTCTGTATCGGAATCCTTCCTAGGAAGATACACGAATGCAAATTTATCAATATATTCAACGCTTTCCGGGAATACTAAATTTCTGATACTTGTATTGTAAAAAGTAAATGTTTCGATCCTTTTAATGGTGTTTGGTATATTAACCTCTTCGAGTAAAAAGCAACTCTCAAATGCCCTTTTTCCAATACTTTCAAGCCCTTCGTTCAATGTTACCTTTTTCAGGTTATAGCAATGCTCAAAAGCACCATCTTCAATAGACTTCAAACCTGTACCGCATTTTATCTCTGTCAGATTTGCACATCCTCGGAACGCACTAAATTTAATTGTTTCAAGGCTGTCAGGCAATGTCAACTCAGTCAAAGAAGTACAGCTGTCAAATGCGCTATTCTCTATGGTTTTAAGTCCTTTTCCGAATTGTATGTCGCTCAGTTTTGAACAGCAAGTAAAGCCGTAACTGTTTATTGTTTCAAGGCTGTCAGGCAGCTTGATAGATTTAAGGTTCCGACATTTCGAAAAACCTCTGTAACCAAGCGACACAAGTCCCTCGCCGATCTCTATATTCTCAAAGGGGAGTTCGGGAAAATCCATATAGCCTATTTCCTTGACATTGCCCTCAATTATAAGTGTCTTTGCATTTGATAAACCTATAGCAGACGTAAATGCATGATCTCCTATATTTACCACAGGCTTGCCATACATTTCCGAAGGAATAAAAACAGTATCTCCTTCTATTTTCAGTATCTCATCTACGCAGACGCCGTCCTCTGTTTCAACTATCTGCATCAGCGGAACGTTATTTCTTACAGCTTTACCGTCGGAATAACTGCCAATACTGTATAAATATTTTCCTTCAAGGCTATTGCAGTATTCCGCGGCAGTAGAGCCATCATAGCCGCAGATTCCGTCAAAGCCTCCGGTAAAAGCATCCTTGCTAATCTCGCATTCAGGGTTCATAACAATAATATTCAACTTGCTTTGCTTTTTTGGTACAGTGACCTCAGGCAGACCGTTTGCAGCCTCTATTATTCTTTTCTCTCCGTCATCACTGTAAAGCGAATGATATGCTTTTTCACCCACTGACTCTATGTTTTCGCCCAGTTCCAGATCTGCAATAATAGTATTATAGAATGTTTTTTTCTCAATACTTGTAAGAGTTGACGGGATATTTACACTCTTGAGAAAATAGCAGTTTTCAAAAGCCGATTCTCCAAGCTCTGTCAGTCCCTCGTTCAGTTTAGCACCGATAAGTGAAGTATTGCCTGCAAAAGCGGAATTACCAATAGACTTCAGATTCTCTCCTGCAACTACCCAGCAAAAAACTCCGCTGTGCATAAATGCACCTGATCCTACGCTTTCAAGAGAGTCAGGAAGGTAAAGATTATTTTTGATACCGCACTGCGAGAAGGCAGCGTTTCCAATCGTTTTCAGTCCCTCATTGAACTTTACATTCGCAAGTGAGCTGCACATATAGAACGCACCGTTTTCGATAGTTTCAACAGCTTCTCCCAGCTCAACGCTTTCAAGCACGCGGCAGTTCGAGAAAAGACCTGCCGGAACAGTCTTGATATTATTGCCGATTTTCAGTGACTTCATTTCGTTAACGAGAAGCTCTCCTATTATACTGTTATAAATGCTCACAACGGGTACTCCGTCCACCTCATCAGGTATTACCAGAGAACCGTCCTCTCCAAGCTTTTCCACGCCTATGACCATAAGACCGCCTTCGGTTTCCGCGAACTTCAATGCTCCGTTTTCTTCGGAAGCATCATCATTTTCGTCCTGATCCATATCTTCGATGTTCGTGTATGTCAGTCCGTTTTCTATCGCAAATTTCTCAACAGCCGAATCCTTAGCACAGACGATGGTATATCCCTTCCACCACTCAGGCTTCAGCAGCACGCAATCAGGATTGGTTATGACAACCGTTATAGGTTTTCCGTCAGGAGTCATACCTCTTCCAACCAGCGGGCAGCCATCGAGCTCCTCGACGCTTTCAGGCAGCACCAGTGAAGAGATACTGTAGTCATGGAATGCACCGTATCCTATATATCTGAGCTTATCACCGAAGCTAATATCCGACAGTTTTGTAGAGTCATAAAAGGCGTTCTCATCAAGATATTCAAGACCGTTTCCGAGATTTACACTTTCAAGGTTCTCACAGTATGCGAAAGCATTATATTCCAACTTTTCAAGGCTGTCAGGAAGCTCCACAGACACAAGGGAGCTGCACTCGCTGAAAGCAGCGTGTTTTATCAATTTAAGCCCGTCACTGAAAATGATATTTTTCAGACTGTCACAATTGCGGAAAGCATATTCGCCGATATTCTCTATACCCTTTCCGAGCTCAATAGTTTCAAGCTCTTTGAATCCCTCAAACGAAAATGCAGGTATCTCTGTTATATTATTGCCGAATTTGATGGTCTTCATAGACTTCACAAGTGTGAACTGTGTCTTATTAAATCCAACCACCGGTATTCCGTCGATATCGTCAGGAATAACGATATCCGTCAGCGTCCTGTCATTGAACCTTATAAGAGTTGCTTTACCGTCGCTGATCTCATAGAGGATACCGTCCTTCTCGACAGTTGTATCCTCAGTTTCTTCCGCTGCGTTTACAGTGGTGATGTTGCTTGTGTCAGCTGTGACAGGATATGCTCCCCCAACGAGCATAAGAGCTGTAACAGCTGCAATGATTTTTTTGATTTTCATAGTTTATTCTCCTTTTTATATCATTAGTCTTTCGACTTAAAAGCCATTATATCACAAATTGTTACCAGCGGCAACATTTTGTGTTTAAAATTTACATTCTATTAATTTTTGGCATATAATTTGATAAAAAATAAAAAAGGCGAAAACTCGCCTTTTTTTAACATTATTTTATTGCTGCAAAAGCATCGTCAAGCGCCTTTATAAGGTCGTCGATATGCTCCGTGCCTATTGATAGACGGATAGTTGTGGGCTTGATTCCCTGCTCTGCGAGCTCAGCCTCTGTAAGCTGAGAATGAGTTGTGGAAGCCGGGTGTATCACAAGCGACTTTACGTCCGCAACGTTTGCAAGGAGGGAGAATATAGCAAGGTTGTCGATGAACTTCTTTGCGTCGTCCTCAGTTCCCTTGACATCGAAGGTGAAAATGCTGCCGCCGCCGTTGGGGAAGTACTTCTTGTGTACCTCATGGCTCGGCTCGCTGCTGAGCGAGGGGTGATGAACAGCCTCTACCTGCGGATGCTTTGCAAGGTACTCAACTATCTTCTTTGCATTTTCCGTATGGCGCTCAACGCGGAGAGACAGCGTCTCCAGTCCCTGAAGGAATATGAATGCATGGAAGGGCGAGAGCGTAGCACCTGTATCGCGAAGAAGTATCGCGCGGATATATGTAACGAAAGCTGCTGCGCCAGCGGCTGCTGTAAAGCTTACACCGTGATAGCTTGGGTTAGGCTCCGATATCCACGGATACCTTCCCGACTTTGACCAGTCGTAATTACCGCTGTCCACGATAACGCCGCCGATAGCAGTGCCGTGACCGCCGATGAACTTAGTAGCAGAATGCACTACTATATCTGCACCGTACTCAATAGGACGTACAAGAAAGGGAGTAGCAAATGTATTGTCAACTACGAGAGGTATACCGTGAGCATGAGCAATCTTGGCGATTTTCTCAATATCAATAGCATTTGAATTAGGATTGCCGAGGGTCTCGATATAGAGAGCCTTTGTATTGCCGTCTATAGCAGCCTCGAAGCTTCCCTCAACATCAGGATCGGCAAACTTTGTGGTAATGCCGTATAGTGGAAGTGTATGAGCAAGAAGATTGTATGTACCTCCGTAGATAGTTTTTGACGCAACGATATTCTCTCCTGCCTTTGCAAGAGCCTGTATCGTATAAGTGATAGCAGCAGCGCCAGAAGCAGTTGCCAAAGCGGCAACTCCGCCCTCGAGAGCAGCAATACGCTTTTCAAAAACATCCTGTGTGGAATTTGTGAGTCTGCCGTAGATATTGCCTGCATCCTTGAGGCCAAAGCGATCTGCAGCGTGCTGCGAGTCATGGAAGACGTAAGATGTAGTCGCATAAATGGGTACTGCTCTTGCGTCAGTTGTGGGATCTGCCTGCTCCTGTCCTACATGGAGCTGTAAAGTTTCAAAATGTAATTTATTGTCAGCCATTGTGATTTCCTCCTGAAAAAGCCTTTAATTTTATATTCAAAAATTTGTATGTACCATTATCATTTATTCAAAAGCACTGTCCGCACATTCGGTCCGTGCCGTTAAACACATATCGGAGACAGTCAAGAATATTCAGTTTTTTCATAATTACCTCTCCTTTCGTTTGGTATGTCTATATTATACATCGGTTTAATGTATTTGTCCAATGCATAAATGCCATTACTGGATATAGATTTTTCCTATAACCCCAAAAACTCAAATTACATAGTAGCATTATTGTGATATCTACCAAGTCTGCATACAGAAAGGTATCGTATGTTGATTCTTTTTTTACGTTTTAACCATTGATATTTTTCACTATATAATGTATAATATATAGAGAATTAAAATTGGGGTTATATGGGCTATTGCTCCGCAGGATGTTCCACCTGCTCCCTCCTGCCGCGTATAAGACACGGCAAACGTAGCCCATCAGCCGTCAGGCTGTATTAGGATTTGGGAAAAATACGATCAGGCTGCACAGAAAAAAGAAATATAAACATAAAGAAAAAATGCCTGCTGTCTGATATGAGGAGAAGATAATGGAAAAAACCAGATCAGAGATCGGCGATAAGAGTATTATCGAGGAAACTATCGCCAGTATTTCCGAAAACGAAAAAATATCCATACCTGGCTATGTGATATTTCTCGTGCTTTACATCGCAGCCACAGTTGTTGTTGAGCTGTGTGCCGGTTACCGCGGCAATATAGTTATTTCCGGCAGGAGCATACCTGCTGTCGCTTTCACGGGCGTCTTTTCTGCCCTTGCGAACGTATTTATAATCTTCATGGTGGTATTTTGCAGAAAGCTAGGCTTCTATACCGCCATAACAGCACTTTTGGTCCAGATATTTCTGATAATAATAAGCATTGTCAAAACTCAGGAACTAATCTCGCTTCCAGGACTTTTCACCGACATCTTCACAATGATTGCAATAATACTTCTGCATAAAAAGAACGAAAGGCTCCGGAACTATCAACAGAGGATAATGGATCAGGCGGTCACCGATATGCTCACCGGGCTGCCAAACAGATTCGCCTGTTCAGAGCTAATAGACAACCTAATAAAGCGCGACGAAAGATTTGCAGTAGTTCTTATCGACCTTAACAACTTCAAGAGTGTAAATGACACACTTGGCTTTGACGCTGGAAACAAGGTGCTCACTGAGATAGCCTCACGCTGGAAGGATATCGCAGATTCCGGACTTTCCGGCACTCTTGATTTCATCAACCGCCTTGCAGGTGACGAGTTTTCCCTTATAATACGCAACTACAGCAACAGCGACGATATACTTCACACCATAAACCAGTATGAGGAAGCCCTTGGCAGGCTCCTCACTGTTGACGGCTGTGACCTCTACGTATCCGCCAGCATAGGATACGCCGAGTATCCGGACGATGCCAAGAACTTCGACAGACTGTTCTCATACTCCGATGCTGCGATGTCGGAAATGAAACGTCTCGGTAGTGGAAATCATATACTCCACTTCACTCCAGACCTTCTTAAACCCGAGCGTACACTGGAGATAGAGCGCAAGCTTAGAACGGCTCTTGACAATGATAATATATTCTTTTGTCTGCAGCCACAGTACGACATCAACCACAAGCTCCGTGGCTTTGAAGCCCTTGCAAGGCTAAAGGACGAAAAAAGCCAAATACTACGCCCAGATGAATTCATACCGGTAGCCGAAAGAGTCGGTATGATAGACAAAGTTGATGGCGCGGTACTGAAAAAAGCGGCAATATTCTTCGGAGAGCTCATAAGAAAGACCAGCTCCGATATCATACTCAGTGTAAATGTTTCGGTAAAACATCTTATGAAGAACGGCTTCCTTGACGAGTTGAGGGACGTACTTGACGTAAGCGGCATACCTGCTGACCAGCTGGAGTTGGAGATAACAGAATCAGTAATGATAGATTCTGCGGAAAAGGCCCTCCACTGTATAGAGGAGATAAAGGAAATGGGCGTAAAGATAGCGATAGACGATTTCGGCATAGGCTATTCTTCCCTTAGCTATCTCAACAGACTGCCGGCAGACCTGCTTAAGATAGACAAATCTTTCATCGACAAGATGAACACCAGCGATTCCTCGAAGCAGTATGTTGCTGCGATAATATCCATAGGACATATAATGGGCTTTGAGGTCATATCCGAGGGAGTTGAGGAGAACGAACAGCTCGATTCACTCAACGATATAGGTTGTGACTTTATACAGGGCTTTGTATGGGGACACCCGATAGAAGCTAACGAAGCTGAAAGTCTTGTACTCAGCTACTGCTAACATTATTATTTAACCGCTAAAAAGCGGCTTGCATTGTTGAATGTTTACAATGCAAGCCGCTTATTTTGTACAATAGACAGGTTTAAAAAATTTTTTCATTATTCAATGGTTTCCCATTTAATTTTATGCAATTTCAGCCCACTTATAAAATGTTATTTACAAATTATTACTTTCTCTTTTTCCTGTTGGGCTTCATCATTTTCTGTTTGTACATTCTCGAATCGCTTATCCTCAGGAAATTTTCTATCTGACCGTTTTTATCTGTCTCCGTGAGGAATGAACCGTAGCTAAGTTCAACCCTGTATGGTTTCCCGCTTGTCTCGTTGTACTCACTGCACAGGCGAACAAGGGAAGCATTGAAGGTCTCAAGCTTTTCCTTGGAGTAATTCGAAGCGTAAACATAGAATTCGTCGCCGCCTGCACGCCCTGCTATCTCGCCGGATTTACAGCATTCCGTGATTATATCCGCAGCAGCCCTTATAGCACTGTCGCCCTCGCTGTGACCATATGCGTCGTTGATATGCTTTAGTCCGTCCATATCTATGACCATAGTGCAGACCACGCTCCTGCCATTCAGCTCACTGATAGCCTTTTTTGAAAGGTCATCGAAGCCGCGGCGATTGTACATACCTGTCAGCTCATCGCTTATACTCAGCATTTTCTGCTTTTCGTACAGCGACTTCTGTTTTTCGTAGAGCTTCTTGATCTCGTCGTTGTTCCAGAGACGCTCAATAGTAACTGAAAGATTCAGTAGGAAGATATTGTAGAAGTCGTTGAAAATATCGTCATCCTTCATTTCGATAAGAGCGTAGCCGAACATTCTCTCGGCACAGTGAACACTCATTATGTAGAAAAAGTGAGGCACATCAGTCCTTACCTCCGGGATAAGGTCCGAAAGCTCGGTAAGCCATTCATGCTGTATATACTCGTTTTTCTTGTCAATCCATATAACTGGTTTAAAATTATCCGCCGGAGAATCGAAACCGCTCTCACAGGAGAGCCTGCCGTTGCTGTCAGTCTGCATAAAGAGGAAGAAGGCAGTATATTCACCGAAATTCGTTGCGCACTCCTTGAAGGTATTTTCAAGCAGACTCAGTTCCTCCACCTTGTTGAGCTTGAGCATAGCTGCTTCCGCGTCATTAAGACAGTAGTCAAAAAGCCTTACGTCCTTGTAGATATCATCAAGATTCCTTAGCTCTGTATTTGGCTCGAACCTCTCACAGCCGCAAGATTGAGTGAATATAGTCCTCGGAGATACGGTATACTCGTCGTTGCTAAACTGATTATTAATAAGGCTGACAAGGAGCTTCATCGCCTTATCGGCAATATCCTCTCTTTCTCTTGTAGCCGTGGTTATATGCGGAATGAACTGCTTTCCCTCCGTGGAGCCGTCAAAACCGGATACTGCAATATCCTCCGGCACCTTTATGCCTCTGTGCTTAAAAGCAGAAATAAGGGATATAGCCATATAGTCATTGGCACAAACTATAGCCTCCGGACGTTCGGGACGGGAAAGGAAGAAATCAGCAGCCTCCTCGCCCTTATGGAACCAGAAATCTCCCTCAAAGACTCCTACACCATCCTCTGGCAGCCCCTTTTCCCTCATGACAGCCCTGAACTCCTTAAGTCTCAGCTGTGCGTCCGGGTGAGTCAGGAAGCCTGACATAAAGCCTATCTTAGTAAAACCGTGAATGTCAATGAAGTGCTCCGTGAGCTTGCGCAGACCTGCCGCGTCATCAAAATCAATATTGTAGAAACCATCAACGTGACTGCTTATGGATACCACAGGACACTTCGCGCTCTTAAGCTTTTCTATTATCTTTTCCGTCATTATATCGACGTTATAGCCCTCTCCGTCATAAATGATACCATCAAACTGTCCGAGATCGATATACTCGATGATATCGAGTTCATGCTCTCCGAATTCGGTACTTTTTTCGCCTATTTTTCCTATTGAATTGAAGTATACTATATTTACGCCGAGCTTTTTCGCAACGCTGTTGAAGCACCTGCAAAGTCCCTCCCGGTATCTGCTTGTAAGCGAGCAGCCAAAAAAAGCAATGCTTTTAAGAGAATTAATCATTGTGGTATCACCTCCTGTGAACTAGTGTATATCAATGTTATTATATCATTTTACGCTGTATTTGTCAATTTATAGATTTGTAATTACAACCAAAAGTTGTCAGATACCCTGCAAAAAAGTATATCCATTGATATTATCCACTGCAACAAAATGCTATATCTCCTGTATTTTCGTACATCGTTGTACCATACTTCATCCCTTATCATTTGCAGAAGTTTACAATATTTACACATACAGTTATATAGCCGCAAAAATATTTAATCAGCCTTATATGTTCTTCGGCATCTTCACAAAAAAACGTATGCCACATATATACAAATAAAAAAGGCGGCAAAGCCGCCCTTCCGTGATTATTATCTTTTATCAGAGCTCACGCATGATATCCAGCGTATGACGGATACCCTCTTCTACCGTGAACTGTCCCTTCCAGCCAAGTCCCTCCAGTTTTTTGCTACTGAGCACCTGCTTTGCTATGGGAGACATCTCAGCCTTTGCCACCTCGTCCGGGTCCGCAAATATTACTTTTGTACCAGTCTGTGCAGCGACCTCCTTTGCAAATCCTGCAATAGTGGTTCTTGACTGTGAGTTAGCGATATTGTAAGCGTTTCCGCTTTCTCCGCAGGCAAGAACGGTGATTATCGCCGACGCCGAATCTGCAAGGTAGGTATAAGAGCGCATCTGATTTCCTGCGCTGTTCAACACTATATCCTCTCCTGCAAGTCCCTTGTTCACAAACTGCGCATTAGCGCGATTGTCAGCCCTTGTAACTGTAGGACCGTAGGTATGACTCGGTCTTACCATAACTGTATCGAGCCCGAACTGCTTGGTATAGGAAGCGCAAAGAGTCTCTGCTGCTCTTTTTCCGTTTGGATAGCATGAACGCGCCGAGGTCGGATCAACGTATCCGGAATATGTCTCCTCAAAGGCTTCGAGGCTAAGGTCTCCCTGACCGTATACCTCTCCGGAGGAAATGTACAGCATACGCTTCGTACCGTGCTCTCTTCCGTAGTCGAGAAGATACTTTGTACCGAGGATATTGCTCATAACAGTTCCAACTGGATCGCTGTTGAAAGCCGCAGGGAATGCCGGACTTGCCGCGTGTATGATATAATCCGCAGGGAAATCGAAATCAGGCAGCTCATTAACGTTATGTTCAACGAAATGTAGTCTTTCCATTCCAACTCCTTCAAATCTTGCAAACAGCCTCTCCTCACTGAGATCCATTGCGTAGACCGTTATATCAGCGTTCATATTTTTATTTGCATAAAGGAACATATCAGCCATAAATGAGCCGATAAGTCCGGAAGCACCGGCAATAAGAACTGACGAACCATACAATCTTTCCATTCCAACTGCTGCATTTACGGCTATTCCAACGTCCTTTATATAGTTTTCGCTTTTATAAAAACTCATACCGCTCAGTCCTTTAACCAATCTGATCTTTTCGCTTTCAGCAGAGCCTTGAATATATCTATATCCTCAACTGTCGTAAGCTTGATATTCTTTTCAGAGCCCGCTGAAAAATGCACCTGCTCTCCCATTTCAATCATAAGTGTACAGGAGGCTACGGAATTTGTTATTCCAGCTTCAAGAGCCCTTCTGTGAAGGTCACATATCTTTCCCAATGAAAAGCCCTGAGGAGTCTGAGTTCTCCTGAGGCGGTCTCTCGGGTAGCTTCCGCAGGAGCTCTTGCCGTCTTCTGTCTGCATCATAGCTTCGGCACATGGTATTACGGTAATAGCATTTCCGTATTTCTTGGTCTTGCTGATACAGTCCGAGATTATCTCGGCCGATACCATAGGACGGATAGCGTCATGGATAAGAACTAAATCATCATCGGAAAAGTGCTTTTCAAGCTCATATACACCATTGCGTATGGAATCCTGTCCGTTCTTTCCACCGGGCACTACGTACTGAAGCTTTGTGATATTGAACTGCTTTGCGTAAGCCCACAGCACCTGCTCCCAGCCTTCAATGCATACAACTGCGATAGCGTCTATCTCGGGATGATTCTGAAATGCCTCCAGAGTATACACGATAACCGGACGTTCATACACAGTTATGAACTGCTTGGGTATGTCCTGATGCATTCTATTGCCGGAACCTCCGGCGATTAATAAGCCTATATTTGCCATTTTTATCCCCCTGTTTATGGTATAATATTTTCGTAGCCATCCTTCAGCCAGCACTTGTAATGGTGCTTGGGAACTTGCTCTGATTTCGGCGGCAACTTCATATAGTTACCGAATTTCAGACGAAGGAGATGATCGTAATCCTTCGGAGCCATTACCTGAAAATCCTCGAATGGAAGGTCTACTGGGTCGAAGAGCTCATTCACTGGGAACGGCACGTCCCAAGCGCTGCCCATATATCCCGACTTCTTGTTTTTTAAATTGAGCCTGTCGAGCTTTTTTATCAGCTTCTGAGTATTCAGGCATCTTGTAGCCCAGAAAGCTAGCTGTCTTGCAGCGTTCCTTCCGAAGGAACCGCTTTTGGTTACCGATGTTGCTGCGCTGTGCTCGATAAGTCTTCTAAGGAACAGGGCGTACTTTATACCGAGCTTTCTCTTCTTCGGGTCATCCGGCATATAGTCCATAGGGAACACATCGACGCCTATACCGTAGCCCTCAACATGACGGTATGTATCCAGATAAAGCTCCGTTCTTGTGTCTACCATTTTTCCGTGAGGATATATGGTATCTTTGGTATTTTCAATGGTTATGAATCTCAGGTACTCATCGTTCCTGAAAAGCTCTGACAGCTTATTGAAATCCTTCCTCGGCATAACGATATCTATATCGTCGTCCCAGGGGATAAATCCCTTATGTCTTACAACTCCGAGAAGAGTACCATACATTACGAAATACGTAAGCCCATTCTCCCTGCAAGCCTTGTCTATCCTTTTCAGGATACCGGCTGCAATGCGCTTGACGTCCTCAAGCTCTAAATTTCTCATTTCAAATCTCTCTCCAATCCATCGGTCACTGTTTTTTCGGAATATAACTTTTCCGGCGATTGAAAGCAGGCTGAAGTTTGCATTATCGCCCTGAATCACACAAAAATTTATTTGCCTTTTTTCCTGAGACGGCTCTTTAATATGCTCATTCCCTTAGCACTGAATTCCTTTGCGCTCCTGTAGTTAAGAGCTATAAACAATACTGCAGCCACAGCTGACGCGAAAATACCACAGAAGTCAACTGACACAAATACAGCCTGTACAGCTACAATAACCAGATTAATAAAGTAACGTGGGATATTGATATTGATCCTGACGTAGCGGAGCACCGAGAAGGTGCGGAATACGGCGATTGCAGCATAAGCGACTACGGTTCCGATGACAGCTCCCCATATACCCATAACAGGTATAAGCACGAGATTAAGTCCGATATTTATCACAGCTCCGAGAAGAGTTGACCACATCGACAAGCGGCTTTTTTTAAGCGCGCCGTAAAACGAACCAAAATAGGAGCCTACCGCGCCATATGCTGCACTTACCAGCAACAACGGAACATACATCCATGCGGTCCTGAATTCCTCGGCTACGTATATATGCATAAACGGCTTTATGACCGCAATTGCGGCTATTGTTATGAGAAAAACCATAAAGCTGTATACGCTGTAGATATTATCGAAGAATTTTGTATCTTTGCCGTCCTCGACCTCCTTTATGGAGGAGATGTCCCACGCCTGCGAGAATATGGATACTATAACGTTGATAAGCGAGGGTATCCTTCCTGCTACGGAGTATATTCCCAGAGCGGCAGCGCTTACCATATACTCTATCATGGTCTTGTCGGAGGAGTGTATTACCCACCACGAGATACCATTGAGTATCAGCGGAGCGGCATATACGAGCATCTCCTTCATCAGCGCGTCGTTTCTCTTTGAATCCTTTATATCCCTGAATATATCTCCACGCACCGCCACAAGCACCATAGTGAGCAGGGCTGAAAGTATGGTGGACAGTAGATATCCGGGTATACCTGCTTTAAGTACCGCAAGGAAAAGTACATTGCAGAGCGCCAGTGCAAGAGTCCTTATCAGACTGATAGCGGTATAAAGCTTGTTCTGTTCCTTTGCCTTGAGGTAGTTCATCTCCACTGCCGAAAACAGATCCGTGATAACGAAGGCGCAAAGGTACCATTTCCAGTTCGCTATAGCGCCGTACAGCCCTGCAAGGGGCGTTATCAGCAGCATTATCAGCGAGCCGGCAGATATTATCAGCAGTGCATTCCTGAGCACGTCCTGATGACGTGTTTCCTTTGATATGCCGAAGCGTATGACAGCAGAAAATATGCCTGCCGAAAGGAATGGCACCAGTATCTGACCTATGGTGAAGACCAGATCAGCAGTACCGTATTCATCCGGAGACATACATTTGGTATACAGCGGCACTAGAAGGAACAGTATTATTTTCGAACCTATATTACCTATTGCAAATATAATGGTATTAAGTGCAAGGCTCTGATATTTCCCTTTTGAACTGCTCATTTTTTCAGTATCCTTATACCTGTTTTTTCAATGGAGGAGTACCTGCTGCCCTCGGGAGGAAGCTCCATATAATTGCCGTAGAGATGTGAGAGTATGGCATCACTGTGAGCAGTTATTGGAGCGTCGGTATCTTCAAATTCGTGGCGCACGAGCTCTGTGTAGTACTCCGCAGGAAAGGCTTCCTTCAGGAAACCGTATGGCGATGCTACTGGAGCCATCATATCTGTTTTCTTCTTCGTCGCCACAGTTTTCAGTATCTTCTGCACAAATCTTTCGTCGCTGTATCTTCTTGTGAGGAAGACACCTATCCCAAGCAAAGCCTTCTTCATACGTGAGGAGGCTCCGCCAGTGGCTGTGAAGCCCTTGCGGTAGGAGTATATACGAGAAAGGAGAAGTATGTACCTGTCAGCGAGCCTGCTCCTTACAATGGAGCCCGGCTTTATGTAATCGCAGGCATATATATCAAGATGCAGGAACTTTTTATTTTCCGGAGCATCCACAGGATAGAGCTCGGCTCTCTTGTCCATGAGGTAGGCATAGATTATGGGCATTGAGCTGTGAGTCTTATAATTAACTATCTCGTATTCGCCCTCTGTGAATTCCTTCCTGTGGGAAAGAAGCTTTTCGTAATTCTCTCTCGTGAGCATGATATCGAGGTCGTCGTCCCACGGGATAAAGCCATTGTGTCTTACGGCTCCGAGCAGGGAACCTGACGACAGGAAATATTCTATTCCCAGCTTCCTGCACTTTTCGTCGAACCATTTCAGGTCCTCCAGCAGGATACTATGCATAGTTTGCAATTCAGTCTTATTCATTCTATCTATCTCCTTATGGCAGAACAAAGAACTTGAAACCGCAGAGGTCTCCTCTCATACAGGCAAGTATCAGCATACAGCACGAAGCGAGCATCACCACTGATTCGTAATGTCTGTTTTCTCCGAGCGGATCGTTCCTTTTTTCATTTTCAAGCACGGAAGCCATCATTGGGAACATTATGTACATACTGAAATTTCCGAAACGATGGAAGATTGAATATGATCGTATCAGCACTATCTCCATTGCAAGAAGTATCACAGAGCATATATACATTCCCTTGATATCAGCCTTATCCGGCAGCTTTCTGTAGCGCATGAGTGTGTATACCAGCACTGCGCAGCTTGCGATGCCGATAAGGTATTCCCACATATAGCTGTAAGAGGTTCCCGAAGTATAGTACTCAGCCTTGGTGGTTATAGAGTCAATCAGCCGCCTTCCGAGCTTGAAGGCTACGACGCAGAGCACCAGCAACTCGGCTATTTTAAGTACTGTTTTCCAAGTCTTTCTGTCCGACCAGTTATCATATATGGTCAGGACGAAGTACATAGCTATAATAGGTATTACTGCAACATGAATAAGCGCAGCCACAAGACACCATACAACGTTCATGAAACTGCTTTTCTTTTGCACTAGCTCGTCGTACATACACCTAGCCACGATAGAAAAAGCCATAGCGTTCCTCAGACCACTTATAACTCCGAGGAAAAGTCCCTGAGACATGAAAAAGAAAAAGCATACCGCTATACTCTGCGAGGTGATATGCTTTTTCGCAGCCTCGGATTTAAGTATATGGAATATGTTCATATAGAAAACAAAACAGGCAGTCATCGGCAACATTCCCTTTATCTTAAGGTTTGCCGTGATATAGAAAAGGAGGTATGCCAGCGGAGAATTAACGTTTTTCAGGTAGGAGGCAGCCCAGTTTTTGAACGGAACGCCTATCCAGCCAGACGATATCGTCCTCCATCTCGAAAGGTCTGCCGACGGGGCAGGCACATAAAAAAACGCCAGCACACACAGAAATACCATCACCTTGTTAAGGGTCTTTTCCGGTGTTTCTCCCGGCAGCGGGTTTTTAAGCCGGTTATAATAATAAAGAGTCAGAATGGAATAGATGATAACACCGCATAGCCGCTCTACGAAAAATGTATTCTCCATCCATAACAGAGCATCAGACATTACAAATTCTCCTCGCTTTAAAACCTTAGGAATACATTTTACTGAGAGCTGCCGATATATTTTTTATATTCAAGGACAGTCTTCTCAACAACCTTATCCCATAAATAGTTTTCCTCTGTCAGTCTGCGTGCATTCTTTGACATTGCGCTCCATTTGTCCTTTTCACTCAATGCCTTCATTATCGCTTCTGCAACAGAATCTGGATCCGTTTCAGCTTGCCAGCCGGCACAACTTGATCGAATCACCTCTCCCAATGTAGTACCTTTTGTAACTATACACGGAAGTCCGTAATTTAGGGCTTCGAGTATACCCATAGGCATCCCTTCGGAACGTGAGGTCTGTATGAACAGATCGCACTCCTTAAGCACCTTCTCCTTATCCGCTCCCATAGTTTCCCTGTGCAGGGACACGACCTCCTCAAGAGAGCGCTCCCTCACCGTATTTCTGATATAATCGTGCATCCCCGACGAATCCGGTCCGTAGATGTCAAGGTGGCAGTTATTCCCTATCATGACGTCCTTTGCCTTTGCCACAGCCTCTAGAAGTATATCCACGCCTTTGCTTATGATATCGAGCCTGCCAATATAAACTATCTGTGACTCGTTTTTTTTCGTCCATGCCTTCTCGTAATCAAGCCGTTCAATACCGTTTGTTCCTATAAAGGAACGGTCTCCGAATCTTGTCCTCATCATTTCAGGTCTTGACAGGAACTGCAAAGCAGCTGCACCCTTTATGAATCGATTGAACAAAAGGAAATTTCCTGCAATCTTTTTCAGCTTTCTCTGTCTTTGTGCGTTTGACGTCAGACAGCCATGGGGGATTATGATATAGGGTATGCCTGCACTTCTCGCCTGCTTTGCAATGGGCAGGAAGGCGGGATAATACACCTCATGAAATACTATCAAATCAGGCGAGCAGAAAGGCTCAGGGAGTTCCTTAAGCGTGATACCCTTTCTGTATTCTAGCTGCCTGATATCAGCCTTCATATCAATTCCTCTTACATTAAGAAGAGCGCACTCTGCATATTTAGACTGATAGTATACGTGCTTTGGAACAGCAGTGCATACACCGCTGAACGGGTTGTCCCTGACAGATGCTATATGTAGAATTATCACCTTACGTCTCCTATTTCCTAAGAATCGCTTTATAGAGCAATTTTTTCGACCAGGCGGGTGTGCGCACAAAGCCATGAATATATATCATATTCATAACAGCTTCCTTCTTTGTTATCATCTGGTGCTCAAGCATGAAGTCCTGAAGGGTCTTCCAACCAGTGATCCTCTCCTTTGAGCCGCGCTTTGAATCAAAGCCATTTCCCACACGAACATACACAAGTGATTCATGAATATTTGCAAGTCTGCACTTTGCTGCTATCATATTGAGCCAGAGGTAATAGTCCTCAAGGAGGAGCAACGTCCTGTAGCCACCGCATTTTTCAAGGGCTGAACGCTTCATGCATACGGATACGTGGTTCATGGGATTACGCTTCTTTCCCATTTTCACGATATTCTCGTGCTTCTCAGGACATGAGCGTACTCTCATATCCTCGTCGATAGAGTTGTTAAACTCGGCGATATCCGTGCCGAGAACATCTATATCCGGGTGTGATTCAACGTAGCTTATCTGCTTTTCAAATCTCCTCGGATCGCTTATATCGTCGGAATCCATTCTGAAAATATAGTCGCAGGTGCATTTTTCCGAGCCTATCCTCAGCGCTTCTCCAAGGCCGTGGTTCTCCTCCTGAGGATAATACCTAACTACGCTCTCCTTACCTTCCCGGAACCTGTCCAGCACACCGTAAAGCTCCTCTGTAAGAGGTCCGTCGAATACTACGACTATCTCGTCTGGCTTTACTGTCTGCTGCTCGTATATGCTTTTCAGAGCGATATCGAGAAAACCGGGATCGTCGTTCTTATACACTGACATGAGTACAGAATAGGTATGGGTCCTGTTGACAGATACCGTACCTTTCTCAACAGTATCAGCCTCTGCAGGGACTTCCCCGGCGCTCTCTTCTTCGCCGAGACCCTCAGCCTTGCTGAATTCTCTTGCTATAGCTCCTGTACCGCCTTCAACTATACCCTTTCTCCTCAGTACAGATGATATGGAACCAAAGAACATCTTTGCGTCCATGATAAAGCCGTTGAAGTTGCCCTTTCTCAGCTCGTCCGCGTATACTCCGTCCAGCTTCGCCTTATCTGGTATCTCCAACTCGTCTCTGCCGTTTATCTGCGCAAGCCCCGTAAGACCAGGTTTTATATCGTTTGCACCGTACTTGTCACGCTCAGCAGTAAGGTAATCCTGATTCCACAGTGCAGGACGTGGGCCAATGACGCTCATATTTCCAAGAAAGATATTCCAAAGCTGTGGCAACTCGTCTATAGAGGTCTTTCTTATGAAAGCTCCAACCTTTGTTATGCCACCGTTCTTAAGCATGTGAGTTGGAACGTCCTTAGGAGTATTCACCGACATTGAGCGGAACTTCATCAGCTGGAAGTATCCTTTGTCCTGAGCCACGCGCTTCTGTCTGAATATGACAGGACCAGGATCATCCGACTTTATCGCCAGCGCTGTCGCCGCATATACCGGAGACAGCAGGAGAAGACCGGAAAAGGATATTGCTATATCCATTCCGCGCTTCACATACTTCTCATAGAAAGTGGGAGTATGACCTGTAACACCTACCGCTTCAAGGTGCCCCTGCATACCGTCCGCATTTACCGGGTCGTTCACATCCTCGACGAAGATGACCTTCTTACCCTCCATAGCGTTCTTTTCATCGGGCTGATCGTCATACACCGAATGTGGATACTGCTTCTTTGCGATATGCCGCATAACAAGGAAAGCTGTGCCTGCCGCAGCCCCCGTAACAGCCAATGCCATTTTCAATTTTGTCTTGCTATCCATAACCAACTCTTTGACCCCCAAATTATCAATATGATATTTCACTATCATTTTCATCCTACTATCTCTCCGTAGCCGGAAGTAGTTCCTGCCGCCACCGACGCTGCCGACCTTACAACAGTGCCGCAGTTGAGATGACAGCCGTCACCGATGACCGCATTATGGTTTATGACCGTACCCGCTGATATGATACAGCCTCTTCCGACCGACGAATCCGTATGTACTACTGCCATAGGCTCGATGAACGAGCCCATTCCGATAACAGCAGAAGGCGATACATAAGCTCTTGGGTGTATAAGAGCAGGCACCTCGTATCCTGCGAATGTCAGCCTGCCGATAAGCCGCATACGCATTTCAGAGTTACCAATAGCTGCTACAGCACAACCGAATTCCTGTCTGAACCTTTCGTATTCAAACAGCGCTCCGATAGCTGCCGGGTTACTGTCGTCAAGAAAAGCGACGTCGTCGTAATTACCCGTTGACTCGGCGATCTCCTTTGCGACCATACCGTACTGCCCTGCGCCCAAGATCAATAGCTTACGCATACCTATCTCCTCTTCGTTTGCTTATTCACCGGGAAGCCTAAACCCGGTCAGCAAGCCCATATAAGCATCCTATGTAAAGCTGCTCATATCAGCCTGCAAAAAAACAGTATCCTGAAAATCCGTATCCTTGTAAGTTTTTCTGTCAGATATTGTTGATATTGAGTGCAATATATTACGGTGATGTATTTCCCTTTCAGTAACCATACCTTTTAATTATACATTTAGGAGCTATACAATGTCAAGGTAAAATTTGCGGTTTCTGCGCACGATTGCCCATTTTTGTAGTATATTTCATTTCACGGTGTGAAGGAACAGAGAAAGCTGCCCGTTTGTGCCTGGCGGAAAGGCTTTTACTGCTCCTCCACTCCGTTTTCGGTAAACCGCAGTATCCTGTCGCATATCTCCAGTGCAGCAGGGCGGTGAGTGACTATTACGACCGTCTTGTCGGTCATACTTTTAAGATTCTCAAGCACTTTTCTTTCGGTAATTTCGTCAAGAGCGCTAGTAGCTTCGTCAAGAAGCAGAACCGGACACTCAGAATATACAGCCCTAGCAATGGCTAAACGCTGCATCTGTCCCTCCGAGAGACCTGTTCCGCGCTCGCCGAGAAGTGTATCAACGCCCTCCTCAAGCTCACTGATGAATTCCTCAGCGCAGGCTATTTTCAAAGCCTTGTTTATCCGCTCTCCGTCGTTCATTCCTGAACGGTCGGCAAAGCTCACCACCTCACGGATAGTTCCACTCATAAGCTGATTGCCCTGCGGTACATAAGCGAAGAGACGGTGGAATTTTGCGGTCAATTCCTCTGTATCTCCAGATATATCAGTGATATATCTTCTTCCGCCGTCCAGCTTGTATATACACATAAGCAACTTGAGCACCGTGGATTTTCCGCAGCCGCTGTACCCCGTGAAGGCTGTATACTTTCCCTTTTTAATCTCAACACTGATATTTTTGAGCACTACCGGCATTTCGTCCTTGCTCATGCGACGAGCGCTGTCTACTGAGGGATAATAGGCAAATTCTGCGCTGTCAAGCCCCAGGGCACAGAAACTGCTGCGGTAGTATTCCTGTATTTCACCGATATTCATCGGAACAGCCTCGGAATCGTTCTCAAACTCCTCTATCTCCATGAGACGCTCCGCACTTGCCGTCATAGCGTAAAATCGAGGAAGATAACCTGTGATATTAGCAAAGGGAGATTGTATCTGAGCTATCAGCTGAGTTATTGCAGTCAGGGTACCATAGCTTATAGCTCCTGTAAGTATGCCGTAGCCGCAGTATATGACGCCGCCTGCATACATTCCCTGCATACCTGCCTGAAAGCCTATATTGCAGATATTCGAGAATCGTATCCTCTTCATTCTAGCCTTTTGGTGATCTGCCATTTTCTCGTCAGCTTCACTTTTGGTCTGTTCTTCAGCCGCAAAAGAGCGTATCATCAGCATGCTGCCGAGGCGCTCCTGAAGGAATACTCGGAGTTTTCCGTCCTTCTCCTGTATGTTCTTGTGAAGCCTTTTCAGCACACTGCGGAACCCATAGGTGGCAATTATGAGCACTGCACCGACAGGCAACAGCACGAGAGTTACACGGTAATCGAGGAATACCATCATGGCAATGGCGCTTATAAGCTTTACTGTCATGCCGGCAAGTCCGGGAAGTATCTCAACGCCGCTCTGTGCCACGACCACCGCGTCATTGGTGAAGCGGTTAAGCCACTCTCCTGAGTGTACCGCGCTGACGGTTCCGAAATCCTTTTTCAGGATATTGTCCAGCAGCCGCTTCTTGAAGAGGTTTTCAAGAGATGAGCGAATATACTCCTCCAGCCAGCGTATCACAGCCCTTATCGTCACCTGTGCGGCTACGAGAAGAAGTATAAACAACACATTCGACAGGAATCCGCTCCGGTCTCTTCCGGCTGCACAGTCAACTATATTGCGCAGGAACAGCGCATAAAGAACTCCGCTAGCGCCGTGTAGAGCATTCAAAGCCATAAGCCCAACTATGCCCCATTTTTTCCTTCCGGTCACGTCACAGAGCCATTTTACCGCGTTCCTCTTCATCGCTTTATCAGCCTCCTGAGCTTATCGCGGACATAAAACAGCGGCCGCTTGACGAAGAGGAAGTCTACCCATACATGAACATAGAGCCTGTATAGTGTCTCGTCGATTCTGTGCCATTTTCCTTTACGGCAGAACTCGGTGACTATGCCCTTTATCTGCTCCGGGCTCACCCGTTCGAACTGCCAGCAGTTATCTCCGATTATAATATACCTGCCGTTTTCATAACGGACCACCCGGTGTATCACGCCCTGCATATCCGGTCGAACATACATCACTAGATCATATCTCTTTGGTCTTTTCGTCAGCTTTTTTACAAGTACGGCGTCGCGTCCTCCGCGTATCATAGGACGCATACTTATACCGCTGGGAACGCTCAGATAGCTTCCGTGCTTTTCAAGCTGTTCTAGCTGCGCCCTGCCCATCAGTCGTCTATAGCCCCAATTTTCCTGAGTTGAGCGATAATGTTTTTCACATCGCGCTCCATAGCTTCTTTCGGGCCGTCGTACTTCTTCTGCATTTTAGCGACTATCTCAGCCTCAGTTGTGTCATTTTCAAGGCAGCCGATAATAAAGCCTGCTGTTTCGTTACTTCTTACAAGTCCCGAAAATTTTGAAGTGCCTGTAGAGACAAGAAGCTTTTCGCTACCGTCGTCATGTGTTATGAATCCTTTGTTGAGTTTCATGGTTTTCACCCTTTCATACCATTATATGCGACCTCAGCCGCTTTAATATCCATATTGCATTCCAGTCTGAACAGACCCGTTCCTGCAGCAAGCTGGTCTATGAGCCTGAGAGTCTTTGCCAGCTGCACTGGGCTCTGGGGACGGTATACCTGTTGAACGAGCATGGGATAAGCTTCGGACTTTGTTATCCTTGTTATCCTGTTCTCACTGCCACGGGCAAGTATACAGACAGCTTTAAGCGGCACCGATATATTGCAGCCGAGCCTGTGCTTCCCGTTATACGGAGTACCATAGATCACAGCTCCGCCGTTCGTTATCCTTATCAATGGCTTGTCGTCGTTCACCATTACAGCCTTATCGCCGAAATACTCACGCCACAGCCTTGTATGAGTAGACTTTCCGGTTCCAGACTTTGCCGTGAACAGGAAGCACTGTCCGTCAACTGATATAGCCGAGCCATGGAACAATACAGTATCATAGTCCGGCATTCTCTCAGCTATTTTGCGGTATACTGCAAGCTCCTCCCGATATTCGTCGGTGGCAGCAATTGGCTCACGTCCCTCGGCAACCGCACATCTCAGCTCACGCTGATATTCAAAGTCTATGTCCTCCTGAGTTGTACTGACTGAAAAATCGGGAGCATCGTCAGATGAGTATTCCAGGCAGTAGCTATGTACCTCTTCGTACATCGAGTTTACCTCGACGATTCTGTCAGCAAATTTATATTTCCCTTTAAACATATTCCCTGCTCCATAGATGTATAAGCGTTATTCAAACGGGTCTATCCTTGCTCCCTCAGGTTCCGCCGCATCCTCGCTTTCAGCAGTCACGGCTTCCTTAGGAGCAGTAGTATCTGTATTTATCTCAGCCGTCTCTTTTTCTACAGCCGTTTCCTTTACCGTGAAAGACGTCACAGCAACCGTAGTAACAGTCTCGGAGACCTCAGCTGTCTGCGTCTCTGTCACGATCACAGAAGAAGCTTCATCTGCGCTGTCTCCGGTATCTCCCCTTACAGTATCGCAGCCTGTCATCAACAGTGCCGCAGCAAGAGCGGTCATAATTATCCTTTTCATTTTTCAGCCTCATTTATTGATGTCTGCCCGTTCAGGAAGGGCAGAGTGAGCACGCGCTTATTATAAAGAAGCACCGCTCCGTCCGGAATGGTGCCTCTTTATACATAACCTTAGTGTGTCAGGTCCGATCATTTGAACGGATCAACTTGCTCGCCCACCGGAGGGCTTACTGTGATAACGTCTTCTGCATCGAATGCTACAACGTCAAGAACAGGCTGGATATACTTTTCCATTTGTTACACCTTCTTTCAATAATTACTTAGCAGCATAAGCTATTGCTTTCTGATTATAAAGATATATAGCCTTAGCAAGTGTCTGCTTGTTTGTATCGTCCATATTTGCAAAAGCTCTTGCGTAGGAAAGAACGCTAGCTGTTACAGTATAGGTATCTGTACCGTCTGTAACTGAGAATGTGTGCTCCTTATCGAGCATATTTGACGAGATATTCTTGACCTCAAGGTAGTACTCTGTTCCGTTCTTCCTGAGATTTGCCTCTGTATCGCCAATGTAGTATGTATACTTATAAGGGTCTGCTCCCTCGGCGTAATTGTAGTAAAGTCTCAGCGAATTATCATCTGCGAATACTACTGAAAGACTGATGCCGTCTACGCCAGCTGGCTTTGTGCCTGCCTGAGAAGCCCTGTAAGCCTCGAAAACGTCTGTACTTACTGCCGTAACATCGCTGCTTACGTTCTTGTTTGCATTCTTGTCAAAATAGTTCTTTACAGCTGCGCCGTAATCAATAGAAGCAGCAGAAAGAGCTGCCATTTTTTCGTTTGAGCTGCTCTTTGTAGCTTCAAAGTACTGACCTACTGAGTAATTGAAGCCACTTGAAGTAAGATCTGCGCCCTTGCTCGAAAGGAGAGCATACAACTCGCCGGTGCCGCTTACTATGCGGAAATTGATATTGTCATCTACCTGTGTAGCGTAAATAGGACAGGTAAACTGGTTCTGTCCGTCGAAAACAGCAGTTTCGGAAATGAGCTGTCTCTTTGTAACGCCGTCTATGTTATACTCTGCATAAGCAGCTGTATCCTTCTTGAGGGCACTGCTAAGCTCCACATAATAGTTGAGACCAAGACTACCGCCAAAGGTAACTGATACAGTCTTTATCGTTGCGCTTGCAGCAGATACCTCTGACTTTTTGTAAACAGTGATAGAAGGAGCGTTCTCAGCCAGTGAGAAGTGATATGTTCCAATGTATGAGCTACCCTCCCAACGTGGCTTGTAAATGCCGGGTTCGGGATTGTTGCCTTCAAACTTTGTACCGTTCTCGTTCACATAAACGATATGATCCACCTCAAGGCCTGTGGAATACATGTCAGCGTCCTTGTCGAGCACTCCTCTTTCGCCGTTCTGAGCTTCAAGGCTGTAGGTGATAGGATAAGCAGCCTCGCCGTAAGAGATGTTATGTACCTCGGGAGTTACCGCTACCTCGCGCTCCTTGATATTTACCTCAGTTATGCCGTACAGCTCATCGGAAAGACCGATATCAAAGAAGTGCTGCTTTCTAGCACCGCTAAATCTGTATATCTGGAACCTGAATTCCACTGTACGTGTGGAGGAAAGTGAATTATCAACATAATAGTATATCTTGGGATTTCTTCCGCACATATCCGCAAAGAATTCCTGCTCCTCCTCATTGTAGCAGTCAGCAAGCTTTAATTCAAAATCGCTCTGCTCGATAACTCCGTCGTAGTAGAAGTCCTTCTTGGGTATGATCTGAAGCTGAGCCTCGTCTGTCTGTATCTCATAGATACCGCTGATCTCAGGGTCTATATCTACTTCCATTTTATACTTGTAAGCAACGCCGTTGAATGTGAAGTCGTCGTAGAGGTACTCTCTCTTGACTGTTACACCCTCGGGTCTCTCCCTCTGTGTTGCCTTGTCGATTATCGAAAGAAGTGTATTGGAGTAAATTGTAAAGTTCCTGCCTGTCCAATAGCCCTCCTGAGCCTCTCCGTAGAAGGTATCCTCATTCTTCTCTGCGCCAACAAAGGTATAGTTTGTTATGCCGCTTTCAAGAAGCACAATATTCTTTGCGTCTGAGAAACCGCAGTCTATGCAGTGATCCGTAAATCTGAGGTATGCAGAATCGTATCCTTCTGAATCACTCTCATCCTTGGTATAGCTAGCTGTAAGAGTATGGTTGCCGGAGGGGATTCTTACGAATCCGCCAGAGCCCATTGCCTTTCCGACATATACATCTATTCCGTCAATCTTGATATTAAGCTTGTCTACGTGCTCCTCAGAGGATAAAAGGAACTGTAGGTACAGGTCTCTTCCTGAGGGCACACTTACGCTCCATGAAGTAACAGCCTCGGTGCTGTCCTGCTGGCGGTTGTCATTTATCCAGAAGCCGTTTGCCTCATTGTAAACAAACTTGTTAGCCCCACTGGACTTTACACTTATAGTACAATCGGAAGCTCCCATCATGCTGTGAGCAAAGCCTGAAGAATGTGTGCCGTCGCCGTTGTCGGAAGCAGCCTTTGCGCTTCTGAACGCAGCCACATTGCTGAAATGATACTCCTCTGTGTTGTATTCGCCTGTCTCGAAGGTGTATACATATTTTTTATCGCTGAATACCTTGCTTGTCGCGCTGGGAATACCATCCCACTCAGCAGGAAATACGAGTTCGTCGTCTGAAACTATTTTTATTATCTCACCGTTCAGATAGCTCTCTTCGCCGGGTGATAATTCTAAGGGATTCTCCTTGCCCTCATAATAGATGTTAATGATGCCGGCGGTATTGTTCCTTACAGGTCCAGAGCAGAATATGCACTCCATCGCATTGCATTCAGCGTTTGCTGTAAGTACTGTTTTAGCAGCGAAAAATCCTGTGCCTGCAGGTATCGAGTAAGCAGCTACAGAGACCGCTGAAAGAGCGCTTGCAATGATTCTCTTTACAGTATTATTTCTCGTTTTTTTCATTATTAATTGATTCCTCCCTAAAAGTTTAAAGGTATCCGTTTATACGGAAATATCATATCCAGATCCCAGTCTTCCTCTAATTTGCTGCGATTAATATGCATTAGGTATGAGCTGTCCCTCCGTGCGGCGAAACGCGGAAGCAGTAGCCATACTGATGTATAAAGACAAAAAAGGGGCAAGGAACTATCCATGCTTGTATACCAGGACTTAAAAAAGTCATACAAATATGTCAAGTATCTTTACCCATCTTAATATTCAGATCAATAATGGAACGTTATTCAAAATTAATGTTATTATATCACAAAAATTCAGAAAAGTCATTGTGTAAAATGCATATTTCACAAATCCATCACAATAATTGTAGTATAGTATAATTTATTCATGTTTTTACACAATGTTTACCGTCGAAGTGTACAACGCGTAATTTTTACTATCAATAATACATTTTATTATACCCGGAATTGCGCAAAAATACCGGCAGACGGAACTTCCGCAGCCGGCACAGTATAATTCGCCATTATGTCACTGCTCTGCCTAAAACGATAAAAGGTAGGACAAACACAAAAACAATAATTATTATACACAGGAGCAAGTTTATAAAGGATAGTAGTATATACGCCCTTCCGGCTCTTTTCTCCTTGTTCCCGAGGCAAATCGCGCCTATCAGAAAGCCTACAAAGGGCATGAGCAACGAAAGAATGATAAGTCCATCTGCTGCCGGTCTGTCTTCACGGGGGAGCTCTTCTCCGTTCTCGTCCTTCGGCGGCACTACTCCGTGGAACTGTGGATTAACGTACTGACCCGGAGCCGGAGTCTTGCATACCGGGCAGAAGCGATCGCCGCTGCCTATTTCCGAACCGCATTTCGTACACTGCATATCTTCTCTCCTTTATCTCACAAATATATAAGCCGTATATCCTGCGTATACCGTCAGCATCAAGGCACCGTGCCAGCGAAGGAGCTTCTTCCTCGGAGCACAAAGAAGCAAAACGAGAAGGCTCATAACTATCAATGCAACAGTATCCACGGTATTCTGCATTGTAAAGGCTATGGGCGATATCGTCGCCGCTATGCCGAGAACAAAAAGTATATTGAATATATTCGAGCCCACAACGTTTCCGAGAGCCATATCCACCTCGCCCTTCCTTGCCGCAACTATCGACGTTACAAGCTCAGGGAGACTCGTTCCGAGAGCTACTATAGTCATACCTATGAGGTTGTCCGACATTCCGAAGGAACGTGCTATATCCGAAGCGCCAACTACTACCATTCTTCCGCCCACCGCTATCGCCGCTCCTCCACCTGCTATGCACAACAAGCATTTCCATACAGGCATTATCTTATACTCGTCATCATCGGTACTGTTTCCGGTTTCACGTGCTTTTTTTGCAGAACTAATCATCATATAAAGGAAGAACGAAAAAAGTACCAGCAGTATGATACCTCCCCAGCGCTGAACAGTTCCCGTTACTGCGCCCAGCGCAAGGAGCACTCCTGCAACTGCCACAGAAAATGGCAAATCCTTTTTCAGTGTCTCCTTACCTATCACCATGGGACACAGCACAGCACAGACTCCGCAGACCACCATAAGGTTGAAGATATTTGAGCCCACGGCGTTGCTTATTGCAAGGTCATTTTTTCCGAGGACCGAGGCGCTTACGCTCACCGAGGTTTCGGGAAGACTTGTCCCCATTGCAACTATGGTCATTCCAATGATAAGCGAAGGTACCCTAAGTCTTTTGGCAACAGCCGAGCTTCCGTCAACAAAGAAGTCAGCTCCCTTTATGAGCAGTACAAAACCACCCACAAGCAGTATATATTTCAGCATTTTACGTCTCCTAACAGCGACTGTAGATATAAGTTCAAAAGAGCTCAAAACAAGCTCTTTTGCGCCGCTACACTTATAATATTATATCACATATTACTTCGCATTGCAATACCTATCGACACACTTACCAAAAATTCACAGCTTATTTGACAAATGAGGACAGTTTTCCCAAAAATCATCTTTATACCAAAAAAAACAAAAATTGCCTTGAATTAGTTTTGTAATTATGCTATAATTCCTGTTGATTGATTGAACGCAGAACGCGTTCGCCTGCACGTTTCAGTGTGCAGAGAGAGCATATTTATGCTCTCACGCATCCTGAGGCGTCAGGAGATTTATCCCGGCGGCGGATGCCGCCATTTTTCCGGAGGTTAATATGTCAGCAGCACAGATCTTTGCCGTTGTCATCTTTGTCGGAATGTTCATAATGATAGTTCTCGACAAGATAGAACGGCACTACGTAACACTCGGCAGCGGACTTCTCACTCTCGTTGTCGTATTCGGTATTTGTATGCGAAGCGGTACCGCCATATCAGATACGCTCGCCCTCAAAGGCTTTGCTACCAAGGAGTTTTGGTATCAGGTCACGGAAAGCGAGAGCAAGGGAATCAATTGGTCGACGATAATATTCATTGCAGGCATGATGGTCATGGTGGAGGGAATGGCTAAGGCAGGCTTTTTCCGTTGGCTCTGCATGAAGATTGCTTACCTTGTCAAATGTAAGACAGTTCCAATATTCATAACTTTCATGATAATGTCGGCTGTACTCTCCATGTTCATCGACAGTATCACAGTCATAATGTTCCTTGCAGCCGTTACCATAGAGCTTGCAACTCTTCTCAAATTCAATCCCGTACCTATGATACTCTCTGAGATCTTCTGCGCGAACTTAGGTGGTTCAGCTACAATGTGCGGAGATCCCCCGAATATAATCATTGGCACGTCCCTTGGCTTTTCCTTCTTTGACTTTCTCACAAATACAGGTCTCTGTGCAGGAATATCCCTGATCGTGTCAGTCATCTTCTTATATTTCGCATTTCGCAAGGATATCACAGGCGGAAAGAATGAGCCCGTGGATATGAGTAAGTTCCCCAAGCCTTCAGAGGCTATCACAAATAAGAAGGACTTCATAATCAGCAGTATTATATTTGGACTTGCTGTTCTTCTTCTCGTGACTCACGCAACCACTCATCTGACCGTTGCAAGTATCGGTCTTTTCATAGCTGTGGTGACTCTTGTAGCCTTCGGCAAACACGCCAAGGAACTCATAAAAAAAGTTGACTACAAGACTCTCCTCTTCTTCATAGGCCTTTTTGTAGTTGTAAGCGGACTCGAGGAAACAGGAATACTCAAGCTCATCGCCAACTTCATCGGCGACATCAGCGGCGGTAATGTAATGCTCATGATTGCTATCATACTTTGGGTATCAGCTATTGCCAGTGCTTTCGTTGACAATATTCCCTTCGCCGCAACAATGGTGCCTATCATACAGAGCCTTGCGGAGACATCTGGAGTTCCTATATCCACTCTCGCATGGGCGCTGGCTATGGGTACGGATATCGGCGGCAGCGCTACTCCTATCGGAGCCTCAGCAAACGTTGTTGGCACCTCTGTAGCACAGAAAAATGGCTATCCTATTGGCTGGGGCCGGTACTGCAAGCGTCTTGCTCCCGCAACAGTTATAGTTCTCGGTATATCAACGGTATATCTTTTCGTAAGGTATCTTTGATAAAATAAACAACAGGATATTATAAAAAGGAGGAATACTCATGTCACAGTTCATCATTTCAGTAGGCCGTGAATTCGGAAGCGGCGGAAGATTTATCGCCGAAGAGCTCGCTAAGCGCTTCAACATTCCATTATACGACCGTCACCTCATTACGGAAATCGCCGCAAAGACCGGTCTTACTCCAGAGGAGATTGAAAAGTACAATGAAAAACCAAAAAACCACCTCCTCTCGCGCAGAGTAAACGGCTTCAGCAACTCGATTGAAGACAATATAGCTGAAATGCAGTTCAATTTCCTGAGAGAAAAGGCTGCAAGCGGCGAGTCATTCGTCGTTGTAGGCCGCTGCTCGGAGACTAAGCTCCGAGACTTCAAGTGCCTTGTTTCACTATTCATACTAGGCGACATGAGTGAAAAGATAAAACGAGTCATGAACGTCTATGAACTCACCGAGGACAAGGCTAAGGCTCTTATCGACAAAAAGGACCGCAAAAGAAAACGCTACCACAACTATCACTGTGAGGGACACTGGGGCGATTCAAGACTTTACGACCTAAGCATCAACAGTTCCCGTCTCGGTATAAACAGAACTGTGGATATGCTCGAAAGTTATGTAAAAGCAAGAATATCTGGAGAATAAGCCTTTAACAAGATAAAAACCAATAACAATCATCATAGTAAGGATCAAAATGAAAAAAGCAATTATATCTCTTATGGCATTTACAGCAATGCTCTGCACCTTTACTTCCTGCGGTAATAATGAGATTTCCAACCCAAACGCAACTACAACGGTCACAAATCAAACAACAACCGAAATAATCACGACATCTGATACCAGCATCGTTCCCACGGAAACCACTTCAAACGAAATGTCCCCGGAAGAAACTGCTGAATACATGGACAGAGTAGCTAAATTAATTTCACAGGCAGAAAACATGGCTCTTGTTGAAATGGAGGATATTGAAAAGCTGCCAATGCCTGGATATGCTTTTATCATCAGTTTTGATGGAAGCAAAGATTATAATGTTCCTGATGATTTTGATATCGAGGATTTCAAAAACCGTACAAATAGTTTCTTTGAAGAAGGAAAAAGTGATTATAAATTTGATTATGACTTAAATGAACTGGAATGGTTCTCGGTAATATATGGCGATTATAGTTTATGCAGCACAGTAAAATCCTCAGATACAGCAGATATCGTTGGCACTGGTCCAACATATAACAACGTAATAACAGGATATGATCTGTATCAGCAATTATCATCTAAAAATACTGATGAAATGTCATTTGGAGATATTTATAATGCCTTCATTGATGTAATAGCTAAATAAGAATAAATTTCATTCAATATCACAGAAAAGAAAAAATAATATTAAAGCCCCGAAGTAATGATGACATCATCACAACTTCGGGGCTTATCTCGTATATTCTGCTTTAACTTATCATGCATAAGTAGGATAAAGGTCAGCAATCTTTTTGAGAAGATATTCCTGTATCCTCAGGGCGTCATTGGCAGTCAGTCCCTCGCTTGTCTTATCAACATCGGCAAGGTATTCGCCCTCCTCTGTGATATGGCGTTCGTCTGTGCCTTTGATGCCGTACTTGTTCGGATTTGCCAGCGCCTGCATTATAAGCACCGCGTCGCTCATATCTATTGTATCGTCGCAGTTCGCGTCGCCGTACTTCGGAGGCTCAAGAGCTCCTCCCATAAGGTAATGCACTTCACAACTGTTAATGGTGTAGGGCTGATCCACTGCCTTTTCAGTCGCAGCGTTCCACACGTTCGACCACCATACCTGCACCTCGCAGGTCTTGAAAGCCCCCATCATTTCGTTAAGGTCAACATGAACGGTGAGCTTGCCGTCCTTGTCCGCGTTGCCCTTCCACTCGATGTTCTTCCAGTCGTCGGCAGTCGTTCCGAAGCCGACAGCACCGCCGATAGAAGCGTTCGGAGCTCCTGTAAGGTCTATCTGCATCTCCATTCCCACAGCAAGCTTCGGCACGTCGGGAATAGTCACCGACTTCTTCTGTATTTCGAACTTATACGCTGTTGTGGTCGTTGTAGCGTTCGGGTCGGAAGTAGTAGTGACCGTAGTCGTTGTGGTGCTGGTGGTAGTTTTGGACGGGTCGGGGGGAGTAACGCCGTCCTTCTTGTAGAGATTCTTCGGGAGCTCATCAAGAGTTATACAATACTCGCTCTGATACATAGCGATAGTATCGTCCTTGGTATTGAAGGTTGGATTGGACAGGAAGTTGTTATTGTCGCTTCCGCCGTCGTACCATGTACAGAAGTAGAGCCAGCCGGCTTTTTCCTCCTGCATTTTATCAGGTGTCGAGAAGCAGTCGTTCTCGGCGAGGGATATCATCTTTGCACTGCCGTACTTCTCCATTATGCCGTAGAATACTGAGGAGAAGGGGCTGTCGTTGTGGTAGTACCTTGCGCTTCCTGTTGACCAGTCCGTACAGCTGTACTTGTCGTAGCCTATGATATCAACATAAGCGTCACCGGGATACCAGTCCACAGAGGTTGCAAAGTTATAGCTATTCCACTCCCAGATAAGGTTGTGGCAGTTCAGCTCGTTAGTGAGAGTCTCGTAGGTGTATATCCACAGTTTTTTGTAAGCTGCGGAGCCTTCCCTGCCCCACCAGAACCATGAGCCGTTCTCACCGCCGCCGCCTTCGGCTTCGTGGAGAGGTCTCCATATAATGGGGATACCCTCGGCTTCAAGTTTGTTGAACTCCTTTGCGAGAGTTTTGAGAGTAGAGAGGTAATACTCGTTTTCCTTTGTGCCTGCCTCAGCAGCCTTTGAGGGTGAAAAATCTGTGTCCGATGCGGTATAGGTCGACAACGACCAGTCCATTTTCGTGCCGATTGTGTAGTTTGCGAAATCCTTCGGCACGTTGATATGATAGGAAGCGGTAGCGATACCGCCCTTGTTCTTTACCCAGTCGATGATACGGTCGGTGGAACCGTCGTCACTGCCGTAGAGAGGACAGCAGAAATTGCCGTAATCAAAGCCGCGTATAGCGGGATAGTGACCTGTGGTGTCCTTAAGGTACTCAAATTCCGTTTCAAGTCCGTGAGGACCGCCGCTGTATATCTCCTGCTGACCGGAGATTATGTGCTTGCCGTAATTCTCTGCAAGATAAGCCATAAGGCTCTGTGTCTCCACGGTAGCCAGCTGGTCGCAAGGCGTTGTCTGCTTTGCCTCTATCTTCGCGTCAGACATGGGTTCAGCCGTGAGGTAATCGAACTGTGACCAGCCCCATGACTTCTCGATGACTATGGAATTGCTGCCTGCCTTGAGAGGTATTGCAGTGAGCTCCACAGCCTGATAGTCTTCGCCCTGAGGTATTCCTATAGCTCCCTGTGAGGAGCCGTTGACGGTCAGGTTCTGCTGCTTGTCGGTACCGATACCGAAGGCGTAGAAGGTCAGCCTGTAGGGACCGCCCTCCTCTACCGTCACATTCAGCGTGATAGTTCCGCTGTCTGTCATTTTCAGCGCAGAACCGCCGCTTGCATTCGAGTCCTTCTCCACTGTAACGTCACCGGTTATCTCAGCGTCCTCGAACTCGAACCTCAGCGGTTCGCCTGCCGCCGTTACAGCCGCTGTACTGTAAACGGCACAGTTAAGCATGACAGCTGCTGCCATTGCAGCAGCTCCTGCTTTTCTGAACACTTTTGTTCCCATATTTAATATCCTCCTGAAAGTAGTGAAATTAGCTTTACAAATAATTGATTACTTTAATTATACTTAATAATTCATTAAAAATCAAGGACTGGTGAAGAATGTTTTCATATCATTAAAAAAATTCGTATACACGCACAATCGGGAGACGCTTTTTTAAGCATAAATTCCAAGGCAAGGATTAAATCATACTTAAATTACTGTACGTTAAATAAAGCCTTTAATATACAGTCTTTAGTACGAAATATGTTGACAATTTTGCTAAAAAGGTGTATAATTTTATTGGAGATTCGTTTACTTTGTGCATGGAGGAGTGAAGAAATGACCGAATATCTTACCACTTACATGAAATACATTCAGGAAAAGCTGGAAAAATGCAGCGAGCCCTCGGAGCTTGACGGAATAATGTCCGAGCATCTTGACAAAATAGCCTTCATGCAGCACGAAAGGATAGTCCATTTCCTCGTGACCATGCTTTTCTCGGTCATTCTTACGATTTTCATTGCGGTGCTGGTATTCACGCCGAATCTGCCGGTCCTGATACTTGTCACCATAATACTCGTGCTCCTGATATTCTACATAAAGCATTATTACTTTCTCGAAAATACAGTGCAGAAAATGTACAAGGTATATGACGGCATACTCGAAAAGCAAAGGAAATTCAAGGAGAATGCCCGATGACCAAGAAAGAGATCGCTAAGCTTGCGGTGCAGGAGCTTGAAAAGCTCTATCCCGACGCCTCCTGCACGCTGAATTATACAAAGCCCTATGAACTGATGTTTGCAGCAAGGCTAGCCGCTCAGTGTACAGACGCAAGAGTGAACGTAGTCACGGAAACTCTGTTCAAGAAGTACCCTACCCTTGAAGCCTTTGCAAACGCTGATATAGCAGAGCTTGAAAAAGACGTAAAGCCCTGCGGCTTCTATCACAACAAGGCCAAGAGCTTAAAGGAAATGGCTTCGCAGCTAATAAACGACTTTGGCGGAGAGGTCCCCGATACTATGGAGGAGTTGCTCACACTTTCTGGTATAGGCAGAAAGACCGCAAACCTTATGCTGGGAGATGTTTTCGGCAAGCCGGCTATGGTAACAGATACTCACTGTATACGTATCACCGGACGTCTCGGCCTCACCAAAAACAAGGAGCCCGCAAAGGTCGAAAAGGATCTTGTTAAGCTCATACCACCTGATGTTTCTTCCGATTTCTGCCACAGGACGGTGGAATTCGGACGGGATATATGCAATGCACGAAAGCCGAGATGCGGAGAATGTCCGCTCAATTATTTCTGCAAATATTATAATGATAAATCAACATTTAGCAAAGCTTAATTTGGATTTCAGTAAGTAGTAAAGGAGATCACCATGTTATTCAACTTTAAACTCAGCACACCCTCAGAGGGCCTTGTCGATATCACACACGAAGTAAGCGAAGCAGTAAAGGAAAGCGGAGTTCTCGAGGGTATATGCATAGTTTTCTGCCCTCATACCACTGCTGCCATAACTATTAACGAAAATGCTGATCCCGACGTCCAGACCGACGTTATAAAGGGCCTTGACAAATTCTTCCCGGAGCTACAGTCCTTCCGCCACGCAGAGGGCAACTCCGATGCCCACATTAAGTCTTCGGCAGTGGGAGCCAGCGAGACCATAATCATAACAGGCGGAAAGCTTCTTCTCGGCACATGGCAGGACATTTACTTCTGCGAGTTCGATGGTCCGAGAACAAGAAAGTTCTATGTTAAGGTAATGGGAGAATAATTATGGATAATATCGAAAAGCTTTCGGAAATAGTACAGAATTCTCACAGTATAGTATTTTTCGGCGGCGCAGGTGTTTCCACGGAAAGCGGCATACCCGACTTCCGAAGCGTGGACGGTCTGTACAGCCAGCAGTGGGACTATCCCCCGGAGACTATTCTCAGCCACAGCTTCTTCGTCGAAAAGACAGAGGAGTTTTACCGCTTCTACCGCGCAAAAATGCTCTGCCTCGACGCAAAGCCCAATGCGGCTCACCTTAAGCTTGCAGAGCTTGAAAAACAGGGAAAGCTGTCTGCTGTGGTCACTCAGAATATAGACGGACTTCATCAGGCTGCCGGCAGTAAAACGGTATACGAGCTCCACGGCAGCGTTCTCAGGAACTACTGCACAAAATGCGGAAAATTCCACGATGTTCAGTATATAGTCAAATCTGAGGGAGTGCCGAAGTGCGAATGCGGCGGTATCATAAAGCCGGACGTGGTACTCTATGAGGAGTCCCTCGACAATGATACAGTAAACGGAGCCGTACAAGCCATAGCGTCTGCGGATACGCTGATAATCGGCGGCACCTCGCTGAATGTATACCCTGCCGCAGGTCTTATACGCTATTTCAAGGGAAAAGATCTCGTTATAATCAATATGTCGCCTACCCAGATGGACAAGAACGCCGATCTGCTCGTATGCGACAGGATAGGAGAGGTATTCTCCAGAATTTAGGAGGTTCAGGCATGAAGCGAATGACAGCAGCTTTATTGTCGCTTATTCTGCTTAGCGGCTGCGGAGCAGGCTCCGTCCAGTCAAACAGAACAGCAGAGAGCGCAACGGAAATAAGAAAACAAAAGGCTGCTGAGCAGGTCATCAGCAGCGACAGCGGTATAATCTACCGTGAACGTCTGTACAATATTGATTCCTATACGAAATCAAACCTTATCATACAGTCCAACGGCAGCGTATGGTACGGTACATATATGCACAACGAGGGACAGATAGACAGGTTCAATCACCTCTGGACGAGCGAGGAGGAGTATACCGAGAACTACAGGCTCGACGACGACGAATGGCTCGCAGCCGTACTCACCGAGACCAAGGACGATGATTTCATGCTCTTCGGCGAATGTGAGCAGATCACCACTCTGTCCGAAAGTGAGATATCGGAACTCACGTCACTCATTTCGGAGACCGATCCGTTCAGTGCGGTCAATTTCCACTCAGACTCTCCCGACGAGGCGGAGCCAACAGAGATACAGACCGAGTACAGCTTTATTGACCTTGTTATCGGAGGCATGATATGCCGGGCTTACGCAAACACCCAGAGCTATGAATGTATGGTCCAGGATCAGAACGCAGCCGAGGTGATAAAACTCGTACACAATAGCGACTTCTACGTCAAATGGCGGGATATATGCAGGGAAAAGCTGATACCCTACAACGGTCAGTGAACCGGAAACAGTCCGCTCATCGTTATGCCGGATATAATTAACAGCTAAAAAGCCTGACAGCGCTGTATGCGCCGTCAGGCCTTTTTTACATAAGTCCGTTTACCTTCTTGAAGTCGATAAACTCCTCGTAGGTGCCCTGTCTATCGAGGCAGCCCTGAGGCAGTATCTCTATTATACGGTTGGCGGTGGTCTGCATTATCTCATGGTCATGAGAAGCAAGGAGAACTACTCCCTTGAAGTTTATGAGACTGTTATTCACAGCGGTTATACTTTCAAGATCAAGGTGATTGGTGGGACGGTCGAGGACAAGCACATTTGAGCCGAAGAGCATCATGCGCGAGAACATACATCTCACCTTTTCTCCTCCGGAAAGTACGTTTACAGGCTTGTATACATCATCTCCGGAAAACAGCATACGTCCGAGGAAACCGCGGAGATAGGTCTCCGTCTCGTCCTTTACGGAATACTGACGTATCCAGTCGAGTATGGAAAGCTCACAGCCGTTGAAGTACTCGGAGTTATCCACAGGCATATATGAGGTAGTAACCGAAACTCCCCACTTGAAGCTTCCGGAATCGGGCTGCTCCTCCTCCATGAGTATCTTGAACAGCATAGTTATCGCCTGCTCGCTCTCGCCGACAAAAGCTACCTTATCCGTCCTGCCGAGAGTGAAGCTCACATTATCAAGGAGCTTTACACCGTCAACAGTCTTAGTAAGCCCGTCCACCTGAAGTATATCTTTGCCTAGCTCCCTGTCCATATCAAATCCTATAAAGGGGTATCTTCTGCTTGAAGCCGGTAGTTCCTCAACAGTAAGCTTTTCGATTAGCTTACGGCGCGAGGTCGCCTGATTAGACTTTGACTTATTAGCTGAGAAACGGGCGATAAAGTCCTTGAGCTCCTTGATTTTTTCCTCATTCTTCTTGTTCTGCTGTTTTATCATGCGTTGTATGAGTTGGCTAGACTCGTACCAGAACTCATAGTTGCCCACATACATCTTTATCTTGTTATAGTCGATATCGACTATATGAGTACATACATTATTAAGGAAGTGACGGTCATGGGATACCACAATCACCGTACCGAAGTACTCGGAAAGGAACTCCTCCAGCCATCGCACCGCGTCAATATCGAGGTGGTTAGTAGGCTCGTCGAGGAGTATGATATCCGGGTTTCCGAAAAGTGCCTGCGCAAGCAGAACCTTTACCTTTTCGTTACCAGAAAGTGAAGACATCTGAGAGTAGAGTATATCCTCTGAAAGTCCCAGACCCTGTATTAGCTTTGAGGCGTCGGATTCAGCCTCCCAGCCGTTGAGCTCCGCAAACTCACCTTCCAGCTCGGAAGCCTTTACACCGTCCTCCTCGGAAAAGTCCTCCTTTGCATAAAGAGCATCCTTTTCCTGCATTATCTCATAAAGACGAGCATTTCCCATTATCACGGTATCCAAAACTGTGTACTCGTCATAAGCGAAGTGATCCTGTTTCAGGACGCTAAGGCGCTCCTCCTTAGGCATAATAACCTCACCGGAGGCTGGCTCCAGCTCTCCGCAGAGGACTCTGAGAAAGGTAGACTTTCCTGCTCCGTTTGCGCCGATAACGCCGTAGCAATTTCCATTTGTGAATTTAAGGTCTACATTTTTGAAAAGCGTTGAGCCGCCAAACTGCACGCTCACGTTACTTACTGTTATCATATTTACTCCTTCCGTAGATCATAATTTAACGGATTTGCCGTTAAATTCCGCACAACAGAATTCATTATATCACATTTACGGAAGAATGTAAAGAAAAAAATACTGTAAACAAGCTGCTGCTATTATATCGAAACATACTCCACATCGGAATTGTATCTTTTAAGATGTTCATCTATGCGCTCACGGGATATATTCTCACCTATAACTATAATCACGGACTGTCCCTCGGAGACAGGCGATATCTCGGTCTTTTCACGGGTGGCGTTTATTTTCAGCCAACCGCCCGTCGCAGGCAGTCCTCCCTTTATGCGGAATATCCTGCCGCAGCTATCATCACTCATGATATCTGTTATTATCTCACCTATCCGCTCCTGCGGCAACGCAATATGCATGAAGTAGTGTACCGAGCTCCCTATTTCATCGGGACTGAACTTCTTCACGTAGCTTGTCCCCCTGTAGCCAGCACAGCTAAGTGTCTTGTAGTCCTCGCTGGTAAAATCCTTCCAGTCCTTGGCTATAACATCCCGTTGGGTCAGTCTACGGTCGCAACGGATATCCACCATTGCGCGGTTTACGTGATCGAGTATACTCTGAATAAGAACTTCGTCAACCTCTCCTTGAAGCTTGCTTATAACAAGCTTTCCGCAGCAGGCAGCCTCTGAGCCGAGCATGTACTCCATTTTCGGCGAGAGCTTTTCCTCCATCTCACTGTCGGCAACCGTGATAACGCTCCCAATCTCAAACCAGTTGTCTAACGGCGATTCGTGGAGGATATCGAAGAATTCATCCATATCGAATATGCCAGAAGGTTCGACGATAACCCGATCAAGATGCTGCATACCGAGGGATATTAGCTGCGTTTTGAAGCGCCGCCTGTGACAGTCCGCGTCACAGCCTCCTGCTATCATTTCAAGGCGGCAATGCTCCCCTTTCAGTTCCTGAAGCATCATCATATCTATGTTGACAGCACCAAAATCATTTTCAAGAACGGCGATATTCTCACCGCTGTCGATGAGGTGCCGTGCGTATTTCAGCAAAAGGGTAGTCTTCCCGGAGCCGAGAATTCCCGTAAGAAGGTCTATTTTAGTCATTGTCCGCAACTCCTTTTATATCAAGTATATCACACAGACTGTATTAAGTCAATTTGTTGCATACGGTAACACTAGACTACTTATCTGAAAGCGCTTATCTGAAAGCTAAAGGCTTTTTTGCCGCACTCTTTGCTATTTACGTAATAATGTGATATAATATGATTTGAAATTATTATATGAGGTGACTTATGAGCAAGATATATATAGTTGAAGACGATAGGGCTATCCGTGAGGAGCTGGCAGAGCTTCTGCGCAATTCCGGCTACGATACTGGATACCTTACGGAGTTTTCTAACTCAAAGGCGGAGATACTCGCCGCTGGAGCAGACCTTATACTCATGGATATAAATATCCCAAGCCTCAACGGCGAGGAACTCCTGAAGGAAATACGTAGAGAATGCGATATCCCCGTGATAATGGTCACGAGCCGCACCTCTGAGACTGACGAGGTCCTCTCCATGAGCTACGGCGCGGACGACTACATAACCAAACCCTACAATCCGACTATACTCCTCCTACGTATATCCGCAGTGCTCAAACGTGCGTCAGGCACCGCGACAGTACAGACCTACAGTGGCTTGCAGGTCAACGACGCAAAGGGCTCCCTTACAGACGGCAGACGTGAACTTATTCTCACGAAGAACGAGATGATAATTTTCCGCTTTATGCTGGATAGACAGGGCTCTATCGTCACTCGTGACGAACTTATGACAGCTCTCTGGGATAACGACGAATTCGTAAACGACAACGCCCTTACCGTCAACATCAGCCGCCTGCGCTCAAAGCTTGCGGAGCTTGGATGCGAAGACGCCATAGAAACACGTAAGAAACAGGGGTATATACTGAAATGAAGCTTGGAAGTTATATCAGGGACAGACTTTGGTTCTATATCACAGCGGCGGTATTTTCGGGAATGATACTACTGTTTCTGACCGCCTACAGGGTAAGCGGTCAGCTTACAGCCTTTATTGAATCGCTGTTCCTGCTCTTTGTGATATCCGCCGAAATAATAAACTTTATGCGCAAGCACAGGTTCTACAGCGAGCTGGGTGAAAAGCTCAGGGGACTTGATAAGAAATACCTCATACACGAAATGATAAACAAACCGGATTTCCTTGAAGGAGAGCTGACCTACGAAGCCCTTTGTGAAGCCAATAAAGCCATGTGCGAAAATGTGGCTAAATATAGGAAAAGCTCCTCTGATTTCCGTGAGTTCATCGAGATGTGGGTACACGAGGTAAAGCTTCCTCTATCGAGCCTGCAGCTCATGGCTCACAATCATAAGGATGAGCTCGGAGAAAAATCTCTTGAACAGCTCCGGCGCATAGACAGCTATACAGATCAGGTGCTTTACTATGCGCGTTCCGAGAACGCCGAAAAGGACTATATAATAAAGGAGATCTCCCTGAAACGGACAGTTGCGAACACTGCCTTGAAAAACCGCGAGTCGATACAGATTGCAGGAGCTTCCTTAGAAACGGAGGGACTTGACATTACGGTGATGACAGATGGAAAGTGGCTGGAATTCATGCTTGGACAGTTCACGGCTAACAGTCTAAAATACACAGTTAAAGACCGCGAACCGGCAATACGCATATCCGCCGAAGAGCATGAAGACAAGGTGCTGCTACATTTCCGGGACAACGGTGTAGGCATCCCCGAAAACGATATCCCCCGTGTTTTCGATAAGTGCTTCACTGGTGAGAATGGTCACACCTATGCAAAATCCACGGGTATGGGACTATATATAGTAAAAAGCCTCTGTGACCGTCTCGGACACAGTATATCCGTGACCTCGGAGCGCGGAAGCTTTACAGAATTCACAATTACCTTTTCAAAGAACGAGCATTACCTTATGAAATCCTGATAAATTCAATGTTACATAAATGTAATGTTGCGTAATGTTAAAAACACGACCAAAGGTATTGCATGATGTATAATAAGATCATGGAAAGGGAGAACAGCTCCCAATAATAAAGATACCGAAAGGAAATGATCTTATGAAAAAGCTTACATCAAATATTATCAGGATACTTTACATTGCCACCAGCATCTTCGTTATACCGGTTTCGTGCTTAGAAATTTACGAGATAATAAGCGGCAGAGCAGCTGTTGATCCTTACCTCAGGAACCTTATGGACGGAATTTTCTGGAGCGTATTTGCGGTCAACTGCCTTTGCAGCTGGTACATCAGCAAACACAAGAACAGGATAGAAGCATAAAAGGAGATACAGTCATGTCATTACTCAGATTGGAAAAAATAGAAAAGTATTACGGAAATAAATCAAACCTCACAAAGGCTGTGGACGATATCTCCTTTTCAGTGGAAGGCGGCGAATTTACCGCAATAATGGGAGCTTCGGGAAGCGGCAAAACCACTCTCCTCAACTGCATATCCACTATCGACAAAGTTACCGCCGGTCATATCTTCCTTGAGGATACTGATATAACAGCTCTCAAGGGAAAGGAGCTCAACAAGTTCCGCCGTGAAAAGCTGGGCTTTATCTTTCAGGACTTCAACCTTATGGACACCCTTACAGCTTACGAGAATATCGCTCTTGCGCTTTCAATACAGAAACGCTCCGCAAAGGATATCGACAAGGCTGTAAAGAATGTGGCAGAACAGCTCGGTATCACTGAGGTGCTAAGCAAATATCCCTACCAGATGTCGGGCGGTCAGAAGCAGAGAGTTGCCTCGGCAAGAGCTATAGTTACCGAACCCAAGCTCGTCCTCGCAGACGAGCCCACAGGCGCTCTTGACTCAAAGTCCGCTAAAATGCTGCTTGAACGCTTCAATTACCTCAACAGGGAGCATAACGCTACTATCATAATGGTAACTCACGACTCCTTTACCGCAAGCTATGCTTCAAGAGTGCTCTTCATCAAGGACGGAAAGCTCTTCAATGAGATAATCCGCGGAAAGGACAGCCGCAAGGAGTTCTTCGACAAGATAATAAACGTAGTTACCCTGCTGGGAGGTGACGTGAGCGATGCTCTTTAAGATATCTCTCAGCAATATCCGCAAAAGCATAAAGGACTACGCGGTATATTTCTTCACTCTTATAATCGGCGTTGCGGTATTCTACATATTCAACGCCATAGAGACCCAGACCGCCTTCATCAGAGTCAACGAAACACAGCGCGAATTAATAAAGATACTCACAACGGCCATTTCCGGCGTAAGCGTATTCGTAGCCATAGTCCTCGGACTGCTCATCGTATACGCCAGCCGCTTCCTGATGAAGCGCCGTAACAAGGAGTTCGCCCTGTATATGATGCTTGGCATGAGCAAGTGGAAGATATCCGCTCTCCTGCTCTGCGAAACTGTTATCATAGGTATCGGCTCCCTCATTGTGGGACTTCTCATAGGAGTGGGTCTTTCGCAGGTAATGAGCGCAGTCGTGGCAAACCTCTTTGAAGCCGACATGAACGACTATAAATTCACAGTATCAGGCGCGGCGATAACAAAGACAATACTCTACTTCGGTATTATGTACCTGGTCGTAATGCTCAGGAGCGGCTTCGTTATCAGCAAGTGCAGGCTCATCACCCTTATGAACTCTGGAAAGCGCTCGGAAAAGATAACCATGAAGAATCCGTGGCTCTGCGTTGTTGTATTCCTTATCTCCGCAGCAGTACTCGTATGGGCATATCATACAGTGGGCTGGGACTTTGAACACCTCAATGAAAAAAGGATAGGTCTTGCCATACTTGCAGGCATAGTTTCCACATTCTTTATCTTCTGGTCGGTGTCGGGTATGCTCCTGAGAGTGATAATGTCCGCAAAGGGCGTATATCACCGCGGTCTGAACAGCTTCACCTTCCGTCAGATAAGCAGCAAGATAAACACCACTATCGCTTCAATGACAGTTATATGCCTTATGCTCTTTGTGACTATATGCACGCTCTCAACTGCATTCACTATCAGGAACTCACTGAACAAGGGCGTTGAGGACAATTTCCCAGTGGATTTTTACGGACGCTTTTCTCTTCATATTAATGATTCCTCAGACGACTCCTCATACAGGACAGGCGATATCGACGATGTATATGCTCAGCAGAATATGAGCATTTACGACGATTTCGGAGAGTACCGCCACTTCCATGACTACGTCGAAAGCAACTTTACCTTTGACACCTTTGCCGGCGACAGAAAAGACGAACTGACAGGCAGTTCAATGAGCATATATGCAATGATGAACTTTGATATCTCATTCCTGAAGCTCAGTGATTACAACGCTATAATGAAGCTCTACGGACAAAAGCAGATAGAGCTCAGCGACGGCGAATACGCTGTAAGCGCAAACGCCTCGGGAATGCCTGAGATGTATGACAAGCTCCTTGAGGAAGGCACCAAAATAACTGTTTTCGGCAATGCTCTCAAGCCAAGCTCGAAAAAATGTGTAATAAGCTCATTTTATCCCGATATGAATGCTTCAAATACAGGTACTATAATCGTTCCCGACAATGCAGTATCCGAGGAATACCGCGGAGTTGATTATTTCGTCGGAAACTACAATGCCACAGACAAAAAGGGCAGAGAAGCCGCAGAACAGACAGCAAGAGACCACTGGACTTATGTTATGCACTGGTATCAGAGCGAAACGAAATACGGCTCTATGCAGAGTATTGAAACAAGAATCGAGGCTGCAAACGATGCCATAGGCATAGGAGCTGTAGTTACCTTCCTTGGACTTTATATCGGCTTCATATTCCTCGTATCCTGCGGTGCTATACTTGCGCTTAAGGAGCTTTCCGAGAGCGCTGACAGCATACCGAGATACACCATGCTCCGCAAGCTTGGCGTAGAGGAAAAGGAGATATCCAGATCCATATTCCTTCAGTCGGGAATATTCTTCCTGCTGCCGCTGCTTCTGGCTTGTCTCCACTCCTATGCGGGTATGAGATTCGCCAAGATTGGACTTGATCTGCTCGTAACGGAGAATTATGTAAAACCCGTTATCTTCACCGCTATCGTACTCATAGCGATATACGGCGGCTACTTCCTGCTCACCTTCCTTGGAAGCAAGGCGATAACAAGAGAACAAAAGTAAGCTTTTCATGATATAGTTTAGGCGGCTTTCCGTAAAGGGAGCCGCTTTGTTTTATATTTGAGAGTGGAGAGTTGAGAATTGAGAGTCGGAAATCATTTTTCAGCTTTGTAGCAATGCACAAAACAGCGCTTTGATTTTTGTGAATATATTACTAATTTCTCATTCTGCTCAATCCTTTTCTCATCTGCTGACAGGAATATATATAATCCGACAAAATTTTGCTCCCTTTTAAAAATCTCTTGAAAACCGCTATTATAAGTAGTATAATAGTACCGTTGCGTGTCTTTTTTGGAAATATAATGTAAAAGAGGTTAGTAAAATGGCTGAAAAAGCATTGAAACCAACGGAAGAAAAGCTCAAACCAAAGCTTTTCTCGGTTATGAAGACATATACCAAGGAGCAGTTCATCAAGGACATCATCTCCGGTATAATCGTCGCTATCATCGCTCTGCCCCTTTCTATCGCACTTGCTCTCGCTTCGGGAGTGGGTCCCGAGCAGGGTCTTTACACAGCTATAATCGCAGGCTTTATCGTTTCATTCCTTGGCGGAAGCCGTGTGCAGATAGCCGGTCCTACAGCTGCCTTTGCAACTACAGTTGCAGGTATCGTAGCGGTGGAGGGCATGGACGGTCTTGCAATATCGGCAATTATGGCAGGCCTGATACTCATTGTAATGGGCTTCTGCCGCTTCGGCGCTCTCATAAAATACATACCCGGTACTATAACCACCGGCTTCACCTTCGGTATCGCCGTGACTATCCTCATCGGACAGGTCAAGGACTTTCTCGGTCTCACCTTCAGGAACAAGCCTATCGAGACCGTAGACAAGATAAAGGAGATATTCACCTGTATCGACACTATCAACTGGCAGGCTCTCCTTATCGGCGTTATCTCACTCGCGATACTTATACTCTGGCCGAAAAAGCTGGAGAAGATACCTGCCTCCCTCATAGCTGTAATAGTCTGTTCGGCTATAGTAAAGCTCAGCGGTATAAAGGTTAACACTATCGGCGACCTCTATACCATATCAAATTCTCTCCCCAAGCTGACCGTACCTGAGGTCACCTTCGCAAGAGTAAGGGCTCTTATCCCAAATGCAGTTACTATTGCGGTCCTCGCAGCTGTTGAGTCTCTCCTCTCCTGCGTTGTCGCAGACGGTATGGTAGGTTCAAAGCACCGTTCAAATATGGAGCTCATCGCTCAGGGTACAGCTAACATCGGCTCAGCTTTCTTCGGCGGTATCCCTGCTACAGGCGCTATCGCACGTACAGCTGCCAACGTAAAGAACGGCGGACGTACTCCGATTGCCGGCATGGTTCACTCAATAGTTCTCGTTATCATACTCGTTGTTCTCATGCCTTATGCTTCGCTTATCCCCATGCCCACTATCGCGGCTATACTCTTTATTGTAGCTTACAATATGTGCGGCTGGAGAAATATCAGAAACACCGTAAAAACAGCCCCCAAGAGCGATATCGCGGTACTCTTTGTAACTCTCATACTCACAGTAGTATTCGACCTCGTTGTTGCTATCGGCGCAGGCATGATAATGGCTGCTCTCCTCTTCATGAAGCGTATGGCTGACGTTACCGAAGCTCACGCATGGAGAGACATCGACGATGAGGATACCGACCCCGATAATATCCTTCTCAAGAAGATACCAAAGAATACCCGTGTATTCGAGATAAACGGACCGATGTTCTTTGCGGCTTCAGATAAGTACAAATACGTCCTCAGCGACAAAAATATCGACGTCCTCTGCATAAGAATGAGAAACGTTCCGGCTATGGACGCTACGGGCGTTGAAGCCCTCATGCGCATAGTAAAGCGCTGTGAGCGCCACAACGTAAAGGTTGTATTCTCTCACGTAAACGAGCAGCCCATGAAGGTAATGACCAAAGCAGGCTTCATTGAAAAGGTAGGCAGAGAGAATTTCTGTGACCACATTGATACGGCACTTCTCAGAGCTGAAGCGCTGGAAAATGGAATTTCAGCAAAAAGAGCATAACAAAAGGCGGACTAAAGTCCGCTTTTTTCATCGAAATGCTACAACATCTTCAATTTGTCCACTTAATCTGCAAAAAATGAGTTGATAACAGCTGCTGAAAGTGATATCATATATCACAGAGAATGGTAGTATAGTTCCCATTCTTCACATTGTTGAAAGCTTTTTAGTGCTTTCCGCTTAAGCCTGCGAAGGCTTTTGAAAATCATCCTCATTGAACCGATGCCGGAGTTTCAGTGTTCTTCGGTATCGGGATTTTTTTCAAAAAAATCCCGGCAAGGGAGAGAGTACCTCTCCTTTGCCGGTTTTTTTATATTATAAATGCGAAATAAATAACTTATATTTCAATTACTTCCTGAGACCAAGAAGCTTTTCCTGAATAGCAACTGCGTCGTTTGTTGTAAGACCGTCGCCGTCAACATCAGCGTTTGCCTCGCCCTGCTCTGTGAGAGCGTGTGAATCAGTACCGCCTATGCCGTACTTGTTGGGGTTAGCAAGAGCCTGCATGATAAGAACTGCATCGCCCATATCGAGCTGACCGTCGCCGTTAGCGTCGCCCCAGAGCTGCATTGTAGCACCTGCCGGAGGAGCTGTTGTTGTAGTTGTAGTAGTAGTGGGCTGAGTTGTTGTAGTTGTTGTGGTAGTTGTAGTTGTTGTGGTGGTAGTAGTTGTAGTTGTTGTTGTGGTAGTTGTAGTAGTTGTTGTATCCGGTGTAGGAGGCTCGATCTTGTCAGCAAGAGCCAGAATGTTGTTATAGAACGACTTAGGCTGGTAGTTGCTGAACGGAAGCGGTGAACCGCCGTTCTGGTTAGCTCTCCAGCTTCTCTCATCTGTTGTTCCCCAGAGTGTGAGGCAGGAGATGTTCTTAGCGTTCTTCATAGCTACCTCAAAAATCTGAGGATAGAGCTGACCATTTGAACCTGTGCTGTTTGTGATATCAAGCTCTGTGATCTGTACATCAAGACCGAGAGCTGCAAACTTCTTGAGAGCTGTCTCAAACTCGCTTGCTGAAGGATATCTTGAATCAAGGTGAGCCTGCATACCGATACCATCGATATAGTCGCCTTCCTTCATGACTGTCTTAGCCATATTTACAAGGTCGTTTGTCTTAGCACTCATATACTCGTTATAATCGTTGAGGTAGAGCTTTGTCTCCTTAGGAGCATACTGTCTTGCATACTTGAATGCGTTTACAACGAACTCAGAGTTGCCTTCACCATATACTCTTACCCAGTTGGAGTTGCTACCAGGTCTCATTCCGCCGCCATCGTTAACGAATAGCTCGTTACAAACGTCGTATGAGTGTACCTGAAGATTCGGGAACTGGCTCTTAAGAGCGCTGAATGTATTCTTGATCATGCTCTCAAGACGCTTGTTCATTCTGTCCTTGGAAACAGTACCGCCGTTATCCTGGAACAGTGAGCTCGGAGTCTGGCTGTACCATACGAAAGTATGACCGCGAACACCGATACCGTTCTGCTCTGCGAACTTAAGGATATTGCTTGCGGAGCTAAGGCTTATGTTTACTTCATCACCATTTACGCCCTTAACGATAGAATCAGGCTTCATTTCGTTTTCGCAGGTGATAGAGTTATAATTCTTCTTGATGAATTCCTGAGCCTGAGAATTGCCGATCTCCATTCCGCTTACGGAAGTTCCAAGACGGAAATACGGTCCCATTACATCCTTGAATCCGCTGCCGCCCTTTTCATATTTATAGTTGAGGTTCTGGTGAGCTGCAACGCCTTCTGTGCTGCCTGCGCCGGAATATGTAGTATCATTACCGCCGCCTGCATTGCCGCCGCCGTTGTTTCCACCGCCGTCCCAGGTCTGTCCGCCGCCGTTACCGCCGCCAAAATCCCAGCCGCCGCCTTGCTGACCGCCGCCGAAGTCCCAGCCGCCGCCTTGCTGACCGCCGCCGAAGTCCCAGCCGCCGCCTTGCTGGCCACCGCCAAAGTCCCAGCCGCCGCCTTGCTGACCGCCGCCGAAGTCCCAGCCGCCGCCTGCATTGCCGCCGTCCCATGTCTGACCGCCGCCGCCGTTGCCGCCTTCAGAGGTTGCACCTGCGCCTGTGCCGTCTGTATTTACTGTAACGCTCTTAACGTTAGCTGAACCGTTTGATCTATAACCCTCGATGTTAAGGGATACCTCATAAAGAGT
>JAGCWY010000105.1 GCA_017961625.1 Ruminococcus sp. | reverse complement strand
CGCTGCTTGCACTCTGTACAAGCTAAAGTAACCTTTACTCTCATATCGGCACCTCCTGAATTATTACTTCCTTTGTTACCAAAGGTAGGTTGTTTGCCTCCCTCGCACGGGGACAAAAAAATAAACCCCCAACGAGGTACTGATATTATAACACATATAAATATAAAAGTCAAGCCTTTTTTTAGAAAGTTTTTAGTTTATAATGCTTAGTGCTTAGAATGTGCGTATATCATCCACCCAATCGCTTCCGTATCGCAAAGTATCTTTACTTTTTGCTTGCGCCCCCAAATACTGACAGGAAAACAAAAGCGCCGTTATTATCCGATACAACCTTTGATGAACACATATATATTCTCACCTTTCATTAAACCTGACACGACAGTTCTATATTGCTTATTATATTAAAAAAAGCCCCAAAAGTCAACTTCACAAAAGTCAGCAGTTATGCCAATACCGATACGTGCGCGTCCCATCGCCCAGCTAAGCTCTAATATCTGGTGGACAGCAGAACGCAGTCTGCACATGGCTATTGACTTTCAGTCAGTAAAGGTATATAATAAATAATGTATATGCTTGTGAAAGCTGCACAGAATAGCTTTGGGGGTGTATACATTGTCAGACAGAAAAAGCGGCGCTGCAGCCGCCGAAGAAATGCTCGACGAAGCCGAGCTTATCCGTGAGAACGGACAAGCCATAACAAGAAACTCAAAGTGCCTGATACACTGTCTATCAGTCATAGGACAGATAGAAGGGCACTATGTTCTCGCCGAGCAGAATAAGACCACAAAATATGAGCATATAATCCCTGCTCTCGTCGCTATAGAACAGGACAGGAGCGTTGAGGGCCTGCTCATCATACTAAATACCGTCGGCGGCGACGTGGAAGCCGGTCTTGCCCTTGCGGAGCTTATCGCAGGCATGAAAACTCCTACTGTATCGTTGGTAGTTGGCGGTGGACATTCCATAGGCGTTCCCCTTGCGGTAAGCGCTAAACGCTCGTTTATAGTTCCCACAGCTTCAATGACTATCCACCCTGTCCGCATGAACGGAACTGTCCTCGGAGTACCTCAGACTCTCTCATACTTTGACAAAATTCAGGACAGGATAGTAAAGTTTGTCACAAAAAACAGCAATATCGCCGAGAAGGACTTACGCACTCTGCTGATGAACACAGAGGAGCTCGTCCTTGATGTGGGAAGCGTTGTTGAGGGTGAAAAAGCCGTAGAGTTGGGACTAATCGACAGTATCGGTAGTCTTGGCGATGCTATGGACTGTCTGTACGAAATGATAGAAAATACAGAAAAAAGATATGCGGACTGACCGCAGCTGTGCCGATACGCGCTTTTTTGCGTTGAAAATGTGTTATCATTACGGCACAGCTACATAGAACAAAACGGAGGCATATATGGCAGAAACAAAGAAAAAAAGCGCGGCATCAAAGACAAAGAAGCCGGAAGCTCCCAAAAGGGAGCCTATAAGCAACGCAAAGGCAGCTCCTCAGAATGAGAGCAATCAATTCTGGTCGATACTGCTGTTTGCACTGGGCGTACTCACCGCCCTGATAACATTTATACAGGGCGACAAGGGCTGGCTTGCGTTACATAAGTTCATGCGTGGCACCTTCGGCATAGCAGCCTTTCTTATACCCGTGATACTCATATACACCGCAGTAAAGCTGGGGAGCGAGCAGACAAAGAAAGATCTAAGCAACAGGGTGGTATGGTGTATCGCAATGATATTCCTTATAAGCGCCGCATTCCAGATATTCGCCGTTGGTCGTATACCAGGAAGCGGTATTGGCGGTCACGTAAAATGTCTCTACGACAACGGCGCTGAACTGAAAAGCGGCGGCGTAGCCAGTATGGTGATAGCAGGACCTCTCCTTAAGTTCTTCGGGAAGCTTGGCGCAAAGCTCTTTGCCCTTGTACTTTTCTTCGTGTTCGGTATGCTCCTTTCCGGCAGAGGACTGATAGAGTTCCTTAAGCTCCTTGCAGCTCCCTTTGTATTCATAGGCAGATGCTTCAACGGCTTGCAGAACATGCTGGTAGGCGGAGAATTTGTGGACGCCTTTGATGATGACCTTGACGATGAAAAGGAAAAGAAAGACTTCGACGCAGACCTTGAAGCTATAAATATTGCAAATACCCGCAAATCAAGGCAGAAGCCATCGGAAAGAGCTGCCCAGAACAAAAAAGATGTTGAGGCTCTCCCCGACGGATTCTTCCTTGATATCCCTCTTCCCACCGACCACCTCATAGTACATGACGGATACGGCGATGAGGGGATCAATCCGGATATAGATATAGACATCGAGCCTGCCCCTGCAGAAAAACCAGCGGCAGAACGCATAACAGCCCCTATAATTGAGGAGAACGATATCCCCGAGGAGGAAGAAACTACCGACGAGGGACTTGAACAGCTCATAAGCAAGGCTGCCGACGGAAAGCCGGATACCCCAGAGGAAGAGCTCCCCGAAGCGGAGGAGCCTGAGGAGGAAAAGCCAGAATACATACTTCCACCCATAGACCTGCTCACCCGTCCAGAGATACATTCAAACCGCTCCGAGGCTGTAGAGGAAATGCGCGAAAAGGCAGAGGTCATAAAGAACACCCTGCTGAGCTTCGGCGTTGCGGTAAAGATAAAGGATATATTCCGCGGTCCATCCATAACCCGTTACGAGATACAGCCGGGCCCCGGCATCAAGGTCTCCAAGATAAAGGGACTTGAGGACGATATCGCTCTCAGTCTTGCGGCACAGGGGGTCCGTATAGAGGCGCCTGTTCCTGGAAAGGCAGCCGTAGGCATAGAGATACCGAACTCCACAAAGGATACAGTAACTCTCCGTGAAATGATAGGCTCTCCCGAATTCAGGGACTCAAAGAGTAAGCTGACATTCGCTGTCGGAAAGGATATCACGGGCAATATCATACTCGGAGATATTGCAAAGATGCCCCACGTAATAATCGCAGGCACCACTGGCTCAGGTAAGTCCGTCTGCACCCGTTCTATCATTATGAGCATACTCTACAATGCCACTCCCGACGAGGTAAAGCTTATACTAATAGACCCGAAGATAGTCGAATTCAAGATATTCGAAAACATACCGCATCTTCTCATACCTATCGTCACTGACTGCAAACGCGCTTCCGGTGCACTGTGCTGGGCTGTGAACGAAATGATGCGCAGGTACAATATATTCGCAGAGGCAGGTGCAAACGACCTTCGCTCCTACAACGAGCTTGCGGAAGTTGACGGCGATCTTGCAAAAATGCCACAGATAGTTGTATTCATCGACGAGCTTGCTGATATGATGCTTGTAGCCGGCAAAGACGTTGAAGACTATATCTGCCGTCTCGCACAAATGGGACGAGCTGCAGGTATGCACCTAGTAGTAGCTACACAGCGTCCTACCACAGATGTTATAACAGGTCTTATAAAAGCCAATATACCGAGCCGTATTGCGCTTTCCGTAAAGTCGCAGATAGACTCACGCACTATAATAGATATGGCTGGAGCGGACAAGCTCCTCGGAAACGGCGATATGCTGTATATGCCTATAGGAGCTGGAAAGCCTGTCCGCGTACAGGGATGCTTCTCGTCAAACGAGGATATTGCTGAGACTGTCCGCTTTATCAAGGCTCAGGAGGAAGTTAGATACGATCCCGATATCGCGCGTGACGTGGAAATGTTCTCGACCCAGTCACAGAACGGCGCAACAGGTACAGACGGCGGTTCTGCGGTAGGTACAGGCAGCGACGAGGATCTTGTAGAATCGGCTATAAAGGTTGCCGTGGAAGCAGGACAACTCTCCACATCTATGCTGCAAAGGAAGCTCAAACTCGGCTACGCAAGAGCAGCCCGTATCATGGACGAGCTGGAAGAGCGCGGCGTTATCGGACAGAGCGAGGGCGCAAAGCCGAGAAGAGTGCTCATGTCGAAAATGCAATACGACGAGTGGAGACTCCGAAGAATGGACGAATAAATCATAGTTTTATGACGCAAAATTATGTTTTAAGTGAGTAGTAAGTAAAAGTAAAGGTAAAAAGCAGCTCTTTGCATAATACTGCTTATTACTCATTACTCTTACTTACTCAAATTGAAATTTGGCTTTGCTAAATTTTAATTCACAGGAGATGATACCATGTACGAGGGCTTTCTGCCTACGACAAAAAAAGAAATGGACGAGCTTGGGATAGAGCAGTTCGATTTCATATATATAACAGGCGACGCCTACGTTGACCACCCGAGCTTCGGCGCGGCTATAGTAACAAGGCTAATTGAGAGCATGGGATTTACTGTTGGTATCATCTCTCAGCCTGACTGGCACAGCGACCACGATTTCCGCCGCTTCGGCGCTCCGAGGTACGCTTTTTTAGTCACCGCAGGAAATATCGACTCTATGGTGGCCCACTATACCGCCGCAAAACGTAAACGCTCCGATGACGCCTATACCGCAGGCGGTGTTGCAGGGAAACGCCCTGACCGCGCTGTTATCGTCTACTGTCAAAAGATCCGTGAGTATTTCGGAGACATACCAATAGCTATCGGTGGCCTGGAAGCTTCCCTGCGCCGCTTTGCGCATTATGACTACTGGGACGACGCTGTACGCCCCTCTGTACTTCTCGACAGCGGTGCCGACCTGCTGATGTACGGCATGGGCGAGCATCAGGTGCAAGAGCTCTGCACCCGTCTTGCAAACGGTGAAAATATACGTGATATCCACGATATCCGTGGTACCTGTTATCTTACGGAGCCTGTGAATACGCCTATCGGCGCAGCTCAGTGCCCTTCTTTTGAACAAGTACGCGACAACAAGCTTGAATACGCAAAGGCGGTAAAAATACAGTACGACTGGCAGGACGAGGTCTACGGAAAGACCGTGATACAACGCCATGGCAAGCTTATGCTTGTACAGCTGCCCCCTGCCTACAGTCTCACTACTGAAGAGTTAGACCACATATACTCCTTTCCATATACACGTGCCATACACCCCTCCTACGAGGCTTTGGGCGGCGTACCAGGCATAGAAGAGGTACGCTTTTCCATAACTCACAACCGAGGATGCTTCGGATACTGCAATTTCTGCTCGATAGCCCTTCATCAGGGCAGGCGTATAACCGTCCGCAGCGTTGAATCCGTTCTTGCAGAGGCGGAGAGGATAACAAAAATGCCAGATTTCAAGGGCTACATACACGACGTAGGCGGTCCTACAGCAGACTTTCGCCGCCCCTCATGTGACAAGCAGCTCTCAAAGGGTCTATGCATGGGCAAGAAATGCCTTGCTCCAACCCCATGTCCTGCACTGAAGGTTGACCATACGGATTATCTTTCCATGCTGAGGAAGATACGTAAGGTCAATGGCGTGAAGAAGGTATTTATCCGCTCAGGCATACGCTACGACTACCTAATAGAGGACAAGGACGACGAGTTCATGAAAGAGCTTATAATGCACCATGTAAGCGGTCAACTCAAGGTTGCTCCAGAGCACTGCTCGGCAGTAGTCCTTGACAAAATGGGGAAGCCCCATATAGAAGCCTACAAACGTTTCCAGAAGCGCTTTTACGAGATAACTAAGGGCATGGGAAAGGAGCAGTACCTTGTCCCCTATCTTATGTCCTCACACCCTGGAAGCACTCTTAACGCAGCGATAGATCTTGCTCTCTTCCTCAAAGAGAACAAGATACGCCCCGAACAGGTACAGGACTTTTACCCTACCCCTGGTACTATATCTACAGCTATGTTCTACACTGAGCTCGACCCATATACCCTCGAAAAGGTCTATGTTCCGAAGTCTCCAAAAGAAAAGGCTATGCAGCGTGCTCTGCTGCAGTATTTCCGACCTCAGAACAGGGAGATAGTCCTTGAAGCTCTCAAAGTTGCAGGGCGACGCGACCTTATAGGTTCCTCGCCGAAATGTCTGATAGATGGAGACACCCGAGGACAGGGCAATACTCCCCGAAAGGGCGGTGACAGGTCTTGGCAAAATACTTCAAAAACACAGAAAGCTTCGTTCAGGCAGCCGGAGAAAAATACCGGCTCACCCCGTACCAGAAGCAGCTTCTCCGTGAGCTCGCAGAAAAACGGGAAGAAGAACGGAAACAACGGAAAAAGGAAGCACTGAAAACTATAGGCAGTCTACTTATCGTAGCAATAATTCTCCTTGCAGGCTGGCTGTACTTCCATAAGAAACCAGAGCCCTTTCCAAACAAGGACAAGCTTGAAATGCATTTCATAAACGTTGGACAGGGTGACTGTACGTTTATAGCCGCAAACGGCATGACCATGCTTGTGGACTGCGGTGAATACGAGGCATCATCTGACGTCATCAGCTACCTAAAAAGCTTAGGCGTAAGCAGACTCGATTACGTCGTGGCAACTCATCCCCACTCCGACCATATAGGTGGCATGGCTCGTATTATAAGGGTATTCGACATCGGTGAGGTGATAATACCACATATTCCCGATGAGCAGCTCCCAACAGCGGTATTCTTCGACAAGTTCCTCGAAAGCTGCGAAGACAGAGAACTCGGCCTTACAGAAGCAAAGTCCGGCATGGTGCTCGAACTTGGCAGAGCAAGAGCAGAGATAGTATCTCCTGCCGACATCATATATGAGGACATTAACAATTACTCTGTCAGCCTACTCATAACACACGGTAGCAACAGCTTCTTGCTCACAGGAGACTGCGAAGCAGAAGCCGAAAATGCAATGCTTGAAAGCGACAGACTTCAAAAGATCACACTCTACAAGGCTGGTCATCACGGAAGCTCCCATTCCTCAACAGATGAATTTCTCAGAATGATACGTCCGAAAAATGCCGTAATATCGTGCGGCTTTGAGAATCCCTACGGTCACCCCTCGGATATCACTCTAAAAAGGCTCCAGGAGTATACCGATAAGATATACCGCACCGATATCTGTGGAAATATCGTGGCTGACTCTGACGGAAGAACTTTGACTATCACCTGCGAAAGGGAAATGAAATGACTGTAATAGACAGATTTGAAGGCGGATATGCCGTTCTTGCAAGTGAAAACGGCAGTATCAGTATCTCGAGAGAGCAGCTCCCTCCGGAAGCTGCCGAGGGAGATGTGCTGATATTCAAAAACGATTCCTACTTGATTAATAAAGAAGCCACCTCAAGAAAGCGCCGTCAGACGCGTGCAAGACTTCGGAGGCTTATAAAGGAAGACAAGCAATGACTGATATCATAATCATAGGCGGCGGTGCAGCTGGCTGTTTTGCAGCTGTAAACGCGGCAAAGTTTGGAAAATCCGTCCTGCTATTCGAGAAAAACGAAAGGCTGGGCAGGAAGCTCCGTATTACCGGCAAGGGACGCTGCAATGTCACCAATAACAGCTCTGCAGAGGAGCATATAAAGAATATACCCGTCAATTCACGATTCATGTACAGCTCCTTTTCCTGCTTTGACGCTGAGAGTACCATGAGCTTCTTTGAGGAGCTGGGCGTACCGCTGAAAACAGAGCGTGGAAACAGGGTTTTCCCGGTCAGCGACAAAGCTGACGATATTGCCGACGCTCTTGCAAAGGAGATGAAAAAGCTGGGTGTAAAGGTCATAAACAAACGTGTATCAAGGATACTCACGGAAAACGGCGCTGTCTGCGGAGTTACAGCAGGGGGTGAGGAATACTCATCACAGTCGGTGCTTATAGCCTGCGGCGGGAAGTCCTATCCGGCAACTGGCTCAACAGGCGACGGCTACACCCTTGCTAAGGCTCTCGGTCACACTGTAACAGAACTCAAACCAAGCCTTGTTCCTCTCGTTTCACCAGATAAGTTCTGCGCAGAGATGATGGGACTTTCCCTACGCAACGTCACCATAGACCTTATAGATGGAAACAAGTCAATATATAGTGAAATGGGAGAAATGCTCTTCACCCACTTTGGAATATCCGGACCTCTCGTTCTCAGTGCAAGCTCACATATACGGGATATGCAGCCTGACAGGTACAGGATTATGATAGATCTGAAACCAGCCCTGTCTCCCGAGCAACTCGATGCAAGGATACAACGTGATTTTGCTGATAACCTCAACCGTGACTTTCAGAACGGCATCAGGAAGCTCCTTCCTGCGAAACTGATACCCGTTGCAGTACGGCTGTCAGGAATAGCTCCAGAGCGCAAGATAAACGGCATAACTAAGGAGGAACGGCGAAAATTCGGAGAGCTTATAAAGCATTTCCCAGTTAGGATATCTGACTTTCGCCCCTTAGACGAGGCTATAATCACAAGTGGCGGCGTCTCAGTAAAGGAGATAGACCCGAAAACTATGGAGTCAAAGCTAGTAAGTGGCCTATACTTCGCAGGAGAGGTAATAGACGTTGACGCTTATACCGGCGGCTTCAACTTACAGATAGCTTTTTCGACCGCTTACACTGCGGCTGTTAATATGTAATGACATCATCATGATAGAAAGGGATCAAAATGGGTTGTTTAGGTAATTTATTATGGCTGATATTTGGAGGATTTTTTGCAGGGCTCAGTTGGCTAGCAGTGGGGTTGCTGTGGTGTCTTACCATAGTTGGCATTCCAATAGGAAAGCAGTGCTTCAAAATGGCGCAACTGTCATTTGCCCCCTTTGGCAAGGAAGTAGAATACGGCGGCGGTCCGATAAGCTTCATAGTCAATATACTCTGGTTGCTTTTCGGAGGACTTGAAATGGCGGCAGGCTTTGCAGTATCAGGCCTGATACTCTGTATCACCGTTATAGGCATACCCTTCGGGATGCAGATGTTTAAGCTGGCAGGACTCGCCCTAATGCCCTTCGGTGCAAAGGTGAAATAAATGCTATGAAAAATGACTTTTCGCGAACATTTTTCCGCTATGTGTTTGAATTCACAGCCGCAGGCTTTGCAGGCTGGATATACGAGGTAGCTACGGTCTGGATCATGTACCGTTATTTTGACAATAGGGGTATACTTCACCTTCCGGTGATACCCATATATTCCTTCGGAGCTTTTATACTACTGGCTCTGCTACGCAGAAAGAGAAATCCCTTCTTTATATTTGTCACTGCCACTGTTATCACCACGGTATTTGAGCTTGCAGCCTCATATCTTCTGGAATTCATTTTCCATGAGCAGTTCTGGACATACAAAAACTGGTACTTTTCCATACTTGACAGGTCGAGCCTGATATCAAGCTCTATCTTCGGTATCATGGCTGTAGGGTACTTTTACCTGCTTCACCCAATTTCAAAGAAGCTAAGCGAAAAGCTCCCTGAAGCAGTATGCTTCGGCGCAGGTACCTTCCTGTCCGCTGCTCTGCTCACAGACGCAGTGATATCCATTTCGGAACATCTAAAAAAGTAATCGGGATATAACCTTTTAGTTGGTCGAAGGCAGACAGACGTTTGCGTAATTGCCTTGAACCACACAAAATATTGTTTATCAAAGTAAATCAGGGCAAGCGCCCTTCAATAAAGGAGTAAAAACAATGAAAACTGTAAACATTGCAATCGACGGACCTGCCGGCGCAGGAAAAAGCACTATAGCGAAAATGGTATCAAAGCAGCTGGGCTACATCTATGTTGACACAGGAGCTCTGTACCGCACTATCGCTCTATATATAACCGAGAACAAAATTCCTGACAAGGATATCGAGAAGTCCCTCGGCAAGGCTGATGTTTCCCTTAAGTTCATCGACGGAGCACAGAGAGTATTCCTTGGAAAAAGAGACGTTTCCGACCTTATAAGGACTCCCGAAATATCTATGGCTGCTTCCCGCACCTCGGCTATACCTGCCGTAAGAGCCTATCTTTTTGAAACTCAGCAGAAAATAGCCCGTGAGAACAACGTTATCATGGACGGAAGAGACATCGGCACAGTAGTTCTCCCCGATGCAGATGTTAAGATATTCCTTACTGCTTCTGCAGAGGAAAGAGCCAACCGACGTTACAAAGAGCTCCTTGAAAAGCCGGACTGTCCCACATATCAGGAGATACTTGACGATATAATCAAGCGCGACTATCAGGATATGCATCGAGAAACAGCTCCTCTGAAACAGGCTGAGGATGCTTTGCTCGTAGACACAACAGAGCTGAACCTCGAAGAATCCGCAGCTGCTATCGTGAAGATAATCAGCGAAAAGATAAAGAAATGAGGCTCTGTATCCAAAGGGTATGACGTAAAAAGGAGAAAATCATGTATTACTTAGTAAAATTCATTGTTCGTATGTACTTTACGTTAATGTACAAGCTGCGCTTTGAAGGGAAGGAAAATGTACCGGAAGATACCACCGTTATATATACCTGCAATCATCGCAGCAACGCCGATCCGCCCCTTCTCGGTTGCGGAGCCAAGGGGAAATTTGCTTTCATGGCAAAGGAGGAACTCTTCCATAACAAACTCTTTGCATGGCTAATACGCTCTTTGGGAGCATTCCCTGTTTCACGCGGAAAAGGCGATACCGCAGTTATCGACACTGCTGTTGAAAGGCTCGGTTCAAACCGTAGCCTCATGATATTCCCCGAGGGTACACGCTCCAAGGACGGCAAAGTTGGCAAAGGTCATACCGGAGCCGCTCTAATTGCCGCAAGAGCAGGAAAGCCTATAATACCTGTAGGTATATGCTACGGGGATAAGCTGAGGTTCCGCACTCCTCTTACCGTAAAATTCGGCAAGCCCATTGATCCTAAGGAATACTGCGAGATAAGCGATACTCCCAATCCCCGTCAGCTCGTAAAGCTCAAAAACCGATATATGGCAGACATAAAGCTGCTTGTTGAGGGAGAGCCGGAGGTCACCGCAGATGCAAAGGAGGAGAGCGCTGATGAGTAAGGTCACTGTCGCAAAATCTGCTGGCTTCTGCTTCGGAGTTGACAGAGCAGTGAAAATGGTCTACGGTGAGCTGGAAAAGAATACAAATGTCGCAACTCTAGGTCCTATAATACACAATCAGGACGTTGTGAATGATATGAAGGCAAAGGGTGCAAGGATAATAGAATCTGTTGACGAGCTCAACCCTGACGAGACCGTAGTTATACGTTCTCACGGCGTAGGCAGAGAGATATACGACCAGATACAGGCAAAGGGCAACCGTATGCTGGACGCGACCTGTCCTTTTGTGTCTCGTATACATAAAATAGTGGCAGAAAAGTCCGCAGAAGGCTACTTTATCCTTATCGCAGGTGACAGAGACCACCCTGAGGTACAGGGCATAGTTGGTCATTGTGACGAAAATTGCATGGTTTTCAAGGATAACTTTGAGCTAAAAGACTTTTTTGAAAAAAATTATAAAAATTTGCAAAAAAAGCTTGCAATTGTGGCGCAAACGACGTATAATATAGTAGTATGGGGTGAGTGTTTAAACGTGATCCCGAAGGACGATCCAAATATTGTTATATACGATACGATATGCAACGCTACAGACACACGTCAGTCAGACGCTGCCATGCTTGCCAGGGAATCCGACATTATGCTTGTAGTCGGCGGCAGGCACAGTTCCAATACCGTTAAGCTCTTTGAGGTTTGCAGCCGGTACTGTAAAACGTATCATATCGAAAATTCGGACGAGCTTCGGTCATTAAAGCTTCCAAATGCCAAAAATATCGGCATTACTGCCGGGGCATCAACCCCCGCTTATATAATCAAGGAGGTACAAACCAAAATGGCAGAAAATGAAATTCTTGCAGCTAATCAGGATGAGGATATCGATTTTGCTCAGGCAATCGATGAATCATTCAAAAAAATACATACAGGAGAGAAAGTTAAAGGCATTGTTATCGCCGTAAACAACACAGAGGCTATCGTAGACCTCGGCACAAAGCATACTGGCTATGTTGCTCTTGACGACCTTACAGACGATCCTTCAAAGAAGCCTTCCGACATCGTAAGCGTTGGCGACGAGATTGATCTCGTTGTTATCAAGGTAAACGACGCAGAAGGTACAGCTGCTCTTTCCAAGAGAAAGGTAGACGAGCAGGCTGGCTATGAAAAGATAGTACAGGCTAAGGAAGAAGGTACTGTTCTCGAGGGCGTTGTTCAGAGCGTTGTAAACAAGGGTATCACACTCACAGTTATGGGTGTTAGAGTATTTATCCCTGCTTCACTCACAGGTCTCCCGAGAGGCGCTGAACTCGAACAGCTTCTTAAGAAGAAGGTAGAGTTCATCGTTATCGAGGTATCAGAGGGTGGCAGAAAGAGAGCAGTAGGTTCTATCAAGGCTGTTCAGAACGCCAAGAAGGAAGAAGCCAAAGCAAGATTCTGGGAGACAGCAGAGGTTGGCAAGACCTATACCGGTAAGGTAAAGTCTCTCACAAGCTTCGGTGCATTCGTTGATCTCGGCGGCATTGATGGAATGGTACACATCTCAGAGCTTTCTTGGAAGAGAATCAAGCACCCGAGCGAAGTAGTAAATGTTGGTGATACTCTTGAAGTATACATTAAGGATCTTGACAGAGAGGCTAATAGAATTTCTCTCGGATTCAAGAAGGCTGAGGACAATCCATGGGAAATCTTCAAGTCTCAGTATCAGGTAGGTGACGTAGTTAAGGCTACTATCGTTTCTATTACAAGCTTCGGAGCTTTTGCTCAGATTATCGACGGCGTTGACGGTCTTATCCACATCTCACAGATCGCTGACCAGAAAGTAGAGAATGTCAAGGACGTTCTTACTGTAGGCGATGTTGTTGACGTTAAGATCATTGATATCGACGAAGAGTCAAAGAGAATCAGCATTTCTATGCGTGCTCTCCTTGAAAACGAGGACGAGGCTGACGAAGAGGAAGTTGAAACAGAAGAAGTTCCTGCTGAGGACGCTGAATAATCAGTAAATATCAGGGCTACACCAAAGTGTAGCCCTTTTTATATTTTATGAGGTGATAAGATATGAGAAAAAAGTACATTGTTCCGCTTATAATAATCCCCATTCTCCTCGCATCATGTACTCAGAGAATAACTGAAGACCACAACTCTGATACAACTGTAACCACAACAGATACTCCCATAACCACAGAAGTCAATGCAACAACCAGTACAACAACATCTGCAACGACAACAACGACAAAATCTACCACCACTACAAAAACAACCTCCACAACAACTGCGACTACTACAGCTACTGCCACAACAACAACTGAAAGAATGACCGAGGCGCCAACCGCCCCCGCAACCGAGCCTGATCCTGACGCAGAAGACAAAAAGATACTAAAAGCTATCAATGAGCTGAGAGAAAATTATAACTATTTCTATCTCAATCACCAACCGGACGGTACATTAAAGCATTATACCCCAGACGGTGAATTAGTTGACTATAAGAACCTCGAAAACTATATGGTCTATGAAGCCGGTACCATCCAAATCGACAGGGTGCTCGGAAGCATCACTGACGAGCAGGACGTTATAGATAAGGCAAGAGAGGTACTTCTCAAGGCTAAAGGTCAGGAGTATATAGACTGGCTTGAAAAAGAGCCTGCAAGCTCCGACGGTACTAAGTACATAAGAGAAAATCCGCCAATCGTTGCTAATTATTACGAAGACTATGACACATGGTATCTATACCCTACCTCACCGAGCTGGAAGAGAGAGGACGAAAAAGGCGGTGTTGTCGCGTGGAGCGAAGGACCTAGCTTTATGTGTATCCGCGGCAGCGACGGCAAGCTTTTAGGCAGTTGCATTAAATACTGATCCTGCAATACAGAACAATACGTTTGTATATCATAAAAAGGGGCTGTAAAAAAACTCAGTCTCCCAAACGAACACGGGGCCTCGTAAAGAGGCCCCGAATTTTATAGCAAAAAAACAAACTGCACAACAATAACTTGCGTGCAGCTGTTTTTAGTGATATAATCAAACTGTGACAAATGATAACCACTGAGAACTATTATAAACCAATCCAACTGAAATTACCAGTGGATTATGAAAGAATTATAGACATAAACGACTCAGTGTATTCTTTTGTTG
>JAGCWY010000104.1 GCA_017961625.1 Ruminococcus sp. | reverse complement strand
TCTGCCCCTCTTGCTTCGGTCTCAAGATACCACGCTCCTTTGTCTGTTATCCCGGAATGACGTTATAAACGACCGCTTGCAGTAATCGCACCTGAGCGGCGCACGGTCAAGGACGGTCAGAGCGGTGACATACTGCTTTGTAGGCTGCCTGCACTCCGGGCACTCTAACGCCCTCGGCACATACTGACTTACTGCGGGATAAGTCAGTATGACTATCTCTTTCACTTGCATCTTTGTCACTCTCCCTTGTTTTCGTTGCCGAGCAGATAATCAGTTGTGCACTTGAAGCACTGCGCCATCGGCTTGATATACCTTGCAGGAAAGTCGCCCTTGAGTTCCCAGTTATAGAACGTTTTACGCTCTATATTGAGATAGTCTGCTAATTCCTCGATGGTCATCTTGTTTCTTGCAAGCTCTGCTCTGATGTTGTTAAATGTCTCTTTCACAATATCACCTCACTATGTTTTTATCAACACTATCAGTGTATGCAACACTGTATGTGTGTAGTATACAACACTTGCTGTGTAGTGTCAATGATAATTTTACACAAAATAACTCGGTTTTTTTATCAATATTATACACAATTAGTGTTGTGACATTGACATAATTACACACGGCGTGTATAATAATAATAGAAAGGGAGTGTTTATATGAGTATTAGTGAGAATATAAAAAAAATCCGCATACAAGCGGGATTATCACAATCACAGATATCAGAGCTGCTCGGTATCAAAGCTCGCACATACGCATCCTATGAACGCGATGAAAGGGAGATGGGCGCAGCGTTTCTAAAGCATTTCTGTGATGTTATGCAGATACCATCATCAGAAATACTTGACGCTAAAGAACAGCCCGATATAATCAACATATCGGCTTTGCGCAAAAAAAAATATCCCCTTATCGGGGATATTGCCTGCGGTGATCCACTTTTCAATGAGCGCTCGGAGTTCTTTGAGTTTGACGATATAGACGCGGATTTTGCCCTGCGCTGCCGGGGCGACAGTATGATTGATGCACATATCTATGACGGCGATATCGTGCTCATAAAGCAATGCGATATGGTGGATGACGGTGTCATCGCTGCCGTGCAGACGGACAGGGACGGGGAATGCACCTTGAAGCGTGTATTTTACGACCGGGACAATAATCAGCTCACGCTTGCACCCTGCAACACGCGATACAAGCCGATAATCATACAAGGCATAGACTTGGACGGCGTGCGCATCCTCGGCAGGGCTGTCGCCAATATCTCAAAGATATAAAGAAAATCCGCCCTTGTTGCGCGACAAGAGCGGATGATCTTGGAGAAATAGATGAGTATTTTGCCATGAAAGGAATGGTCATACGAATGATTACATACACATTATAGCACATCCCTGCGCCGTTGTCAATACTTGCTGTGTGATTTTTTACACAAACAGAAAGGGCGTGATTGTGTGAAAATGCCGAACGGATACGGTACGATAACCAAACTGACAGGAAAACGCCGCAAGCCGTATATGGCGCGGTTAGCGTGTACATATACAAGTGACGGTGACAGGCTCACCGAGCGCCGTCCGGTCTTAGGATACTACCGCACCCGCGCCGAGGCTCTGCAAGCTCTTGCAGAGTATAACAAAAGCCCGTATGACATCGGGAATAATGCCACATTTGCGGACGTTTACAGTGAATGGATAAAGACAAAGAAAGTCGGAAACAAAGCAATGTCGGGCTATACTAACGCTTTCGGAAAGTGCAAGGATCTGCACGATATCCCCATTGCAGAGCTGCGCTTGCAGCATTATCAAGGCATAATCAACAGATACACGCATCAGAGTGCAACATCAATGAAATGCTTATTGGCTGTTATTCGCGGCGTATCACAATATGCCTTGAAGTATGAGATCATATCGAAAGACTATTCGGAGTTCATCGAAAGCGAGTATGCCGAGGCGGGGAACATCCACAAGCCGTTTACAGAAAGCGAGATTGCTGCGCTGTGGGCACAGAAACAGTCAGCGCTCCGTGATATAACACTGATACTGTTATACAGCGGTTTCCGCGTGAATGAGCTCCTGAAGATGAAAGCAGACAACATCGACCTTGACAGCCTGACTTTTACAGGCGGGAGCAAAACGAAAGCAGGTAAAGACAGGATCGTTCCAATACATTCACGCATTATCCCGCTTGTTACGGAATACAAGAGCGGTTTTCCTATCAGATATTCGCATTATTATGCGCTTTTGAGAGAAACGGGGCATATCCCTCACGATACAAGGCATACGTTCGTGTCACGCTTGCAGTCAGCCGGGGCAGACCATCTCTGCATTCAAAGGCTTGTCGGTCACGCATCTGATAATGTCACTGACAACGTATATACCCACAAGGATCTTGACGAGCTGCGGAAAACGATAGAAATGCTGAAATAATAGTTATATCAACGCTGTGTTGGTAACACGTTGGTAACAAATATGCCCGCAAACCCGCATCAATGCGTAAGCGGTAACTGTCTGATGAACAGTTAAAACGGCTGTTTTAAATCGCTATATATAGCATATTTGGCTATATATAGCGATTTTTTGCTTTGTATAAATTGCACAAAAGCGCGTAAAAATACATATCGTTGGTAACACGTTGGTAACAAAAAGCCGCCCCATATTGGAGCGGCTTTTCTGTCAGTCTATGATCTTAATAAAAGCATCCGGATAATATTTCTTGACTGAGTTCAAGTAATACTCCGCCGCCTGCTTGTCGGCAAAAGCACCGACCTGCACAAAGTATCGGGCTTTCGGCTTTTCCACAGGCTTCATATATCCCTTGACCTTGAGCATGAAGTCAGTCCAGTGCTTCCTGATATATATCGGACACATCTTGTATCCGTCATCAAGCCTGTTGAGTTCATATACCGTGCCTTTTTTCCCGTTTCGGATGTTGCACCAGTAGTTGTGTGTATACAAGTTCTCATTGGCATCCATACCGTATGTATCAAGTAAGTACGCTATGAGCCGGGCAGCGTTATCTTCGGCTTTCTTATCAGCTTCATCGCCTTTGCCCGACATTATGCATTCTATGGATATGGTCTGTGCGTTCCCGGCTTCTGAGCCGTTACGATCCTTTTTGCCGCTCTGCCCTGCGTGCCATCCCTGCCAATCAAGAGGGAGATTTTGCCACGCCTCAACAGCGTCAACATAGAAATGTACACGCACCGTGCCCATATTTCCGTTGACAGTCGCCCTTGTATACTGCTCTGCGTCTGTCGTGCCTTTTGCCTGTGATATGTCGCCTGTGTTATGCAGCGTTATGCCTATAAGCGGCTTTGTGCGCTTTTGCGGCATAGCTATGTTGTTTGGATTATGTTGCGTGAGATAGTATTGCTTGACTGTCACGCCGTAAGCTGTATACACTCTATCGGGCTGTAAAAATGCCATATACTCACCGCCTTACTTTGCACATATGAGCAATAATGCAACATCGTTATTGCTCGCCGTGCATATAATGTGCTATTTTGTGCTATCGTCCTTATACGCCGCATCTGCAAGCCCCTCTGAGATCAGATACCCGATCAC
>JAGCWY010000103.1 GCA_017961625.1 Ruminococcus sp. | reverse complement strand
TGCCGCTTATTATAAGCGGCATTTCCCCTTTAGGAGTGATCTCAACATTGAAAAAAAAGGACAAAAAGAAGAAAAAGCGACGAATCCTGATAATTCTTTTGCTGCTGATATTTCTTATCGGACTTGGATTTTTTCTGTACCCCTATGTCAGCAGGATCATAATCGGAAAAAAGGTAAACGATAATATCCAGGTCTTCGAGGAGGAAAGAGACAAGTTCATCGAGGAGGCTATCGAAAACGGCAAGCTTCCCAACGCAGACAAAATGCCTGTGGACGACGAGGGTAAGCCTGCGCCGTATAAGGTGGTTCTGACTAATCCCGAACCCGCTGAAGAACAGCCCTATCTGGATAAGCTGTATCAGTATATGCGGCGGCGCAATAAGGAGCTTTTTGATACTAATCAGAAATCGCTGAACAGCTCATCGTCATATATGTATCCCGAGATAAACCTCAAAGACTATGGGATAACATCACAGAGTATAGGAACCCTTGAAATAGAAAAGCTTGATCTTAAGCTTTCTATCTTCCTCGGAGCTAACGACGATAATATGATGGCAGGCTGCGGACATCTGACCAATACCTCTTATCCTATCGGCGGTACGAATACCAACTGCGTAATAGCGGTCCACCGCGGACTTGGCGGCTCTGACTTCCTGCGCTATGTTGAGAAGCTCGAAACAGGGGATATAGTCCGCATAGAGAACTTCTGGTATACGCTGGAGTATAAGGTAACGGGAATAAAGATCATCGAACCTGATGATGTCAAGCCGATACTTATCAAAAACGGCAGGGATATGCTCACGCTTTATACCTGTCACCCCTACGGTGTGAACAGCCAGAGATACCTGGTTTACTGCGAAAGGATAGTCAAGTAAAGCTGCAGGACATATTATATACGAAAAACAGGAGCAGTTTTGCTCCTGTTTTTTTGTATCAATTTAAACGAACGTCAGATTTGGTACTGATAGTAATACTGAAAATGTATATTTGAGTATTAAGATTTGGTACTATTTTAAATAGCATTAGTTTTGGTACGCTCAATTGAAAAACATAATATCATATGATGTGTACGGTGGACACAAGGAACAGTCAATGACCTGGAAGCCTGACGAGGGTATGTCACAGCGACAGATTGAAAAGGAACTGAATCGTCAGGCGGTTATGTTTGAGGAAGCTGTCAATCATGGCTACAAGGCTTCGGCTATGAAGTTTCAGGAGCTTGCGGAGGAATGGTTCGAGAGCTACGCAAAGAATACTCTCAGAAGCACTACATATGAGCGTATGCTCCAGCTCACGCACCGTGTATACCCTGCTATCGGTCACCTGCGTATCGACAAGATCACAGCAAGGCAGTTGCAGGGCTTTGTGAACTCTCTCGCCAAGGAGGGGGCAAACGAAAAGACAGGCAAGCCCCTCGCACCGAAAACGATCCGTCACAACCTGAGCTTTATCTCAGACGTATTCAGCTATGCGGTCCGTATGGACTTGGTATCGGACAATCCTTGCAGGAAGGTAACTATCCCGAAAGGCGAGGTCAAGGAGAAACAGATTTATTCACAGGAAGAGATGGCGCATCTGCTTACTGCTATTCAAGGAGAGCCTCTGAAGTATAAGGCATTCTTCTTTCTGATAGCTTACAGCGGTTTCCGCAGGAGCGAGATGCTCGGTCTTGAATGGAAGGATATTGATTTTGAGAACAATATCATTACTATTAAGCGTACCTCAAATTATACCGCAGAGCGTGGTATATATACCGACACCACAAAGACAAAACGCTCTCAGCGAGTTTTAAAAATATCTCCGTATATAATGGAGATACTGAAAGACTATAAGCTGGAGCAGGACGAAGAAATTCTCCGCCTCGGAGATAAGTGGGTAGAAACTGACCGTTTATTTGTTAAATGGAATGGCGAACCCATGAACAATCAGACACCCTACGGCTGGCTGAAAGAGTTCTGCGAGAAGAATGATATGCCTTTTTACGGTATACATAGCTTCAGACACTTTGCGGCAAGTTCGCTTATTTCAGCAGGCCTTGATGTTACTACAGTTTCAGGTGCATTAGGTCACTGTAATTCGGGAACAACTTTGAATGTGTACTCACATATGTTTCAGAATGCACAGGCAAGGGTTTCGGAAGCTATGGATAAAGCTTTTGCCTTTCTGCCGCAGAAGGAGGATACAGAATCAGAATAATACCATGAAGGTATAGTATAAGAATAAGCTCGCTGACATCTGACAAAACAGGCAGCGAGCTTATTCTATGCAAAAAAAGCTAAATGAATATTATTCATTGATATGCATAAGTGATACTGTGAAAAAGCGATGCTTGTACGCTGAAAAAATATGAGTAGCATACAAATAGCGTACAAACTCATTTTTCAGAAAAAAGGAAAACCCACAAACGGCTATTTTAAGCCATCTGTGGGATTGTGTAATGGTGAC
>JAGCWY010000009.1 GCA_017961625.1 Ruminococcus sp. | reverse complement strand
CCATCTTGGGAGGTTCAGGCTTCTTTTCTTCTGCCTTGGTATCCTTTTTTTGAGGCTCAGACTTCTTTTCCTCTGCCTTGGCGTCCTTCTTGGAAGGTTCAGGCTTCTTTTCCTCTGCCTTGACGTCCTTCTTTGAAGCTACCGGCTTCTTCTCCTCTGCCTTCACGTCCTTATTGGAGAATTCAGGCATTTTTACTTCCGGCTTTGCCTCATTCTTGGGAAGTTCGGGCTTCTTCTCCTCCGCCTTCACGTTTTTATTGGAGAGCTCGGGCATTTTTGCTTCCGGCTTTTCCTCATTCTTGGGAGGTTCGGGCTTATTTTCAACAGGCTTTGCTTCTACCGGCTTTACCACTGCTTCGACAGTGTGATGCGCCTTTACAGCCCTTACCTTTACTATCTTTGCTTTCTTGGGAGCTATACCACTCTCTGCTACTCGTTTTTCTTCTAAGCAGTAGGGACAGGTCTCGTATTTATCAGCATCATAATAATGCTTTTCGGGACATCTTGTCATTTTCATTCTGTTATCACTCCATGTCTCATTTTCTGCATTCCAAATTTTTACAAAAAAATGAATTCAACAATATAATTATATCATTTCGTAAGGAAAAAATCAACAAACAGAGCCGCGATAGCCATATTTTTGTGAGAAATAACAGAATCACGCTTTTCAGTAGCCATAAAACAGGGCTTTGATGAACCTATTTTGCATGAGCTTTAGACATTATGCACAAAGCATCCATTGTAAAAAACCGCAGTTATTAAAACTGCGGTCATTTTAGATTATAAGCTCTGCACGGCTTCCGCCGTCCTTGTCCTTGGTGACTACTATCTGTTTGTCGATACGCTGTTTCAGCGCCTGTACATGGGATATTATCCCAACAAGGCGATTGCCGTCGGACAGTCCTGCAAGGGCTCGCATAGCCTGCTCTATGGAATTCTCGTCAAGAGAGCCGAAGCCCTCATCCACAAACATGGTATCGAGCCTTATGCCGCCTGCGGAGCACTGTATCTCGTCGGAAAGACCAAGCGCCAGCGAAAGGGACGCCTTGAATGACTCTCCGCCTGAAAGGGTCTTTACACTCCTCACTGAACCGTTATAATGGTCAATGACGTCAAGCTCAAGTCCAACCTGTGTTCGCTTGTCTTCATATTCCGTCCGTCTTTCAAGAGTGTACTGTCCGTCTGTCATAACAATCAGACGCTGATTTGCGCGGTGGATTATCCTGTCAAAATACGCTGTCTGTATATAGGTCTCAAGCATGAATTTGCTCTGCTCCGACAACTTTCCGTTGGCGGTATCCGACAGATTTTTCACCCATGCGTACTTCGCTTCGAGCTCCAAGAGCTCCTCGGAGCCGTTCATTATATTTTTAAGAGCGGAGTCGTTCACCGAAAGCCTTGTATGCAGCTGCCTGAGCTTAGCCGTGATTTGAGTCTTTTCTGCTGTGAGCCGCGATCTTTCGGCTGTTGCCTTTTCACCGTCTATGTCAGCATGCTCCTCTATCTGCAAATTCAGCTGATCTAGCCTTCCTGATAGTCCGGAAATCTCCTTTTCACACTCGTTGAGCGCTTTTTCAGCCGCTTCAAAAGCAGCTTTTATCTCGGCACACTTCTTTTGTAATGATACAACGCATATAGTAGCGTTCTCACTGCTCTCAAAGCTGAGACCTCTGCGCATCTCCATAAGCTGCACACCTATCTCAGTGAGCCTGCTGCCCGAAGCCGCCTTCTGCGCAGTCAGCTCCGTAAGTCTCTCATTCAGTCCGTTTATCTCTTCTTCAAGCTCGGGCAGAGCCTTTTCCAGCATAGCTTTTCGGGCAGCCCTTTCCTGTTCCGCCGAAAGCTGAGCCTCTATCCCTGCCTTCCGCGCCATGAGGGCAAGTCTCTCAGAAACTATGCTGTCACGGGCATTTTCAAGAAGACAGTCTCCGATGATATCCTCTATGCCTTTTTCTGCTGCCGCACGGAGCTGCTTCAGCATGCCCTCGGAGGTATCGCACTTGCTCCTGAGCTTTGCAAGCTCCCTGTCGGACTCGGATACTGCCTCCATAGTAACAGCTTCCTGCTTCTCTTTTGACGAAATCTCGGAAGTTAACCTCTCCTTTTCGGAGATGAGCTTCTCTGTCTCAGTAAGCTTTTTCGAGACCTTACTGAGCTGTACCCGGCAGTCCTCCATCTCCCTGCCGCAGTACTCTGCCCCCTCAGCTATACTGCAACCGAGGAGCCCAGAAAGCCTTACAGTAAGTGACTTTTCCAGTTCATCTGCTTTTGCCTTAACGGCAGAGGCTTCGGTGCTGTTCCTTTCAGCAGCTTGGCGAGCCTTTTCGAGCTCCTTCTTCACTACTTCAAGCTCGTGCTCCGTCGGAGCTCCCACCTGTTTTTTCGCAGGCGAAGGGTGCTCCTGTGAACCGCACACCGGGCATGGCTCTCCGTCCTTAAGGCTCTCTGCAAGCACTCCAGCTCTATCATCGAGGAATGCTCTGTAGCCCTGCTCGTACCTTTCGGAAAGACGCCTTACCCTGTCTGCTGCCTCACTGTAGAGCTCCGAGGCTTCATCGCGCTGACTGAAACGCTTTTCACATTCCTTTATGTCCTCCGAAAGTGCTTTAAGCTCGGCAGAACGCTTCTCCAGCCCTTCAAGGCTTCTCAGAAACTTTTCTTTTTCCGCTTCGCACCCCTCTATCTCGGAGCGCCGCTTTTTCAAGACGTATATCTCCCCAGTAAGCGCCTCGTACTTTTTCACCAGACTGTCGTGTTCAGCCTGACGCTCCTTATACTCTGCGTTCTGATCCCTTACTTTTATGCAGTTGCTCTCATAATCACCGAGGAGCTTCTCTAAGTCGTAAAGTTCGGAGGCTCTACGACCCAGCTCATCCTTCTCCACTGTGAGCTTAGCCTTGTTCTCAGCCGTTCCCTCAAGTATAGCAAGTTCTTTTTTCATGGATATACGATTCTTCTCGCGTTCGTTCTTTTCGACTACGCCCTTGTCAAGCTCCGCTGATATCGCTGAAAGACTCTCCTTTATTTCCGAAAGCTGCCTTTCCTGCTCAGATGCCTTTGCGTACTGCGGCATTTCAGCTTCAAGTGAGGCTATCTCTCCCCTCAGTCTCTCAAGCTCCATCTGGCGTGCTTTCTCCTTTTCAAAGCTTTCCTCCAGTAGCCTGCAGCGCTCCCGCAGGTCGTCGAGCTGTCTTGAAGCACGTTTCCTCTCAACTGTAAGCTTTGCCTTTTCCTCAGCTTTGGATATTCGCCCATTCACCTCAGCCAGCCTCTCATCCAGCTTCTCCCCCTCAAGGGTATACACCTCGGACTGAGCCCTATCACGTGTCATGAGCTTGTTTACCGTCTCCCTGACATACTCTAGTAGCGGAAGATCCTCCTTGAGTCTTGCGACCTCCTCCGCGTATTCGTCATCTTCTGCGCATACTATGCCGCCGACATACTGCTTCAGTCCCTCACGGCGGCTGTCGCACTCACTTTTAAGAGCACCGCACTCCTGCCTAAGAGCCTCTTGTAAGGTCTGATAGTTTTTTGTCCTGAAAATATGCCTTAGTATCTCCCGACGTTGGGAGGTGTCCTCGGTTATGAGCTTCATGAAATCGCCCTGAGCTATCATGGCTATCTGCTTGAACTGCTTCTCTGTGAGCCCGACGACATCCGCTACAGCTGTATCCACTTCTCTTTTTCCAGACAATACCCTGCCATCCGGATAGGTAAATTCCGAGCTTGCAGGCTGCTGAGCTACTCCTCCGCCCCTCTTTGCCTGCCTCTCGTAAGCGGGGTTGCGCTTTATCTTATAGCGCTTGCCAGCATAGTCGAATATGAGCTCCACATAAGTGGGAGTATCAAGGGATGAGTACTTCGACCTGAGCATACTGTCATCGTCGCGATTCTCTCCGCTGGCACTCCCATAGAGAGCATAGGTTATGGCATCAAATATAGTTGTCTTTCCTGCGCCTGTATCTCCGGTTATGAGATAAAGTCCCTTATCGCCGAGGGCTTCGAGGTCAAGTACCGTCAGTCCGGAATAAGGACCGAAACCAGATATTTCAAGTCTGATTGGTCTCATTGTTCTCCCTCCCATATTCTTTCGATAAGCGACTGCATCAGCTGACGCTGTGGCTCAGACATATCTCCGCCATTGCTGAACCTGTAGAACTCCTCAAAAAGCTCGATAGGCTGTTTGTTTTCAGCCTCTGCTGTCTCCATGCTGTCATGAACGCTCCTCGTGCGGCGATTGTCGTACTCTACTATCATTATATTTGGATATACCGTGCGGAGCTTTCCCATAGCCTCGGGAATCTCTTCCTCATCGGTGAGAACAACGCGGAGATAATCCTCTGTATTTCCCCTGTCACAAAACTCCTTAGAGATTACCTGCTCAAAGCTTCCGCGAATCTCACGCATATCACGCAACGGCACAAGTGGCACAGTCCTAATGGAAAGGCTTCTCTTTTCACCTATCTCCCCAACCGTTACGGACTTCACCTGCTTTGCCTCGGAAAATGAGTATTTCAGGGGCGTTCCGCAGTAGCGTATACGCTCGCTGCCTACGTTTTGAGGTCCGTGGATATGTCCAAGAGCAACGTAGTCGAAGCCATCAAAGGCAGAGCTGTCAACGTTGTCGCTGCCTCCTACGGATATCTCCTCTGAGTCACTCTTCTGCGCTCCAGTCACGAACTGGTGTGTAATAAGGATATTCCGCTTTGAAAAGTCTATGTTCATTGCGTCTATTGCCGCATTTACCGCGTCAGTGTAGCTTTCCACAGCAGTGTCCGGAAAAAATCTTCTAACCGTCACCGGCTTTATAAATGGCAACATATAAACGCACAGCTCACCGTACTCGTCTCTGAGCACTGTGGGCGTGATTTTTCCGTTGTATACTGGCGATAAATGTATACCGCTCTTTCCCATGATTTGACTGCCGAAGGCGATACGCTCCGCAGAATCGTGATTTCCGCTTATGGCAAAGACCTGCCCAGTCATTCCTGATACCCTTGTAAGAAAATCGTCAAAAAGGCGCACCGCCTCCCCAGAAGAAACCGGCTTATCGTATATATCCCCTGCTATTATAACAAGATCGGGGCTCTCGTTCTCAATTACAGAACATATCTCATTCAGGATATGCTCCTGATCCCCAATCAATGAAAATTCATTAAGTCTCTTTCCGAGGTGAAGGTCGGACAAATGTATAAATTTCATAAAAACTCCCCTTGCCAATTGCTGTTAATAAAATTATATACTGTTTACGCTACAATGTCAACGCGATTTCAATATGGTAATATAAACAAATGCACAGTCCTGAGGCTGTGCATTGTGACAGTTATTCTTCGTAGCTTTTTGGATGCTTAGGCTTACGCCTGTAGCGCCTTTTGTCCGTATCCACCACCTTTGTGGCTGGGTCAACGCCGTTCCAGCTTCCTCTCTTTGAAGAGTCCACCTTCTTTTTATCCTTTTTTCTCATTTTATCGTATGATACAAATTTATCCATAATTCTCTCCATTCAGATTTCTTTTACGAAAAGATGTTCTTTATCACCATATATAGTATCATAGTCTCCAACGAAGACAAAATCGTACTTTTCGTACAAGTCTTTTTCGCTGCTCATAATATAGATCTTGGCAAATCCGATGCTTTTGGAATATTCACCTACTTTGCATATCATCTTTTCGGATATTCTCCTGCCTCTAAAAGCTTCGTCAACAAATACAAAACCTATCAGTGGCTTATATGGGTATTTCGACTCAAGCTCGTCCTTTTCAGTAAGTGTACAGAATCCTATAATCTTATCGCCATCAAAGGCGGCAAAAACACGCTCCCAGTCATTGAATGAATTGCTTTTCATTAACTCTGCGAGATACTTGCCTCCCCTCCAGGAACACTTTTCAGCAAAAGTAGCAACGTCTCTCCATTTTTTATGTGAATTTGAAAGTATTTGTATATCCATTAATTCTCCTGTAAATCAAGTTATTGTAAGAATACCCAAGGGACATCCCGACGTTGTTTACTCATCACCCGCCTTGAAATTATATATTGGCTTGATGACCTCGTTTATTTCAACCGTATCGCAGATATTGTCCACTATGTCTTTCATTGATTTATAAGCCATGGGGCACTCATCAAGCGTCTGCGCGTTGACAGATGTCGTATATATGCCGTTCATCTGCTTTTTGTACTCAGAAACTGTGAAGTTCTGCTTCGCCTGTGAACGCGACATAAGTCTACCTGCGCCATGTGGCGCCGAAAAGTTCCAGTCGGGATTGCCCTTACCTGTGCAGATAAGGCTGCCATCACGCATATTTATGGGTATGAGGAGTTTCTCCCCAGCCTGCGCGGACACTGCTCCCTTACGGAGTAACATCGTCTCTGTATCGATGTAGTTGTGTATCGTCGTGAACTGCTCCTCAGCATGGAGGTGCATACCCTTTATTATCTCGTCCATCATCGCCTGACGGTTCAGCATCGCGAACTGCTGTACTATCTTCATATCGTGAATATACTGCTCAAAGAGCTCGCCCTCGCAGTAGGCAAGGTGCTTTGGAACATCAGTTGTCTTTGTGTTTTTCAGCTTTTTAAGCTCAGACTGTATCTGCTTCTGCTTTCCCTCCGCCTTAAGACGTTCGATAAGCTCAGCCTCCTCCTTGTCAGAACTCTTGTTGAGCCTCCTGTAAGCCTCGTTCTGGTAGTACCTTGCCACCTCCACGCCAAGATGACGGGAGCCTGAGTGGATAACTATATATATGCTTCCGTCCTCGCCCTTGTCGGCTTCAATAAAGTGGTTTCCGCCGCCGAGAGTGCCGACGCTCTTCTCTGCGCGGAGAAGGGCTATATGCTCAATGCAGTAAAGCTCTGCAAGGTCGATCCTTTCGGTATAGCGGTGAGGCTTTTCACGTATCGCAAAGCCCGATGGTATCTTTTCATATATAAGCTTGTCAAGCTTTTGCAGCTCGATATGCTTTTCCTTAAGTCTTACGGTCTCCATTCCGCAGCCTATATCCACTCCCACAAGATTGGGTATGACCTTGTCCGTAATCGTCATGGTAGTACCTATAGTACAGCCTGCTCCTGCATGAACGTCAGGCATTATCCTTATCCTTGAACCTGCGCTGACAGACTGGCTGCAAAAAGCTATTATCTGAGTGATAGCGTCCTGCTCTATAATATCTGTGAAGACCTTGGCAGAATTGTATTTTCCGTTTAATTCTATCATACTCTTTCCTTTCCGAGTCTTCCCGAACGCAACAAAAAAGCACTCCCGTAGGAGTGCATAATGCTCTGTATATGCAAAAGTTCAGCACATGGCTGAACACTTCGGGCAAACTCCATGATTGTTATCAATAGTATTCAATTTTGGCATCTTATAAAAGCTTTTGAACATTGTCATGGTGTTCACCGTCCTTTCGTAGAATATGGAACTATTATAATAGGGAATACTTATAAAGTCAAGGCATAAAAAAAACTGTAATCAAACTGTAATAATTAGCCAAAGAGGATAAAAACAAGTATTTTTCGACTTGTGGGTTCTTAAAACTGTATAATCAGTTCATGTGAACTCTTAATAAGGATGCATCCTTCTGTGCATTATGCATAAAAGCAATATTATTCTTATACGAAGTGTAATTTTTGTAGTGTATTGACAAACAAGTAAAAATCATATATAATAGCATCATGCAGTTGAAACACGTCAGCTGCTGTAGTTTGGTGCTCCGCATAAGCACATTTACTATGATATGGAGGTTTATATGTTAAACAATTTCAACATGATGGCTCTTATGATAGAGGACATCAACTTGGGCGCAATCATTCCAATCGGAATCGGTATCATCGTCCTTCTCATTATTATTTTCACCGGCTACATCAAGGCTCCGCCGGATACAGCTTACATAATCTCTGGTCTCAGAAAGAAGATCATAATCGGTAAAGCAAGTATTCGTATCCCGTTCTTTGAGCGTGTAGATAAACTGAAACTCCAGCTCATTGCTGTTGACGTAAAGACTTCAAGCGCTGTTCCTACAGCTGACTATATCAACATTAACGTTGACGCAAACGTAAACGTTAAGGTAAGCAGCGATCCGATGCTCATAAAGCTCGGTGCTGAGAACTTCCTCAACAAAGACACCGCTTATGTTGCAAAAGTCGCAAGAGAGGTACTTGAAGGTAATATGCGTGAGATCGTTGGTCAGATGTCACTTGAGGCTATGGTCAATGACCGCAAGGCATTTGCTGAAAAGGTTCAGGAGAACGCTGCTCCCGACCTAAATAGAATGGGACTTGAAATAGTTTCATTCAATGTTCAGAACTTCACAGACGACCAGAACCTTATTGAGAATCTCGGTATCGACAACACCACAAAGATCCAGAAGAAGGCTGCTATCGCACGCGCTGAGTCCGAAAAGGAGATTGAAATTGCCAAGGCTCAAGCTAAAAAAGAAGCCAATGACGCTAAGATACTCGCTGAAACAGAGATTGCTCAGAAAAATAACGAGCTTGCTATCCGTCAGGCAGAACTCAAGAAGGAGGCTGATACTCAGCTTGCTATTGCAGACGCTGCTTACGAGATCCAGAGAGAGGAACAGCGTAAGTCCATTGAGGTATCAAAGGCTAACGCAAACATCGCCGCTTCCGAAAAGGACGTTGAGCTCAAGGCTCGCGAGGCAGAGGTAACTGAAAAGGCTCTCGATGCTCAAATCAAGAAGAAAGCCGAGGCTGACCGCTACAAGGCTCAGCAGGAGGCTGACGCAAGACTCTACCAGTTCAAGAAAAAGGCTGAGGCTGACCGTTTCCAGCGTGAGCAGGAGGCTGAGGCTCAGAAAGCTGAGGCTGAAGCTCAGAAATTCGCTAAGATGCAAGAGGCTGAGGGTATCGCTGCTGTAGGTAAGGCTGAAGCGGACGCTATCCGCGCTAAGGGACTTGCTGAGGCTGAGGGTATCAATGCCAAGGCTGAGGCTATGAAGAAGTACGGCGAGGCTGCTGTGCTTGAAATGTACTTCAAGGCTCTGCCCGAGGTCGTAAAGAATGCTGCTACACCTCTTGCCAATGTTGACAAGATCACAATGTACGGCGACGGCAACTCCAGCAGACTTGTAGGCGACATCATCGGTTCTACCACAAAGATCACTGACGGTCTTACAGCTGCTACTGGCGTTGACATCAGAGCTCTGCTCGCTGGATTCCTTGGTGGAAAGGCAGCAACTCCACAGAACAGTGAAGCTGAAGTCACAGCTGAAACAGCAACAGATACATCGACAGATTACTACCAGGAGTATCCGAATTCCGGCACTGATTATTCAGATTATACTACCAATCCCGATACACCTGAACTGTAATATTTTTTGCATGATAATTTATCCCCTGACGATATGCGGTCGTCAGGGGATTTTTGTCGTTATGCTGTAATTTTGCTGTAATTTTAATGTAATTTTTCATCTGTTTGTACATCTATATTGCGCAAATTTTGGTTAGTCTATTTGTATAGTTTTCACAAAGTTGTACAAAAAGCATTTACAAAACACGAAATACAGGTTATAATGGTATTAATAAAAAAACACAGTGCAAGCATAAAGACAGCAATATTTGGTCATAGCCTCTGATCAATGCTCAGAGGGGGGGTATTAAAATGATAAAACATCTTTCGGGTGAATTTGAAACTGTTGAGTATGACACTCAAAAATATGCCATGCTGTACGATAATGTTCAGACCGAAGAGTATCCTGTACACTGGCATAATGCGGTCGAGCTTATCATGCCTTTGAAGAATGAATATACTGTTACTGTAAACGGGATAGACTATCCTATTCCCGAAAGCGATGTTCTAATCGTTCCACCCTGCGAGCTTCATAGTATGCTCGCTATTCCGGGACGTCGTATCATTTTCCAGTGCGATAACAGTATCCTCGGAGAAATATCTGCTCTTGAGCCAGTAATGCGCTCACTTAACGCTCCTGTACTTATATGCGCAGATATGGATAAGGAGCTGCACGTTCTGGCGAAAAAGACCATGCTCGATATACTTTCGCTCTACAACTCCAAGTCGGAGCTTGCAGACGTCAAGATATACGTCAAGGTGATAGAGCTCTTCATGGCTCTGAGAGAGTACCAGCTGGAGCAGCAGAAGATTGTCATGGACTGCGACGACGAAAAGATCGACGAGTACAGCGAAAAGTTCGGTACCGTACTGAAATATATCGACAATAACTATATGTACGATATCACGCTGGAACAGCTTGCCGACGTAGCTGGCTACAGCAAGTACCATTTCTCGCGTATCTTCAAGCAATATAACGCTATGTCATATTTGCAGTACATAAACGCACGGCGTACCAAGGCGGCGGAGCTTCTCCTGCTCGACCCGAGCATACCGATCACGGAGGTGGCAATGCGTTCCGGCTTCAAGAGCCTGACCACCTTCAACCGTATCTTCAAGGAGATAAAGCACTGCACGCCTACGGACTTCAAAAAGCTGTATGCATTAAGGTAAAAGCAGACCGCACATCTTATGATGTGCGGTTTTTTGTTTATTATGCAAAATTACGTATAAACTGTAAAGCTTCAAGTCCTTCTGCGCTGTATAAGGTTACATTTTCTTCCATTGCACTGTTAGAAGATCTTTTAACAGCGATTAGGCTGCTGTCCTTTGAAATATACAGTATAGTATGCTCCTGTTTCTCACTGTCATAGAGCTGTATCTGTGAAAATCCGAATTCATCATTCCATTTTTTCCCTTCGAGCCGTCCGAATGTGTTTGGAACGATATCCTTGACCTCATGCTCGCTGAAATAATTCTTCACCGTCTGAAACTGATCATTATCAAGGTCTTGTTTATTCCAGCCGCCATTTTCATCGCACCAGACAACAAGAGCTCCGCTATCGTAACTGTTACTATCGTAACTGTTAAAGAAATCGACGATCCTGTTATAATCTGCCATATCCTGTGCGCCTTCTTCAACATTATCGTTTTCTACATAATCATACACTTCCAAAAGCTTTTCGCCAAATCCTGTATCATTGCAGTTATAATATTTCTTGTCGCTCTTTTCAGGATCTGCTTCTTCATTGATATATTTTTTGCTATAAACGCAGGTATAACCATCATAAGTTGTCATGAGATACGTTATATTATCTCCCGTTCCACATAAAACAGTAAAATAATCCCTGCTTGGTTCAGTAGGAACAAAATCAATGAATTTATCAGGACAGTCGCACTCAGTCCACGTCTGCGAGTTGTAGATTTCGATCATCTTTTCAATCTTTTCATTTGTTGTTTCATAAAGACCGGAATTAATAAATGGAAATGCACCAAATGCAGTATTCAGTATGTCTGTAAAAGGCGATTCTGCTGTTTCCTCGGCAAGTATCGCCTGTACTCCTCTGTCAAATGCGTCAAAGTCTACCTTATACCACTTACTGTTCTCGGTGAGAGGCATCTGACCACCTGTCTCAAAGTCCATCATACTCTCCTGATAGGACACATAGCCGTCGTTTGCAATATGAAGATCACACTCGACCGGCGGGGTATTGCCTCTTGTCCACCTGATATCGTATACCGGTTCCTCAACGTCAGCATCTATGTCTCTTCCCTCAGGTTTCTCCACAGGGGGGGCCCAGTCGAACTTATTGAGGAAATCCGAAAGCTTTGCGTAGGTCTCGGCTGAGTATTTGCCGTTTTTGCCGTCGCCTGCGTCAAATCTGTACTCGAATGTACTGAAATCAACGAATGTTAAACTTTTGCACTCTGTTTCATCTATCATCCCAGCGCCGGGTATATGAGCGCTGCGCTGATTGTGGAGAAATACTCCCGCAGCACCAAGTCCGCCTACAAGAACTGCGCAGGCTGCTACAGTGCTGATAGTCCTGATTATATGGCTTCCCGGATTTACGCGCTCTGATGAGCTTACAACGTCGATATAACCGTCGTTATCACTGGTATCAGGTCTTTTCTTCTCCGCAGCTTCGCAGGCATTGATGATACGCGCCTTCATGTCCTCGGGCATTTTTATCTTATCTGCCGCTTTTTTAAGCTTTTTATCCATATTACATATACTCCTTTCTGTATTTTTCTTCCAGCAGCTTTCTGCCCCTTGACAGGCGCATTTTTGCTGCTGAAAGGCTTATTCCCATGATATCTGCTGTCTCGTCCACCTTGTACCCTTCTATATAAAAGAGCATGAGCGGAGTTTTGTACTTTTCTGGAAGCTCCATAAGAGCGTCAAGTATCCCGCTGTCCTCTTTCTCTATAGCATAACCGAGGAGGAGTTCCTCACTTTCGGTCTTGTGCCTTGTACGATATCTCAGCATATCACGGCATTTATTTGTAGCTACAGTGATAAGCCATGCTTTTTCATGCTCGCCGCTGCTGAAATCAGGAGACTTCTGCACGTATTTTATAAATGTCTCCTGCACAGCATCCTCTGCGTCAGCAGTATTCCCAAGCGAAAGCAGGCATATCCTATACAGCATATCGCCGTATCTTTCGACCGCCTCGCGAGCGCAGCCGCATTTTTGCATATCCATCAGCTCCTTTCACTATAGACACGTATCGGAGTATGACATGGTCACATATATTATATCATTTTTTCTGTAAAAATGAAAAGACAGCCGATTTTCACCGACTGCCTTTCAGGGGATATTAAAATTTGGAGAAATCTTAATTAGTGTGCCGGCCACCGATACTGCGACCGGCACGATTTTTTATTCCCAATAGCGGATTATGCTCTTGTATGAACCTGACCGCCTGCAAGAGTCTTGCCGTGAGCTGCTGCCATATCAGAGATGTTTACGTTCTGGTAACCATTCTGAGCGAGCCAAGGAAGAACTTCCTCCATAGCTGCTGCTGTTGTCTGGTAGTTCTCGTGGCAGAGTACGATAGCACCCTCAAGTGAACCGTTCTGTGCAGCCTGCTTGATCTTGTTTACGATAGCATCCTTAGAAGCATTGTTCCAGTCCTCTGTGTCGATTGCACAGCTGATAAGCGGTACATCGTAAAGTGCTGACTGAACTGTTCCGTTGCTCTCGAGATAAGGTAATCTCATGAGGTGTGAAGGCTCAGCGCCGATAATGCTCTTGAGCTTGCTATTACACTGCTCCCACTCGCTTCTTATCTGAGATGAACCCATAGAACCAAGGTGAGGATGTGACTGAGTGTGGTTAGCAACTTCCATGCCGTTCTCATACTCATACTGAATCTGCTGATTTGTCTTGATCCAGCTTCCTACGTTAAAGAAAGTAGCTGTCATGTTGTTCTTGATAAGAGCATTTATGATTCTGTAGCCAGGATCATTTGTGCTCGTAGCTGATGCACCGTCGTCGAATGAGATAGCGCAAAGCTTCTTGGAAGTATCAACTGAAGCACCGCCGCTGCTCTTAGGAGGCTCGCCAACTGTGCCCTTGCCTGTTTCAACTGATGACTGAACACCCTCAGTACCTGCAAGTACTTCATCAAGGTAGAAGTTCATTGTATCGCCTGAGCTCTCGACAGTCTCTACATAGAGGAGCATATCGCCTGAGTTGTCAGGGATTGTAAATGATGTATTCTCAAGCTTTGTCCATACACCATCCTTACAAGTTGCCTTAGCGATAGGTGTATAAACTGCTGAGTTGCCGTCACCCTGCTGGAGTGAGAGCTGGAATGTAGCGTCCTTTCCAGACTGCTGGAGAACAGCAGCGCTGAAGCTATATGTCTGACCAGCTACGAAATCTGAGCCGAGGCTGTATGCAGCACCATTCCACTCAGCTGATCTGCCGGAAACATAAAGTGACTTACCTGAATAGAAGCTGTCTGAGCTTACATCTACAGAAGCATTACCTCTGCCTGACCAGCTATCTGTGCTCGAATCAAAGGAGCTCTTGAAAATAGTCTTTGCAGCAGGCTTTGTAGTTGTAGTAGTTGTTGTTGTCTCTTCCTTAGCTGTTGTAGTTGTAGTCTTGGGAGCATCTGTAACAACTGATGCTATATTGTCTGAGTAGCTCTCGGGAAGCTTTGTTGTAAGTCCGAGAAGGAACTTCTGGATAGAATAAGCATCGTTTGTTGTGATGCCGCTTCCAGCCTCATAAACATCAGCATTGTACTTGCCCTGATCTGTAAGTTTGTACTTGTTGGGGTTAGCAAGTGCCTGCATAATGAGTACTGCATCGCCCATATCAATACCGTTATCACAGTTAGCGTCACCCCACTTGGAAACCTTAGAGTCGAGAGCCGACTTAGGATCCTGTGTGGTCGTGCTTGTTGTTGTAACAGTTGTTGTAGTTGTTGTAGTTGTTGTGGTAGTAGTTGTAGTTGTAACTACACCATAATTAGGATCGGGTGGATCAATCTTGCTTGCCAAAGCTATAATATCTTTATAGAACGACTTAGCCTGATAGTTGCTGAACGGAAGCGGTGAACCACCATTCTGGTTAGCTCTCCAGCTTCTCTCATCTGTTGTACCCCAAAGAGTAAGAGTTGAGATGTTAGCAGCATTCTTCATAGCAACCTCAAAGATCTGAGGATAAAGTGTTCCGTTGGAACCTGTGCTGTTTGTGATATCAAGCTCTGTGATCTGAACGTCGAGACCGAGAGCTGCGAACTTCTTGAGTGCTGTCTCAAACTCGCTTGCTGAAGGATACTTGGAATCAAGGTGAGCCTGCATACCGATACCATCGATATAGTCGCCTTCCTTCATGACTGTCTTAGCCATATTTACAAGGTCGTTTGTCTTAGCGCTCATGTATTCGTTATAATCGTTAAGATAAAGCTTACAATCCGAAGGAGCATACTGTCTTGCATACTTGAATGCGTTTACAACGAACTCAGAGTTGCCTTCGCCATATACTCTTACCCAGTTGGAATTTGAAGCAGGTCTCATTCCGCCACCGTCGTTAACGAAGAGTTCGTTACATACGTCATAAGAATGAAGTTTGAGGTTCGGGAACTGACTCTTAAGAGCGCTGAATGTGTTCTTTATCATGCTCTCAAGACGCTTGTTCATTCTGTCTTTGGAAACAGTACCGCCGTTATCCTGGAACAGTG
>JAGCWY010000102.1 GCA_017961625.1 Ruminococcus sp. | reverse complement strand
TTGTAAAAGGAGTAAATTATGTCAAGAGATTGTTCACTTGAAAATACAAGAAATATCGGCATAATGGCCCACATTGACGCAGGTAAGACCACTACCACAGAGCGTATCCTTTTCTATACCGGTGTTAATCACAAGATCGGTGAGACCCATGAAGGTTCCGCTACTATGGACTGGATGGAGCAGGAGCAGGAGAGAGGTATCACAATTACTTCAGCTGCTACTACTTGCTACTGGGCAGGCCACAGACTTAATATCATCGATACCCCTGGCCACGTTGACTTTACAGTTGAGGTTGAGCGTTCACTTCGTGTACTCGACGGTTCTGTAACAGTTCTCTGTGCAAAGGGCGGTGTTGAGCCTCAGTCTGAAACTGTTTGGAGACAGGCTGACAATTATAAGGTACCCCGCATGGCTTATGTAAATAAGATGGATATCATGGGTGCCGATTTCTATCATGTTATCGACATGATGAAGGACAGACTCAAGTGTAATGCCGTACCGATTCAGCTGCCTATCGGCTCTGAGGACTCATTCAGAGGCATCATTGACCTTGTTGAGATGAAGGCTTACATTTATACAAACGATCTCGGTACTGATATCAAGGTGGAGGATATCCCCGACGATATGAAAGAGATTGCACAGAAGTACCACGATGAGATGGTAGAGCACGTTGCCGAGCAGGACGAGGCGCTCATGGAGAAGTATTTTGAAGAGGGCGAGCTCACTCAGGAAGAGATCAAGACCTGCATCAGAAAGGCTACTATAGCTAACCACATGGTACCCGTTACTTGCGGTACTTCATACAAGAACAAGGGCGTTCAGAAGCTCCTCGATGCTATCATCGATTATATGCCTTCACCGCTCGATGTTCCCGCTATCAAGGGTGTAAATCCCGACACTGAGCAGGAGGAGGAGAGACCTTCTTCCGATAACGAGCCATTCTCGGCTCTCGCATTCAAGATCGCTACAGACCCATTCGTTGGTAAGCTTGCGTTCTTCCGTGTATACTCAGGTGTCGTAAATCAGGGCGACTCAGTCCTCAACGCTACCAAGGACAGCAAGGAGCGTTTCGGACGTATCGTTCAGATGCACGCTAACCACAGAAAAGATCTCACAACTGTATATTCAGGCGATATCGCCGCAGCAGTTGGTCTCAAGAATACAACCACAGGTGATACGCTCTGTGATGAAAAGCATCCTATCATTCTCGAATCCATGGAATTCCCAGAGCCTGTTATTCAGCTCGCTATCGAGCCAAAGACGAAGGCAGGTCAGGAGAAAATGGGTATCGCTCTGGCAAAGCTTGCTGAAGAGGATCCTACCTTCAAGACATGGACTGATGAGGAAACAGGTCAGACTATCATCGCAGGCATGGGTGAACTCCACCTTGACATTATCGTTGACCGACTCCTTCGTGAGTTCAAGGTCGAGGCTAATGTTGGCGCTCCTCAGGTTGCATATAAGGAAACTATCAAGGGCAATGCAGATATCGACTACAAGTACAAGAAGCAGTCTGGTGGTTCAGGTCAGTACGGTCACGTTAAGATCAGAGTATCTCCCAACGAGTCCGGAAAGGGCTATGAATTCACAAACGCTGTTGTCGGTGGTTCTATTCCCAAGGAGTATATCCCTGCCGTTGACGCAGGTATCCAGGGCGCTATGAAGGCTGGTATCCTTGCAGGTTACGAGGTAGTTGACGTTAAGGTAGAGCTTTACGACGGATCCTACCACGAAGTTGACTCTTCGGAAATGGCATTCAAGATTGCCGGATCCATCGCTTTCAAGGAAGCTCTCAAGCAGGCTAACGCAGTTCTCATGGAGCCTGTTATGAAGGTTGCAGTTATCGTTCCCGACGATTACCTCGGAACAGTTATCGGTGACCTCAGCTCACGCCGCGGACAGATACAGGGTCAGGAGTCGAGATCAGGCTCTATACAGGTAGATGCCCTCGTTCCGCTTTCAGAAATGTTCGGCTACACAAGCGACCTTCGTTCAAATACACAGGGTCGTGGACAGTACACAATGGAACCCCACAGCTATGAGGAAGTTCCGAAGAGCATTGCTGAAAAGATTATGGCTAACAGAGCAAAGAACTAAATTGATATTTCCGCCCGTTTTGTGCGGTACAAGCTGTGAAACGGGCGTAATTCCAGAAATCACTTGTCTCAGTTGCAATTTTTTTACTGAAACACTTGAATTTACTAAAATAATCTGATATAATAATATATACAGATTTCTGAAATCTATTCTAAGGAGGAATTTCCCAATGGCTAAGGCTAAATTTGAAAGAACTAAACCCCATGTAAACATTGGTACAATCGGACACGTTGACCACGGTAAGACAACTCTTACTGCTGCTATTACAAAGACTCTCGCTATGAAGGGTCAGGCTCAGTACGAGGCTTACGATATGATCGATAAGGCTCCCGAGGAGAGAGAGCGTGGTATCACAATCAATACAGCTCACGTTGAGTACGAGACAGACAAGCGTCACTACGCTCACGTTGACTGTCCCGGCCATGCTGACTACGTTAAGAACATGATCACAGGTGCTGCTCAGATGGATGGCGCAATCCTTGTTGTTGCTGCTTCTGACGGTCCTATGGCTCAGACAAGAGAGCACATCCTTCTTGCTCGTCAGGTTGGCGTTCCTGCAATCGTTGTATTCATGAACAAGGCTGATCAGGTTGACGACGAAGAGCTCCTCGAGCTCGTTGAGATGGACATCCGTGACCTTCTCTCAAGCTATGACTTCCCCGGAGATGATACACCTATCATCAAGGGTTCTGCTCTTAAGGCTCTCGAAGCTCCCGATGATCTTAACGATCCTGCTTACAAGCCTATTCTTGAGCTCATGGACGCTGTAGACGAGTTCATCCCCAGCCCTGAGAGAGACGATGCTAAGCCTTTCCTTATGCCTATCGAGGATACTATGACAATTTCTGGTCGTGGTACTGTTGTTACAGGTAGAGTAGAGCGTGGAAAGCTCAACGTAAACGAGCCTGTTGAGATTGTTGGTCTTTCTGACGAGAAGCTCAACACAGTAGTTACAGGTCTTGAAATGTTCAGAAAGACTCTTGACTTCTGTGAGGCTGGTGATAACGTTGGTGCTCTTCTCCGTGGTATCACAAGAGATCAGGTTGAGCGTGGACAGGTTCTCTGTAAGCCCGGCTCAATTCACCCCCACACAAAGTTCTCAGGTCAGGTTTACGTACTGAAGAAGGAAGAGGGCGGACGTCATACTCCTTTCTTCAACAACTATAGACCTCAGTTCTACTTCAGAACAACTGATGTTACAGGTGTTGTAACTCTTCCTGCTGACAAGGAAATGTGTATGCCTGGCGATAACGTAGCTATGGATGTTGAGCTCATCACTCCTATCGCTATCGAAGAGGGACTCCGTTTCGCTATCCGTGAGGGCGGCAGAACAGTTGGTTCAGGCGTTGTTACAAAGATCAACGAATAATTTCGTATTGAATAAATAATAACGACTTTAGGCGGTCGTGCATCATGCATGACCGCCTTTTTGCATAAAGACAATTTGTTATAAAATAAACAAATAGGACGGTGACACTATGGATCTTATTTTGCAGACGCAGAATCTGACCAAGGCTTACGGAAAATTCAAGGCGCTGGACGACCTTACGATAAATGTTCCGAAGGGCGCTATATATGGCATGGTCGGCAGGAACGGTGCGGGTAAAACTACGCTTATCCGTATAATAACAGGTCTGAACAGACCTACTTCGGGAGAGTATTCCATTATGGGCACACAATTCAACACTCCTGAAATACTCAAGGTCCGCAGAAAGGTGGGAGCCGTTGTTGAAACTCCCTCCCTCCATCCCGATATGACCGCTAAGGACAATCTTATACAGCAGACAAAGACTCTAGGTATCTCTGAGGAGTGTATTGACGATATACTGAAAATTGTCGGACTTGCAAATACCGGAAAGAAGAAAGCCAAGAACTTTTCACTCGGTATGAGACAAAGACTGGGCATTGCCTTTTCACTTATCGGTGACCCTGAGTTCCTTGTGCTTGACGAGCCTATAAACGGTCTTGATCCTCAGGGAATCATGGAGGTCCGCGAAATGATACTTCGCCTGAATAAGCAGAAGGGCATAACTATACTGATATCAAGCCATATCCTCGACGAGCTCTCACGTCTTGCCACTCATTACGGTTTTATCGAAAAGGGCAGAGTCATCAAGGAGATGAGTGCCGAGGAGCTTGAAAAGGTTTCACGAAAGGCTATTCACGTGAACGTCAGTGATACCAATATCCTTGCCGATGTGCTAAAAGGCATGAGAGCGGAATTTACAGTATATTCGCCAAATGAAGCCGATATCTTCTCTCCTGTGCAGGTAACACCTCTTGTCCTTGCACTCAATGAGAGAAACTGCTTTGTATATACCATGAATGAGCGTAGCGAAAGTCTAGAAAGTTATTTCATGGGACTTGTAGGAGGTGTTCGCAATGTCTAAGCTGCTTGCTGAAGGCTTTAGAAGACTTTTTAAAGGAGTACGTTTTTATGTGGTGCTAGCACTTACTGTATTCATACCTGCATTTGTAACGATATTTGTGTACATCGTTGATGGAAAAGGATCAGGTGTCGGAGATTACATGCTTTTCTTCCTGACGGGTACTATGACAATGTTTATAAGCATAACGGCAGGTATGTTCATTGTCAATGATTTCAAGAACAATACAATTAGAAATAAAATAATAGTTGGGCATTCAAGGGCCAGTATATATCTTGCAAATCTGATAATATCGTTGTTTGTGGCTATTGTATATCAGCTGGCATACTGGCTGACCCTCATTGGCCTTGGCAAATTGTTTGACGAATTCAGATTATTTCCGTGCAAGGAAGTATACACAAATATGCTTATCACTATGATCATCATATTTACATTTACCAGCGCTATCGTGTTTGTATGCAACTCAATGAGAAATGTTGGCGGCTTTGTGCTCTCTCTCATGATGGATACAATAATATCTACCGTAGCAGGAATGATAGTAATGTTTTCAAGAAGCGATAAGGTTGAAAAGATCGCTTCTATCGCAATACCGAGCTTGCAGAGGGACGCATTCAGATATGCTCCAGACAATGTTCCAGAGAACGCTATTATTATGATAATTATTGATATAGCAATATTTATCGCTGCAACAATAGGCGGAATAATGGTATTTAACAGAACTGACCTTAAATAATATTTCCGAAGCTCCCACAAGGGAGCTTCATTTTATGTCTATTTCAGGCGTATGTCAAAGCGCTCCAGCCAGTAGTTGAGTTGTATGAAATATGATATGGTCTGCGGCAGATTCATCAGCTGTCCGTACCACTGCACGTTTTCCTCATGTCGTAGCAGCTTTTCAAGTTCCTCTCGCTTTACGAGCTGAGTCAGCTTATCTCCGCCGTTATCCAGTATGCTCCGGAGCTTCTCTGTGACTCCAGATAAAAACGCTGGATTATGGGTCTTGGGATAGGGGCTTTTTTTACGTTGCAGAACATTCTTCGGTAACCAATCTTTCATAGCTTCGCGGAGAAGGCCCTTTTCTCTGCCCATATAGTCCTTATACTCCCATGGTACATTGTAAAGGTACTCGGCTATTCGGTAGTCACAGAAAGGGACCCGGACTTCAAGACCGCTGAACATGGACATTCTGTCCTTGCGGTCAAGAAGATTCTGCATGAACCAGTGAAAATTAAGCTGGGTCATTTCGCGCATACGGGATTCAAGAGGGCTGTCACTGTCAAGTTTTAAGGTACTGTCGGCGGTCCTCTGATAGGCCGAGTATACGTATTCCTCAGGGTTTATTCTCATGGCGTACTCGTCACAAATAAAGCGACTGCGGTAGGCTGTACACTGAGCCCACGGAAAGCCATTTGTCATGCGGATATCCTTGTCTCTGTACCATGGATAACCGCCAAATATCTCGTCGGCACATTCTCCTGAAAGAGCGACCGTACCGTGTTTTTTTATTTCCCGACAGAAAAGCAGTAGAGAGGCGTCAACGTCAGCCATGCCGGGAAGACCTCTGGCTTCAGTTGCATCGTCAAGAGCTTCGATTAACTCGGTAGTATCTACTACGGTCCAGTGGTGATCAGATCCGAGATATTCAGTCATACAGTTTATATATTCAGGGTCACTATTGGGCTGAAAATGGCTGATTTGGAAGTATCTATCATTGTCTGCATAATCCACGGAGAATGTGCTGAGCCTTTTTCCATGCTTTTTTAGCTCAGAAGCCGCAACAGAGGAGATAAGGCTTGAGTCTAGACCACCCGAAAGGAAAGTACATACAGGCACGTCAGAGATTAGCTGCCGCTTTATGGAGTCGAGGAGGAGATCCCGGACATGCTCGGCGGTCTGTTCAAAGCTCTCGTGGAGCTCAAAGGCTCGTAGCCGCCAGTATTCGTGTATATTCAGTCCATTTATATCATAGTAACCGCACCAGCCGGGAGGAAGCTCTTTTACACCGCGTATCACTCCGCAGCCCATAGTTCTGCCGGGAGCCATGAGTATGAGCTCGGCAGCGCCCGTCTCGTCTATCTCATGGGGAATATCAGGGTGTTCAAGGAGTGCTGGAAGCTCTGAGGCGAAGATGAGCTTGTCGTCAGTCTTAAAGTAAAACAATGGCTTCACGCCTATACGGTCACGTGCAAGAAAGACTTGATGCTCCTGCTCGTCATAGACTGCAAGGGCGAATATCCCGTTAAAGTGTTTAACGCAGGAGCTTCCCCATTTTATGTAGCCTTTGAGCACTACCTCAGTGTCTGAACGTGTGGTAAAGTCAAAATCTTCTGCAAGCTCGCGGCGGAGCTCCTCTGTGTTGTACAGCTCACCGTTATATATAATAGTATACTTACCGAAGGTCATAGGCTGCCTGCCGCCATTTATGTCGATGACCGCAAGACGTGTGTGTATGAGGGCGGCTTCCTTTGTGAGCAGCATACCGCGCTGGTCGGGTCCCCGGCGAAGCAGGGCACGCTGCATTTTTTCATAGACCTTCATATCTTCGCGCATATCTTCAATGAAGCTGATAGCTCCCGCAATTCCGCACATAATGTTCTCCACCGCTTTACGGCATACGGCACGCCGTGATAAATAAGCTTTGCTAAATTTCGATATAAGTAGTACTAAGTAGATAGAGGAGAGTAAAAGTAGCTTAACTGCATTATTCTAATTACTACTCTCTACTCACTAATAATATGAAAAAGACCTCCGTAATGTTACGAAGGTCTTGCTTTTGTTATTTCTGCCTTTGAAGTCCAAACTTTATACCTGCGATAATAGTCTCACGCGCTTTTACCGCTTTTTCCTTTGTCAGCGGTGGAGTATCGCCAAGAGGATAATCAAGTCCCAGCTCGGCATACTTTGCCTTTGCCATGTCATGATAGGGGAGAACATCGAGCGCTTTCAGATTGCTGAGTGTAGAGAGATACTCTCCAAGAGAGAAAAGCTCCTCATACCTGTCAGTGATGCCAGGTACTACCACATGACGTATCCACACCGGTATGCCGAGGTCGCGGATGTGCTCTGCAAAGGCAAGTACATTGCGGTTGCCTATACCTGTCAGATCCTGGTGAAAGTCATTTTCGATGTGCTTTATATCAAGCATTACAAGGTCGGTATATTTAAGTGCTCTGTCGATGCTTTCATGATGTTTGGGGTCGTAAACTCCTGCTGATGTATCGAGACAGGTGTGGACTCCCTTGCTTTTGGCGAGAGAAAAGAGCTCCGCAAGGAACTCTGGCTGTGCAAGGGGTTCGCCTCCTGTAGCGGTTATACCGCCGGACCTCAGGAATTCCCTGTACGAATCATACTCCTTCATCAGTTCCTCTGCTGTGGTTTCCTTACCTCCGGAAAAGTCCCATGTATCAGGGTTGTGACAGTACTTACACCTCAGAGGACATCCCTGAAAGAATACCACGAAGCGTATCCCAGGACCGTCAACGGTACCAAAGCTCTCTGTCGAATGTATCCTTCCTGTCATTTTTTGCACTCCTTTTCTGCATATTTCAGCAGTATTTCTTTTTCATTTGGAAGCTCGTCCTCCATGACGAGTTCAAGGAGCTTATGCTGCATTTCGCCTATTTCAGCCCCTTTCAGCCCGAGCGCGACAAGTTCCGAGCCGTTTATATCCAGTCCGCCGAGACTGCGGCACTCGTTGCCAGCGATTATTTCCCTTCCAGTGTCTGCAAGTTTGTCAAAGTACAGATTCTCCTCCAGTACGAACTCGTTTTTGGCCGAATTATCGCACTTCTTCATCTCTGTAAGAGCGAAGAATAGTTCGTCGCCGATACGGTACATCATTTTTTTTACATCAGCTCTGCCCCGGAGCTTTTTGCTGTGATTAGCAATGAGAGCTGTGGAGTAGGAAATGGACTTTGTGTCGTAACGAAGTCGTTTCATGACCTTTTCAGTAATCTCGGCACCTACGCGGTCATGCTGTTTGAAATGTCCTCTGCCTGTTTCGTCCAGCTTCATGCAGGCAGGCTTTCCAATATCGTGGAAAAGCAGCGTTCTTCTTAGCTTAACGTCGTTTTCCGGCGCGAAGCCGATAGCTCTAACAGTGTGCTCCCATACTGTGTACTTGTGGTAGGGAGAATGCTGGTCAAGTCCGATGCTTGGTTTGAATTCTGGGATAACAGAGGTTATTACGTCGCTGTACTCTAAGAGGACAGACGTACAGTTTTTTCCGCATACAAGTTTATCCAGCTCGTCACGTATACGCTCATTTGATATATTCTGGAGTAGGTCCTTCATATCGTGTATAGCTGTAGCGGTATCATCATCTATAACAAACCCAAGCTGTGAGGCGAAGCGTACAGCCCTCATAATGCGGAGAGCATCCTCAGAGAAGCGCGTTTCCGGGTCACCTACGCAGCGTATGATACACTCTTTCATGTCAGAGATACCGCCGAATGGGTCTATGACAGAGCCGTTTCTGTCCATAGCAGTTGCGTTTATGGTGAAGTCGCGCCGTGCAAGATCGGCGGTTATATCAGAAGTGAACTCCACACTGTCTGGACGGCGGTGATCAGTATATGTTCCGTCAATGCGGTATGTAGTGATTTCAAAGGGCTCACCGTCGCAGAATACTGTAACAGTGCCGTGCTTTATGCCAGTCGGTATTACCTTATAGCTGCAGAATACTCGAAGGATATCCTCAGGTAGAGCATTTGTGGTTATGTCTATATCATGGTATTCTCTGCCCATAATGCTGTCACGGACGCAGCCGCCGACCATGTATGCTTCAAAGCCGCAGCTTTCCAGCTCAGATAGGAGCTTTTCCGCGTTTTTATCAATTTTCAAGGCCGCATCTCCTTTCATAAGGTATTAGAGCTCCTCAAACACGTCTATTTTACGTCGATAGTCGATGTATATAAGTCCTGCGGCAAAAATAGCCATTGGTATAATGGCTATTAGTCCTATATCCATGGGGCCAAATACTGAACGTTCAAGGTGACCGGTTCCCCTAATCATACAGGGATTGAAGGTGGTATTGGTAGTGCTGTGAATAATTGCAGGTAGCCATATACTGCCAGACTTTACGTACAGCCAGTCCGAGATTATGCCTGTTGTCACAGTGAAAACGCAGAAGGCAAACAGTCCCAGCAACGGAGCTCCGATGTATCTCGTACCGTATTCGTAGCCGGCCAGCAGTATCAAGGGAAAATGCCATACTCCATGTATCGTTCCGCCAAGAAGAAGTCCTTTAGCCTTCCCAAAGCGATTTTTCAGCTCAGGATAAAGGAAGCCTCTCCAGCCTATCTCTTCGCCAAGTCCGAGAAATACCCCAAAACATGTATAGAATGAAGTTAGTGAATAGAATATCTCCTTTGCGATATACATACCGTAAGAGCTTCCAGTCCTGACGCATTCCTCAAAGGCTTCACAATCTACGTCACGCAGATATTCTCCGGAATGAGCAATATCATCTGAAAATACGAGGTAATATAGCGCAGCTCCTGCTATCTGAAAAACGGTCGGCATCAGCCACGCAAATAGTATCAGTTTTATATTTTTAGTGATATTGGGCCTCCAGCCCATTCTGCCCACATCTGCCTTTGAAAAGAAGGCTCCAAGAGTCGGCATGAGCATACAGAAGGATAGCGCATAGCTGAAGCTGACTGCTCCTGCCATATTGTTATGATCAAGATCACTGCAGCCAATGACTTGTATTATCCATGAGGAAATAAATGTAAAGAGAAGATATTTTCTTACTTTTGACATTATGGCATTCAACTCCTTGAAAAAGAATCATTTGTCAAAAAGTGAGCAGATAAGGACTTACTATTATTATACAACAAATAAGGGGCTTTGGCAAGATATCCAAATCAAAAAGGAGTTTTTTGTGCGTTATTGTAAATTGCTTAACCTCTGTAAAAATAGTATAATTAAAACAGGGACAATTAAATAGTGACATATAAAATTATGCCCAGTTAAGATAATTTTAATTTTCTTTTAAGGCAATTTTAAGATTATTTCAAGGTGAAGCCGTTATAATGTAACCATAGTCAAACTCGGTTTGACCTTTAACAGGGCGATATTAAGAAAAGGAGAATGATCACTTATGAGAAACAATGGCTTAAGGAAGCTCATTGCAGGTGTTTCTGCTGCTTGTTTGGCGGCAGCTGCTATGCCGGTGGTGGGCTGTGCGGCGGAAACGGAAGTTTCCACGATGGTCGGCGATGCAAACTGCGACGGCGGAGTTGATATGGCTGACGCTGTCATGATAATGCAGGCACTTGCAAACCCAAACAAGTATGGTGTGAGCGGTTCGGACGAACACGCTATTACCAATCAAGGTTGGATTAACGCAGACTGCAACGGTGAAAACGACGGCGTTTCCACAAATGATGCGCTTGCAATCCAGATGTATCTTCTGGGCAAGGGCGAGCTAAGTAGCGGAAAGACTGATATTACTCCTGTTGCTGACGCAGTGAAGATTCACCTCAAGAACACTTCTATCGAAGTAGAGGGTGAAAATGCTGTAGTCGAGGGCACAAAGGTCACTATCACTCATTCTGGTGAATATTATGTGGACGGCACTCTTGACGACGGTCAGATTGACGTTAATATCGCTGACGTTACTGCGGACGCAGAAACTGTAAAGATATTCCTCAATAATGCGAATATCACAGGCAAGAGCGCTCCTGCAATACTTATCACAAACGCAAAGAATACATCTATCAATATTGTTGATGGCACCGAGAATACCGTTTCGGACGGCGATACAGCCTACGAGGGCGATTATGCTAAGTCGGCGGTTATCGAAGCCAAGGACGATATGACTATCAAAGGCGGCGAAAAGGGTGATGGTGTCCTTACAATCACTGCTAATACACAGGATGCTATATCCTGCAACAACGACATCAAGATAAACGGCGGCAAGATCAGCATCACAACGCTGAATTCTGAGAGCAATACTGACGGTATCAAGGCTAAGAAATCTATAACTGTAAAGGACGGAATATTGGATATCGACGCCGAGGGTGATGGAATCAAGTCTAGCAAGGATGCTGTTTCCTTCACAGGCGGTATTACAAGAATCAAGGCAGGCAAGGATGCTGTACAAGCTGAAACAACAATTGATATCAGCGACGGCGTACTCGTTGCTGGCGGCGATAGAGGACTTACATCCGCGGCCGTAAATATCACAGGCGGTACTGTTATCGCTACAGCTACAGAAGCTCAGATTGATGAAAAGCTTCTTGAAGGTACAACACAGACTACTGTACTTCTAAACTGTATCGACGATCCTACAAACGAGAAGGACGGTACATGGAAGAAGGACAATAGTATAGTTATACCTAGCGTTGATGTCAAGTATCCGAAGAAGTTCAAATATGTCCTCTTCAGTGCTACTTCCATAAACGGCGCCAAGTCATGCGGCTTCAAGAACCTTTCAACAGGTGCTTCCGTAACTCATACAGATGGTAAGCAGACACAGTTCCAACTCAGTCTGATAACTGTATTCGATAATGTTGATCCCTCAGGCACTTTAAAAAGTGATGTAGTGCCTACACCGGTTCCAGAGGGATTTACTATAGCTCTTTCCGATTCGGGAATGGTTACCAGCGCCTCTGACGAGGCAAAGATTGAAAACAACGTATGCACGATCACTCAACCGGGGGTTTTTACAGTAACCGGCGAGATGACTGGCGGACAGATCGTTGTTGATGTAGACAAGACTGTCTATCCCGACGGCGTCGTTGAGCTCGTTCTCAGCGGCATGAGCCTTACAAATACCAAGAATTCTCCTATATACGTAGCATCTATCGCAGATGAGGTCATTATTACCGCTAAAAACGGTACAGAGAATACAATTTCTGACGGTGAGAGCTACACCAACGCAGACAACGCTTCGGCTGCTATCTACTCGAAGGATGACATAAAGTTCAAGGGTAAGGGAAAGCTCACCGTAAACGGAAACGCTGCGGACGGTATCGTCGGAAAGGACGATATCAAGATATATAATAGCACACTGACAGTTAACGCAGCCGATGACGGAATCCGTGCAAAGGACAGCGTAACTATCGGTAATACATCATCAGCCGGTGAAGAAACAGACTATTCCGCACTCAGTGTCACAGTAAAGACAAAGGGTGGCGACGGAATAAAGGCTACATCTAAAGAGACTTCGTCCACCGCAAAGCAGGTAGGTATAGTTACTGTCAACGGCGGAACTATTAATATAGACTCCTACGCAGATGGCATACAGGCAGAGCAGTTCTTTGTTATGAACGGCGGCGATGTTAATGTCAAGACCTATCAGGGGAGCTCCTTCACTGGAACTTCAATAGGCGGCAATACAGGTGGCAGAGGCGGTTTCATGGACGGCAACTCCGATAAGACCGATATTTCCGCAAAGGGCATAAAGGCAACAGGTCTTTATGACGAAGCTGGCACTACGTGGCAGAGCGGTGGTGATATCACGATAAACGGTGGTACGCTGACTATCGACTCCTCAGACGACTGTATTCACGGTAGCGGCAACGTTGACCTAATGGGCGGCGATATAAAGCTTGCTTCCGCGGACGACGGCGCTCATGCCGGTCATACCTTCACTATAGGCGCTAAAGATGGCAGCTACGATAATGTGGTCGTATACGTTGAAAAGGCTTACGAGGGCATAGAGGCTCAGAAGATCTACCAGAACAGCGGTTCTGTTATCGTAAACTCTACTGACGACGGCTTTAATGCAGCAGGCGGCAGTGACGGCTCAGGCAGCGGCAACACTGGTATGCCATGGAATCAGGGCGGCTTCGGCGGCGGCAGACCTGGCGGCGGTGGAATGGGCGGCTTCGGCAACAGCAGCGCTGATTATATAATCCAGATAAACGGCGGCTTCTCGCTTGTAAACGTTACCAACGGAGACCATGATGGCTTTGACTCCAATGGCAATATCGAAATAAACGGCGGATATGTAGTCACAAATGGCAATGAGCCCTTTGACTGCGGTGACGGCGGTGGATTCTCGGTAAAGTGCAATAGCGGAGTATGGGTAAGCAATTGCCCGTCAGGCGGGATGAGCTTCGGCGGCACAGAGCTTGCTGCCGCAGTTGATGTGTCTTGCTGGGTAGACCCGAATACAAGGCTGTCGCTCGTAGGTAGTGACAATAAGGTAATACTTTCATTCATAATTGATAAGGACGTAAAACTCCTTAAAGCAGGCGGTTCGGGCGTAAGTTCCGGTGCTGCCTTCTATACAGGCGGAACCCTCAATGGTTCCACTTACTTCCAGACTACCGACCAGACGCAGCTTGCGGCATACGGCGGTACGCTTGAAGGCGGACAAGAAGTGACATCTTCATGATCATTCAGATCCTTTTCTCAAAACGCGCCACAGTATTCCCGTACTGCGGCGCATTTCCCTTTGTACAGGTATGTATAATAAAAAAGACCATAATGAAGTCAAAATTTACTTCCTTATGGTCTTTTGCTTTAATTGTTTAACCTTGACCGCCGTCGTCTATTGTTGTGACTTCAACAGGCGGAGCTTCTGTAGGTGGATCCGTAGGAGGTTCCGTAGGAGGCTCTGTGGGCGGATCTGTAGGCGGTGCGGTAGTGATTGGCGCCTGAGTTGTGGTAGGTGCCGCCGTAGTTGTGGGTGCCGCTGTAGTTGTAGCTGCTGCGGTAGTGGTCGTATTAGCTATTGTAGTTGCAACTGCTGTGGTAGTTACAGCAGATGTAGTGCTTTGCTGCGAGCCGCTTCCAGAAGCATAGTATACAGTCAGCTTCTTTCCACTTGAGCAGTCGAATACTGTGCCGGGCTCAACTTTCTTTCCGTCAGAGCGGAGCTCAATAATGGTATTTGCCTTGCCGGATGAGTTCTTGGATTCTACGAACTCATAGTTATGGGACGATATTCCGGCAGAGTCTAGGGCGTTTTTGTACTGGTCAACTGTTTTTCCTGAGAATTCTGGGATAGTTGCCTTACTCTTGCCCTTGCTAACCTTGATAACTATAGTATCGCCCTCAGCGATCATCTCACCTTCGGGGACGCTCTGCTCGAAAATCATATCATTCTCATAGTCATCGTTGTATTCATAAACGGCTTCAAGGTTGAACTCAGTGTTCTTTTTTTCTATCTCGTAGAATCTGCCAATCAGCCTTGGCATAACGATATTTTTTCCCTTTGTTGTGGCATTATCGTCAACGACGTTGTCGCTTACGATAGTTGAGCGCTTACTTCTTGACTTTGAAGTAGTATCTTCCTCTTCCTCAGTGGAGAATATATGCATGAGAAGAACCACTATTATAAGCAGAATCGACAGGAAAAGGAGACCTATGATAACTGGAACCTTTATACGGTCCACGGTATTTACCTTTTCGTAGCTGTAGCTGTCATCTCTGAGAGGTCTGCTGTAGGCAGGAGCGCTGTGCTGGTGTATTACTTCTTCCTCCGGGAGTGGAGCTGACGGCTGAACTGCATGGTAAGCAGGCGCGATAACAGGCTCGGGCTCGGGCTCGGGAACCGGAGCAGATGTACCTGGACGATCGTTGAGGAAAAGAGTGCTGTCGAAATCCTCGTCTTCAGTCTCTTCATCCTCAGGCTGCTCAAAGAGTTTTGTCACGAGCTCGGTGATGGTCTGTATACGATCCCTGCCGTTGAGGTTCATACCCTCCATGATTACACGGGAAACGTGTTTGGGTATACTTGAATCAAGCGTATTTGGCTCGTGGAGGTCATCGTGGTTCTGACGACTGACTGAATCCACAGGCATACAGCCTGTAAGGGTTCTGTAAAGCAGAGCACAGACGCCGTAAACGTCTGTCCATGAGCCCTGACGACTGCTGCTGCTCGCAGAATACTGCTCGGGAGCCGCATAACCCTTGAAAAGCTCATATTCAAGACCTGCGTTTGCTGTTCTTACAGCTGATACGCAGAAGCCCCAGAGTTTCAGTTCGCCCTTGTCGGTAATATACACTGTATCAGGGCTTATAGCGCGGTGTATTATACCTGCGTTATGGAGTATACCGATAGTTGTAAAGAGAGGAGGGAATATCTTTGATACCTCTTCCCAGCTGAGCTCCCCGGCGTTTTCCTTGAGGTAGTCCAGTATTTTTACGCCCTCAATGTACTCAAAGACGGTGTATGTAGTATTGTTCTCGGCGAACATATCGAGAACAGGAGGTATATTCGAGTTGTTGCGGAGCCTTGCAAGGGACTTGTTCAGCTCTGTGTACTCAGCCATAAACGCCTTGTACTTAGCAAGGTTGTTGTAGTTTACGCTGATAGTAGGCTTGTTTTTTACTCGGGTACACAGGTTTATAGGCATATATTCTCTGATAAACACCTTCTTGCCCGTTGATATATCACAGCCGATATATGTTGCACCCTCGCCGTTGTATTCAAGAAGAATACCGCAGAGATACTTATTGTGAAGTATTGTACCCGGTGGAACGTACATAGGGTCATACTCAGCGCTTTCAACGTATCCGCAGGACGGACATACGTGAAGTGAACTGTCGTATTGTTCCATACATCTGTTACAATATTTACTGTCTCCCAAAGCAGCTCCTCCTCCTAAAAATAGTATATGCACAATAAAGGCATCATATCTATTTTATCAATAAAATCGTAAAATGTCAACTGTTTGAAGCCTGATATTCTGAAATCCTATGAATTTGTATTTATTTTGTAATTATTTCACGAGTAAGCATTTCTTAATTGTAACATTTGGAGAAAAACCCGGGAACGGCGTAAACCGTTCCCGGGTGCAGTCGGAGGAGAACTCCGTTTGTATTTTTAAAGATTTCCGCTGTTTACGGAGAGTATCTTCATTGAATTGAACCGGAATGTACCGTCTTCCTTTTCGGTGAGCTTGTACTCAGCCTGCTTTGCCACAATCTTTTCCATCCACTGCGGCAACTCTGAGATATAGTCAACAGTAAGGGTGTATTCCTTTCCGTTCTTGACTATTGTCTTTATTTCGGGAGCGTATGTATGAGTAATGGTCTTCATCTTTACATTGTATGCTCCGTCGGAGTAGTAGAAACGTGACTCTACAGGTCCTACGGTGCAGTGGTTGAATTCGGGGATATTCTCGCCGAACAGCTCAACTGCGTATTTCTCCACGTCAACGTCGGGGATAGTCACGGTATCCAGAGTAGGCTCATAGTTTGAGACCTTGCTGTCGTCCATGATTATTGACCATATAGTAGCGGTAATTATCTGCTCTGAGGTGAGCTGTGACGGGTCGCTGAAGGGCTCTATATCCATTATAGCGGCTGGATATATCATCTGTGTAAAGCTGTCCTTTTTTACCTCACCGGAGGTAAAGCTGCGGAACAGTCCCACACCTTTAAATACCGTAGCGATAATGCCGATGACCGCAAATGTTGACAGGATCACGCCGAGTACAGTATACAGGCGCTTTTTCCTGTTGGGATCGGCTGTATTGTCGGAAGGGTTGAACTCGGTATGCTCACTGCGCTGAGAGAGAAGCTTTCCTGAATCTTCCTCGAGAATCTTCTGTATTGTCGAAGCAGGCTTTTCCAGCGGCTTTTCAGGTTGTTCCGTCGCTTCTGAGACAGGCTGATCCTTCTCTTCTTCCTCAAAAGTGTCGTCAAATACTTCTGACTCGCTGAGAGCCTCTGATATGCTTTCTATTTCAGGCTCTGGTGTGAATTCCTCCTCTGGGAGAAATTCTTCTTCCGCCACAGTTTCCTTTGCAGGCGGCGCTATGGCCCCCATCTGTGATCTGCGCATATCTATTACCTGACGCTGCTTGTCGGGAGTGAGCTCGTCGAAACGTTCTTTCAGCTCGGGAGTGAGCCCTGCGATTATATCCTCGTCAGTGAGTATAAGCTGCTTTTGCGTGGAAGTATCTCTGTGACTGCTGATATCGTCGATAACCTCTGCTGCGTCTTCACGGATATTGTCGAGCATATCCCCGACGGGATCGCTTTCGGGAACGGAAGCTTCTTCCTCTGGGTGGTTTATAGCAGCTATAGCGGCGTCGATAAGGTCTGTAGCAGACACAGTATCGCCGCTGTTCTCGAAAAGTCCCTCCTCGGGAGCTTTGTCCTCAGCAGTTTCCGGCTCGTCCTTAGCCTTGCTTATGAGTTTCTTGAAGAAGCCGAACTTTTTGGGCTTTTCAGGTTCTTCTGAGACTGATTCCTCAGCTGTAGCTAGTTCTGCGGCTGCTTCGCCGATAGCCTCAATAGCTGTATCTACCTCGTCAGCGATGTTGTTATCGTTTATTATTGCGCTTTCGGGGATAGCCTCCTCCGCAAGGCGCTTCATTTCCTCTATCCTGCGCTGATGCTCAGCCTCTGCGGCAAGTCGGGTTCTTTCCGCCTCTTCCAGTTTTGCATCTTCGGCAGCCTTCTCAGCGATACGGTTTCTCTCAGCCTCTTCGGCGAGACGTGCCTGCTCGGCAGCTTCTTCAGCTCTGCGCTGCTTTTCGACTTCTATCTGAGCGATGCGGCGTTGCCTTTCAGCTTTCTCTGCAAGCTTAGCTTCCTCGATACGGTGCTGTCTTTCGACAGCCTCCTGTTCCTGCTGAAGTCTCTCTGCTTCCTCATGTGCCTGACGGCGCAGTCTTGCTTCCTCCTCGAGACGAGCTCTTTCAGCGGCTGCTTCCGCTGCTCTGCGTGCTCTTTCTGTGGCGTGAGCCTCCTCTGCGGCAGTCTCAGCAGCTCTCTGTGCCTGTTTTTCGCGCTCCATTTCCTCACGGCGGAGAGCTTCATAGTCAGGCAGCTCGCCTGAGATAACTATTTTCTTTTTCTTGACCGGCTTCGGTACATCCTCTGTCATGGGGATAGTGTCGAATACCCTTGTCATCTCAGCCGAAGCCTCGGTATGCATTACCTCGTCGATAATATTGGGTACTTCCTCTTCGTCAGCAGGGGGCGTTACTGGTATATCTCCGGAGGGTGGAGCGAATTCCCATACGGAAGGTGGGACGTTGTCAGATACATTTGCCTCCTCGTCAGGACCATGCTTTTCCTCCTCCAGAGCATGGAGCAGATCGTCTACGGACATATCGTCGAACTTGCTCTTTCTTGTAGCACGGGGAGTATTATGACCTCTTGCAGGAGTGATTCCTCCGTTTCCACCGCCATCCATAAGGCTGTTGAGCATATCGTCAAGATCTTTTCTAATAGCCATTTCGACCTCCAAAAATCAAGTGGTGCTTTATCTAATCTGACCGTTTCCGTTGATCAGGTATTTTACTGTAGTAAGTTCTGTGAGTCCCATAGGTCCTCTTGCGTGGAGCTTCTGTGTTGAAATGCCTATTTCTGCGCCGAAGCCGAATTCACCGCCGTCTGTGAAACGGGTGGAAGCATTTACGTAGACAGCTGCAGCGTCTACCTGCTTCTGGAATTTCTGTGCATTTTCAAGTGAGCTTGTAACGATGCACTCAGAGTGCTTTGTACTGTACTTTCTTATATGAGCGATAGCCTCGTCGATGTTGTCAACTACCTTTACGGCTATGATAAAATCGTTGAATTCCGTTGCGTACTCGGTTTCAGTAGCCTTTTCTACGGCATTACCTAGGATAGCTATTGTCCTGTCGCAGCCGAATAACTTAACGTCGTGCTCCTTGAAGCGCTCTGCTATCAGAGGCAGGAACCTGTCTGCGATATCCTTATGTACGAGAAGACTCTCGATAGCGTTACATACGGAAGGACGCTGAGTTTTTGCGTTGTCGGTGATATTTACAGCCATTTCAAGATCTGCGGAAGCGTCAACATATACGTGGCAGTTGCCTGCGCCTGTCTCGATAACGGGAACAGTAGCGTTCTTTACTACAGCCTGTATGAGATTTGCACCGCCGCGGGGGATAATGACGTCAACGTAGCCATTGAGGCGCATAAGCTCCGTGGTGGTCTCACGGTCTGTATTCTCGACTACCTGTATAATATCCGCAGGTAATCCAACTTTTTCCAAAGCCTTTCTCATGATATTTCCGAGGCAAACATTTGAGTTTATGGCTTCTTTTCCACCCTTGAGGATAACGACGTTTCCAGCCTTGAGGCAGAGTGCAGCCGCATCAACGGTGACATTGGGACGTGACTCGAAGATTATGCCTATAACACCGAGAGGTACTCTTGTTTTGATTATCTGCAAACCGTTAGGGCGGTTTCCGCCTCCGATGACCTCACCGATAGGGTCCTTAAGAGCGATTAGCTCATTAACTCCGTTTGCAATGCCTTCGATACGCTTCTCGTCGAGCTTAAGTCTGTCCTGCTTGGCTTCGGTCATGCCGTTGGCCTTAGCAGCGGCTATATCCTTGGCATTCTCAGCGATTATAAGCGCCTTATTCTCAATAAGAGCCTTTGATATCTCGGCGAGAGCGCTGTCCTTCTGCAATGTGGAAGCGCCTGCTGCAGCTGCCTCCGCAGCCTTGGCTCTTTTTCCCAGTTCCTCTGTATAGCTCATAATTACACCTCGTTTATTTAGTGGTCATTTATCAGTTTTCTTCATTTTGCCTTGAAGAGAGTGCCTATCTCTTTGTCCTCGAAGAGGTCGTAGAGTTTTTCAGGGTCTCTTCCGTTCATTATTATCATATCTATGCCTGCGTTTGTAGCTATCTTGGCAGCAGTTATCTTTGTGGACATACCGCCTGTGCCGAGACTTGTTCCTGCGCCGCCAGCCATTGCCTCAATCTCGGGAGTTATCTTCTCAACGAGAGGAATAGGCTTTGCGTCGGGATTTGTACGAGGATCATCGTCGTAGAGAGAGTCGATATCCGAGAGTATCAGCAGCAGGTCTGCACGTGACAGCTCCGCAACGAGAGCAGATAGGGAGTCATTTTCGCCTATTTCAAGCTCCAGCTCGTCGATAGCGATAGTATCGTTCTCATTGACAATTGGTATAACGTCCATTCCCACAAGCTTCTCTACGGTATTCATAAAGTTCTCGCAGTGATTGGGGTTATTGATTATGGTCTTGGTGAGCAGTATCTGTGCCACCGTAACGCTGTATTTCGCAAACATATCGTCGTATACGTGCATGAGCTCGCACTGACCGATAGCGGCTACAGCCTGCTTGGTCTTAGTATCCTTTGGCTTTTCGGGAAGTCCCAGCTTTCCTGCGCCAAGTCCCACAGCTCCTGAGGAGACCATGATTATCTCACGTCCCGAGTTGTGCAGGTCGGAAATAACGCGGACAAGGTTGGTCATGCGGCGGATATTCAGCTTGCCAGTCTTGTGGGCAAGTGTGGAGGTACCAAGCTTTATGACGATACGCTTCTTTTCGGATATATTTCTCATAGGTATATCTTCCTTCAGTTGACTTTGTTGCGTGGACTGCCACTCTGCCATGCCTTGATATTATCACATACTATATCCACAAGGCGCTGTCTTGTTTCAAGGGGAGCCCATGCGGTATGTGGCGTGATTGTGCAGTTCTTAGCGCCCTTTAGAGGAGTATTGGGAGACATCGGCTCCTTTTCCAGTACGTCAAGGTATGCAGCGGCTATTTTTCCGCTGTTAAGAGCCGCTGCAAGGTCGGCCTCGTTCACTACACCGCCTCTTGATGTATTTATAAGCATTGCTGTAGGCTTCATGTGGGAAATAAGCTCCCCGTTTATGATACCTGCGGTTTTGTCGGTAAGGGGGCAGTGAAATGTGAGCACGTCAGCTTTTTCGGCGGCTGTATAGAGGTCTGTGACCTCATAAGGACAGTTCTCGGGCTGTGTCCGAGTGCTGATAACGATGTTCATACCGAAGGCAGAGCCTATTTCGGCAACTCTCCGCCCGATAGAGCCGTAGCCCACAATGGAGAGAGTTTTTCCTGCCAGCTCGGCAGTCGGTACCGGGAAATATGAGAAAGCAGGAGAGCGCTCCCACTCGCCGTTTTTAACAGCGTTATCGTAGTCCCTTATGCGGCTGAAGCGGTCGAGTATGTATGCAAATGTCTGCTGAGCAACAGCATTGGTGGAATATTGTCCGGCGTTGCATACCACTATGCCTTTCTTTGCGGCGTATCCGGTATCAACGTTGTTGAAGCCGGTGGCGAAAAGACCCACATATTTTAAATTTGGACAGGCGTCCATGACCTCTTTTGTAATGAGCACCTTGTTGCAGAGGACAATATCCGCGTCGGCTATATTATTGGCGGTCTCCTCAGGCTTGGTGAGTGAGATTATCTTTACATCGCCCAGTTCCTCAAGCTGAGTTGTTGGGATATCTCCACTTATATTGACCGTATACCAGTCTAGGACAGCTATCTTCAAAGCTTAGTCCTCCTTGGCGGTGGTCGTCTGAGCCGGTGTTTCCTCTGTCGTTTTGGGCTTGCAGACAATAGAGGAAACAAAGGCGATGAGTATCAGTATTAATTCAACTATACCTACGCCGTAGAATATCTTCTTGCTCTCGCTGAAAAGGAGGAGCAGAGCTATAAGGGGAGCTATAGCGAAGATGAGCTGGAAGGGCTTCTTCTGTACTGCGAACCTGTAGCCAAAGAAGATGAGCGAGGCAGCCGCTAATCCGATGAGCATCCACGCTGGGAAGGGAAAAATAGTCGGATTGGAGGCGTCTGATATTTTAGCTATTGATATAAGCATATCTGTAAAAAACATATTTACTCCGATCTTCCGCCGTGTGCGATAAAAGCTCAGATAGGCGGATCTTTATTTTTATGCAAAAGCCTGCACATTACAGTATAACACAAATAGCGTAGGAATTCAACTATTTTTTTAAAATACAAAAAAAATATGGTCCGGTGCCCTATATTTCCTGCTGATTTCAACAGGGACTTGAATTTTTAAGTATTTCGGCGTATAATATTAATAAATCGAAATTAACAGGTGGTATAAATGTTTGTAAATGGTATTGTAGTTCAAAGTTACGTTGATAATGCGTATAGAGGAATAGATGGCAGTGGATTTGGTGATAATTCAGCTCACAACTGGTTTCTTAACTACGATGAAAGAGTGTCTGAATATTTTGAGCCTTATTATGACGAAAATATCGATAAGATCTATTGGAATTCAGATGATACTACTTGGATAGCTGCTTGTAACGAGATGAATTACATATACAATTATGTTAAAGAAGCCGAAAAACGAAATATAAAATATAGACTGTTACTGTGTGAAACAGATGTACCTTATCCGAGGTTTGATTGTCCTGAATTCAAAAAGACATTCTTGGGATATGACTATGCATATCCTTCGGGTGACAATTATTCGGCCGTGTATAATGAGATTCCATACGTATTTCATCAATTTCAACTAAATCAATATGGACTCTTTCAAACAAGAGAAGAAATTGAAAAATATATTGCTGAAAGAGAGCGCTTCAAACTGACACAGCCTCCACTTACGCTGGAAGTTGGAGAATTTGTTATTTTCAAACTACATGAAATATTTCTTCGATAAATACTAATTTGCAGGAGGTGTACGCAATGATCTATATGCTTGAAGATGAAGCAGGTATACGGAATTTCGTCCTTTATGGTCTGAAAAGCTCTGGTATGGAGGCTGAGGGCTTTGAAACTCCTTCTGCGCTGAGGGCAGCTATGTCGAAACAGATGCCTGAGCTGTTGCTGCTCGACCGTATGCTTCCGGAGGAGGACGGTCTCTCAGTGCTGAAAAAGCTCCGCAGTGCTCCGGAAACAAGAAAGCTGCCCGTGATAATGCTCACGGCAAAGGATTCCGAGCTTGACAAGGTGGAGGGGCTGGATAGCGGAGCTGACGACTACATCGCCAAGCCTTTCGGTATGCTTGAGCTGATATCAAGGATTAAGGCTCTCCTGCGCCGCACCGTAGATACGGTTGCCGAAAGTGGCAGGATAGAGCTTGGCGGACTTTGTGTATACCCATCAAAGCATGAAGTGTTTGCAAACGGTACAAAGGTATCCCTTACCCTTAAGGAGTACGATATGCTGCTTTTCCTCATAAAAAACAAGGGTGAGGTCTTTTCACGCGACCTTCTCCTGAGAGAGATATGGGGCTATGATTTTTCGGGTGAGAGCCGTACAGTTGACGTTCACGTAAGAACTCTTAGGCAGAAGCTGGGCAGCTGCGGCGATCTTATAAAGACTATCCGTGGCGTCGGATACAAGGCAGGTGACGACTTTATTGACTAAGAAAATATTTTTAGGAATAATCTCTATATGCGTGATATCAATGCTTGCAGCAATATTCCTCATAACGGCTGGGCTTTATGGCAGGTCTGCCGAGGTAGCCGCATCAGAAGTAAAAACCAACGCAAGGCTCATAGCATCGGCAGTCGAGCAGGGTGGCGGAGTATACCTTGAAAGGACGGATTTTGGTAAGGATATCCGCGTTACATGGATAAACAGTGATGGAAAGGTCATATACGATTCCGAGGAGGACCCAGATGTCCTTGAAAACCATTCAGATCGTGAGGAGGTATCCAAGGCGTTAGAAAGCGGTGAAGGAAGCGCCTCAAGGTATTCCAGCACCATTATGCAGAAGACGGTGAATCATGCTGTCAGACTGGCCGACGGTTCTGTAATAAGGGTGTCGGGAGTACACAGCTCCCTCATGGCAGAGCTTGTAAAGGTGATAAACCCCATGCTGGGCATACTTGCAGCGGTAGTGTTTTTTTCTGTGCTGGCAGCTTCAATGGTATCAAGAAATATCGTAAAGCCCATAAACGATATCGACCTTGCCCACCCCAAGATAAAGAAGAATTATAAGGAGCTGGCTCCGCTTTTGGAAAAGCTCCGTACTCAGAACAATAAGGTAAGCCGCCAGATGGACGAGCTGCAAAGCAGTCGCGAGCAGTTCAGCCTCATGACGGAAAGCATGACAGAGGGACTTATCATAACCGATCCCAAGCTGATAGTCCTTGCCTGCAATTCCAGTGCGCTCAGGCTTTTGGGGGCAGGCTCCTTCACAAAGGGACAGAGCATATACGCCCTGAACAATTCAGATGTTTTCCGTCATTGCCTTCTCAATGCCCTCGGCGGCAGACGCTCTGAGTGTATACTCCGCACCGGCAACGGTCAACGGGAGGTAATAGCCAGTCCTGCCAACAGTATAGACATGGTCTGCGGACTTGTGGTATTCATTATGGACGTTACCGAAAAGCAGGAGCTGGAGACTATGCGCCGGGAGTTCACATCAAATGTTTCCCACGAGCTGAAAACGCCACTCACTACAATATACGGCATTGCGGATATGCTTGCCAACGGCATGGTGCAGAGCGGTGATGTGGCTGAATTTGGTGGAAATATTCGCAGCGAGGCAGAAAGGCTCATAAACCTCATCAACGATATTGTATCTCTTTCCAAGCTCGACGAGGACACCGCTCCTCGTGAGAGCGAGAGCGTGGAACTCTACAGTCTTGCGGAAGAAGTGCTTGAACGCCTCAGTTTGAGTGCCGAAGAAAAGGGAGTAACTGCCTCTATATCCGGCGAAAGGGTGTCTCTGCTTGGAAGCAGGACCATACTAAGCGAGGTGCTGTATAATCTCTGCGACAACGCCATAAAGTACAACGTCAGCGGTGGAAGTCTCAGCGTTAAGATATCCCATGTGCCTCAGAGAGCTATAATAACTGTCAGCGATACGGGCATGGGTATACCAAAGCAGTACATAGGAAGGATATTCGAACGCTTTTACCGCGTGGATAAGAGTCGTTCAAGCAGGATTAAGGGCACAGGTCTTGGACTTTCCATAGTCAAGCACGGTGTTATCTACCATAACGGAACGGTCAGCGTAAAGAGCGAGGAAGGCAAAGGAACGGTGTTCACAGTGGAGCTTCCCATAGAAAAGAAGCAGCATAATGAGGAATAAGGAGTGTTTTGATGAGCAGGGAGATTGCTGCCATAGAGCTTGAAGAGCTAGACAGCGGCGGATATATGCTTATAGATATGCGTGACAGCTCGGCTTTCGAGTACGGTCACATCGACGGAGCGATAAATATACCGCAGGAGGAGCTGATGATGGCGGAGCTACCTCGGGATAAAAAACTGATAATCTGCTGTCGCAGCGGTATAATAAGTGGACAGTTCGCAGAGGACCTCTGTGAGAGGGGATTTGACGCCTACGACCTTAAAGGTGGATACGTTGAATGGCTACGCATAAAAATGGAGAACAGGCAGGTCACAGATGAAGTAGAGCTGAGTATTCGCAAGAAGTTTAAAAAGTCTGTATGGTGTAAATTCACAAAAGCCATAAATGAGTATGAGCTTGTAAAGGAGGGGGACAGGATAGCTGTCTGTATATCGGGCGGAAAGGATTCCATGCTCATGGCAAAGCTCTTTCAGGAGCTTAAGCGCCACGACAAGTTCCCTTTCGAGGTGGAGTTCCTTGTAATGGATCCTGGCTACAGTCCCGAAAACCGCAGAGTTATCGAAGAAAACGCCCGTTCCCTGTCGATACCGATACACATATTTGAATCGGACATATTCGATTCAGTATACAATATCGAGAAGAATCCCTGTTATATATGCGCACGTATGAGGAGAGGATATCTATACAGCCACGCAAAGGCGTTGGGATGTAACAAGATAGCTCTTGGACACCACTTTGACGACGTTATAGAGACCATACTCATGGGAATGCTCTACGGCGGACAGGTACAGACCATGATGCCTAAGCTTCACAGTACCAATTTCGAGGGCATGGAGCTGATACGTCCACTTTATCTCGTCCGCGAAGCCGATATAAAGCACTGGCGCGATTACAACAAGCTTCATTTCATACAGTGTGCCTGCAAATTCACGGATACCTGCACAACCTGTGCTCCGGACAGCCGCTCTGTCTCGAAAAGGCTTGAGGTAAAGAATCTCATAGCGGAGCTAAAAAAGGTGAATCCTCAGGTGGAGAAGAATATCTTTCGCAGTGTGGAAAATGTGAATGTTAATACAGTCATAGCATACAAGGACGACGAGGGCATTCACAGATTCCTCGATACTTATGACAGGAAGGGACTTAAAAACTAGCCCCTAAAATAAACGGGTGCCACATCAAATTACTTGAGGTGGCACTCGCCAGTTTTGATTGTATGCGGTTTCTTAAAAGTTATAGCAAAGGATAAACCTGTTCATTTGGAAGAAAAGGTGTTATATCAATTCCCTTTCTTCTTGATAGATTAAGTTCTTTGACATATGGGGTTATATCTTCAATTTGCACAATCCAATCATTTACATATTCCTTTACGGCATTATTTCTTATTCCTAATTGGATAGATCGATATGACATATTTCTTCCTTCAATGTCTTTTTCAGGATCCCATTGAATCCTTATATCAGAACTTTTCACAAGTCTCTGCCATTCTTCCTTTGAAATATCCATATCATCCGTGTAGGTTGAGGCGATCGCATTTTTTACGATCTTATCAAAAGCTTCTCTCTTTATATCTATAGCCAGAACCCTTTCCTGATTCTCTTTTTCTGCCCATCCGCAGCGATACATCATCCATAAGAAAGAGGGTTTTATCCAGGTCATTCTGTTCAGGCTGAAATGACTTCCGAATGTTCCGAGTTTAATTGCTTCATCTGCGATCATATCCGGATATGCCTGATATACTCTTATAGTATTCTGGTCATAAACAGCTCGTATTTCTTTTTCTTTCATTTTTTATCACCCTTTGGCATTATCCCAGAACCTGTATCGTTCCGGTATAATATCTTTAAAGAACTGATATTTTCCTGTCCAGCCTTCAGGTACAAAATCCTCAAAAGACATATACTCAGGATAGTATGATAACAAAGTTTTTTTATCGAAATCAATAAGAATTGAAGGATTATATGATAGGAGCTCATCAGGATCGCTCTCCATGGACATCATTTCTCTTAGTTCATCCGCAGATATCATATATGGTTGTATTTTTTCCAGAAAATCGTCCTTTGTTTTTTCATTGACAACTCTGATACCGAATCTGTATTTTTCATCAATCGTAAAATTATAGCCTTTTTTTCGATATGCTGATTCATTAATATCAAGATCCATAATACAAATATCATTATGAAGGATATACCAGTTAAAGCTTCCTTCATTGATTATTCCGACTATCAACTCTTCTGCATATTCAGGTTTCATTTTCTCACTCCTTTTTGCTCTTTATGATCATTTTCAGTTGTTCTCAAAAGCTTCTAACTCTTGACAAAGTGCAACAAAATCATCATATACAGTTATTGTTTTCAGATAACAAAAATCAAGAATGTAACCTGAGGCTTTGTGCCTCAGGAAGTCTGCATCCCAAAGAGGTACAGAAATAAATCCGTCCTTATAATGATACTTTAATGGTTCAAACTTATCTATGTTAGCACGGAAATACTTTACCTTAGCCATGCAGAGTTTATTGATCCTGAACAGTAGACCGATAACGTCTGTACGTTCAAAGAAAGCGTCCTTGAATATAAGGTGTTTATGTGAGTTCTCCCTGTCTGAGTACCAGGCGTTGTTTTCGTGCTGTAAGTGATACTTTTCTATCAGAAGATACTTGTCGTCCATATTTTCCTCCTTGTATCAGCATATGTTTTTTGTATATGATATGTACTTCTTCATATCAAATTTATCAGAATGAGGTTGAAAAACTATTGGTGATTCTTGAAATGGCTTTATATTTTTTCATTAAACCAGTATAAGCTCTCCGTTAGAAGAGTTTTTTGTATACTATCATCTTATTGTATAACGCTCTTGCAAAGTACATTATGTGCCACACTAGCGGATGATACACTTTTCAGTAAAAAGGAGCAGATTTTCAACCGTTCCTCTCAAACTGCTATATGATTATGTATGTAGAATTAAGAAGTCTGCTTTTTTAGGAACTCAGCTAAGCTAAGGGCTCCGCCTGTTGAAATATGAGCATAGTAGGCAAGAACATTTGATGCGTCAACGGAATCAATATATCCGTCTTTGTTTACATCGCAGACGGAAAGGTCTTCAGTTGTCGGCTCCGCCACTCCAGTGGAATATTTTGTATACTGTGAAAGAATATTTGAAGCGTCAACTGCATCGATAATGCCGTCGTCGGTGGCGTCACCGAGCTTTCTGGTTTTTTGTACGGAATCAGTTCCAGAACCATTTTTCTTTTCTGTAAAATATCCAGGATTACCAGGTTCATCTATGTGGGCATAAGTTACATCTATTTTGCTTTCATCGAATTTTGTGCCGTTGCCACCTACAAGATTTATACAGCCGCTAAATAAATTATTGCGATAATTATTCTTTATATTTAACGCTCTATCTGCATAGATAGTTTTTAATTCCTTGCAGTTTTTGAACATATCATAGTAGTTGTCAACAAAAGATTTATTGTCGTTAAAATATGAACTTGATAAACCTGAAAAATCAAATCCAGAGATATCAATAGATTGTAGAGAACGACATCCTGCGAATAATCTAACCATACTTGACACTTTTTTAGTATTGAATCCTGAAATATCAACAGTAGTCAAGGCTTTGCAACCATCAAACATATTATCCATTATTGTTACATTTGAAGTGTCAAAACCACTCAAATCTAAATATTTAAGAGAGCTGCAACCGACAAACATACAACCCATATCTATCACATTTGATGTATTAATTCCTGACAAATCAATAGACGTTAAAGCTATACATGACCCAAACATCATTTCCATGCTTTTCACACTTGAAGTATCGAAGCTTGACAAATCAAGCGATTCTAAAGAGGAACAGTATTTAAACATCGAATCCATATTTGTAACACTAGAAGTATCAAGTTCTGATAAATCAAGTGATTCTAAGGAGCAGCAGCCACAAAACATAGAATGCATATCTATCACATTTGATGTATCAATACCTGACAAATCAATAGATTTCAAAGATTGACATGTGTAAAATAAATCATTCATGTGGGTAACATTTGATGCATCTAATCCTGATAAATCAACATCAATTAAGGAAATGCAAAAGCTAAACATTCCCGCCATATTGGTAACTCTGCTTGTGTCTGCTTTGCTGAGATCTATCTTTAATGCCTCAAAATTATTAAAAAGTGCACGACAGTCTTCTGGCAGAACAGTCCCTTCTTCTGCGATTACAGTCTTAACATTTTTGTTAAGGCTATACTTCATTACCTCATCTACAACAACATTTCCCTTTAAAGTCAGTGTTCCTGTTCCTTCATCAAAGGATATAGTTTCTGCGGCTTTTTCTTCCTCTGCGGCTGCGAATTTGCTACGAGAGATATTCGGTGACTGTACAGCACAGCCATAAAGAGATAATGCAATAATAGACGTAATAATTTTTCTGAGTTTCATTTTATAACCCTTTCATATAAAATAATATATTATATTATAGCACATTTCAGTAATATAATCAAAATTTTTTTGATCATAAAAATAGCGGGAATTGTACGATGAAACTTATCAGATATTCATATTGGGTTTTCTAAGCGTGTATTATGCTTTAATCAAGGTGATGTTAAAAAAGCAACACTCATGAAGAGTTGTCATAACAGGCTTCATCATAGCATTTCTGATGTGGAACGATACATTATCAAGAAAAACTCCGTTTTCTCAACAACTTCTCCATTACCAGTAATGGGAATACGAAGAGTCGTGTGAAGTGAGAACTTTACGTACGGTTATGTGAGAGCCTTGTGGTGAAAGTCCGCTTGGCTACTCAACCGAGAGAAGCGAGGAATAACCCCTCACTTACTTTATTATCTTAGTCCGCTGAAAGCAAGAGGCGATACAGCATGATCCAGTATAAAACGTCCATCGTTTTTCTGATACTGGACGCGGATATTTCGGAAATGTATATATTGAACAAATATATACAACATGTATCTCAAGGCTTTGTTTATATAAACAATTTATTTTACGATATAGATTTGTTATAATGAAAGTAGTGTTTTTTACCACAAAATATAATGAAAGAAGGATTTTTATGGGTGGGAAAAGGTTGATTTACCTCTTTTCATTAATTTCTTTGGGCTGTGCTGCTGCGTCGGCTACTGTTTATGCAGCAACTAACAATGCATCAGTTCACGGTTATGATATGGAAAATTCTTATATTCGTCTGTCCGTCGAACAGGACAAGCGGCAGAGCGAGTATCTGAGGTACAAACTGAAAGCTGTTGAAGGACAGCTCAACAACAACGAGGACGATAACAAGGATCTCACATACAAGCATTTTTATTCGGGTATAACATCATTTCGTATCAATGATACCGATTATGTTTACGGCCGTGGAGAGGATGTCGGCACTCCGTCATTCAACGCGGATGAAAAATGTCATACCTCTGCTCAACGTTTCGGAGATGTAGTGATAGAACAGAAACTAACATTTTCCGAGGGTTTCACAAAGGGCTTTGATGATATGCTGAAAATCAGCTACAAAGTCCTTGAAACAGGAGAAAGCGCTTATGTGGGAACTGATATTGTCATAGATCCTATGATAGATAACGACGATAAGGCAAAGTTTGTAGTGAGCGGCGCTGAGGTTGGCAAAGAAGCTTTCTTCAGTAAAAATATACCTGCTGAGTGGAAGGCTGAAATGAGTCTGAGTAGTTCTGTAAGTGCATACGGCAAGACAAACGGTGTTCCTCACGCTCCGGACACGCTTTATTTCGGAAACTGGAACAAGCTGTATGATGAACTCTGGAATTACAGTTCTGATATAAACAGCGATATAAACGACGGTGCTGTATCAGTGAAATGGGAACCTGTAAAGGTCGAGCCCGGTTATGAATTCACTACATATTACGGTATAAAGAACTATGCAGCTGCAACAGACGGAAATGATGTCAAGTTGGTAAACACTTCAGACAGCTTCCCTAAGGCATCGGCCACGCTCTTTGCTATAGCTCTTGCGGCAGCTGCGGCAAGTGTGGTTACCTACAGAAAGGAGAAAGCAGATGAAAAATAAGAAACTGTTCAACAAGATCATAGCTTCAGCTCTTTCTGTGGTAATGGGCATACAGTATACGACATCAGTGCTCCCGCAGAGCGTTTATGCAGCTTACATAGATGAGGATTATGTTTTATACTCTTCCGATGATACTGTTATCAATACAGAAAACGCTGTTATCAACGGCAGCGTATATACCGGAGACAAGTTCGATTACCGCGGAAGCTCTGTCTGCTATGTAAACGAACTGCTGAACGCAAACGAAAAATCCGGTTCAGTCACCCCAGTGAAGAGCGAGTATTCAAGATCTGATATGCCTGATTATTCGTACAAGCTCAGCAAGGGCGTTTCGTACGATGTGGTATATGATGGAGACGAGACCCTACTCAATGCTTCTCATGACCTTTCTTCTTCGATATTTGCAAAGGGAGCTCTCAGGATAAGCAATACCGTATTCTCCGGAAAGGGATATATAAAGGCTGACGGTGACGTTATATATGACGCTGTTCAGAACGCGGACGGATGCGAGATATTCATATGCTCTGAAAACGGAAATGTTGTCATTCAGGGTACAGACCTGACCATTGACGGAATAATATACGCTCCTAACGGAAAGGTAGAGATAAACGCCAAGCACCTTAAAATAAACGGTGCTGTGATCGCAAAGAATACCGAGATCAACGGTACTGATGTTGAGATCGGCAAAATGGCGGATCCTTATTCTCCGCTGCTTGAAAAGGGCCCTGAGCTTCGTATAAGCGGTTCGGGAGATACATACCGTGAGAACCGCAAGATCACTCTGGATATTTCGGAAAGTCTTGAAAAGAACGAGCTTATCCCTGATTCTGTTGAGTGGAGCTTCAAGGCTGAAAATCCCGCGCAGCAGACAGCAGTAAAAATAGATGATGAAACTTCCACAACGGCTGTCAAGAACCTTGTTATAACTGAGGCGGGAAATTACAGGATAGAAGTAGACGCAAAGACTAAAAAGGGCGACTCGGTAAAGTACTATGATGTACTGACGATCAACAAGGATATCGCTCCGGTCTCAGGCTTCTGGATTGAGAATGAAACGACCGAGCGTGACGGCAGCGGCGAAGCTGTTTTCAGGCTTGAGGATACTTCATACTCTCTTGACGGCGACAAGATTGGAAGCAGAATATGGTCTGTTTTTTTTGACAGCGATAATGACGGCGACTTTTCCGACGAAAAGGAAGAGGTATTCAGTCTCGGAAATGAAACCAATGTTACATACAAGGCTTCATCTGTAGGTAAGTACCGTTTCCGTCTTCAGGCTGCGGAATACTTTGAGGACACCATACCTAAGCTCATTTCAAAGGACGCCTACCTCAGCGCTGACAGTGCCGACAACGAAAAAGTCAGCAGCAAAACAGAAGTAATAAACAACGCTCCTGTTTCAAATTCCGGAATAAGCAAGGCTAAAAATGTGGATATCGTTGTAACTGTCGGTACTGCCGATACTGATGATATCCGCACCATAAACAACAATGTTGAATCAATAAAGAAGGAGCTGGAGGACAGAGGCTTCTCAGTCAACCTTTCAACTGTCTCCACATCAACTCTGACCGCAAAGGATCAGTTCGCATGGACGCCGTATGATCATTACGATTATCAGGATAACTGCGGTGCTGTCAACATGGAGAAGCATATCTTCAGGGAAAAGGATTCGATAAAAATGATCGGGTATGGCTGGGCTCCGCTCCGTGACTGGCTTTTTGTCGATGACGGTGTGCAGGCTAAGCGTGTACTTTCCTTCGATATGATAAGGGACAAGACTGACTGGCACAGTATGGAGGGCGGCGGCTTCCTGTTCAATACTTCTATCAGGGAAGAAAAGGTAATACCAGAGGGAAGCGAAGAGGAAGTTACCGTAAAGAAAATGAGCGGTTACTGCATACTGCTCTGCAACGGCGCTTTCAGACTCGTACAGCTTAACGATATCAATGCTGACGAGTTCCGTGACGGAGGCATAAGCAATTCCGTGACCGGTGCGGGCAAGCTTCTTGTATCCGTTCCCGTAAGCGATTCATACGATAACTACAGCGTTAAAATCATTACAAGCGACAGAACGGTTTCTGTTTACGCAAATAACGAACCCAAGATAGAGAACTTCGTGCTCCCTGACAAGAAATCAGGTACCGGCTTCGGGCCTATCATATGTCACGGTTCGCACGGCTGTTCTCAGCAGTCATATTTCACATTCAGCAATATAAGGATGACCACTGTAAGCGGAAGCGAGCTCAGTGACATTCTTGACAACTACAAGTGGAGAGATTCGGCAGAACGTTTTGTTGTCAATCTCAGCAAGGAAAGCAATCACGATCTGCAGGACGAGACATTTTTAGGCGCGGTAATAAAATCGCTCACCGAAAAGGATCTCAACCTTATCGGACTTGGCACTGTTTCTTCACAGGAGCAGTATAAAGAGCTTTTTAGATCGGTAGACGGTACGTTTATCGACTGGTATGATCTGCTAAAGGAGCCTGAAACACTGAAGAAGTGTATCATGGACAAGCTCTCTGAAAACGATTACTCCATCAAGGATGATACCATAACTACTTCTGACGAGATAGACTACAATGACTATTTCGTTGACAAGGAAAACGACCCTGTGGGCGAGCAGTCATGGAAGTATACTCTTGACGCTTCTGTTTACGAGAACAGCAAGGGCGAAAGCGGAGAGTTTACAGAAAAGGCTCCCATAACCGTTTTCACATCAACAGGAAAATACAGCATATCCTCAATACTGAAGGACGATCCTACAAAGGGAAATGAAAACCTGAAGGATTACAGCAAATGGTCAAATGCAACAGACTGGACCGACTGTCTCTATGTCCACAGCAAGCCTGTGGCTGAGATAAGCTCGGAGATCGCTGCTTCTGATTCTCCCGACAAGATGATATGCTCACTCAGCTTCAGTGCTTACGATCCTGACGCTGAGAGCAAGGCGAATAAGGGAATAAAGGAAGAAAAGTTCCAGTGGAAGTGCATAAAGGACCAGAACTGGACAGATGGCAGGATACCGAGAGTCATCGACGCTGACAAGGTATACCTACAGAAGTATGCGGTATGTGACGAGATGGGACAGTGGAGTGATCCCTGCGTTGAGGTCGTATACGCAGAAAAGCAGGAAAACATCGACCAGTTCAGGGATGATATGCCGCCTAAGGTAACACTGAATGTATCAGATCCGAATCCGTACAGGGGAGATACCGTACTTGTATCAGCTGCGGCGACCGATGACAACGAAGTTGCTTCTGTAGTGGTAAAGGCAAACGGCAGGGTCATCTCGAATTATCAGGGCAGTGTCCTGTATACCTGCAGCAGTTCCGGAGAAGTTACATTTACCGTGGAATGCAAGGACATCGGCGGAAACGAAGCAAGCGCCGAAGAGACGATCACAGTTCAGGGCCCCCGCGATACGACTCCTCCGACTATCAGCATAAACCATAACAGAGACGTAAAGTACGATGACGGAAAAGTTACTGTCAGCGGTACAATAAAGGACGAGACAAAGTTCGGTGAATACAAGGTAAGCTATGCCGTAAAGGACAGCGAGGACTTCAAGGAAGTATTCAGCTCGGATTCAGAGATCGAAAACGGCGAGATCGTTTCCTTTGACCTTCCTGACAAGGATCCCGGCGAGTACACCATTATAATAGAAGCTGTCGATGCGGAGGGCAATAAGAGATTTGACAACATAGCCCTTACCATCACTGAAGAAAAGGTGAAAACTGACGGCAGCCAGACAACTGAAAAGAAAGTTCAGCCCAAGAGGGAAAATATCCCCTCTGAGATAACCCTTGAATCATCTGCGGAAATTGCCGAGATTGGAGAGACCGTGATCGTCAAGGTCGATGCAGTTGATGAGGACGGACTTGTTTCACTTATCACCTATGTAAACAATAAAAAGGTCGGCGATGGTCTTGGCGAGCTCCGTATATGCGAGATAGAGCCCAAGACAGTAACAGTAAAGGCTGTTGCTCAGGACTCTCTCGGAGCAAGGACAGAGAAGTCCATTGAGATAGTGTTCCAGGACACTTCTGACCACACACCGCCTGTTGCCGAGATCACAGTGCCCGGCAATGACAAGGCAATTTCAGGCAAGGTAATTATAAAGGGCTCGGCATTTGACGAGACAGCTCTCAGAAAGTATCAGCTTGATTACAAGAAGAGCGGAAGCAACACATATTCACCCATTGTTTCTTCAATGCAGAGCAAGCAGGACGAAGAGCTTGGCGAATGGGATACATACGCTCTGGACAACGGCGTTTATGAGCTGAGACTGACAGTTACCGACAACGGCGGCAACAGCGCTGAATGCAAATGTGAATATCAGGTGCAGAACGGTGCTTTAAAGCCCGAAGAGCCTGAAAACAACGGCGAAGGCGGCAGTGATGACAACGGCGGAGAAGATGAGCAGCTTATCTTCTTCAGCAAGCCGGAGCCTAACGTAACTGCCGACAAGGTACTGAAAATAGAAGCTCAGACCGACAGCAGGCTCATCAACAGTGCATACAGTGTATACATTCAGAAGAACACACGCGACAGCAAGCAGATAAAGGCAGCTTCCGGCGTGATAGGTTCTGACTGCAATATTTCCGCTTCTGTTGATACTTCCATACTTGATGAAGGAAATTACACTGTTACTATCGCGGTCAGCGGAAGAGATATCGGCACCAGCGCAAAAACAGGCGCTGTTATAAAGCACGGCTTCAAACAGACTGACAGCGAGGAATACAAGTGTGCCATCGTTTCACCCGCAGATCTTGATCAGCTTACCGGTGTCAGCGAGATCAAGGCTGAAATAACGTCTGATGTTTTCACAAGGTACAAGTTTGAGTATGCAACGGCAGGAACAGGAAGTTTCGTAATATTCGATGACGGAAAGATCGTTGACGAGAAGGAACTGACTGCGGAATTCGATACGACTCTTATCACAAACGGATACTATGATATAAGAGTTACGGTATACAATGACGAGATCACCGTTTCGGATACTGTTACAGCAGACGTAGACGGAAGCATGAAGATAGGAAACTTCACGATAAGCTTCACTGATATCGAGACATCATTCAGCGGATTGCCTGTTTCTGTCATAAGGACATATGACAGCCGCACAAAGGATATACTCGGCGATTTCGGCTACGGCTGGGATATGGCATATAACAGCGCAAAGATAAGCGTAAGCGGAGTTCAGGGCGAAAACTGGGAGACCCGTATTGAAAGGGAGGGCTTCTTCACAAGATATGATATCAAGGAGACACGCACTCACAGGATAAAGGTAGACCTTGGCAATGGTATCAAGGACGAATTCGCTGTATGCGTAAATCCTGCAAGTCAGATGTTCGTTCCGCTCACATACGGCGTAGGCGTGGAGTATGTTGCCCTCAACGGCTCAAGATCAAAGCTCCAGTCCTATGATATGAGGAACAGCGATCTTATCCATATCGACAATGTACTTGCCACAGACGACGGCGAGGTATTTGATCCGCACAGGTTCCTTTATACAAGAGCAGACGGAACAAAGTATGTTCTTGACACAAGGGAAGGAATCATAAGCGCGACTTCAGCTACCGGTGAGACCCTTAACTTCAGCAGAGACGCTATCACAGCTTCCGATGGAAAGGCTATAAGCTTCACCAGGGACAAGGAAGGACGTATAACCGAGATATCAACAGCCGCAGATCAGAGCGTGAAGTATACATATGACGCATACGGCGATCTTGTATCGGTTGCTGATCTGAACGGAAACACGACCCGTTTCGTATACCGCGATCATTACATCACCGAGATGCACGATCCGAGAAATGTATGTATCGCAAAGAATGAATACGACAGCGAAGGAAGACTTGTAAGCGTAACGGATTCATACGGAAATGTAACAAAGTACGAGCATGATATCGACGGAAGAGAAGAGATCATCACCGACAGAAATGGCGGCGTAACGAAATATGTTTACGACGAGCGCGGAAATGTCACAGCTGCGACGGATCCTATGGGCAACACCGTAAAGAAGTCCTATGACAGCAATGGCAGGATGATATCAAAGACATCAGCGTCCGGACATACATCTACCTACAAGTATAACGAGAACGGTGACGTTGAGTCGATGACCGATTCCGAGGGAAATACTGTTTCAAGCAAGTACAATCAGAAGGGTATGTTATCTTCTGTAAATGCTATGGGAACAGATATCATGACCATCAGCTACGACGATTCGGGACTTGTTACCAAAACGGTGGACGCGCTCGGAAATTCCACAGACTACAGCTACAATTACAACGGCCGTCTCACATCAGTTTCTGATGGCATAGGCGAATATATGAATATCGTCTACGATAATGACGGCAACGTGATTTCGACTGTGAACGGTGCGGGAGATACTGCTGATTTCACATATGATGAAAAAGGCAACTGTATTTCAAAAACTGTCAAGTACAAGGTCAACGGCGAAGAAAAGACCTTCGTCGAGAACTATACCTATGACGAGGCAGGAAATGTTTTACAGATCTCCGACAACGCAGGAAGGGTAACTTCCTCCGAATACAATGTCATAGGCAAGGTATCTGCAACTGTCGATGAGAAGGGCAGAAGGACAAGGTATGACTATGACAATGAAGGAAACCTTACAAGAATAACCTATGCGGACGGTACTACAGAGCAGTTCACATACGATAAGGAAGGAAACAACCTTACGGCTACCGACAGACTCAACCGTACGGTAACAATGGAGTATGACAAGGTCGGAAATCTTTTGTCAAAGACATATCCGAACGGTACTTCAGAGAGCTATACTTATGACAAGGACTATAATCTTATCAGCAAGAAGGCTGTAAACGGTGCCGAAACAAAGTATGAGTATGACAGCATAGGCAGAAATACTGCGATAACCGATACATACGGCAATCGTACCGAATTCGTGTACAACAGCAATTCGCAGCTCAGAGAGATGAAGGATCCCAAGGGTTATGTCTACAGCTATACCTATGATGCAAACGGCAACAAGACCGACATAACATATCCGGACGGTACTTCTTCTCATACAGATTATGACGCAAGAGGAAGAGTAACGAGCCAGACTGACCAGAACGGAAATACTACTTCCTACAAATACGACGGCGCTGACAGACTTACAGGCGTTACCGACGCACTTGGCAATACAACTTCGTATGCATACGACGAGGCAGGCGAGCTTATATCAGTGACCGACGCTGAAGGCAATATCACACAGTATGGATATGATGAACACAGCAGAGTTAACAAGATCGTAAACGCTGCGGGTCAGACTGCTGAAATGACATATGACAGCACGGGAAATGTCCTGACTTCTACAGATTTCGGTGGAAAGAAGACAGAATACAGCTATGACGGCTATGACAGGCTCGTCAGCAAGAAGAATGATTCCGGCAGAACTTCATATTCATACACAAGAGACGGAAAGCTCGCTTCCGCAAGCATGGGCAGGGGCAATTACACCTTTACCTATGATGCAATGGATAACCTTACAAAGTTGGCATATCCTGACGGCAGCTATGTTGAGTATGCTTATGATGATTTCGGCAGAATGACAAGCATGGGCACTCCTTACGGAACAACAGCATATACATACGATGATCTTGACAGGATTGTCCGTATTACAGACAAGAACGGAGCTGTTGTAAGCTATCGCTACGACGCAAACGGCAACCGTTCGGAAACTGTCTACCCCAACGGTCAGAAAACTGTATACAACTATGATAAGCTGAACAGGCTCGTTTCCGAGTATACCGTTGACGACAAGGATAATGTCATATTAAAGTATGAATACACAATCGGCAAGGCAGGAGAAAAGACATCAGTTGCTGAAAATGACCGTACAGTTGATTATGTTTATGATAAACTGTACAGACTCGTTGCTGAAGCTGTAACAGACAGCGATGGAAAAGTCACACGTTATTCATACACCTATGACAAGGTCAATAATCGTATCAGCAAAACTGTTGACGGCGAGGTAACTTCTTACACATACAATGAGCTCAATCAGCTTGTAAAGGAAAACGATACACTTTATGAGTATGATGAAGCCGGCAACCTTGTCAGCGTGACTGCACCTGATAAATCATCGCTGTTTGCTTATAACGCAGATAACAAGATGATACGTGCGACCGTTCAGCAGGGCAATGACGTAAGCGTTGAGGAATATGAGTACGATTTCGCAGGAAACCGCGTATCGAAAAAGACCGAAAACGACTATGTTCATTACCTTAACGACATCAGCGGAGAGCTTTCCTATGTCATTGCAGAAACAGACCAGAACGGTTTGGAGGTATGTTACTATACCCGCGGACTGGAGCTGCTATCTCAGTTCAGAGACGGAAAGACTTCATACTATCTCACAGACGGACACGGCTCTGTAAGAGCTCTTGCGGACAGTGACGGAAATATAACCGATAAGTATGACTACGACGCATGGGGCAACCTGATTTCGTCCGAGGGCGATACACCGAACAGCTATCTGTACTGTGCGGAAGCTCTTGACAGCACAACAGGTCTGTATTATCTCCGTGCAAGGTATATGGATCCATCAACAGGTACATTTACCTCAATGGATACATATCAGGGAGACATTTTCGATCCTGCAACACTTCACAAATACCTTTATGCAAACTCAAATCCTGTAACATATAACGATCCTACAGGTAACTTCTTCACGCTTGCTGAATTCTCCATATCGAGCGCCATCGACAAGATAATGGAAAGCAGAACATACCTGAAATACATAGAGATCTATAATAAGATGAGGAAAACTCTTACTATAATCAACTGGGTATGTACGATCTATGACACAGCCAGGGAGCTTTTCCTTGTATTTACTGATCCCAACACCTCGGGTGTGGATGTACTTAACGCAGCGGCAAGAGGTATTCTTACGGGGATTCTTATCAACGGTCTGTGCAAGATGGCTTATATCGGACCGATTATCAAAGCAGCAGTTAAAGCGGGAGCGGTGTACGGTCAAGTAGAGAGTATCATAGATGCAGCAAAGGACGGACATTATGATCTTGTGGTCGTACGAATCGTTCAGCTTATAATCGATATCATTTCTCTGCCTGCGACTTGCTTTACTGGAGATACTCTTGTAGCGGTTGAGGACGGACAGAAGCGTATCGATGAGATCGAAGTGGGCGACAAGGTATGGGCTTATGATATCTTCACAGGAGAAACAGAGCTCAAGGAAGTTCTGACTGTATATGTCCACGACGACGTGACGGAGATACTTCACCTCCATACAACAGCAGGCGATGTAGATACTACGACAAACCACCCGTTCTATGTACTTGGCAGAGGCTGGGTAGCAGCAGGCGACCTTAAGGACGGCGATGAAGTATTCCTCATTGACGGTTCAACAGCATATATTACAGGCGCAGAGCTCGAACAGCTTGCAGAGCCGATAACAGTTTATAACCTTGAGGTTGCTGACTTCAATACCTACTTTGTTGGTGATGAAGCTGTTTTGGTGCATAATTATGATAAACATCATTCAGATCCAAAGTATTTAGGTGGGGATCCAGATCAAAAATTAACTAATATAGATAATGCTGATCATATTGAAATTCATAAGGAAATGGATAAAAAATATCCAAGATGGAGAGGAAAAAAATATTATGATGAGCAAAGAGCTAAGAATCCCAAATTTGATGATGAAGTATATAGTTTTCTTGTTGATCTTTATAAAAAGTTCGCTAACAAATACCCTGATTTATTGAAAGACTTCGAGAACAACTTCAAAAACAGAAAAAAATAGTATTAAATGAAGGAGTATTTACATGGTTAATATTAAGGCATATAGTGATACAAAGATTGTTGAAGAAATTTCTTTAAGCATAGAAGAGTTTTACGATGGAGATATTGCTATGATAGATGATAGCGATTATATATTGTCAAAAAGGATTACAAAAGTTGTAGGTGAAATCGATGCTTATGGCAATAAAACAAGATTTGTTAATGGTTATGA
>JAGCWY010000101.1 GCA_017961625.1 Ruminococcus sp. | reverse complement strand
TTCGCCGTGACCTTGGATATATGGAGAATCTGATTGAAAACAATAATATTATTCTGTCTGCTTCTGATGCAGAGCTTCTCGATATCCTTACTACAGTTTATGAACAGCAGCAGTACATGTTTGAAAGCAACACACATTCTGTAGAAAACAGAATAGTCAGCAGAAGCCAGCCATATATCCGTCCGATTGTCAGAGGCAAAGCAAAATCACCTGTTGAATTCGGAGCTAAGCTTGATCTGTCTGTTGATGAAACAGGAATGTGCAGGATTGAAAAGCTATCATTTGATGCTTACAATGAAAGCGGAGTTCTGAAGTCTGCAATTGAAAATTACAAGCAGCGCACAGGACATTATCCGGAGCGTGTACTTGTAGATCAGATATATCGCAATCAAGATAACATCACATTTTGCAGCGAACTCGGTATTCGTCTTTCAGGCAAGAGACTTGGAAGGCCTAAAAAGGATGCTGATACGAAATCAGAGAGAAAGACTGCATATCAGGATAATACCGACCGAATAGAAGTGGAGCGAAAGTTCAGCCTCGCGAAACGCAAATTCGATCTTGGTTTGCTGCTCACCAAAAGAGAAGATACAACAAAAGCATCGATAGCTCTCAGCGTTATCGCTATGAACACCGACCGACTTGCGGCGATGCTTTTGCGCCTCCTCAAATTTACCCTCTCATTTTTGATTTTTGATTATAGAAAATAGAAAGTTTTAGAGGATGTTGCTTATTTAGGATGCACTAAGTAAGTGCTAATAATTACATGGTCGAAAAATATACAAAATTGTAGTACTATTGCGAATATCTTGAACCTTATGTGATCAAACATTAGAATGTTGTTACACATAATAATAGCAGGTTAGATATATGGTTTATTCAAAGTTCTTACATCAAGTTATTAATTGGAAGCATCATTCAAAAGTAAGAAGCCGACTTAATAGTTTTACTCAAAAGAACAATTTTACGAAAATACACTAGCATATGTTAAGGTATAATTTTGTAAGATTATAGTTGTCAGCTCTCAACATAGCAGATGCTGCGAGGAAAGCAGGACACGCCCGTTCCGATGTTACCTTAAGGATTTATTCTCATACCCTTAAGAATAATGATCTGCACTGCTGTGATGCTGTAATAAAAGAAATGTCTAAAATGCCAAAACGTGAGGCAGTGTAACATGATACAAAAAGCTGCAATAATCCTATGTTATTGCAGCTTCCAATACCATTAAGTTGATCGTGAATTGACCATTTTATTTTATTGCAAGCTCATATTACTCTTAAACGGCGTATTTTCGCTGTAAGGGTTGATATTTGTATTTTAATATGTTATAATAATTATACAGAAAAGGATGTGAATATCAGCAAGACAATAAATGTTTTCTGTGATATCACAAAACGTTCTTACATCAAAGCATATTTTCAACAATATTCTAAGGAGGAACTGATCATGGACGCAATGACAAATCTACTCACAAGAAGAAGCATAAGAAAATTCAAATCTGACATGGTGCCGAAAGAGATCATTGAAAAGATCATTGAAGCAGGCACATACGCTCCGACTGGTATGAACCGTCAGGCACCTATCATTATTGCAGTAACGAACAAGGAAATACGTGATCGCCTTTCAGTGCTCAATGCAAAGGTAATGGGAATGGATAATACTGATCCCTTCTACAATGCTCCTGTTGTGCTTATCGTTTTGGCAGACAAGGATATGTTCACATATCTCTATGACGGAAGTCTCGTTATGGGGAATCTTATGAATGCAGCCCACGCATGTGGCATATCGAGCTGCTGGATACATCGCGCAAAGGAAGAATTTGAGTCCGAGGAGGGGAGGGAAATCCTCAGGAGACTTGGCATAGAAGGAAACTACGAGGGCATAGGACATTGTATATTGGGCTATGCGGACTGTGAAGAGCCTGCAGCTGCTCCGAGAAAGAGTAATTATGTTTATTGGCTTGAATAATAATGACAGTTGCTTTGTCGGCTGTTTTTGATGAAAAGGTTAGGTTACCGGGTCTGAGAGTTCAGACTCGGTAATTTTTTGCTATCTCTCGGCAGAGAGACATTACTTCGGCTGCATTTTTTATTTAACTTTTTAATGAATGATTATTTTGAATATTAGTATAAAATATACCGATAACCGACAAGCTATTATTGACTTTGTTGAATTAATATGGTACAATAAACATATAAAATGTGTTTTATATTCTTAATGACTTTCACGTTTTATCTCGACAGATTCTCCAACAAGACCTTAAAGCAATGATAAGGAGAAATAATTATGGGAATGATGGATTTCTTTAAAGTCAGCAACGGTATCGCTAATAATATCAGCTTTATAAGTGACATACTTGGCACAGGTACATATTCAGGACACGTTGATTCAGCAAGAAGACCAAACGGTCACGGAGTTTTTATAAACAGCCTTGATATAGAATATGACGGAGAATGGAAGGACGGAATGCTGTGTGGTTTTGGAAAAAAATATGCCAAGGGATACTATGACATGTTACAGGGCGGCGACGATGAAACGTGCAAATCCCTTATGTATGCCGGCGACTTTAGGAATGACAGATTTCACGGAAAAGGACAGCAGTTCAGCCAGACGGGAAAGCTCGTTTACGACGGCGAATGGCAGGACGGTTGGAGATGCGGCGAAGGTATCGAGTATTACGAGAACGGCAGGCAGAAATTCAAGGGTACATGGAACAGGAGCAGATATCACGGAAAAGGCGTGTATACTTATGAAAACGGCAATGTGATAGAGGGCGAATGGATAGACGGTCTCCTTGAAGGAGAGGCAGTTTTTAAGGACCGTGACAACTGCGTATACAAGCGCAGCTATAAGAACGGAGAAATAATACAGGAGCAGCTTATAAGCGGTACGCCGAAGCCTTCTCCTGATGCAAAGAGGGTCATAAAATCTGAAACAGGAATATACGAAGGCGAGGTAGGCTTTACCGGAAAAATGCATGGAAAAGGCGTTATGTCATATATCAACGGTAACAGATATGAAGGCGGCTTCAAGGAAGGCGTCAAGCATGGCAGAGGCGTTTTTACATGGGCGAATGGTGATGTTTACGATGGTGAATATGCAAACGGTCTGAGAAACGGAAGGGGAGTATATAGCTCCAAAAACGGAAACAAATACGACGGAGAGTGGAAGGATAACCTGAAAAACGGTCACGGGATATTCTACTATAAAAACGGTGATCGTTACGATGGTGAGTATTCAAACAGTCTCAAGCATGGACACGGCGTGTATTATTCCGGAAACGGCAGCATTTTTGAAGGGGAGTGGCTGAACGATATGCGTCATGGAAACGGTATCATCACTCTTGCAGACGGCAGAAAAATGCGACAGAAATGGGATAACGACAAGCTGATAAGTGAAGAAAAGCTTTAATTAGCGAAAAATATAAGAACGGCGTAATAGATCGTGAAAGCGTAATAATAAGCATTTCAGGATTTTGCTGTTATGAAAAAACAGGTATACAGAAGTGTTTACTTCTGTATACCTGTTGCGTTTAGTACTCCTTACTGTGATATTTTACAAGCATATCAATAAATTCCATTTCAACGGGAAGATCCGAATACCTAAGCTCCTTGAGATAATTCTGTATCTCCACACAGTCTATCCAGCCATAGGAGTCTCCGGTGCAGTAGATATTAAGGAATACAGGCTTTCCGTCAGTATCCTTGCCAATAAGGTATATCCTGTATTCTCCGTAATCGATTCTAGACACGTAATTTTTACCGAATTCATCGTTTAAGTGCTTGCTGATATCCTTAGAAAGATTTCTTGTTTTGCTTAATATTTCGTCAGGCATCAGTCCCTTTTTTGCATTTTCATTTTTCATCATATCAAGCAGATCGTTGTACCATTCCGTCCCTTCCCTCATTTCAACAAGGGAATCATAAGAATTTTTTTCATTGTTACTTCTTATGCCATTATAGATTATTTGATACATATTACCGTTCTCGTCATAGAACGTCACATCCTGTGCCCGTCCCCATGCGAAGTTGTCATAGAATATGGCGAGCATAGGCTGAGGATCATCAACAAGACCTGTATATTCTCCCGTCCCCTTAACAAGTAGCTTTTTCATGCTGATAAGGTCGAATACGTCAATCACTCCGTCTTTGTTGGTATCGGCATTTTCTGGCTTTGGAATATCGCGTGTTCCAAGCAGCCAACTCTGAAGAGTGACAACGTCAGAAATACCGAAAACACCGTCGTAATTGCAGTCACAGGGGACTAAAGGGGTACACTCCTCCTCGTTTATCATAGACGGCTTAAGATCGTAATCAAAGCGGAATGACTGAGTTATCCTGCCAGATGATTCGTCAGCGCATGAAACACCTGAATAATCGAAGTTCATTGTGACGGTCCCGGGTTTTGAAGCGGTATAAAGTATGACATTGGCTACCTTATCTCCCATCATGGGGACCAACTGAGGATTACTGATGTTATAGCTCAGGAAATCCCTGACCTGTGGGATACCGTTCTGTGAGAACTTTAGACTTGGAGAATAACCTACTGAGCAATATACTGCGTAGTTATTCTTTACTGATATCATGCCATTGGCAGATATATAATCATAGACCTCTGTCATGCAGTCGGGAACCCAGCCATAAATATCATCTTCGGTTATATTTCCAGCATCGTCGCAATAAAAGCTAAGATGTGTTCCTCGTGAGTACTCAGGGTCATAGTTTTGCGGGCCGCTGTGCCAGTATATATCCAATCCTGTACCAGGTTCAAGTGCATACACGTCTACAGTATAATAAAGTTTTGTATCAGCGTATTCAGCGTCTCTTTCGGATATGTGTAGCTTTTCAAGTGCGGCGAGGTATTCTTCTGATGCTGTGCTGTCGGAAGGATCAGGCTTTTCACTGATACCCGAAAAGTATGTTTCTGACATTATGCAGCAGTCGTCTTCGGCATATGTTACAGGATTGTAAGAATAAAAGTTTTTGGTATTGTCCTTGTCGCTGTTCATTCTGAAAACGCAGCATACATATTTGCCTTCAATGTGAGTACAACCATATTTTGCGTCAAATTCCATTGCCTCAGAAAAATCTGTGGGAATCCATTCAGGCAACGCGTTCACTGCTGAGACTATGTCGTCGGAAAGATCTGGCTCGTCAGCAGCATAAGATGCTGATTTTACTGTAGGAATAAGTAGCAGTGCCGAAACCATAAGTGTCGAGATACGTTTAAAAATACTCATATAAAACCTCCTCTGGAATAAAAATCCATATATTATATTTAACGTTTTAGATTATATGGATGTGCGGTATAATTTGTAAACTTTATGTAAATATAACCCTTATTTCTTTTTGCTTATTATGAAATGAAAAAGGCTGTTTTCTGCAAAGCCCGTTGATATTAAAAAAATAGTGTGATATAATTATTATGTCTCTAATGACCTCACTGATAAAGAATGTCTGAGCAGTCGGTCATAGTGCTTATTTTGATTTATGAATCGACATTAATCAGGCATTGGAGGATATAAAATGAAAAAAGACTTTTCTCAGGGGCCGGTATGGAAAATAATTCTTTCACAAGCCTTGCCTCTCATGTTGGCTCAGCTCATACAGCTTTTATACAATGTTGTGGACAGGATATACATTGGTCATATAAACTCAGGGGATGGTACTGCTCTCACAGGTATAGGCATAACGTTCCCTGTGATTACTTTTATCATAGCTTTTGCTGCTCTCTTCGGAGCAGGTGGAGTCCCCCTTTTTTCTATATCCAATGGTGCCGGCAAGACTGAACGTGCTGAGCAGATACTCGGCAATTCATTCTGCCTTCTGCTCATAAGCTCAGTGGTACTGACGTCAGTTGGATACATATTCTGTCGGCCGATACTTTATTTCCTCGGTGCAAGCGATGAATCCTTTGTCTATGCCTCTCAGTATCTGAGAGTATATATGGCAGGAACAGTTTTTTCGATGCTCAATACAGGCCTGAACGGTTATATCAGCGCACAGGGCTACCCAAAGACGGGAATGCTGACCGTTATTATAGGTGCGGCACTGAATATTCTGCTGGATCCGCTCTTTATATTTATATTTGGTCTTGGTGTAAGAGGAGCTGCTCTTGCAACGGTAATTAGTCAGGCGGTGTCTGCTTTGTGGATACTATTGTTTCTGACCGGAAAGAAAGCGTCGCTTAGGTTAAGAGTGGGTAACATCAAGATATTTCCAGCTCTGACTGCAAGTATAATAAAGCTCGGAACTGCCAATTTTGTAATGCAGGGTACTACCTGCTTTGTTCAGGCTGCCTGCAATTCAACTCTTCATTCCTTCGGCGGCGACGTATATGTCGGTATAATGACGGTCCTTAACTCTATAAGGGACATCTTTATGCTTCCTGCTCACGGGCTAATCAGTGGAGCTCAGCCAGTAATGAGCTACAATTACGGAGCAGGAAAAAACGACAGGGTAAAATCAGTAATACGCTTCAATACCCTTACGGGAGCAGCCTATACTTTAGCGGCATGGCTGCTTGTTTTTGCATTCCCGGAATTATGGTTCAGGATATTTTCAAAGGACACTTCTTTCATTGAATACGGAGTATCGGCTATAAGGATATACTTTTTCGGTTTCGTCTTCATGTCCTTTCAGTTCGCCGGACAGTCTGTATTTCAGGCTCTTGGCGATGCAAAGCACGCGATATTTTTCTCGCTGTTGCGAAAGGCTGTTATAGTGATACCGCTTACGCTTCTTCTTCCGAGACTGGGTATGGGGGTAAATGGCGTATTTATCGCAGAGCCTGTATCAAATGCTCTTGGTGGTATTGCCTGCTTTGTAACGATGCGGAGAACTGTTTACAGGAAGCTGGTATAGATTAATATTAGGCCTTTTTGTGGGAAGCTTGTTAGTTTTTCTTGACAATTAGTGAAATATGGATTATAATATTCGGGTAAGGAGCTGATATTCATGGGAAATGTAACTACCGAAAAGGCGTTCAGAAATCAGCTTGCGTCCGTAAGAATGGAAGGCTTTCACTTCTCTGGCAAAGAGCTTGAAAATGTAAAAAAATGTCTCAGCGGCGAGCTGACCTTCAAGCAGTTCACCGATAAGATAGTCAAGGAAGTACGGAGCAAGTAAAATGGCTGTTTACAGGATAGACGGCTGTCAGTGGAACTGCTATCCGGGTACAACGGTGCTTATAAATAAGCTGGGTATAAAAGACCAGAATGAACTTGACGCCGTTGAAAAGCAGATAACCCTGCTTAGAGGTATACAGGCTGAACAGCAAATGGAATTCAAGAATGTTGATTTCGATTTCTATAAAGGGCTGCACAGTCTGCTGTTCGGAGATCTTTACGATTGGGCAGGCTGCCTGCGCACTATAAACATATCCAAAAAGGGAACTGTATTCTGCGACCATTCCCAGCTTGAAAATGTGGGAACAAAAAAGTTTGAGCGACTTGAAAAGCTCGGCTTCCTGTGCGGAATGCAAGAGGGAAGTTTTTTTGACGAGCTTGCGGAGCTCTATCATGATATGAATATGCTGCACCCTTTCCGTGAGGGGAACGGGAGAACGCTGAGGCTGTTTATTACCCTACTTGTGAGGAACACAGGACGTGATATTGACTTTGCGAAATGCGGAAGTGATATAATGATGATAGCGGCTGTCAAGGCGGCTGAGGGGGATATATCAGTGCTCAGGACGGTGCTTTCCGATATAATTACCTAAATAACATATATCATTAAAAGGGGCTGTAAAAAAACTCAGTCTCCCAAACGAACACGGGGCCTCGTAAAGAGGCCCCAAATTTTATAGCAAAAAAACAAACTGCACAACAAAACTTGCGTGCAGCTGTTTTTAGTGATATAATCATATTACCAAACAATG
>JAGCWY010000100.1 GCA_017961625.1 Ruminococcus sp. | reverse complement strand
TGCACAGCTCACGGTATTGAGATATCAGCACCGAAGAAGTCAAGAGGCTACAGCTATACTGTTCAGGAATACGGTGAGCATCAGGACAGGATCAATACTCTGAATGCTGAGATAGAGAAACTGACCGCTGAATGCGACGAGACAGCCGCTGAGTTTGAAAAACTTTCAAAGAAGAAAGTAAGTATCGGTGAGATCGAGAATATCGAAGCCAGAGAATCCATATTCGGAAAGAAAGTCACGCTTTCCAAAGCAGACTATGACAGGCTCAGTGATACAGCCAAGAAATATGTTGCTATGGAGAAGAACATCAGTAAGCTCAGAAAGGAACGTGATACTGCCGTTCAGGAACTTGAAATCATGAAACGGCAATTCGATGCACTTTCATTGGAATATTCAGATTACAGAAAGGACAGAGAAAGCATCAGAACAAAAATCAAGAGTCTGGGTCGTGAAGAACAGCTCAATAATGACCTGAAAAAGGCAAGGACATTCATAACTGCCCGTGGTCTATCAGACGATTTTGAGCGCTTTAAATTGGGTAAAACAAGAATTAAAGAGTTAGAGTAAAAGATAAAAAGCAATGGCATATCTTGACATAAATAGAGAAGTACGCTACAATAATGATGCGAGATATGCCATAGTCCGTAAAGGAGGTCATATGGCAAATATTACAAACAGAAACGGAAAGTTTCTCATAAGAGTTTTTACGGGTCGTGACATTAGTGGAAAACAGCTCTTTAAGTCCACAACCTATGTTCCGCCGAATGGAACATCACAGAAAAAGGCAGAAAAGATGGCTCAGGAGTATGCTTTTGAATTTGAAAGGCACTGTAAGGGATATGCTCAGTTAAATGAGAATATGCGTTTTTCAGAGTTGGCTGAATGGTATTTTGAGAATTATGCTCCTGAAGAATTGAAGCCAACTACTATTCTGAACTATAAAAGTCAGTACAGAAATCATATCGCACCAATTCTCGGCAACAAGAAGCTCAAAGACATCACCACACCGATGCTGACAGGATTTCTGAAAGTGCTTGGCAAAGATCATCATTTAAATGCAACCTCGGTAAGAAAGGTCTATATTGTTGTACAAAGCATATATCGCAGAGCATTACAGCAGGGCTTTGCCAGAGAGAATCCTTGTCAAAATGTGATAATTCCTAAAAAGAAAGACACAGGAAAACGCTATTCTCTGTCTGAGGAGGAGACAAAGCGATTTCTTCGCCTTATCCGTGACAAATCTTGGGACGAAGATGTGAAGCGTATCCTGATATTTCTGTTATTCACTGGCATGAGAATCGGAGAATGCCTTGGATTAGCGTGGGATGATATTGATTTTGAAAAGAAAACGATATTCATTCACCATACACTGTCCCGTGTTGACGGCGAATATTACCTTGATTCACCCAAAACCAAAAGCAGTATTCGTTTGATTGCAATGAATTCAACAGTAGAAAAATACCTGAGGGAGCAACAAACCTATGTCGAGCAGTTAAAAGTATCACTTGGGAACAAGTATGCTCACCCTGAAATGGTTTTTCCTTCCGGCTTGGGCAATTATCGTGACCGCGGTTCTGTTTACCACTCTCTGAAGCGCATGACTAAAGGCTCAGAATTTGAAGATATGACTTTGCATAAGCTGAGACACTGCAATGCTACACTTTTACTGAACAGTGGGGTGGACCTGAAAGTAATCTCAGAACACCTTGGTCATTGTGATATTGGCGTTACAGCGAATATCTACGCTGATGTTCTTCAAAAGCAGAAGATATGTCTTGCTAGCACGATTAATGATAAGCTTTCCGATGAACTTTTATAAACAAAAAACCTCTCTGTCGGTTCCGCGACAAAGAGGTTTGATTTCAAAGTATTTAGTTGAACAATCTGTTGAACAAATTCGTAAACAATTCTCGTAAATACCGCAATATAGGCGTTCCTGAAAAAATCTGTTAACGCTTTGAGAACTGGGGAGCACGACGTGCAGCCTTGAGACCGTATTTCTTTCTCTCCTTCATTCGTGGATCACGAGTGAGGAATCCAGCCTTTTTGAGTGTGGGACGAAGCTCAGGATCAAATTCGAGAAGAGCTCTTGAAAGACCGTGTCTGATAGCACCAGCCTGACCTGTAACGCCGCCGCCTGCAACAGTGCAAACGATGTCGAACTTCTCTACATTATCTGTAAGAGCGAGGGGCTGACGAACAATGAGCTTGAGAGTCTCAAGACCAAAGTAATCGTCGATACCTCTGCCGTTGATAGTAACATTGCCTGAACCGGGATAGATTCTTACTCTTGCTACGGAGTGCTTTCTTCTGCCTGTGCCGTAGTAGTATTTAACCTTTGATTCGTACATTTAAAAGCACCTCCTATTAAAGCTCGTAAGCAACAGGCTTCTGAGCCTCCTGCTTGTGATTAGCGTCCTTGTAAGTCCTGAGTCTCTTGAGCTGAGCTCTGCCGAGGCTGTTGTTGGGAAGCATACCGTTAACGGCGATCATCATAGCTCTGTCAGCCTGCTGAGCCATCATATCCTTATAGGAAATGGACTTGAGACCACCAATCCAGCCTGTGTGCCAGTAGTACTTCTTCTGTTCGAGCTTTCTGCCGGTGAGAACGGCCTTAGCGCAGTTGATAACGATAACATGATCTCCGCAGTCTACGTTGGGAGTGAAAGTGGGCTTGTGTTTACCTCTGAGAATGTGAGCAGCCTTAGCAGCAACACGACCGAGGGGCTTGCCCTCAGCGTCGAGGATATACCAAGTACGGCTTACTTCTGCGGGTTTTGCCAGTGTAGTTGACATAATATTTTCCTCCTGTAATAAATTTCGGACGGAAAGCGTATCCAGAAACAAGAGGCAGAGCCTCCCGAAGAAGCTATAAGGACCTGCCTCTTGCTTCCCGAAAAAACGCCTGTTCCGCCGCAGTGCAAAAATTATTATACACTATCGTAGAATATCTGTCAAGAGGTTTTTGAGGATTTTTTTAATATATACTCTGTTTTCTTTTTAATTCTCTCACTTATACTCTTGTTCTCTCTCTTTCTCACGTTTCATTTCGGTTTTGTGAAGTAGAAAATAAAGACAAAGCATCATGAAATTGTGTGCATTTTGTAGGCCTTTAGCAAAGATTTAAATAGTAGTGACGTACAGTGTGTTCGCAAGTCGCGAAAAAGATGATAATATAATTACAAAATATTAATATATAATTTACAAGTAAAAAATACTTGCTATATTAAGAGCATCATAAAAAATGTTATGCTTTGTTTATAATGCAGATTTTGGAGTAAATGATAAATGTTTGAAATTAAAAGGCGTTCATCGTCGAACAGAACTGTTCATATGCTCGATCCACTGATTGAATCGCTACAAAGACTGGCCGCAGAACGCGATGTGTCTTTTAATTTGCTTGCGGTGCAGTGGTGCGAATACGCCATTGAAAACATGATGCCCGCCCCTCCCACGAAAAACCAACCAAATGACCGATTTTGTTTAAACTGACCATTTTTAAGCTAATAATATATTGAATCTAACCATTTATTGCTGTATGGGGGCCGTCTGCATTGACATATATGCATAATCGTGTTACAATATAAACACAAAAATTTATTTTTGGAGGAATTAACTATGAGAGGAAAAAACTTAAAGAAGCTCGTAGCAGGCGTTATGGGTGCAGCAATGGCGCTTTCAGCTTCGGCTTCGGCTGTTAATGCGGTAGCACCCGCAGGCGTACAGCTGACAAACAACAAGGCTGCGTCCTCATCAGAGGGGAAAGTAGTATACGAATGCGGATTTGAGAGTGAGGCTGATCTCGAGCACTGGTCAAACAGAGGCGGCGATGATAAAACAGTACTTGCTATCTCTGCGGATGCTGCAAAGAGCGGCGACAGCGGTCTTTCCGCTACGGAGAGAGGTGACACATGGCACGGACCTGCATTCCGCATGGACGGCTTCCTCGAGCCTGATACACAGTACTACTTCTCCTGTTCAGTAAGAGGAGAGTGGTACACCAACACAACGCTCAGCTTCCAGTTCAGCGTTGATGGTGATACCTCATATTCTAACCTCAAGCAGAACATTCAGGCTACCAGCGGCGGTGGAAACGGCTGGGCAGAGATAAAGAATGTTCCCATAAGCTATTCTGAGGGAATGGAAGGCGTATATGTATACTTCGAGGGCGGACAGGAGTCCATATTCATTGATGATGTAAAGATCACTGAGGCTCCACGTGTGGAGATTGAGAGCGATCTTCCTTCACTCAGTGAGATATACAAGGACAAATTCAAGATAGGTACTGCCCTTTCTCCCGAGGATATGTCCTCACAGCCCTTTATGGACCTTCTCCAGAAGCACTTCGGCGAGAGCGTTACAGTCGGCAATCAGATGAAGCCAGACTACGTCCTCAACAAGACAAAGACACTCGAATACCTCGAGAAGACAGGCGATGACGAGACTCCGCAGATAAGCTTCTCACAGGCAAAGCCTGTTCTCAACTATGCAAGAAAATATGGTATCCCCGTAAGAGTTCATACACTTGTATGGCATAGCCAGACACCTGAGTGGTTCTTCAAGGAGGACTACGACGAGAAGAAGGATTACGTTTCTCCCGACAAGATGAAGAAGCGTATGGAAAACTATATCAAGAGCTTCTTCACAACACTTACAGAGCTCTATCCCGATGTTAACTTCTATGCTTGCGACGTTGTTAACGAAGCATGGACAGATAACGGAACGCCCCGCGAGGCAGGTCACTGTGGTCAGTCCAACAACTATGCCGCTTCTGACTGGGTAGCTGTATTCGGCGACAACTCCTTCATTGACTACGCATTTGAATATGCAAGGAAGTATGCTCCCGAGGGCTGTAAGCTCTACTACAACGACTATAACGAATATATGACAGGCAAGCTTGACGCAGTATGCGAAATGGCTGAGAGACTTAAGAAGGCAGGCAATATCGACGGTATCGGTATGCAGTCTCATCTTGACGTAAGACAGAGCCTTGATGCAGCATTCCCATCTCTCAGTATGTACGAGAATGCACTCAAGAAGTATATAGGGCTCGGCCTTGACGTTCAGATCACAGAGCTTGACGCTACTGTACAGGAGCACTCCGACGACAAGTATTTCGACGTACAGGCTAAGTACTACAAGGGACTTTTCGACCTTTACGAGAAGTACAGTGACAATATCTCAGCAGTAATATTCTGGGGAATTACAGACCACAAGAGCTGGAGAGCTTCACAGAACCCACTTATATTCGACAAGGAATATATGGCTAAGCCTGCATTCAAGTCTATAGTTGACGGCAAGTCAGCTTCCGACCCTGTAAGAACTACTATCGCAGGCGGTAACACGGTGACTACAACTACCACCACAACCGTAACAACTACCTCCGAAACAACAACTACTACATCGGAGACCACAACTTCAACTACCACCTCGACTGATACAAATACTACCACGACCACTACAGTAACAGGCGAACTCCCAGTTACACTGGCAGGCGACGCAAACAATGACGGTCAGGTAGATATGGGTGACGCAGTTCTCATCATGCAGTGCCTTGCAAACCCTAACAAGTACGATGTTAACGGTACAGATGAGCACCACATCACAGTACAGGGCAAGGTAAACGCTGATGTTGACAAGGAGAGCGAGGGACTTACAACAAATGATGCGCTTTGCATTCAGGAATATCTCCTCGGCAAGATAAAGAGTTTTTCTGATTGAGCCTGTTGCATTCCAGCTGAAGGCTGAAGATGTGGCTCTTTCCTCTGAAAGCTTTAAGGAAAAGTACAAGGTATTAACAGGCTACAACCTTTAAAGCAGTGGAATAAGCATATTCTCACACAATAAAGACACGGAGCTGCACATAAAAGTGCAGCTCTTTTTTGGTTTGCCCGACATGGGCACAATCTAACGGGTGAAAGTCCCGAACACGCCCAGATAGTGGGAAGTGTATAGCCGAACAGCAAAGGTGTCCGCCGCGAGGCGGAATCTGAAGGAAGCTGTAAGCAAACCTCTGGTCTGACGAACAGAAATCGCATATAAGGCTGGGCTACGAGAGACAAGCTGGCAAGAAGCAGCAAAGTCTGATAACTATTACCTTAGTAGTAGCAAAGTAAATGCGGCAGATATATGGAGGGAAAGAGTGTGCACCTTAATCGGGGAGGTCTCACAGGCGGGATATAAACCGTAGTAACAACGAACTGTGAGAAGTTAGCAGAGTCCGTAGTAGTGAAGAAGTCTCTGTAATGGAGATGGAGCGAAGGGGCGAACAATCAATCAGTTTGAGTATGGCTTAATTATTTCATGAGTTATTGTAAATCAGCAGTCAGCTATACCATGCATTGCCTGAATGAAAGACTTTGTCGATGGGCTAGGCATAAATTCAAAAGGTTCAGAGGGCATAAAATCAGAGCAAAAACATGGCTTCAAGAGTTAGCAAAATGTTCGCACATTGGGCTCTCGGTTGGAAAACATAATGGGAATACGAAGAACCGTGTAAAGTGAGAGCCTTGTGGTGAAAGTCCATTTGGCTACTCGACTGAGAGATCAGCGGCGTCATCGCCGTCTCCTACTCGATTACGCATTTCTGCCAATTTGATATATTTGATATAATAGCTTTGAATATGTTAAAAACTTTATGCTTGACACTAACCTTAAAAAGAGGTATAATATAATTACTGTCCGACAAGAACGGAAAAGCTTAGAAAAAATTTTCTAAAGAAATTTAAAAAAAGGCTTGACAAGAATGAAGGATAGTGATATAATATTAAAGCTGTCTCAAGAAGAGAGCAGCGAACAGCATCTTGAAAATTGAACAATGCGAATAAAAAAGTAACGACCCTTGAGATTCCTTTATTGAAGCTGAGAAATCAGTGGAAAGAAGAGAAGGTCAAGAAAAGACTAAAAAATAACACGCAAGTAATAACGCAAGCGTTATGAACAGGATTAAAGATATTTTGGTACTAAGGTACTGATATATACAATTATTATA
>JAGCWY010000099.1 GCA_017961625.1 Ruminococcus sp. | reverse complement strand
TCATGCAGTGCTTCCTTTGCGATAACTGCCATTTCTTTGGTTCGTTCTCTGCACTGAGAAGCAGCGAGCGGCGGGTTGGCAAGCAGACGCTTGTCGAGAAGCACTTCTGCTTCTTTTTCTTTGGAGTCGGGTATCAGCTTTCGGGCGAGCTTTACAAGCTGATTTGAGAACGGCAGTAGCATCACCGTCGTCATTATATTGAATACGGAGTGTACCGCTGCGATCTCCACAGCGCCTATGGGCTTATCCACAAAGCTGAAATGGAACAGTCCATTCGCCCCATAAAATAATGACAGGCAAACGATGGTACCGATAATATTGAAGGACATATGCACTGCGGTTACTCTTTTGGCGCTCTTATTTACTCCGATCGAGGAAAGCAGTGCGGTCACACAGGTTCCGATGTTCTGTCCCATAATAATCGGGATAGCCATACGGTAGGATATCGCACCCGTCATAGCGAGCGCCTGTAAAATACCGACTGATGCCGCAGATGACTGGATGATTCCTGTGAACAATGCTCCGAACAGGACGCTGAGTATCGGGTTCTTAAATGCAATCAGCATATCAGAGAAGCCTTCGGTCTCCGCAAGCGGAGAAACAGCTTCTTTCATAAGCTGCATTCCATACATCAGCACTGCAAATCCGACCATGATCGTGCCTGTGTCCTGTCGTTTCTTTTTCTTGCTCATCATCAGCATTGCGATACCGATCAAAGCGATGATAGGCGCAAAGTTTTCGGGCTTCAGCATTGAAACGGCTATGTTGTCGCTTTTAATGCCTGCGGTACTGAGCAGCCATGCTGTCAGTGTTGTACCGATATTGGAACCCATAATAACGCCGACAGTCTGTTCAAGCTGCATAATGCCCGAATTGACAAGTCCCACAAGCATGACCGTCAGAGCAGATGATGACTGCACGGCGATGGTGATACCTGCACCGAGCGCCAGACTCTTAACAGGATTTGAAGTCATCTTTTTTAGTGTGCTTTCAAGCTTGCCTCCCGCTACTTTTTCAAGACTTTTCGACATAACGTGCATTCCGAAGAGAAAGAATGCCAATCCTCCACATAGAGTACATATTGAATAAATATCCATAATGATCTCCTATCTGAAATATACACTTATTGTTGTTCCGACACCCATCGTGCTTTCCACATCTATCTGCGCTCCGTGTCGGTCTGCGATGTGCTTTACGATCGACAGTCCAAGCCCCGTGCCGCCTTTTGCTCGACTGCGGCTCTTGTCAACACGGTAGAAACGCTCGAAAATACGGGGAATGCTTTCTTTCGGCATACCGATTCCCGTATCGGCTATGATAAACCTATTGTCTTCTATCGTAATGTCGATATTGCCGTTTTCACGATTGTACTTGATCGCATTGTCAATGAGATTATAGATCAGCTCGGTCAGCTCTGTGTGATTGCCCTTTATTGGTTTGGAAGTCCCGTGTATAGAGATACGAACGTCTTTCTTTTCAGCCTGCCCTGTGAGCCTTTCTTTGCATTCCTTTGCAACAGCGGCTATATCCACAACATCATCAAGGGATGCCGAAGCATTCGTATCGAGCTCTGACAAGCGCAGTATATCACCGATCAGTGTTTGCAGTCTTGCAGTTTCTGTTCTGATATTTCCTGCAAACTTCTTGCAATCCTCTCCCTGAGCCAAACCTGTTTCGATCAGTTCTGCATAGCCCGAAATGGAGGTCAATGGTGTTTTCAGTTCGTGAGATACATTTGCCGTGAATTCCTGCCGCATAAGCTCCTGCGAGCTTCGCACAGTTTTTATCTCTTCTGCAAGAGGAATGATCTCGCTGTAGATCCCTATTTCTTCGGGCGACTTATTCTTTTCAAGCATTTCGGGTATGCGTTTGAGCGGTGCGATCAGCTTGTCCGTCAGCTTTACGGAAACGAACATAGAAACAGCTATGATGCAGACCGTTACAATGAGTATGATAAGTATAGAGCGTTCAAACAGCCTGAATATCGAACCGGAACGAATAGATACACGCAAGATATTGCCGTCATCAAGCTTTTCAGCATAGTAATAATCCTCTGTACCGATCGTGTCCGAATAGCGTGTATCACTGCCCGTTCCGTTTTCTATCGCTTGAACTATCTCAGGACGATCAAGATGATTGCTCATATTTTCCGCATCGGCATCACTTTCGTACAAGACTGTACCGTCTTTTTTAATAAGCGTGATGCGGAAGTCCTCCTGAGCGAAGCGTTCAAGCTCATCGGGAGAGCTTATCTTATCATAGCACTGAGCCACGATATTGCATTCATGTGTCAGATTTTCTTTGACCTCTCTATGAAAGAAGCCGTAGCAAACAAAAGTAGTTATCACGATACCTATAATAGCTGTGATTATCCCCATATAGAACAAGCTGAATTGTATTTTCCTTTCCATATCACTCGTCCTTATCCAGCTTATAGCCAACATTGCGCACTGTCACGATATATCGGCCGCATTCACAAAGCTTTGCCCTGAGAGTACGGATATGCACATCGAGGGTGCGTCCCGTGCTGTCATGCCCCCATATTCTGTCAAGTATATCGTCTCGCCTGAGAACGATCCTCGGATTTTCCATAAACATTTTCAGTAGTTCAAATTCCTTGTAGGTAAGCTCTATCGTCCTGCCGTCTGCGGTAACATCTCTTGTCTTTTCAGAGATCGTCAGCTTTTCAAATGTTATCTGACCGTCTGTGTTTTTTGATGATCCACGAAGTCTTGCCTTTACACGGCTGACCATTTCCATTACCCCGAAAGGCTTGCACATATAATCGTCAGCCCCGAGGTCAAGACCCTTTACCCGGTCAAGTTCGGTGTCCTTTGCGGAAATGATGATAACAGGGATATTTTCATACGCCGTATTATTACGAAGCTTTTTCAGTATCGTAAGCCCGTCATCACCGGGTAGCATGATATCCAACAGTATCAGGTCGGGTAGTCTGATTTCCAGAGCCTTGTAGAACTCCACTGAATTTTCAAAACTCATCACTTCAAAATCATTCTTCTCGAGGGCATAGCTTTCAAGCTCCCTTATGCGTTCTTCGTCTTCAACGATATATATCAGCATTTTTTCACACTCCTCAAGTATCCAGTATATCATACCAATGTAAACTTGAACAGTATCAGTATGTAAAGTTTAGGTTAAATAAAAAAAGCAAGTTACCGGCTCTGATAACTTGCTTTGTTGTGAACATTCTTCCTCGTCGCTGACAGTATGAAGTACAACAAAAAGAGAAAGGTCGCGTAACCATCCGGATTACGCAACCTGATCGAAAATACCTCTTTATCGGTGCTGCTCTAATGTGGAGCTTTTACATTCTAAGGAATAAATATATTGTTTCCACTCAGACTATCCGGAGTTCCGGTTTAAGAATGCTTGAAAATAATACTTGAAAATGATTATAAACTGTGATATACTATGAAAGGAAAGTTTAATATTAGAATAAAAGTCTTATTGGAGATAATGAAACTATGGATTTATCATTTGTCTATTTCTGGAATCAGGTAGCATCAAATCCACTGCTTATGCTTGCAGTTGGTTTGACGCTCGGCGTCATTTTTGTAAACGGATGGACGGACTGCCCTAACGCGATCGCAACCTGTGTTACAACCAGATGTATGGAAGCGCGTCCCGCGATTCTGATGTCAGCGTTTTTTAATTTTCTCGGTGTGTTCATCATGAGTTCTATCAACGCGACGGTTGCGCAGACGATTGCCAATATGGTCGATTTTGGTGAAAACTCACATGATGCAATAGTAGCACTGTCAGCTGCCCTGTTGGCAATCGTTATCTGGGCTGTGCTCGCCTGGTATTTCGGGATACCTACCAGCGAAAGTCACGCACTGATCGCAGGCCTGACCGGTGCTGCGATCGCGATGCACGGCGGCCTTGCCGGCGTGAACGGTCATGAATGGGTCAAGGTTATATATGGCCTTGTTATCTCAGTCGTGCTTGGCTTTATCCTTGGCTATGCAGTATGTAAGCTGGTGACTGTCATCTTCTACAATGTTGACCGGCGAAAAACAGAAGGCATCTTCCGAAACGGTCAAATCGGCGCCGCCTGCGCTATGAGCTTCATGCACGGCGCGCAGGACGGTCAGAAATTCATGGGTGTAATACTTATGTGTCTTCTGCTTTCAAATGGCGGTGGTGAAGGTAGTACAGTAAAGATGCCGGCATGGATTATGCTGCTCTGTTCCGTTATTATGTCAATCGGTACATCAATCGGCGGCAAGAAAATTATCAAATCCATTGGTATGGATATGGTCAAGCTGGAAAAATATCAGGGCTTTTCAGCGGATATGGCAGCTTCGGTCGCACTGCTCATCAGCTCACTCTTCGGAATTCCGGTATCGACAACACACGCCAAAACAACTGCGATCATGGGTGTCGGTGCGGTCAAACGACCTTCTGCGGTCAATCTTGGTGTTGTTAAAAATCTCATGATGACGTGGATTCTGACTTTCCCCGGCTGTGGACTTATCGGATATATCACTACGAAGATATTTATGGCAATCTTCTGAACAGGAGTATATTATGGCGAACAAGAAAAACGATTTTTACTGGAACAATTACATATCAGCTGCTGATACTGCCTGCCTTGCAGCAGATTATCTGCTCGAATGCCTGCGTGAATTCAATATCGGGCAGATGGACGAAATACTGCCTAAGATGCATGAATTTGAGCATAAGGGCGATTCTCTTCGGCACGAAATGACAGAAATGCTTGCAAAGTCTTTTGTCACACCGATTGATCGTGAAGATATGGCTGAACTGTGCCAGAGACTCGATCATGTGATCGACTGTATCGAGGAAGTTTTGCAGGTCATTTATATCAATAATGTTGCAAGTATTACTGAAGAGGCAATAAGTTTTGCTGAGAAAATCTGCAGCTGCACTGCAAAAATGAAGGCGATGCTTACGGAACTGCCACATTTCAGAAAATCCGAGCAGCTGCACAATCTCATCATTGATGTAAACGCCGCTGAGGAAGAATGCGATACTCTGTATCTTAATGCTGCTTACAACTACCGGAAAAACTGGGACGGTAAAAATCCGCTGGACGTTATTGCATGGCGTGAGATCTACTCGATGCTTGAAGAATGTGCAGATGCCTGCGAGGATGTTGCGGATACTGTTGAAGCAGTGGTAATGAAAAACACATGATGAATAATGTATGTTGATGTGAATATGCAAATGAACTGATAATGTCACAATACCTTTTGTCAATATATAATGTAACTATATTATGTCAATAGCCCGTGGTCTATTGAAATAGCAAAAAATGTGTCATATAAGTTGTTTTTAGGCTTTTGCAATATTGCAAATAAAAACGATACCCTATTGAAAGATGATTGGAGCCGGTTACCCGGCTCCGTCTCATTTATGTAAACTTTCTTTCGTATTCTTTGAGCCTGCGGTAAAATGTGTTGGCACGCAGGCCCATCTCTTTCTGAAACCATACAGCAGAAATAGTACCAGACTTCCACTGCTGATACAGCTGATCGAACTTTACCCAGTCGATAGGTAGAGGCTGCCGACCTTTATACTTACCCTGAGACTTGGCGATGGCGATACCTTCACGCTGTCTCTGTAGGGTTTGTTCACGTTCAAGCTCTGAGAGCGCCGCAAATATCGACAGAACGAATCGTCCCTGCGGAGTGTTGGTATCGATGTTCTCCTTACTACTGACAAGAGTAACCTGTTTCCGCTGAAGTACATCGATTATGTTGAGCAGATCTCTGGTGGATCTTCCAAGCCTACTGATGCTTTCGATATATAACGTATCACCCTCGCGGACGTATTCCAACATTGCTTTCAACTCGGGACGGTCAGCATTTTTACCGGACATCTTCTCAGCGAATACTCGCTCAACATGATATTGATCCATGATAGCTTCCTGACGAGCAGTCTCTTGATGTTCGGTTGAGACACGGATGTATCCTATCTTACCCATCAGAATGCTCCTCCGTAGTATCCTTCATAAATGTCTTCACCATAGATATATTTAACATCTTTAAGAGCCTCACGGAGCAGGCTATGGTCTACAAGCATTTCCTCAACTTCATCACAGGTATAACCATAGTCAAGTAGAAGCTCCACATCAGATGAATCTACGCCATAGCATTTGTGCTTTATGATGCAGATCCTATGGATCTTGTATTCTATCTTAAAGATGAAGAAAATGAGAAAGCCGCTGAAGAAGGAAGGCATCAGTTGCGTAAAAAATACTGGACATATGCAATTCCGATAATACAGCAGAAACATCAGTTACGCGGCAGCTTCAATAATTCGAATCCTACTACATCAAACACTCTTTCGGGTGGAGTAGGAATAAGCGGACTTCGTATTGACTGTGTTGCAAATTACGATTTCGCTCGCATCGATTTTGTTATTAGTAAAGGCGATGTTAAGCAGAATAAAGAGATTTTTGATATACTTTACAGCCATAAATATGAAGTCGAATCTGAGCTTGGTATCACTCTTACATGGGAACGAGCTGATGAAAATAAGGCATCATGGATTTCATATTACTCAAGAGATGTAAGCATCACTAACGAAGAAGATTGGGAACGTATGGCAAATTTCCATGCTGAGTGGAGTGATAAGATTTGTTCTGCTTTGTTACCATACTTACAGGAGAATGATGAGGAGAAAACAAGACTACAAAACCGAGCTTCGATACTGAGACAATGGACTATAGAACATCCTGCTATAAACGAAAACCCAGTCAAGAGTAATAGGACATTTACACGATTCACAACAGATGCCATGACAGAACTACTACCAGATTTACCGAATGCTCCGAGTGGTTGGAATACAGACAATCATTATTTCTATGAGATTGTCAACCGTGCAGGAAATGGTGTCTACATGCAGTTTGCCCTTAGTTCACGCAACGCAAATCCCGAATTCCTAGATATTTGTGAGAGAATAAATGAATTCTACAAAGCCAAAAAGGGAAAGAAAAATTGGCAATGGAGACTACCATTCAGAACTAAAACTGTTTGTATATCAGACGACCTCTCTAAGGAGCAGATATTCGAAAAACTTGATGAGTGCTTCGAGGAAATTCAGAACTTTGAAAGAGATTTGAAAAACAAGCTATCACTAGATGAATCCGCAAAAGCTTAAATTGACTTTTAACGAGATAAAGTAAACGGCCTCCCCATACGGGGAGGTCATCCTTATATCGTAAGCGTAAAACATAACACGCCCAAATATAAAAGTATCAGGCTCGTCACGGTGAGCCTGATACTTTTGTCGTGTTGAATTTGATGCATACGGAAGACGAAATTTTATTACGCTTACTTCTGTTTCTTATTATTATCAACAGGCCGGCAGAGAACTGTCAGCTTGTCATAGTACTCCGTGTGATCAGACACCATGTTTGTTCAGAAGAATCGCCTTAAAAAACAAATGTGCATTCCCTAGCATTAGACTGCCAGATGGCAGACGTGCTTTATTTTATGGATTACGCTGAATAAATCCTGCAAGGTTTATTGCCTTCATTTTATGGGATAAACTATTCCCGCAGGTCCGAAAGCGGATGTGAGCCCCGATAATCCCATTCTTTATCATTGACCACCGCAACCAGCTCGTCGGTGGATGTATTACGAATGAAATAATACGAATCATTCAGTTCAAACTTATCCCAGATATCCTTTTGGGCACTGTTCAAAAGATCGCCTGAAAAGCGGACATAATACACTCCGTCATCCTCATATTTATCTGTAACAGTGCGCAGTGAGATCTCCCAAGGCGTTTCGCTGTCACCTAGCTTCTCCTCGATCGAAGCATCAGTAAGTATATGTTTTCCGTTTGCATTCTTTGACTGAGCTTTGTTTTCGATCTTGCCGTTCACTGCCAGTATTCCGAGGATGATACCGACAGCAACAAATATTGATGAAAAGGCCGCCATGCCGATATAGCCGGAGTTCTTTCCTTTGCGGGGCGCAGCATAGAATATATCAGAGGGATTGCGGGGATTGAGACGTAGCGTGACGGTTTCGCCGATCTCTGCATCCGCCTCATGACGAAACGCCCCGTTGACAGACTCATACAGTTCGCCGTTATAGTCATATTCAAACACTTCTGCTGATTCAACGTGTGAACCACGATTGTTCACGATCATATGTGCATAGCCGGTACATCTTCCCTCAACGGGTATACCGTATTTGCTGCTGGTACTGTATATACTGAACAAGGAGTGTATGAAAAAAAACAAGCCGCTGCTTGTAAACATACCGGCAGTGAGTATCAGAAATGCACGGTCGTTCCCGATGTGTTTTATTAATAACATAGGAATGCAGACGGACAGACCGATCAGTGTGATGATAATGCCACTGATCATTTGTTTTACACCGTTGCGTTCACGGGCTGTACGTGTTTTCGGCATTACAGCTATACCGGCAGCGACAAATATACCGCCGAAAATACAGCCAGCGACAGCAGGATAACCGGTCTGTACGGCAAAAATCATCACGATTATCAAACCGATAAAAGCGATCGCTACAAGAACGGAAACCCACACAGGAGTTATTCTAACATCCGGATCATCGTGCTTCTTTTCTATCAGCCGGTGCCTTTTTTCTGAGAGCTGAGTTACGACGCTGGACACATCCATGTGCTTTTCCGTATTAAAGATGTACTGCGAGTTATCAGGATCATACAGCATAAAGTTCACTCCTTTATGAGCCGGTTAAATATTCATCATGGGCTTAGTGTCAGCACGGCCTGACAGAGGCTCTTTAATTAATTATACAACAAATGCTGCGTTTTTTCAAGATGAATTTAAAAGGTAAGCGTAAAATGAAAACATATAGTATCAGAGAAACAGGCTCACCTCGGTGAGCCTGTCTGAATATAATGTATTGAATGGATGGAAAATTGTCCCGGGTGGCTGCGAGAACAGTTCTGTCAGATACTTCTCCGTGTTCAGCCCGTTAGCCTGTGCCGTTGCAACGATTGAATACAGCACTGCACTGCACTTTGCACCGTGAGCCGTATTGCTGTGCAGGCGAACTGCCTGTCTGATCGTTGCGATCTCTGTTGTTTTATTCTGCATAATGCTAACTCCCGTGTTCAACGGAATCAAATTTACTGCATGGAATTTTTTGGAGTTTTTTGGAATGTTCAAATTACTCCATCAAGTTTCTTGGAGTTTATTATATATCATTGGACAACGGGAGGGAAGACGCGGGATATTTTACTCTTACCTTATATCTTTGCGAATTGCCTGAATACCTTTAGCAGTTCATTCCAATACGGCGGATAATCGTTACTGCCGTGATATGAGCGCTTTCGGTTGTTTGTGAGCTTAATATCAAGACTCCACTGTGTACCGTCAAGAATATCATTATCAGAATAATCTTTTTTCCATTCATTAAGGTACAATGGCTCATACAGCGTATTTACGATTTTATTCCACTTAGCAGAGGATATCTCTGTTTCTACTGGTTGTTCGCTATATCGTATCTGTTCGACAGTAACTATAGCGCCTTTATCGTTCCTTTTGATGATTATATCTGTAACCCCTTGGAAGAATCCGCCTACAGAGAACTTGATTGAAGTAACAATATCTCTGATATCTTCTACGGTATCATTCTTCTTTGAAATAACTATTGGTGGTTTGCCGAAGTCTTTTTTGCAGTCGTTGCATCTTCGTGTCGGGGTTGTACTGAATACCTGACCGTTGATCTCAACGCCGCTGATACAACAACCGCCCAGTTCCCATTTACCGGAATCAAGCTTTATCTGCATTCTCTCACTGAAGGCTGGATAACCATAAATGTATCTGGCAGTGTTTATACTACCGCAATATGGGCACTTGATCTGAGCACGCTTGTTTTTGACGATATAATCCAGGTTATATGATAAACCTTCAAGCTTGTTCTTATGCGCTGACATATCGAGAGTGATGTGTTCAGCTCTCGCTGCCTTGAACAATGCGCTGTGTATATCAAACAAATCAAATTGCTCGAAGTCATTCATATCGTATCCTGCAGCTGTCAATAACTGCCATGTGGTTATAACAGTACCGTTATCGCATTCGCGCAGTTCTTCCACAAGATCTTCTACAATTTGCTTTATCTCAGCCTTTGAAAACCGTTCACTCATTATCTGCAGCTCCCTTCCTGTTGGAGTAATTGATCATTCTTAGCCAATATCGATATCATTTATGATGTACATCATCAAGTACGCGCTGATAGCTGTCAAGCATTTTCTGATCATAACATACCATGATTACTGCCATACCATAATCAGGATTTTCAGAAAGCCATGTAGCTATTGTTGACAGCGCTATTACAGCTGCTTCATTTATTGGATATCCGTATGCTCCCGTTGATATTGCAGGAAAAGCAATGGTATGAATATCATATTCCTTAGCAAGCTCAAGGGACTTATAGTAGCAGCTCTTAAGCAGTTTCTCACAAGACGGATCTCCTGCTTTGTATATCGGACCTACAGTATGTATCACATATTCAGCTTTCAGGTCATATCCTGCAGTGATTTTGGCATCACCGGTCTCACAGCCGTTAAGCTTCCTGCATTCTTCAAGTAGTTTCGGTCCTGCTGCGTGGTGTATAGCACCATCTACGCCTCCACCGCCAAGAAGAGAGTTATTGGCAGCATTTACGATAGCATCTACCTTAAGTTCAGTAATATCGCCTAATTCAAAATAGATGTGATTATCCGGTTTATCAGCATCGAGGATAACATTGATAAGTTCTTTGGATAGCATAAACGAATTGCCCCAGGGATTGATAATGATACCTTCTTCGCTCATATTACGACAAGATTTCAGCATGCTTTTTATGCTTTCAATGATTGTAGATGTGGCATCACCCTTATCATGCTCTTCATAACTGGTAAAGGCTGCAAGCCATGTTTTACCATCAGCAGTATCAAGATGCTGCATCTTAAAGTGTAAATATCCGTCATCGGTCCCGTCATCTTCAAATGAAAAGGTTTCTCCGATTTGAATTTTATTGACATCAAAAGACTGGAACTCCGGTGGAAGAGTAACAGGTATTATCAAATCACCATCTTCGTGTATTCTGGCACGTATCGCCTCAAGAACGGCAATTAAGTTTTCTTTAGTTTTATCATCATTAAATCGAGATATCGCTGCATCGATGGTATTGTTACCGTCAAGAGAGTTATTATTATCTTCATGGATCTTACCACGTACATTGTCAAAACGATTCAGAACTTCTTCCATGTCCTTAGGTAATCTGGATACAGCTTCACATTCTAAGGCCATTGATACACCATAGAACGCTTCAGCGATACCGCCTGCGATACAGGTAAGAGTATCACAGTCACCGCCGAGAGATACTGCAGTGCGGATAACATCCTCAAAGTCTGTTCCTTCAAGGAAAGCAGTTATAGCTTCCGGAACAGTCTCCTGACAGCTCTCAACATGATGATATGTTGGGCGTATCTCATCGCAGGTATGAGATAAGTCGTATCCAAACTCTTTAACGATATATTGGTGAATCTCATCCTTGCTGTGTCCTGTCCTCGCAAGGAATATTGCACTGGCGGTAGCTTCAGCCCCTTTTATACCCTCAGGATGGTTGTGAGTAACCTCAGCTGTGAGAGCTGCCATCTTTCGTGTAGTTTCGATATCATCATAGAGCCAACCCACAGATGTAACACGCATAGCAGAGCCGTTTCCAAAGCTTCCATATGGTTTAGGTTCCTTGGCAAAGAGCCAACGTCCAAACATACCACCGTATCCAGCGTTGGGATAACGCTTACCCCATTTCTGCATGGAATCAATAACAGCTGTCTTGATCTCATCATCGGACTGTCCGAACGTATTGATCAAAGCCTCGGCTACAGCTATTGTCATAACAGAATCATCAGTGAATTCGGATTCCTTGCTGAAAAGCGGGAATTCTTTTGTTTTATTGCCCCTATCGAACTCGTAGGGAGCACCTATCATATCACCTAAAATAGCACCGATCATTGTGAAATCCTCCTTTTCATCTTTGATGATTCCATTATATCATGACTGAGGGGAGAAGTGGTCGTTTATCACACGACATTTTCATCTTCAGATTATAGTTCAAGTGTTTGATCCAACGATTCTGAACTCATCAGTTATTGGATCATATTCAGCAACCTTTGTTTTCCCAAGAAGGTGACGGTTAGTTCGGAAATAGTATTCTGCAAGACTTTCAGCCCTCTTAGGATGATGAGACTTCAGCATTACGATGAACTTTTCATATGTATCTTGCAAAAAAGAAAGATAGAACGCTGCCTCGTTTGTAAAACCCATTTTAGCACTTGGGACATTTCCTGTTTCTGTCCAGGTATATCTTTTGCATTCAATTACTATCTTCTTTTGCTCACTTACTATATCAAATTTATGGTTCTTGGGAGGAATTCCTATTGGAATCTTTTTCTCTAATTCAAAACCTTCACCATGATTTCGGATAAAGTAATTCAGAACAGCTAATTGGAAATCAGCACCGTTTTGGGGATTTTCAGAATTGCTCATTTTATACCTCCATTATTCACCAAGGATAGGTTGATCGTACTTGAATAGGATGGAATTTATCTTGAACATATCGTATATGCCGTTCTTTACGCAGTATGAGATGATGAGATCAAACTTGTTGGAGGGAGAGAACGCTATCTCTGCTCTTGATAGAAGATCCATCATAGTATGCATATCCAATTCAAGGGCTATGGCTAAGGCAACAGCCGTTTTCTTCTTTGGTTTGTAATTGAACTTGCAGCGTATACTGGAAAAGAGCTTCCTGTCAATATTAGCTTTCTTATAGACCTCAACCTCATCTACGCCGCTTTCACGTATAAGCCTTAACAGGCATTGTTGGAAGGTTTCACCGGTGTTGTCGAGAATATCATCAAGACTGCTGTCATCATTCTCAGCAATTATCAGTGCATAAGCAGCTGATAATACTTCTTCATCTACTTCACACTCTGCCTGCTCCTGCAACCTTCTTCGACGATACATGTCGGTACGTTCCGTGTATTCGCCGGTATACAGCTGATCAATACCGAATTCATCGATGTATTGGTCGATTTCCCCCATCAACTGTTCTGATATCTGAAAAGACTCCTTATCGAATACAACAAGTGTTATGTTCATATCATGCGTAAGTAGGAACTTACCGATCTCTGAAAGGGCTATATCAAGAGCTTCATTCTTAGGGAAGCCATATACTCCAGTAGCTATAAGAGGAAAAACAATACTTTCAGCCTTAACCTGCTCCGCTATATACAGAGAATTGGAATAACATGAACGCAGAGTATCGTATTCACCGTGCTTTCCGTCGATCCATGCAGGTCCGACCGTGTGTATTATGTATTTAGCTGAAAGATCAAATGCTGGTGTGATAGCGGCTTCTCCCGGAGCGATACTGCCTATTTTCATGCGTTCAGCAAGCAGAAGTTCCTTACCAGCTGCCTGATAGATAGCAGAGTCTGTTCCATCACCGATAACAGGTTCGGGATTTGCTGTATTGACAATAATATCAGCCTCTACCTTGGTGATATCGTTTCTGATAATTTGAAACGGCATGTAATCGCTCCTTCCTGTTTTTAATCGTTAATTGAATTATACCACATAGCAGTGGCTAATTTCTATGCAAAAATGTAAATATTTTGTTTTGACAAACATACAAAAGGAGCACCGCCCTTTAACGGGCGGATTTCTTTATAGCTTATAACAGGAACAATTTCAAAACAGCTGTATATTGGCAATAAACGACTTGATTTCTGCCTCTCGGCCTTGTATAATAATGGCATATAATAACATCTCAGGGGGGAAACATATGAAAAAAACACTGACAAAAATGTTATCTGTACTCACAGCAGTCGTATGTTTTTGTGTTGTGTCAGCCTTTAACTTGTTCACTGCAAATGCTGCTGATCAGCTGATAAAGGGTATAATTGATGACTACGTTTACGAGATTTGGAATGCTTTTTATAAAGGCGATGTTGAATATGAAAACACGGAAAGCAATGGCTTTTCTTTCAGCTGGAACGACATACACAATGCAACGGCTCTGAAGGGAAAAGGCTTTGAAAAAAACTCTGTAAAGGCTTATCAGGTGGAGGATTACACTATCGATTACTCTCTTGATATCAACACCGACGGAATCGCATATGTCGGCGTTCAGGGCTGGATGTCAAATGCATTGGCAAAATTTCATATTGTTGAAGCCTGGGCATCATGGCAGCCGCCCGGAGAAAACGCTGAAAAACTGGGCAGCGTGATCATTGGCGACACTACTTACGATCTTTCCTGGAGTATCCACGTTGGACAGACTTTTGACGGTAGTGGCTACAATTATCCTATGTATTGGAGCGTTGCACGCAGAGACCAACTCGAACTC
>JAGCWY010000098.1 GCA_017961625.1 Ruminococcus sp. | reverse complement strand
GCCGTGCAGAAACAGCATGACAGGATTGTCCTTGTTCTCGCCGTAAATGCTGATCCACTGCTCCTGTCCGTTCACATCAAGATACATGGATTTGTTGATGCCGCCTTCAGGCGTTCTGTTATAATACATCTTTCCGATCAGACGAACGATAAGGAGAATGATGATAATTCCAAGAAGAACAATTCCTATCCATTTGAGTATTTTTATCAGCTTTTTCACTGCCTTTTGCATGACTGTCTCCTCTAAATTCCGATTTTGTATATGCCGTCCACACTGCCACACATGCACGGGCGCTTTGCCACACTCTGCCGTTGACTGCCCACGGGCATTGCCCGGCAGAAAAGGAGCCCGCCTGAAATCAGACAGGCTCACTGTTAGATCTGATTAGATTTCCGGATATTCAATGCCATTTTTATCAAGAATATCTTTGAGTTTATCGATGTAATCTTGCAGCCGCTGTATCTCTATCCAGTCTCCATGACATAGATTATCGGCTTCTTTAAGTTCATGACGGGTAAGCTCGTAATCCTCCCATTTCAGACACTTATGATCCTGGCTGAAAGCACAAAAGTCATCCATCACGGCTCAGCTCCTTCCGGAAGTCCATGGCGTTTTCTCATGGAGACTTGACCATCGATCATAATATCATAAGCGTTGTTGACTATTCTGTCAATTATCGCATCGGAAATGGGACTGTCATTCTCAGGATCAGAATTAATACGGTCATACCATCCTTCGGAGTGATACTGTGTACAGAAGATCATCGATTTTTCAATTCTCGCTTCAATGATCTCCAATAGATTGAAAGCGTCATTTGGTGTCAGCTTGCGTATCAGCCATTCGTCAAGGATAAGCAGATCAACTTTTTTGTATGCCTTTATGACTTTCCTAAACTCATTGTTCGCTCTTGCAATCGTAAGCTCATCAAGAAGATCGGGCAGCCTTATGTATCGCACAGTTTTGAACTTGCGACAGGCGGCATTTCCAAGAGCACAGGCGATGTATGTCTTGCCGTTTCCTGATGCACCTTTCAGAATGATATGTCTGCCTTCGTCAACATAGTTGCAGGTTGAAAGACGTAGCATTCTGCCCTTGTCAAGGTGCCTGTCTTCGATATACTCAATACCTTCAATAGTTGCATTTGCGTCTGAGAAATGAGCATTCCTGATGTATCGGATCAGCTTGTTGTTCTGTCTGCGATTCCATTCTGCGTCAACCAGAAGCGTTAATCTGTCTTCAAATCCAAGCTGTTTGTAGTTTTCAGCATCTTCGGTCTGACGCTCTAACTCAGATGCCAGGGCGTTCATTTTCATTGCTCTCAAACGTTCTATCGTGCTGTTGATCATTTGCTCTCACCGCCCTTCTTCCAATAGGCGGCGCCTCTGGTAATACCGTATTTATTACTGTCATCACTTGCCACAGCATGCTTGTTCGGCTCGCTGCTGTTTTTCAGTAGTGTGGTTATTGTGCGTATTGAGGGTGTAGATGAGAATGTCAGCATACGTTCACATGCAGCTTCAAGCTTTTTCTTTCCGTAGCGCTTACTAAGCTTTGTGAGACTCACACAAGCTTTGTAGCCCTGTTCGGGAACACTACCAGAAATCAGGAAATACTTTACGACTTTCTCTGTTGATCCACCAACATTTTCTGCCCACCTCCTGAACTCATCAGAATTGTAATTCAGATATTCTCGATGGTTATCAGGCATATGCTCGGGTTTAACAATGGGCTGAATGCTGTAGTTTTCAAGGCGCTTATGCGACGTAATACGGCTGCCCCTGAAATATACCTCAATCAGGTCTTTAGTTAGTCTTATTTGCACCTGTTCACCGATGAGGTCAAATGGTACAGAATACTTGTTGAGACCGTCGCTTATGAGATAATCGTTTCCAACAGTCTGCTGTTTCCACACAGACGGCTCATATGGACGCTTGGGCAGTGGCAGCATAAATTCCTTTTCTTCGGAAATATATGCTTCTCTACGGCTGCCGGGGCGTTTCTGAAATGGCTTGGTGTTGATTACTTCAAGTCCTTCGGCAACAGCATCTTTTACCTCAGCAAATGAGAAGAACTTTCGCTCACGCAAAGCAGCAGTTATCCAGGTTGTCGAAAAGTTCACAGAGCGTTCTACCATTCCTTTATCCTGCGGCTTACGCACACGTGCCGGAACTATTGCTGTCCCATAATACTCAGCAAGCTCACGATAACTTTCGTTCAATTGAGTTTCATATCTTGTATTAGCAATAACTCCTGTCTTGAGATTGTCCGGAACAAGTACTCTTGTTACACCACCGAAGTATTCATAGGCGTGAACGTGGCACATCAGCCAGTTCTCCTGTTTCATATCCGTGCAGGCTTCGACGTACAGATAATTGCTGCATGGCAGAGCAGCCACAAACAGATACGCTTTGTATTCATCACCGGTTACAGAGTCATAGTATGGGATAGTTCCACCAGCCCAGTCCACCTGCATAGTATCTCCCGGCTTATGAGTAACACGCATAGTTGCCTTTGTCACACGAGCCCAGCGGCGATACTTGTCACCGAACTGAGTGCTCATATATGGTATTTCACCGTTTGCATATGCACGCTCACAGTATTCATTCCAAAGCAAAGTTAGAGTAACGCCTTTCTTGGAAAGCTCTTTGTGGATGTAGTTATAGTCTGGTTCAGCGTAATGACTTCCTGCTGTTTTCCTTTCGGGATAGAACAGCTTTTCAAGTTCGGCATTAGTTACATCTTCATTTATAGGCCATTCCACCCCATGCTTTTTAGCAAGTTCTAGAACATTCTTGACGGTATGATGAGAATGACCCACACTTGCAGCGGTCTGTCTCAAGCTGTATCCCATGCTGATAAGCCTGAGTATTTCTTTGTAGTCCACCATTTGATAGACCTCCTTGATATGTAGTCACGTCGATAACGTGCTATATCAAGTATATCATATTTCTGCCGGGCAATGCCCGTGGGCAGTCAACGGCAGAGTGTGGCAAAGTGCCCGTGCATGTGTGGCAGTGTGGACGGCATATACAGATTTTGCATAGCAAACTATACTTTTATACGGAAATTATATCATATCTCAGAAGCGAAAGTCAATATCATTGTTCCTATCGGTTTAAATAAAATATCAAGGACTTCGCGGCTTAATGAAGCTTCGCCGATGCATCATTTGAACATAACAAAAGCCGCTGCGGATAATTACACAACGGCTTTTCATATATTTGTCTATTTTACAGTTTAGCATACATTGCCTTGAAAGTCAAGTCTTACATACTCTCATATACTCTCAACTTTTCAAGGGCCTTGGTATGAAGTCTATAAATATTCTGAACGCTGTATCCAAAATCAGCCGCAATTGCTGGCCATGTTTTGAATTCAATGTATCTTTTTTGTAGCAGATCATAAAGATCGCAGTCATCAATATGTTTGATAAGCTTCTCTATATCCCCAAATAAAGCATCTAATTCTGCCTGCATATTCTGAACTTCTTTCTCCAGAGCCATTATTTTAAATACTGTGCTTTCCATTTTATCGTGATTCGGAGATACGGTTCTTGGAGTATCACTCATACCACTACCGTTCATTCCCTCTGCTCTCTGACGCAGTATATGTATTTCATGTATCTTTCTATCAATTCTTTTGCGAAGTCTGTTCGCATGATACCAGTATTCTTTCATATCCACATATCCCACTTCATCCATATATCCAGTCATATGTATTCACTTCCCGTTTAGTTTATCCTTGCTTTTACTGCATTCATCATTGCAGCCTGGGTTCTGTCTTTGCTATCTAGCGCAGACATGATTTCCTCGTCAATAGTACCTGCTGCGACAAGATGATGTATCACAACAGTATCTGAATTCTGCCCCTGTCTCCAGAGACGTGCATTTGTCTGCTGATAAAGTTCCAGTGACCATGGCATCGTGTACCAGATAATTGTACTGCCGCCTTCCTGCAGATTTAGTCCGTGATCTGCTGAGGAAGGCTGTATCAGTGCTATAGGGATCTTTCCTGCATTCCAGTCGGAAATGTCCTTATCTGTACATATCTCCCGTACTTCAAATCGTTTTCGTATACGCTCTCCCTCATGCTTATACCAATAAGCCACAAGAACCGGTTTTCCGTTCTGCGCTTCCAGCAGGTCTTCCAGTATTTCAAGCTTCCGTTCATGAAGTACTATAGTGTTTCTTTCCTCGTCATATATAACATCATTTATAATACATGTCAATTGGCATGTACACCAAAGTTGTATATACCGCTCAGACTCGGAGCGTTATACACACCGAACAAGCCCCTGTCTAAATGCAGGGGCTTATTACTAAACTTTATTACAGGACATCGTCTTTTCAGTGTGACACATTTTTCTCATTTTTCTTGTCCCGTGACAAAATCATCCGGGGTGTTTTTTTCAGCTATTTCATTTGATTTTGTTTTCGTGGACTTTTTTTATGGCAATCACACAAAGTAATCTGATTGATATTACTCATATCTTTCAAATAATTTTTTCAGCGAATGAGCGCACTCTGCACGAGTCGTATTTCCCTGAGGATTAATATTATTATTGCAACTTGTCAGAAGTCCCTGTGTTATCGCCCAATCCATAGCATTTTTTGCCCAACTTGAGATTTTGGAGCTGTCATTGTAACAGCTTGATTTACCTGAAACCGCTGTCAGATCATAACCGCGAAGCTTTGCATATTTATAAAGCATTAGTGCAAATTGTTCACGTGTTATCGGATCTCCGACACCGAAGTTACCATTGCCGTATCCGTTTGCTATATCTTTTTGTCTTGCCCAAAGAACTGCATTATAATACCATGCACCTTCTTTTACATCAGGATAAGGATTTGTTCCTGATACACAAGGCTTTCCGATATGATTATATAGAGCCTGTACAAACTCTTCTCTTAACAGTAATCCAAATGGATCAAAGATATCATTTGTTTTGCCAACCATGATTCCTCTTTCGTATACATATTGTACGTCGGGTACGAACCAATGCTCTGCATTGATATCCTTGAATATATCAACTACTGATGGATTCAAATATTCTTCAATGCATGGGACAAGTTTCCACCTCTGTGAATCTGTTCCATTTCCCGGCCATACCTGAATATTGGTCATGTCATCACTATAACCGCCACTAACGTCAAGGTAACAACCTGTTTTCGATTTTATATATACGTAACCGTCACCTGCATCTTCAAACGACCATAATTGATCATCATTCGAAGAATTACATTTATAATGATAGATTTGAACATTACATCCCTGATATCCGGAACCACATACATCAAGGACCATGTTATCAGTCACTGCCATCTGAATCGTATAATATCCATTACCGGCACTTGTAATTTTGAATGTCTGTGCATCTGTATAATTACGTTCATAAAGCCAAAGATTGCTTTCATCGGTAGTTTCACCCCAAGCCACATCAGCAACCTTATTTGAATCCAATGCACTTTCAAGAACGTAATTTCCCGCATTAACATTATTTACCGTTGCTGATGCATTTAGTGAACTTGCAACGCTTCCAAATGTATATGTCATTATTGATGCTACTGAAATACAAATTGTTGAAAGTCTTCTAATTAAAGTTTTCATTTGAAAATTCCTCCGTTTTTAGATTTGTTTTAGCAATTTTTTACTTTGTTTTTGTGATGATAGATATTATTCTGTAAAATTTGGAAGCTATACTATGATGTCTTGTGAATGTTAATTATTGATTAACAATATTTAACATCAATCTTTTTTCATTATCACCTCTTCCTGAAAATGTATTATTTGCATACCATTCAAACGTTGTCTATATCTACAATATCTAAGGGTTTAGATTAAACGAAAAGCTATGTATTCAAAATACATATATTTCATAAAAGTGTTCTTTGTCATGATGATTTTATTATTATCTGGAACCTAGTTTTTTCATTTTTCTCATCCCGTTACAAAATCATCCGTTTTTTCTGGCAATTCAGTTTGTATTTTACTTTTTATCTTTTATTTTCGTAGCATCGTAAATTAGTGTTCGTATTAAATCGCTGACTGTTTTATAGCCCATCTCTTCGGCTCTTTTTACGAACATGTCATGTTCCTCTTCTGTCACACGCAAACGAATAAAGTGCTTCTTAACTTTGTCAGGATTTTTTACTGTAATCATGACTTCCTCCTTTTCTAAGATTATGTTTTATGAATTTTTTATATACTTCTGAAACAACAAAAACGACAGCTGAATTGATAGTTATTTATAGTATCCAGCGTACCATTCAGCGAATCTTCTCAGACCTTCCCTGATATTAATAGTTGGTCTGAATCCATAGTCATCTTCAAGTGCCTTACTGTCGGCATAAGTTACAGGCACATCTCCGGGCTGCATTCCTACAAGCTCACGATGTCCTTCAAAATCATAATCGGAAGGTAAAACGCCTGCATTCACTAGTTCTTCCTGTAATGTGCTTATATAATCCAGCAGATTCTCTGGTGTTCCGCCGCCTATGTTATAAACTGCATAAGGCGGAAGAGGAAGTCCGTCTTCTCCATTCTGCTTCTCAGGAGCTCCTTGCATTACACGATATACGCCTTCAACAATATCATCCACATAGGTAAAATCACGTTTACAGTTACCATAGTTGAAGATTTTGATAGTTCCATTCTTAGCAAGTGTATTGGTAGCTGAGAAATAAAACATATCAGGACGGCCCGCCGGGCCGTATACAGTAAAAAATCTTAATCCCGTTGATGGAATGTTGTATAGCTTAGAATATGAATGTGCCAGAAGCTCATTGCTCTTTTTTGTTGCAGCATATAGCGATACCGGATTATCTACCTTATCATCAACAGAAAACGGCACTTTCTTGTTACCACCGTAAACAGAGGATGATGACGCATAAACAAGATGCTCAACCGGGTTATGGCGGCAGGCTTCAAGAATATTATAGAAGCCTATGATATTTGACTCTATATACACATCAGGATGATCAATAGAATAACGTACACCTGCCTGTGCAGCCAAGTTTACGACTACATCAAAGTGATACTCAGCAAACAGCTTATCTATCAGAGCCTTATCCCCGATTGAACCTTTTACGAATATATGTCTTACCGGAGAAGTTATAGCAGCCTCATTGATCAGAGCAAGCCGATACTCCTTAAGCGCTGGATCATAGTAATCATTCATGTTGTCTAATGAGACAATTGTGCCTGCTTTCATCTCCTTCAGCAGTCTCAGTACAAGGTTTGCACCGATAAATCCGGGAGAACCAGTCACAAGGATAGTCTTTCCATTCAAATTGATCTGAACTTTGCTCATATCTGTTATCCCTTTTCTAAATAAGTTATTTTATCAGTCTCTTCTAAACAGATCCCTTGTGTAAACCTTATCAGCTACATCGCCCAATACATCAGCATCGAATCTATTTGCTAAGATAACATCGCTCTCTGATTTGAATCTATCCAGATCATTTACAACTTCTGATCTGAAGAACTCAGAACCGTTATCAAGTGTCGGCTCATATATGATTATCGGAATACCCTTAGCCTTGATACGTTTCATAACGCCCTGAATAGCTGATGCACGGAAATTATCGCTGTTACTCTTCATTGTTAGTCTATAGACACCAACAGTTTTAGGATTCTTTGCAATAATCTGATCTGCAACGAAATCCTTACGAACTGTGTTGCTTTCAACAACAGCTTTGATCATAGTCTGCGGAACGTCCTTATAATTTGCGAGAAGCTGTTTAGTGTCCTTTGGCAGGCAGTATCCGCCGTATCCAAATGATGGGTTATTATAATGGCCACCTATTCTGGGATCCATGCAGACACCATCAATAATCATCTGTGTATCCAAGTCCTTTGTCTGTGCATACGTATCCAGCTCATTGAAGTATGCAACACGAACAGCAAGATATGTATTGGCAAATAGCTTTATAGCTTCTGCCTCTGTGAGATGAGCAAGAAGTACAGGAATATTCTGTTCAGGTGTTCCTGCACGCTTTTCTTCTGTTCTCGCACCTTCAAGCAGCAATTCGGCAAACTTCTGAGCTTCTTCTTTCTGATCGTCAGTACATCCAACAACTATTCTGCTTGGGTGAAGATTATCGTACAACGCTTTAGATTCTCTCAGGAATTCAGGGCTGAAAATAATATTATTCACACCATATTTTTCACGAACGCTTGCTGTGTAGCCAACAGGGATCGTGCTCTTGATTACCATCATAACGTTTGGATTAACCTTTAAAGTCCACTCAATAGCGTCTTCTACAGCACTTGTATCAAAGAAGTGATGCTCATCATCATAGTTTGTTGGTGTAGCGATGACCACAAGCTCTGCTGAACCATATGCAGCTTCTTTATCCGTCGTAGTATGAAGATCAAGCTTTCTCTTCCCTTCTCTTGCTTCCTTGAAAAAACGCTCAATCTCATCATCCTGAATCGGCGAAATGAACTGATTAAGCTTTTCGGCCTTAGCCTCTGTGGTTGTGATTGCTGTTACTTCGTGATTCTGTGCCAGCAAAACTGCAAGAGAAAGTCCTACATAGCCGACACCTGCAACTGTGATTCTCATTAGTGAGATACCTCCTTAGATATATTTAGTATTATTTTAATATGATTCCTTACTGAATATCATATCATCTGCATTATGTTCAGTTAAATTGTTCCAAAATAAACGATTTCCTTCAAGCGTGAATTCAGCAGATCCATCTGTATAATCTACAGTTACTGTTGGTTCTGATTCTGCATCTTTGTATTCTACGAAACTCCTGGTTCCGTTACCGTTACAGATAAGCTTATCATTTTCAAATATAAGTGGATATTCCCATTGTGCATATGTGGAAGCACTTGCTCCCCATTTAACAGTAGCATGGAAAATACCTTCACCATAATAAGTAATGTCTATATGAGCTCTTTCGCAGTTCCATGTTCCAGTATATGCTTCCTCTGGGTCTAAGCCATCATCTCCTAAGCCGCCTTCTCCATAGAGTTTGATATAATGAGTAGTACCGTTATTTCCCATGTAGATATCTGTCTTCTCTTTTTCACCGTCATCAGCAAATTTGTAATACAGCTTACCGGATTCAAGATACATACAATAGATATAATTATTGATTGCAGGATCAAGAACCCTTCTTACAATTCCCTCGTTTTCAACGAGACCATTTGCATAGTAGGCTGTAAACTTACCGTCCTTGGTAATATGGAATGAAGCTGCACTCGGATCTCCATCAATGTACCAATAGCCTGATAGACCTTCATAACTATTACTATAAATAACCGTTGTTGTTTCAATTGCAGTAGTACTTTCTTTCTCAGTTGTAATTGAAATAGTTGTATTTTCTACTGTTATCTCTGTTACTATTGGAGTTGTTGAAGTTGTTTTATCAAGATTTACCGATGTCTCCTGTACATTGCGACTGCAACTTGATACTATAACTGCAACAGAAAATGTTATCGCTAATTTCAATATTTTCATTCTAATTTTTCTCCTATCAGCATCAAATCTATTGACTAACATAAATCGAATTTTGATTTGAATCTATTAGAATCCTTTAAACTTCAGACATAAAGCATTGCCCAAATTACATTTACATAAAAACAAATCATAACCCCCTAAATAATTAAAGTACGAGCGATACCTCTATTTTTCATGTTTATCAAGTTTGTATACCAATGATTTCTAAGGTTTAGAAGTAAAATTCATTTTTTCAAATTTTTGATTATTTTAACCAAATGTCTTCCCGGAGCACTATTTAAAGAAAGAACAATTATTATTATAGGAGATGATATTCCGCAAATTGCTATATGACAAAAACACGAAACTAGAGCATTATTCATTACTAAATGAGAACAAATTGTATAATCAACAACGGCAATAACACACGTAATAAGGAAGTTCTTTATGAATCTAAAATAATAGCCTTTTATACTATATTTATTATTAAAACCATATTTATATATAATTAATGGATCAAGCCACATAAAAGTCAACCAGTCCGCAGCAATTGTTCCTAGAAGCACACCACAAATTCCCAAAGATTTAACTGTACCAACAGATATAAGTACATTAATAATCATTCCCAGAACTGGTCGCATAGCAGATTGCCTAAAAAGCCCCATAGAAGATCTATACTTAGATAAAGCGGCTCTCACAGCAAGTGTATACATTTCCAAACCAAAAAGAAGAGAAAACGGTTGTTTTATTACCCAATCAAATCCTAACCAAATTTTTATAACTTCGTCAGCACACACAAATATTCCAACTGATGTTGTAGCACCGATAATTGTAGCAATAAGCATAATCGTTTCAAATACTTCGAACTCATGTTTCGACGTATCAAGAGCATGTAGATTGCCTAATCCATGTGCCACAGCATCAAATACCTTATTCACAAGAGTCTTTATAGTTGTATAGAAAATGTAATAATTAGAATATATAGCAACAATATCCATTCCTAAAAAAGCAGCTAGCACAATATTATCAGTTGACTTCATTACAACGCTATTCATCCTGTACAAAAAAAGTGCACCGCAATCCTTAAATATCCCTTTAATCTCATCCTTGCCGATTCTATCCTCCGAAGAACCTTTTATGTAAGGAAACATTCTGTTGGCAATTATTGCACAACACATATTTTGAATTATTACAGATAAAACACTGATAGCAACATAAACAAAAAAATTTTCAAACAGGTACAAAAATATAATCTGTATAATGCCTGAAACAATAGTAGTAAAAAAGCCTACCAAATTTACGATGTATTCGCGTTGATTCGCTTTGATTATTGCACTTTTATAAGCAAAAAAGAGATATGATGAAACTGACTGCAAAAGATATAATAAGAAAATAGCGATTGCATTAATACCTAATGCCTGAAATTTCTGATAATCATTTATCATTATCGGAAAAAAAGGAATAAAGCACAGGCCAAGCAATGCCGCAATAATGCCAATGATACGATATGCCCATTTATAAAAATACATCAATGCTTTTATTCTTTTTGTATCGCACTTAGCAATAGGTTCATAGAGTTTATATAATATAGCAGTTCCAACACCTAAATCTGCAAGAGAAATCATAGTCAGAATATTACTGAATAAACTGCTGATGCCTAAATAAGATTTACCTAAAGTGTGAATAAAAACAGTACGTATAACAAAATGTAAAATAATTGTCAATAATTGTCCAAGCATGCTTGAGGCAAAATTATATATACTATTTTTTGTTCTTGAATGATTCTTCGTCTTTATTCTTCCTCTCTTTATGATATTCGTAAAATGCTATGCTAGAATACCAGCAATTCTCTAAACTATCACTTGTAGAATTATACCACCAAATGAAAGAATTCTACTATAACCGATCCCAATCACATTACGGTATAAGGTAAATACATCTAATTAAATTTTCCTTATGATAAAAGAGTTTAAAACTCAACTTTATCTATCTAACAATATAATTCATCAATCATTTTTACCTATTTTTTTTGCAGGAATTCCAACATATATCCCTTCTGCTTGTGTATCTTTTAATAATACAGCATTTGCTCCCACCTGTGTACCATCAGCGACATTAATGTTACCAATTATTTTAGCACCAGCATAGAAAACACAATTATCCCCAACCTTGGGATAAGAATCAGTTTCAGCAGCCCCTAGGCTTTTGGCGCCAAAAGTAACGTCTTGATATATAGTACAATAGCGCCCTATAACAGTACCACTACCAATTATTATTGAACTTGGATGTGGAATTTTTAAGCCTATTCCTAAGCTTTCACTATTACTAACATTCAAATAAATACCATAGTTTTTAACTAATTTCCTTTTATATCTGGAACTAAAAAATTTTTTTAAACCTTTTTTTCCTCTGTTTTCAAGGTAAAAGCGTATCATATAGATAGCATCTTTACCTGGTTTATTCCTTCGTATTTTCCATAATGCTATTTTTCTACCTATTCCATTTTTTCCATTTATTTCAGGAATTTCAATATCTAAATAGTCATCGATTTTACTTCTCATATATATCAACCCCAAGTTGATTTAACTTATCGATGATTCCAACATAACCTCTCATCGTTTGATAATAATTATCTATTGTAGTCACACCATTTGCACAACAGCCAAGAAATGTTAAAGCAGCTCCAGCACGCAAATCCGTAGCAAATACATCGGCTCCTTCGAAATTTTTGCAACCATGTATGACAGCACAGTTCTCATAATTTACTATATCAAGGCCAAATTTCTTAAATTCATTAACATACTGAAATCTTTCATTAAATCTTGTGTCAGTAACGATTGATTCACCTTCTATCGTACAAGCTAACGCTGCTAAAATAGGCTGCATATCAGAATTTATGCCTGGATATGGGGAAGTTGCCATAGAAAAAGGTCTAAGAACCTTTCCTTTTGCGGAAACATAAACATTCCCTCCCCATTCAAAAACGTCAACACCTATTTGTTTTAGAAGTGTAGCATCTTCAGTGATATAATTCAAATTAAAATCTTTTACGAGTATCTCGGATCTTAGCATAGCAGCTAAAATCATATATGAAACTGCTTCATGACTGTCTTTAATGATGGTGTACTCACCACCGTGCAACTTCTCGACTCCATTCACTTCAATATATCTTGTTTTGTATGATATATCCGCACCCATTGAATTCAAAAAGTTAATTAGGTCTATTACCTCTGGACGTGTATTCGCATTCATTATTACCGTTTTTCCCTTGGCAAGAACAGCTGCTAAAATAGCACTCTCACTTCCACTTGTAGTAGCTATATGAAATAAAAGATCTGCTCCATGGAATCCATCATTTAAATTTCCAATAATTTCATTTTCTGTCTCAACAATAGAAGCTCCCATTTTTCTCAAAGAGTCAAGATGAATATCGTATTTTCTGTCACCAAGCTTACAACCTCCAGGAACTGGATTATTGACTTTACCTTGTTGTGTAAGAAGTAATGGCAACAATAGTAAAGAATATCGTATTTTTCCTGCATCAATAGGAATATCTGTTTTGGTATCAGATAATGATGGAGTATGAAAAATCATTGAATGATCTTCGACTGTAACATTATAACCAATGCTGTTAAGAATAAATAACATAACTTTAACATCGTTTAATTCAACAGGCATATTATGAAGTATAACATCTTCCGAACATAAACAAGCTCCAACCATTAAAGGTAATGCAGCATTTTTTGCACCGCTAAGGTTAATCTCACCAAAAATCGAATCAGTTCCCTGTAAAGTAATCATTATTATATCTCCTTTATTTTAATAGATTCTCCACTCTTCTTCTAATAAAATTCCATATTTTGAAAGAACGATACTTTTGATGTATTCAATCAAATCTAAAACGTCTTTTCCAGTGGCATTGCCTGTATTAATTATAAATCCCGGATGTTTCGTTGATATCTGAGCTCCGCCAATTGAATAACCTCTTAACCCACATTCATCAATAATTTTCCATATGTAAAATGGCTCACCATTAAGATAAGGTCGTTTGAATACACTTCCCGCACTTGGATAATCACGTGGTTGCTTCTTATAACGATTCTTTTTAATTTCAAGCATTTTATCTAAAATTGATAAATAATCATCAGACAATGAAGCGTTAAATTTACAAGAAATAATTATACAATTATGATGAAGAAAATATGAATCGCGCTTTCCCCAATGTGGTAATAGCATAGATGAATCTAATTCAATAATAGAATCACTATCTCGATCATATACAATAACTGAACGAACAATATTCTGAATGTTATCGTTATATGTACCAGCGTTCATAGACAAAGCTCCTCCAACTGAGCCGGGAATATCTTCTAAAAATTCAAAACCAGAGATGTGCTTTTCTAAAGCAAACCAAGCTAAATCTGAAAGTCGAACACCTGAACCGGCAATAATGGAGTTTCCATCAAATTCCAATTCATCTAACAATTTGGTACACAAAAAAGGAGAAGAGTATTCGCTTTCGGAAAATATTATATTTGAACCATTACCAATTACAATCACATCATTATAATCTTTAAATATTGATTTAACCCCCATATCATTATATGGAAGCAATAAATAGTCAGCAAAGGCTTTTAATCTCATAGTATTATACAATCTTAGATTAACATTATTTAAAACGCAGTACTCCTTACTCATAACTGATTAATGAGAATTCTCTCATTTCTCCTTTCTTATCCAATATGCTTTTTTCTATAATATGAGTTTTGCATCTTTCTTACCAAAAATGTTAAATATCTTCCAAAAATCCATGGACCACATAATGATTTTTCAACATTTTCCTGTTTAGCTTTCTTTATGACAAAGTCCAATTTTTCTTTTAAATATTCGGTTGAGTATAAAGCAGCTACTTGTAATGAAATCTCCTTAAGCTCTTTATCTTCTAAGTTCTTATTGATAAGCCTATCTACAATATTATTCAAAGCTGCATGAGAATCATTTTTATCAATGTTTCTTCCTGAAAAATTATAGTGATATAAGTTACAAAGAGACTCTTTATTACATATATCTAGTCTACCATCTTCTCCTATAATTACACCAATTCTATTCATCATTATAGGCTCAATAACACTTCTTCCTTTTCCAACCACAATGTGAGCCCATTTAAACTCAGGAATCATATCATCAACATGTCCTAATAATGATACATTAAGGGATTTAGAATATTTATTATCGAGTAATTCCTGCATTGAGTTTAATTCATCTCCATCACCTGCTATTCTAACTCTAATAGGAATATCAATATATATCTGACTTAAATGATCTAGGAAATTATATATTGAATTCATTTTACCAACAGATAATCTTGATACAATAAGAATATTTATTTCCTTATTAATATCTTCACAATAATGCTGATTAAAATCATTAAATTGATTTTTCAAATGAATTCGGTTAGAAATAGTATTCACTTGATTTGATGGAAAATGTTTAACAATTACATCTCTGTTCTCTTCACTAAAACAAATTGATTCGCCAGACTGCCAACCTTCAATCAGCCATTGAGATTTTTCCAAATCGCCACCGGCTATTACAGTAATTAATGGTATTCCTAGTTTCTTACAAAAATATGAGTAGAAGAAGCCATGATCTTCACCTAATACTATAACTAAATCAGGTTTTTCCTTCTTCAAGAAACGATATTCCCAGCAAAGCTCTCTATATATACTAAGTATTTTTGAATTTTTCCATAATGTATTAATATCTATTCTGCATATTGATTTCCCAAATTTACTCTCATATTGATACTGCAAGTCTTGTTCTTTAGGTGTTGCAATATTTATAATATCATATCCTTCATCGTTAATTATACTAAGATATTCAAATAAAGATCTTGGAGCACCACCACTAAAACGATATTGTCTAACCAAGCACTTCATTTTTTTCACCTCTTTAATACAAATCTTTAATAATTAAATCTCGATTAGATGTTACAATTGAATAATCAGGGATATCTCCTTTGACAATACATCCAGCACCAATTACACATCCATTTCCAATATGTGCGCCCTTAAGAATAATCACTCCTGCACCAATCCAAGTACCTTCACCTATAGATATTTGTGAAACTGAGTATTCATTTTTTTTTACGACTTTATTTTCAATTAAATGATCATGATCGAAAACGCAACAATTTGGGCCAAAAATACAATTATTCCCAATATGTACTGATAAGCGACAACATATATTGCAGTTTCTATTAAAAAATACGTTATCACCTATCTCTAACACTCCATTTGTTGCAGACAACATAGAGTTAGCTGATATAGAAGGGCGCTTTCCAAATTTTATCGTTCCATTTTCTCGTACTCTAATTAAAACGTTGTTTTGAATTATAGCATGATTAGCGAATTGTATTCTGTTTTTATATTTTATTCTAATAAACAAATAGCGTATTTTTTCTGTAAATTTAACTCTTGACATATTATTATCACTCCACAGTGTTTCTCAATTTTTCAATATTATATTTATTATTATTAAAAAAACGATATTCTCAATCTTTATACTGATAAACAAAAGTTTTAGTTACGTTGATTGGATATTCGTTATTTCTTCATTCGAAGAATCAAAATCCATTAATGAAAGAGAGCACAACAATAGCATAAATACAAACTGTTCGCTTGTAATTAGATTCCTTGCAAATCCGCGTATTAAAAAAATTGCAATAGGAATATATTGATATAAATCAGGCTTCTTTTTTAATATTGATTTAGGAATAAAAATTTTGTATAAACAAATATAAAAAAGAAGCGAGCCGATCACACCTAAATAATACAATGTTTCAAGATAAAAATTATGACTAGCAACACCGTTTAAATTTTTTGCTTTAAAACCATTTCCAATTAACAGTGTTTTGACATCAGATAATATATATGAAACATAATTACTCCAAATTGTATATCGATTTGTTGTTGCACTTCCCAAATCAGATATATCAGATGTTGCTTTAAGACGATATAAAAGGGTATTAATCGTGCTTGTTCCCGCAAGTTTATAAATCACTACTAAAGATATAACAACTGTAATTATTCCCCAAAATGAATGTTTAACATCTTTTTTAGTTACTTCATAAGCAGTAATTATTAATGTAATTAAATATGTAAATATGAAAGATAAACTCATTGACATGAAACCAAATAAAGATATTAAAATAAATAGTATAAAATCTAATGATTTGAACTTTTTATTGATAAATAGAACGCAAAATGCTGCTACTGCAATAGATAATAACATCGTATAATAATTCGGATTTCTAAGCAAGCCAGAAAAACGATAATAATACAATGTTGCTCCAAGTTTAATTCGTGTGCGGTCTAAGAGAGGTGATATTCTTGGAAAATAATTTCCAAAATACGCAATCAAAGATGTCGATATTATTCCATAACTTAAATAATGTAGTATATTTATTAATGAATATCTATCATATTCCTCTTGTAATAGGTACATTGACATAGTTAAGGCACATATAACAGTAAGTATCTCCAATAAATCAGTATCTAAACTAATGGTTATAGAATACAAAGAAAACAGAATAAGAAAAATACCCAAATGTTTTGAAATTCTGAAATTATTAATATATAGCATTTTACAAAGAGTTCCAATGATAATAAAATTAAAAAAAGTAAATCCATTAATATTCAATTTAAAAATCGGTGAAAAAGACAACAAAAAAGTGAGGAAACATAACAAAAATTGATTACTAAATCTTATAATAATAAAAGCGCAAATAGTTAAAGCTAGAATATTCAGTAAAGGTATATATAATCCTAAAGTAATAATTCCGCCTACTATCAAGCAAGCTATATTTAATGATCGATTGTCAAAATTATTCTTATCCATCATTCTCTATTTCCTTTTGGTTTGAATTGTCATTAAACATACAACACTTTTCCATAAATAATAAAATTGATCTCGCTCTTGGCTCAATATGTAATTCATTCGCCGTTTTTAAAGCACCTTCTTTTAACTTCTTTCTTAACTCTGTGTTATGCGTCATTTCTTCCATAGCGTTATGTATTTCTATTATACTATTCGGATTTATAAGTATCGAATTTGTATCATTAAGAATATCTTTATTAAAATCCAAGTTAGATGAAATAATTGGAAGACCACATGCTAAAGCCTCAACAATAGCGTTGCAACATCCTTCTGCTTTTGTCGGTAAAACAAACATATCAGCAGCATTAAGATATTGACTAATTTTCTCATGAGGCATTGGGCCACAAATAGCAATTTGTTCAGAAGGTTGTATTGCTTCTCCACTTCCTATAAGAAATAACTTTAATTTATTAATACCTTTTGCTGCTTCAATTACTCGTTTAATACCTTTTCGATCAGTAAATGATCCAACAAATGCAGCAATAATCGTATCTGGCGAAATATTCAGTTTATTTCTAATATTTGATTCACAAACATAAAACATTTTTGAATTCACAGCATTTGGAAGAACAATTGAGGGAATCTTATCAGATAAAAGTCCTAGCTCTATACTCTCTTTTCGATTTTTAGTAGACACACATATTGCACCTTTTATATTTTTAATGTATTTTTCAATAATACTATTTGAATAATAATTTCGAACTCGAATTTGACTTTCACCACTAGCAACAATAATCGGAATATTAGAAAAGCATTTTGCTGATAAGATAGCGCAATCCCAAAAATGTGCATAAATGACATCGGCTTTAATTTTAAATTTCTTTATACACTTTCTTACTGAAAGTTCCTTTAATATCATTGTAAGACTATTTCCAAGAAGTCGTACATTAGACAATGACAGATGTTTTGGACGGTATATTGTTATTTTTTGTCCTTCATCTGTAATATCGTTCCATACATTTGGACTAGTACCTAATTGCCTATTTTTTTTATTATTTATACTTTGCGGTGCAATAACAATGCAATTATATCCCTGATTCGCAATCGCATGTACAATAGGACTAATAAAGGCATATTCAGGATTATTACCATTTGGATATCCTCTAACCACAAAAAGAATATTTTTCATACAGATCTCTTTCCTGCGTATTTTTCATATGCATTAAAATACATTTCACATATATCATTCCAACGGTATCTGTGTACCTCACAAATACATTTTTTGGATATCTTTTCATAATTACAACAAACTTCAATAATTTTTTTGGCTATATCTTCAGGATCTGAAGATATGATTGAATAGCCTACTTCTCCATCCATATATTGTCCATCAAACCCTTCATTTAAGGTATATAAAACAGGCAAACCTTGACTCATTGCCTCTGCATAAACTAATCCAAATGTTTCTCTTACAGAAGGAAGGACAAAAATATCTGATTGTCTATAATATTCAATTAATTGTTCTTTGGGCATGGGCTCAATATAGGTTGTATTCTTATTCGAAATAATAATATTAAACTCATCATAATTAAATTTTTTCCCTATTACTGTAAGATGCGAACTCCATCCCTTGGAATTTAATATATCAATTGCGTTTTGAATATTAGGTATTCCTTTTCTTTTCATAATTTGAGCAACACATAAAATATTTAATTTTTTTGTGTCAAATTTATTCTTAATTTGGAGATAATCTCTATTCGAATAGACATTATCTAGCCAATAATCATCTATCCCATTTTTCACTACCACGCTTTTAGAGCGGATTTCATCCCTATACCTTTTAGGAATAAATGAATCTATAACATAATCTAATGTTTTTTTAGATAAAAAATATATACAATTTGAATTTAACAATATTGTTAGTCCACGTAATAATAGATATTTTCTGAACCTAAAAAAATAAATATCTGTCATTCGAACTGTTACAACATATGGTATTTTAAATAACTTATTTATTTTATAAGCAATATTTCCATCTGTGTATAAAGTATATGCATGAATAATATCAATTTGATTCAAATCACATTCTTGTCTAAGTGCCTTATAAATCTTATATTGCTTCAAAAAATAGAAATATCGATCATATTTGTTGAAACATTTTGAAATTATTACATTTTTATCTTTTGAACAATCACTTTCAGTATTTTTTAATACTGGGCAAAACACGATATTGTTAATATTAAACTTATTCAAATGGTTGATCATAACTGAATGGAGTGTTGTTCCCATATAGTTACAATTAATATGCAAAACATTCATACTATCTATCCCTAAAGTATAAGACCTTTCTATTTTATTCTGATAATCAGCAAAGCGTTTCAATCATTAATCAACTCTCGCTTAGTACTTCAATCCTTTTAATAATTTCTAAATAACTATTTTTTCTATCAAATTTTGTTATGGCAAGATTTCTTGCGTTTTCTCCAAGTTCTCTACGTAATTGTGGATCTAATACCAGTTTTCTAATCGCCTCTACTAATTCATCGACATTTTCAGGTTCATAATTCAAGCCAACCCTATATTTCTCGACCATCTCTTGCTGCTCTTTACAAGAACAACCATTTATCATAGGAATTCCTGCAGCAAAGTAATCTGCAACTTTATTGATTATGCTTTGAGAACCATTCTTTTTCACTGAATTAATAGTCATATCAGATTTGCTTAAAAAAGCTGCCATTTCCTCATATGGTTTGAATCCTAAGAAATCAACTATTTGTATTCCTTCTTCTTTTGCAGCTTGTTTAAACTTCTGTTCATCGGGACCTTGACCGAGTATTTTTATACGCACTTTATTATTAGGTTCATTCTGTATTACCTTCGCAGCTTTTATAAGTGTTAATATGTCATAACTTGCACCTAATGTACCAGCATATGTAATCCATATTTCATCAATGGGTTTCAATATGTCATTTTCATATTTTCTTACACCTTCATCGTATTTCTCTAAAGCTACGCCAATGTACACAGCAATTGGGTTTTTAGCATTCTTATTACAACTCATTCCACGCATTAGGTACTCTTCTGATACTGCAACCATTTCATCCGCGAATGAATAAGCTTTATCAGCACGTTTTTTCATTCCATAAAAAATTAACTTATAAAGCATTTCATTATTTACTACCACTCTAAATGCCTCAGGATGAAGATCACGTACATCAACTAGCATCTTAACTCCATATTTTAAGCATAATGGATGAATTTTAAGAATTGTTCCTATTGCTGGCATATTAGTCATAACAACATCATATTCTTTTAGATGTATTTGACACCATCGCTTAATATTTTTTGAATATATTTTTCCAGAATAATATCGCCTTATAGATATATTTTTTTTATAAACTGGCATATGAACCATCTCGATGTCATTATATTCTGGATATTCTTTTCTAAAACGAGTAACATCTCTTTTTTTCTTAGCATAGTGATTAAAATCACTTGTTAAAAGAGTCACATTATACCCCATACTCCTCATCATGTCAAATAAATACATTGTTCGTTTATATCCACCTTCTCCAGGCAAGTATACTGCTCCGTTGATTAAAAGAACCTTTTTATCATCAGCTAGCATTTCATTTCTCCTTTTCAATACTGTACTTTGTTACAAGGTGAACTTTCAGATAACAACTTGTTTTAATAGAGTTACTGTTTCGGTGTTTAATTCCATATTAAACAAATGAATATTCTGTTTAATCACTTCTTCTGGCCAGTCCCACCATCTAATCTTAAGCATCTCTTCAATAAGATTGTCACAGCAACGTTGTCCAATCTTTTTTGCAGCTACACCAGCAACAATACTATATGGTTCAACATCTTTTGTAACAACTGCACCAGCTCCTATTACAGCTCCATCACCAATCGTTACTCCTCTAAGAATAGATGCTCCTGCAGCTATCCAAACATCATTACCAACTTCACATTTTTCCGAAAACCGTTCATATAATGGTTCGTCAATAAATCCGTATGGAATAGCATATAACATAGAGTGGGCAGTCACCTTGTGGAAATCGTGTTCACCGCCACCAATGCTAACATTCCATGAAATGGAACAAAATTTTCCTATGGTAGTATGCCAAACGGAACTATTCTTTTGAATATAAGAATATGAACCAATAACTGATGAATGCATTGTCCCAAAAGGATACAGTTGTGTAAAATACCCCATTACAGAATCTTCAACACGGCTCATATCGCCAACGATACTTTTAGAATTAATGGTGCTTTTACGTACAATCGTATTCTTATATATTCGAGCATCTTCTGCTATTGTAGACTCTGTGACTTTTGCGGTACCATCAATCATTTTACTCACCAATCCTTCTTTTCAATTATCCATTATGAGAGTATTTATAAAATCATTAGTCTTGTGAATTATCATATCATCATCTTTTATATCAATTACTTTTACAGTACTCTTAATATATTTTATTACGTCTTGAAGCTCTGAAGCATTATTATATGCAAAATGAACTACACAAAAATTTTGAGCAAATCCATTTGTATGCGGAATGATGCTATCAACAGAATACTTTGGGAATGCTGCAAGAACATTAGGATGTGCCTTAACTTCATCAATACCTTGTATTTCTTTGATTGTGCCTGGATGACAAGCAATCCAATATTCACAAACTTTCTTCTTATCAGTGGAATGCGCCTTGAGAATAAGTGAATTAAAGCCTTTTGCTTTTCCTTTCCCTGTTAATGCAAAGTAAATATCAGCTGCAACAGTGTTAATACCATAAAAATAATCAATTCCTACAATTGTAAGACTACCATTTGGTCTATAACCAACTTCATTAAAATAGTAGTTATTACCATCATGAAACACTTCCATCCAAATAAGTCCCTGTGTAAGTTTAACAGATGAGAGCATATCTTTAATCTTGTTTTCAAATCTATCACGAAAATCCTCAGTATATATACTTGGAAGAATTCGAGCACCTGCCACTGCCCCCGCTCCTTCAGCTAACTGAACTGGGTATTTATCACCAAGTCCACAGAATTCTATTTGTGAGTTTGTTATCTGAAAGAACACATCCATCCCCGTATTATTTACAAGTTTTTCAATTAATACCTCATGCGTATCAGAATTGTCATAAGCTAATTGATAACCTTCTCTTAGTTCAGCTTCATTATGACAAATCTTAATACCTACACTAGCACAGCCATCTGCTGGCTTAACAATAACTGGAAACTGAATTTCACATGGAGTTTCAGGAAACCATTCATACTTTGGCGCAACTGGAATATCAAATTTTTGACACAGTTCTTTAAATTTTCTTTTATTCATCAAGTTATCCCACTGTTGAAATGTACAATAGCATGGTAATCCTAATTCGGCAAGATATTTAGTTGCATGGCGAATAACTCCTTCATGACTTCCTACATACACACCGTCAATATTTTTTTCTCTAATTAATGTCTTCATCCCTTCATTATCAGTTGAGTCAACATAATAATATTCGTCAAACATTTTATTTGGGTTTTTACCTGTAGTAAGAAGATGTATATCATTTTCATCTGCAAAATTAAATATAATATCAGCCCATGCTGTTCCACCAAGAACAAGAAGCCTTTTCCCTTTTAATTCTTCAAACATTTCATCACCTCTATTAAACTATGTAAATATGTATGCTCTCCTGAGCACTTTCACATATTTTTATTGCATCATTACGACTTTCTCCCTGCGCAATAATAAAACCGAGGCGATCAACACTACTTCCAATTTCGCCAACAATTTCACCAATTTCATGGACAATAGATATCTCTTTTACACCAGGAATAACTTTTGCCCTTTCTATACCATCTATTCTTTTCAAAATACCGATAGGTGTTTCAAAGTATCGAATAGCTGCCCCTTTACACCACTTTGGCTCGATATCTACTTCCTCATCACAAGCAAGCCTAATTGTGGCTGCAACCATATCAATGCCTGTAGAAAGCGGAACCAGATGTGTAGTAATACAATCCCCCCCCATCCTAGCACCAAGTTCTACCATCTTAGGACCTTGTGTAGTAAGTATCATCTCTACATGAGCAGGACCTACATTAATGCCAACGGCTTTTACCGCTCTACATGCTAAGTCTATAATCTTTTCCTGCACATTTAGTGGTTGATTTGTAGGTTGTGTATGCCCCATTTCAACGAAGTGCGGAGCCCCTGTAGTTATCTTGTCAGTAATCTGTAGAACATGTGGAACGCTTTCCACAACCATTACTTCAACACTAAATTCAGGACCTTGTAAGTATTCTTCAATTATTACAGAGCCTCCACGAGATTCGCGTGTTGCATAATCATAACCTGCAATTAACTCTGACTTATCTCGGCATAGAACTACGCCTCTGCTACCAGCATTATCTGTGGGTTTTATAATGCAAGGATAACTAATCTGTCCAATTATTGATTCAAAATCGGTTCTATCTGAAACAACAAAATACCATGGATGTTCAACTCCATGAGTCTCAAACGCTTTAATCATCTCAGCCTTATCAGTGGCTTTTATAGCAGTATCAGGAGAAATCCCAGGAATTTCCAATTCTTTACAAACTGCCGCAACAGACCTCATTGGCATATCTGTTGCTAAAGTCATGATTCCATTTGGCTTAAATTGTTTAGCAACTGAGACTACTCCATCAATATCTATCGTACTAACATTGAAATATTCATCAGCATAAGGAACACCTATTGCTTCAGGATTATAATCCACTACACCTACATAATATCCCAACTCCTTAGCCTTACGAATAGCAGGAAGTTGAAGGATTGAGGCGCCAATTATCATTATTTTCTTCATTGTTTAACTTTGTCCTTTGTTTCTGCCTTAATATTGTCAGATACATAGATATTCTCATGCATTAATACTGACTTAATAGTCTGGAAGAAAATTTTAATGTCAAGGATAAGAGAAACATGATCTGCATAATAACAATCTTTTTCTATTTTCTCATCCTGAGATATTGAGTTCCTAAAATTCGCTTGGCTATATCCAGTAATGCCAGGTCTCACTTCGAGTCTTTTCTTCATTTTTGAATCAAGTTTGTCATATCCATTATAATGAGTTGTGACAAAAGGTCGTGGTCCGATTACACTCATATCACCTTTTAGTACATTCAAAAATTGAGGCGTTTCATCAATACTTGTTTTACGCAATATTTTGCCAATTGTAGTTACTCGAGGATCATCCTCAGAATTATATGTAGAACCATCTTCGTTTCTAAGATCAGGTGAATTAATCTTCATACTACGAAACTTATACATTTTATATATCTTTCCTTTTCTTCCAAGTCGTTTTGCATTATAAAAAACAGGCCCTCTGTCATTTATCCAAATTGCTGGAGCAACAACAATAAAAATAATGCAAAAGAATGGCAAAAACATCAAACCAATAAAAATATCGAGTATTCTTTTTATCAAGTTCTTATACATATTTACTATTTATTCCTTCCTTAATATTACAATTTTAAAACTAAAAAATAAAAGACTGAGTTTTAACAATTATACAACGATTTCTTAAATTGGTCTTCCTTATTTTAGTAATTTCGAATATCTATAAACAATTAATAAATTTATCAATGCACCTATAATGGTGCCTATTGTGTTATTCAATACATCATCTATTTCACAATATCCTAGGCGCAAAAAATACTGTGTTATTTCTATTCCGCATGAAAGAAGAAAACCAATAATCACACACTTTCGACCACCAATAATAGCACCTAATGGAATAAAAAGAACAATGTTCTTAATAATATCTCCCCACATATGCTCTCTTATTTCCCAAAATGGTCCATAAAAAATATATTCTGCTGAAACAGAACGATTACATAGTGTCATATGAAATATAAAAGCGATATAAAAAATACAAAGAATAATACGCATAATCCGGATTATATTATTTTTCATACTTTCTTCATAACACCCTTCATAACTTCTCACGTAAAAGGAAAGTCTAAAATTATGACTTTTCTTTATCTTAGTAATACGGCTACTACCGCTTAACAGTAGCAGCCGCAACTATCTTATATAATTTCTATACATAGTACAGAAAATATGTATTTTTACTTTATTCCGAATATTGTCGCCTTCTACTGTCGATAAAGACAAATCCATAAACATCAATTCTAATAAAAATTTTGATTATAAAAATTGGTTACAATGTAAATGCTAACAGAATCAGCGCAACGAAAGCTTTTTGTATGTATAAATACTAATTGAATTGTGTTCTTTTTAGATTACAATAATATAAATTCAATTCAAGTAATATCATACTGCTTGATAAACCTTTCTGCTTACACCACAAAGCACGCTTTCCTTCAAAATCTTTGTGTAATTTTCTATTATAAATCTAATTTGTTCATTTGTAAGAGAAGTATGTAGTGGTAATGTGATTTCGTTAGCAAATTGATTATAAGCATTTGGAAAATCAGTGATATCAAATCCAAGCTTCTTATATCCAGTCATCATAGGAAGCGGCTTATAATGAACATTTGTTGCTATACCTTGCTCAGCCATTTTTACGATAATACCGTTTCTATGTTCAATAGATATATTAGGAATCCTTGTAAGATAAAGATGTCCCGATGATATATGATCCTCTGTAAAATGTGGAAGCGTATCCAAACCAAGCGGTTTTACTATTCCATCATACATTTTAATTATCTCATGTCTTCGTTCAATCATGCTGGGATAGCGCTCAATCTGTTTCAGTCCAATTGATGCATGCACGTCCGTCATATTACACTTATACCACGGTCCCTCAATATCATATTCCCATGAACCGAGCTTAAACTTTGCAAAAGCATCTTTACTTTGACCATGCAGACTGTAAAGCTGCAGCTGATGGTATATATCGTCATCACTTATTCCGTCTATACTTCTCCATGTAAGAGCACCGCCCTCAGCAGTAGTCAGATTCTTTACTGCATGAAAGCTGAATGATGAGAAATCAGCAATGCTTCCTACCATTCTGCCGTGATATTTTGCACCTAAAGCATGAGCTGTATCAGCACAAATAGCGATTCTGCCAATAGCCTCCTGCATCTTATTTACCGGGTGGAACAATGACTTTTTACGTTCAACAATTTCAAATAATCTGTCATAATCACATGGAACTCCCCCAAGATCCACTGGGATTATTGCTTTAGTCTTTTCTGTTATAGCCTTCTCAACTGCATCATAGCTTATAAGGAAGCTGTCAGGATCAGTGTCGACAAATACAAGCTTTGCGCCGATATGACATACTACAGACGCACTTGCGGTGTATGTATATGCCGGTACAATTACTTCGTCACCTTCGCCAATACCTAAAAGGCGAAGAGCCATTTCTGCACAGGAAGTCTGTGAATTAAGGCAGCAAGCCTTATTCACACCTATGTATTCAGCTATTCTTCTTTCCAGTTCTTTCGTTCGAGGACCTGTTGTTATCCACCCGGAACGCAACGCCTCTACAACTTCATTGATTTCTAACTCCGAGATGTCTGGTGGTGAAAATGGTATTCTCATATCCGCTCATCCTTTCTGAATCAATATTCCCTGTTTATAAACCATCCTTTCCCAATAAAGCATATCATTAGTAGTTGTGCTGATTACTAAAATCATAGTTGAATAATTGTAAAGATAAAACTGTGATTTATAAGAAATATTATTACACTCATCACCTAGCCCCCTCGGTAATGAGATAAAGAAACAAATCAGTATAGGAAACAAAATCCTATTTATTAATTCCAACCTATTATAAAAGGTAGAATTCATTTTATGTATAAGTTCTCTTTAATATAAAAAGCGAATATTAACAATATGATTATATTCATATTGTCTCTTTAAGATAGACTTATACTCTTGAAGCTAAATCCATGTTAAAGAGGCAATATCTAGGAAATAATGATTTCCGGCGTAAAAATACACGATTTATAACTTTTCAAACACCTCTATTTTATGCTGATTCCGTAAAAAACTCGAATCCTGTTCGAAAGAGGTTATATGCCAAAACTAAATGTTTAAAAATAAGTATCAATAAAAATAAGCTTCGCTCCAATGTGAAATTTCACGGGAGTCGAAGCCGTATTACGTATAAGCGCACATAACGACCTCGTCTCCTTTACATGACCCCCAAATTGCAGAACTATTTCCGCGAAAGAGGTCAGTAAAAAGAGACAAAAGCCCTATTTACGCCAATAAATATTTCATTTCTTTCCTCATGTTCTCTTACACAAGGAGATGAAGTGTTAAAGTCTGAACTTATATCTTTTGCAATCTCTGTGATCTCAGCTTGAATGACATCTGATTGTAAAAACAAACTTCTCATAATTAGCCCCCCTAGTATAAAATAAAAAATTACGACCTAAAACAACTTCTATTTGCAATTGATTTCCTAATATGGAGGTAATAAAATTCTGTCGACAAACCAATACAAAACAATAAAAAACGAAAAATATTAAAATAAGAAATTTCTTTTCGTCAATAGTTAATTCGTTTTGTATATTTTTCTATATGATAAACATTTTGTATATACTTATCGTATTATTCATATCCCACATTATGTCATTATTATAGTGAAAACTTGTAATTATTATATCATTAATGTAGCTACATGTCAATTATCAGGGAAGATTTTTGGATTTCTTTACTATATTAGTATATTTTTGCTGTTGTATTTTGTTTGTTATTTCAGTATTAATATGCACTGTGTAATTTAAAAAGTCCACATTACAATCTGTATATGTAGCGTATGCATGTATACACTAAATATGGTATCCCCCCCAATCACAAGGAAAGTGTTTTAACGTATCAACATTATAGAATACATTCAGCACGATTGTCTTGGCACATTAGAAGATAAACGGATCAATTATAACAATGTACAGCGCACGTATATATCATAAAAACAACTGCACACAAGTAATTGTAGTGCAGCTTATTGTTAGTCAAAAATAGGGGGCCTCAATCACGCGGCCCCCTGTTCGTTATTGGGACTTAGTTTTTAACAGTCCCTTCTTTTTAAAATTTATATACTCTTACTGTACATATATGTCCCACCAGTCATCCCAGTCAACATAGCTGTCTTTATTGATATCAGCAATTAACAGCTGCTCTGTAGTAAGAGAGCTGTGCTCATCAAGGTGAAGCTGCAACAATCTAGCATCATCTTCATCAACTGAACCGTCACAGTTAATATCTCCGAGCGCATAGTCTGGCAGGATATTTGAGCGGCTGAAAGCAGCGCTGGTCATAAGGGTATAGTCCCACCAGCAGTCATTGTACTTTCCATTGAATGTACGATCGTATACTACGTCTCCTATTGCTTCAAGCACTGCCTTTCTGCAAGCCTTGAAATTGATTTCCTTTGCGTTCTTTAGGTAATCCATTGAACCGTACCAGATACGCATTCCGACTTCATCCTCAATCCCCATGTAGTGCATCATATATGCTACATGAGATATTATGGTTGAAGCATCATGAGGCTCAGTTTTACTAAGGCTTCCTTCACCGTTGTATTTTATGAGACTCGGCGATTGTGGTTTAACGATATTCCTAATATAGATACTATCGTCTTTTATTTTGAAGAACAGATCATTTCCGAGCTTCCATTCAGGTGTCTCATCTGCATATTCAGCCATAATATCACTGTAGGCTTCGTTAAGGGCGGCTATTTCTACGTTTTCAGAACCACCCCAACCTAGTTTTTGATGGGATACAAGGTGAGTAAATTCATGAACGGCAATATCGGGATCGGCTCCCCAAGCAGCTACATCATTGCCATTTATTGCGCCTTCTGCGCCAAAGGCAATGAAGTTCCTTCCGTTGAAGGCATAAGCGTTATTTACTGTCCATCCGCTTTTTCTTCTGAGTTCAGGTAAAATATACAGTGTATTGCCTCTTCCGTCTGCGCCCTGCCATTTGAAGTTATTGTTATAGAAATCATAAGCTTTTTCAATGTTATGTAATGCTGCTACTTCAGAAAGGTTATATTTCAGGCATTCATAATCATAATCATCGTAAACTAATTGTGACAAAACATTACTTTTGTAGTTTGTATCAAAAATTTCGTCTTTATTTCCACCAGATGAGGTATAGATATGCACTTTGTTATTTTTATCAAATTCAGCCCAGTAATCATTGCTAGGAATAAGCGCAATATTTCTTTTCTTATCACGGAAGAAGAATTTTTTAGCGCTTGTGTCGTGATCAAGTTCAATATAGAATGAGCCTTTATTGGGCATATAATAATTATTATCCACAAAATAATGCTCTTCACTGCCGTCATAAGTCAGTGAAGCCGGCTGTGCGAGGTTTTCCTCGTATAGAATGCCTCCATTTTCTGCGTCAATATATATCTTTCCTGTTGTCAATGTCTCTGCATGGCATTCCCATGCCAGAGAACTTATACCGTCTTCATCTGTGTAAATCACCAGTCTCGGATATGATCCCGAATAATCCTCATAATAAACCTGTACTATATTCAGCGCCTCAGCTGCAGAAATGTGAGGCACTATACTTATAGACAGATCGGATATATAAGTATTATTGAGGCACTTAGGCTCACGAGTATTCTTATTTACTATCACGGTAACATAAGAGTTAACCATTTCCAAGCCGTTGTAATACTGTTTGAAAGAATAGATATCGTTATAAAGACTCTCTGTGCAGCTCTCAAACTTTAAATCGCTGTAAGCATTGTTTATGCCGAGCAGATTTGAGATCTCGTCAATAACGTCTAAAGCGTCGCTTTGTGTATTGACGTCTGATTCAGAAAGTGTTCCGAATATCTGTGATACCTCATTATTTTCGGTAACTGTAATATCTGGTACTTCATTGTCATTGATGCTGCTGAGCTGTTCAAGCTCCGAGGCTACTGCATCAGAATTGGTATCGAGACCAATCTCACCTGCGATAGTGAAACCGTCGCTCACAATCTCATCAGCGTTTGCTGCTATGCTTGGAATGATACTGGTATAACCCGCTAATATGCTTACTGAAAGGACAGAAGCTGCGAGTCTATTAAATCCTTTATTCATTTTTCCCTCCATGTGTTGCTGTTGATTAATTATTTTACCGCGGTATGTATATTGTATCACATATATGGTTATATGTCTATACAAATATTGCTATTTTCGCCAGGTAAGACTTCAAAAAATGACAAAAAATGAAAAAAGTCCACAAGAGCAACATTACGTTTATGAGAAAAATGAGACTAAAAAGGATATCTTTCTAATGAAAAGCTTGCCCAGAACGACTCAGGTAACATATTCTGATCAGTATAGACAGAAACCAGCATACCGTCATAATTAAACATAATGTATGCTTTGCTACTGTTTTTGAGCTCTGATATCATTGCAGTAACGTTTTTTTCGTTTGCAAGGCTGATCTCAGATTCATAAATGTTCAGGTATGAGCCGAATTGAGTGAAATTATTCGGATTTGGAGCATCAGGAGCGATTAGATTCAGTGTTTCACAGTATGATTTTTCCGAATTAAGCTCGTCCATTCCGATAACGCTGTAATAGGCAATCTTTATGTCAATATCATTATCGTCGACCCTACAATGATACAAAATCCAAGGCAAATCATATAACTCAGCCGTCATAAATGTTATATTTGAAAAGCCTTCTTTTTCTCTTAAGGTGCACATGTTTCCGTTAACAGCAGGAACATACAAATCAACATTATTATTTGCAAATGCCGAAACAGTCCTGTTGAATAATTCACCATAATTATTTGAGTCGGCAGTAAAAAAATGATCTTGTTTAATTAAAGCCTTGAAAAGTGTTTTGTAAGAGTCGAACGTATAGGAATAAAAATCCGGCGGAGTTTGAATAGTGATAGGAGCCTGTATTTCTTCTGTTGTAACAGCAGACTGAGTACTTGTGACAGTCTGAGTGGTTGTAGAAGTATTTGTTTTCGTCTGATATACAGTAGTTTTTTCAGTTAAATGAGCTGTAGACGTACCTGTAGAATAAGTAGTTACAACATGCGTTTTTTCACTAGCTGTAGTGGTCAGACGCTCAGTCCTTGATTCGGAGGCAGGTTCATCTTTATATTTTGCATGAGGCTCTGAGTCATTTTCGGATACCTCTGTTTTTTCGGATACTTCATTAGCTGGCTCATCAACAGCATCAGTCCGGAATTTAATATCTGGCAATTTCCGAATGTGATTCCAATAACCGAGTCCGATTACAGCGCAAATGCATAAGCAAGCCAATACCAGAGCTATATACTTAACTGCACAAATATGTCTGTTCTTCTCCTGATATTCATTTTCTTTAGAATGTAAGCTCTGATTCATTCCTTTATGATTTTTCATAATTGAAGTTTCTCCTTACTATTTCTGATTTTAAAACGTTTTTGACTTTATATAGTTAATTCTTGGCATGCTTCATTCTTTTTCATGATAAAGTCTATTTACGAAATACAAAACATTCAAAATAGTTTTAAGAACAGTACATGTCTGCATTCAAGCTTAAATTTGTTCAAAACCTAATTTATCATTTGTTTCTATTCTGGCTTTATGTGATTATCTTCAATATCATTCTCAATTGCAAGATATACCTGCGATCCCAGCGAAAAAGCACTAGTTTTTAACGCAATTTCGAAAGTGTTTTGCGATAAAAGTACTCCCGATTATAAAGAGTTATGTTTTGAAAAAGTATTTATCGCGAGAACTCTGGACGAATTATCATAAATTTAAGTAATCATCTCCACAGCCGTATGAATATTATATACACAGCTATTTGGATAGAGCGTAAAGCAAACCTGATATTCAAATACGAGTAAAAGCATTCCCTTATTGTCAGCCGAAATGAAACGGTGATAGCTATTTTCACCGTGCCAATATGGTTTTATCTTTCCTCTCAATGAGCGTTTCTGTGCCCACTGTTTATTAGCACCATTTCAAGAAAAGACTTCATTATTTATGAATAAATCTGCAGATTAATAATTTTGTTAGATATATACAAATATTATAGCATAAAGTTAACTGAATTGCAACACAAAAAAAGCAAAGCGAGCTTATACATTAAAGCTCACTCTGCCTTTAAATATAGGTATTAAAGAGCTGATATTATCAGCTGAAATCGTAAATTTTTTATGAACATACAACTCAAATATGGAAAAAGCGCTGTAAACGCTTTTCTTCATATTAGTTATTTGTCAGTGTTACGCCTTGTGTATTATTTATATATCGCAATTTATATAAGGTATAAAATGCAGATAAAAACTAACGCCCCACTTAAAGTGAGGCGAAAAAATTGGTTGCGGAGGCTCCCCGCTGGTACGCCTGACTGGAATCGAACCAGCGCACACCGCGTCGGAGGCGGATGCTCTATCCACTGAGCTACAGGCGCATACAAAAAGACCTTTATAATTATAGCAAAAACTCTTGAAATTTGCAAGTGTTTATGATATAATTATAAAAAATAAATTAGGAGGGAACGTTTTGGGGGACTATATTTATTTTATAGTTGCGCAAACAGGTACACGACCTGCACGGTTCTTCAAATTCTTGACCAAAAAGCCTTATAATCACGTTTCTCTTTCAGGTGACATGGAACTTTCTGAAATGTACAGCTTCTGCCGTACATACAGACCTTTTCCCCTTCCAGCCACATTCAACAAGGAAGTAGTGGGACAGGGTACTCTCGGTCAGTATCAGGATATCCCATGTGAAATATACCGTATTAGCGTATCTCCGGAGCAGAAGGAAGCCTATAATAAGCTGATCACACATTTCGCTCAGCATCGTAATGTATATTCATACAACCTTCTCGGACTTCTCGCAGTTTATTTCAATATCGAGTGGAAACGTGAAAACAGCTTCGTCTGTTCACAGTTTGTAGCTTATATTATGGATAAGATAGGAATTCACCTTGATAAAGCCTTTTCACTTTATACTCCTGACGATTTCAGGAACTTTCCTGGGGCTGACCTTATTTATTCAGGCGAGCTCAACACCTTCTATTATACAAGAAAAGCTAAGCTATATACATAATGATATGATGTATGCAGCTGTTCTCAGTTCATCAGGCGACAGCAGATATGCTCCACAGTAAGCTCTGCTTTCGGGGTATATCCATGACAAGCTGAAATTACCGCTGTGACCAATCAGTTCAACAAAAGCTCGTTCTTCCTGCAGAACAAGTCCGGCGGGTACTATTCTCTTTTCACTTATCTGATTGAACGAATTTGCGTATGCATTAATAAACATCCACGAGCCACCGCTCAGAAGCAAGTATAGAAATACTGCTTTCAGAGCGGTCTTTTTCTTTTTTTTGCGCATTTTTATCACCTTTTCATTGAATTCAGTAACTCCCCGAGAGAACGCCCGAATAGCTGTCCTGCATACTGAACCTGTTCAAGAGTATTTCCGTGGGAGCCTACTTCAATAAGCAAGCTTCCGTTGGTCAGATCCTGATTGTAGTGCCTATAATCGAAGAGTACAGGCCGTGTAAAGCCCTCATGATCGGTTTCCAGCTTGCTCTGTAAAGTACAGGCAAAGTGAAAATTCTGCATATAGGTAGGCATACCGAGAGTGCCATCGTCACAGCCCGAGATTATCATTATCTGCGCCGCTTCTCTGCCATCCTCCTCAATAAACGGCTGATAGGCACAGTTTTCTGAAGCTATGGCGTCCCTGTGAATATCAAGCACCACCTTTATGCTCGGATACTTTTCAAGTATTGGAAGGATAGTTTCGCGGCTTCGTGAGTATGAACCGTTGTACGAAGGATAATCATGTATGTCCAATGCATGTATAACTCCTATCCCCTGCGCTTCAAGCTCCGCTTGTATGGCATTTCCAACCATTACAACATTCTTGGTATCATCTGTAGTCCTATAATTGAAACTGGGATCGAAGCTATCACGGACAAAAGGCTCAAAGCTCTCGGTCGTATGTGTATGATATAAAAGAACAAGAGGCTCGTCTGTCTTTTCTACGGTAAAATTGGGATAATATCCGCTTTCTTTCTGTAACTCCTCGTTTGGGATATCCGTCTTGTTATTAACCTGTCCACCATTTTCAAGGTCAAAGAAGCTGTTCCCGCTATATTTCCCATAGGTCATACGCACTATCTCTCCGCCGTTTCCCCATTCCGATGGATATGGCTTTTCTCCTGGGGCGTCAGCTCTCATATCGAGTGGATTCGGAAGACGCTGATATTCTCTTTCTTCATCGCTTTCATCAATATATCCGTAGCCCTCTGACAGTATATCCGCTCCTGAAAGCAGCTCATTCTCTCGCTGTATGCGGCTTATGATTTCCGCTTCGTCTTCCCTGCGGTGTGCCGAAGCTTTTCCAGTGCTTTCAACGGTATAGCTATACTCCCCAGTCAAGGCGTTTTTCAACACTGTATATCCCCTGACACTGGCAGCTACAGTCACAGGTACAAGCAGCGAGGCAATGCATCTCACTGTCCCTTTGATTTTTCTGCGTTTATGGCGCGTCATATACTCACCTCTTTCTTCAGGATAAGTATATTCGAATATCACGCTGTGTATGTCCTCAGCTTTCTGTCATTTTCAGGCATTTCCCTGCATATCATGCCTTGAGGTGATAACTGTGTACAAATGCTTTTCTCTCGGCAGCTTTCTACGGAAGACCTTCTCAGCTGTCCTTCCGGTATTGCTCTGCTTCCTGCTTATTTTTACTGCTGGCTCCGTATTCTCGAAAGCTGCATCGAAAAATGTCGAAAAGCCTGTTCCGCTGCCTGTACTTATGTACCACAGCGTATGCGATAAGTTACCTTCGGAATATATCGTTACACCCTCACAGCTTGAAAGTGACCTCTCATGGCTAAGCTCAAAGGGCTTTACCGCTGTAAGCGCGGAACAGCTCATAGCTTATACCCACGGCAGTGGTGAGCTTCCAGATAAACCTGTACTTATCACCTTTGATGACGGCTTTTATAATAACCTCTCAATTGCCCTGCCTCTCCTTGAAAAATACGGTATGTGCGCCGTTATATCTATTGTTGGCAGGTATACCGACGATTATGCAGCCGCCGACCCTCATGCCGACAGCTATTCCTACCTCACATGGAATGACATATCTGAGCTTACTGCCTCTGGAAGGATAGAGATTGGGAGTCATACTTATGACTTGCACTCAAACACAGGCAGACGTCAGGGCTGTGCAAAGCTCTCTGAAGAAACTGATATCGAATACGCCGCCATCCTCAGGGAGGATATAGGACTGCTAAAAACCGAGCTTAGTCTTAATTGCGGCATTGTGCCGGCTGTATTTGCATTTCCCTTCGGCTCTCTTTGCAGAGAAAGCCTACCTGTTCTGCGTGACAGCGGTATATTCATGACTCTGACCTGTCGTGAGGGAATGAACTTTATCACTCGTAATCCCGAATGCCTTTACGGCATATTCCGCTATAACCGTAGCGGACTTATTTCTACAGATCTGTATATGAATCGGCTGACCAAAGATATCAGATAATATAAAAAAGCACCTCTGATATATTCGTCATATCAGAGATGCTGTAAGATTTATTCTATATATGCCAGTGCAAAGCCCGATGAAAGACTTGCACTGTTTCCTGTGTCTGTATAGCTGCTGCCTGTTGACTGAGTCCTGTACTTTTCAATCCATTCCTTGGCGAAGTAATCATCGAAGCTCTTATAGCCCATTCTATCCCAATATTTATCGTATTTGGGATCTCTGTACTTCTCAAACTGCTCTGGTATTGAGCCGTCCCTGTCATATTCCTCGATGATCTGCGTCGAATTGTTTACAAAATAGATCATATCTGGAACTATCTTGTAAACAATATAGCCGAAATATGCAAAGAAGACTAATGACAGAACTGAAACTATCATACCTATGATAGCAAATACCTTGCCCTTTCTCTTGCCGATAAGGCTGACCAATGAAAAGATTATACACAGCGGAGCTGTTATTATAGTAAACAAGGTACCACATATAATAAGGTTAACGAGAGAAATAACAAAGGAAGCTATCGCCAGACCTGCGCCCTTCTGCTCCGGCATATCGTAGTTATCACCGTACATACCGTGGAACTGACCGTCAGGAAAGTATCCTCCGCCTCCACTATTGCCGTATCCGCCGGGTGAGTTATTATAACCGTTTCCGCCGTAACCATTATAATTATTGTTTGATGAAAAATCGTCCATTTCTTTTTTACCTCCGTTTGATAATTGTTCAAAGACTCGTTTCCCAGTTCCAGTTGCGTACCTCAAGCTCATCAAGATTGTATGGAGTTTTCTGGTAAACGCAGTAATTCAGCCAGTTGGAGAACATGAGATTAGCTGTGCATCTCCATGAAAATACCGGCATATTGTCCGGATTGTCCCCCGGAAAATAATTATACGGTATCTGTATATCTATGCCCTTTTCCACGTCGCGCCTGTACTCGTTGGCGATAGTATCCCTGTCGTACTCCGAATGTCCCGTAATAAAATACTGTCTGCCATTTTTATTAGCGACTATGTGTACTCCCGCGATATCCGAGGATGTAAGCACTTCAAGCTGCGGTATCCGTTCGATATCAGCCCTGCGTACCTCGGTGTTGCGAGAATGCGGCACATAGAATATATCATCAAATCCCCTCAGCAGCTGACAGTTGCTGACCTCAGCCCTGTGCGGGAATATACCGAACATTTTATGGTCAAGAGTATACTTTGGTATACCATAATGGTAGTAAAGTCCTGCCTGTGCAGCCCAGCATATATATATAGTGGAGAATACATGGGTCTTTGACCACTCCATGATGCTGCATATCTCCTTCCAGTAGTCCACCTGCTCATAATCGAGCAACTCTACCGGAGCGCCTGTGATTATCATACCATCATATCTGTCCCCAGATATCTCGTCAAAGTTCTTATAGAATGCCTCAAGATGATGATGCGAAGTATTTTTGGAGTTATGCGAGGCCATATGAAGCAAATCCACATCTACCTGCAAAGAAGTGTTACTGAGCAGCCTTAAAAGCTGACATTCAGTCTCTATCTTTTTTGGCATGATGTTTAGGATAACTACCTTAAGCGGCCGGATATCCTGATGCTCCGCTCTTTCCTTTGACATAACGAAGATGTTCTCATCTCCGAGAGTTTTGAATGCAGGAAGCTCTGAAGAAATCCTTATTGGCAATCCTGATCGTTCCTTTCGTATTTATTCTTTCCTGTTGTTTTTGCAGCTCTGACAGCCATTCATAAAACTGTCGAGATCGCTGCACTGCCTGCTGTCTGCACTTACAAAGTGCAGACTTCTCAGTCTGTCGAAGCAGCTGTCATCATCAAGCTCGAAGAGCATACGCTTTATGCCTTTCAGTACGCTTTTAAGCATGACCGACCTTACGAGCCCGTCACAGAGCATAAGATCTCCACCGTCGTCAAGACCGTACACCACTGTCCTTTCGGTACCGTAGGAATAGGCAATATAACCGATAACGCTTTCCTTGTCGAGCGCCTCTGTGATATGCAGTTCAGCACTGCCCGCGGCTTCCCTCAGTTCTTCATAGCCTTCGGAGCCAAACCTTTCCTGTATCTCCAGCATATCATTTCTCCTTGCCAATAGCGTTTCGTATAGCACGGAGCTCCTCAGCAGTCAACTCCCGGTATGTACCAGGCTTGAGCATTCCCAGCTTAAGCGGACCGATGCTTGTACGGCGGAGCCTTGCAACTTCAAGTCCCACAGCCTCGCACATCCTACGTATCTGACGGTTTCTGCCTTCTTTTATAGTCATGAGGAGTACTACTCTTCCCTCCTCCTTGTCCTTTACAACAACGGTGGCAGGAAGAGTTTTCCTGCTGTCTATTTCTACGCCTTCTGACAGCTGTACCAGCTGATCATCAGTTATACTCGGACGCACGGTAACGCGATAGGTCTTTGATATATGACGGCTTGGGTGCATGATACTGTTGGCAAACTCGCCGTCATTCGTAAAGAGGAGAAGACCTTCGGAGTTTCGGTCTAGCCTTCCTACAGGGTATACGCGCTCCTCCACGTCGGTAAGGAGATCCATGACGCACTTTCTGTCAAGCTCGTCCGAGACCGTAGTGACATAGCCTCTCGGTTTGTTCATCATAAGGTACAGGAAGCTCCTTTTCCTAGGTACGGCTATACGCTCTCCGTCTATGGTTATGAGATCTTTCATGCCGCACTTGTCCCCAAGCTTTACTGGGTGACCATTGAGCTTAACTCTGCCCTGTGCTATAAGCTCCTCAGCTTTTCTGCGGGAGCACACGCCGCTGTCGGCGATCATTTTCTGAATTCTTATCTTTTCCACTGTAATCCTGTCCTTAACGGGAGAATAGCCTCCCGAGAAATTCTTTAAGCCCTGTAAATATCCCTTTTCTGCTATTTTGGGCACTGACAATCGCTGCTTCTGCTGTTTCGGCTGCATAGAGAGTGATAGTATCCACCTCTCTTCCGAGAAAGCTTATCCTGAGCTCTGCCACTTTCTCCCCCTCTATAACGGGGGCATAGAGAAACGGCGGCCTGAGCACAGTATAATTAAAATCGCTGTTATTTCCAGCCACTGTCGTGACGGTGTACGTATCATTCTCCGGAACGAGCCTTAGCTTATCCGAAGCAGCACCGGCAATATCGGCAGTTATGTCATCTGGTAGAGTCAGTTCAAGCTGCCGCACCGTTTCAAATCCATAATCATATATCGCTGCATGATCTTGCCAGTCGTTACGATCGTCCAGGGTAACACATATAAGGTCCTTTTCACCATGTTTACAGGCAGAAACCAGACAGCGTCCTGCCTCGTCGGTAAAACCGGTCTTTACACCGTAAACACCATCGTACATGGAGAGCAGCTTGTTTGTGTTCATCAGCCTCCTTTCGTAAGGCGGACAGCCGAAGCTCACCTTTATACTCTCCTGAGAGCATATCTCACGGAAAAGCTCATTTTTTAGAGCTTCACGAGCCAGCATAGCCATATCTGCAGCCGACGAACCATGACCAGTCCCATCCAGTCCTGAAGGAGTGACGAAAAATGTCTTTGAAAGCCCAATTTTACGGGCACGCTCGTTCATAAGCTTTGCAAAGGCTTCGATATTGCCAGATATCCTTACAGCTGCTGCATTGGCAGCATCATTACCAGAAGGCAGAAGCATACCACAGCACAAAGCGTACTTTGTAACGATATCGCCCTCGCATAGTCCCATTGAAGAACCTTCCACCCTTATCGCCTGACTGTCAACGGTAAACTCGTCATATAGTCCTCCGCTTTCAATGCAGAGCAGAGCAGTCATTATCTTGGTAGTACTTGCCATAGGCAGCTTCTCAGAGGCATTTCGGCTGTATACAACCTCCCCTGTATCCGCTGAGATCAACACAGCTGCCTTTGCTGATATATCAAGTTCTTCGGCACCGCTGACGTTAGAATCACACATACACAGCATTACTGCAACTGCTGCCGTAGCACCAGATAAAAGTTTTTTCACAGGCACACCTCCGCATAAAATCTATGCTAAAGAATATGCCTCATTTCAGCAGTTTATGCTCAGTTTATCGGTACGGAACCGTCAGTGATATCAGAGTTCTTAACCTCAGTGCTTCCGCCCTTCTTCTTGTTTATGAAGCCGCTTACCTTGTCAATGATAGCCGGCATTTTCTCAATAGCGTTACTGATCGGATCGTTTGCACCCTCCATATTCACCATTTTGGCAGAACCGTCGGGAGCTATAACGAGAAAGCCTTCAGGCTTTATGGAAACTCCTGCGCCTGCTCCGCCTCCGAAGAGATCCTTGTCATACTTTGAGGGAAGATCCGAACCACCTGACGCAAAGCCGTAGCTGACCTTCGATACAGGAATAACTGTAGTACCGTCAGGAAGCTTTATAGGCTCGCCGATAATTGAGTTTACATCAGCCATTTCCTTGATCTTCTCAATGGAAATACCTAATAAATCGCTTACAGGTGTATTATTTGCACTCATATTTTATACCTCACTTCTGCCTTGCGGCGGTTTTTTTCATTTTACGCTTTCTGAGTTTGTTTGGTAAGAATGTTTTGAAGAAATATGTTATCAGGAACCAAGCTCCTGCGATAACCACTGTTCCAAGACGGAAATACAGCTTTCCGGCTGCGTCCCACCGTCCCTTTGATACGCCGAACTGCGGCCGCACGTCTATAGTTTTCAGTCTCACGGTAAATATCTCACTAAAAAAGGCTATACAGTTGTAAACGAGAGTGGAATACTTACCGTATTTCAGGGCGCAGTCATAAGCGTCCTCGTCAGCTATAACAAAATCGATATACAGATCCTTAAGCCGGAAGCCTTTGAATATTTTAAGCAGAGGGCGCTGAGCACTCTCCCATATATCCACAATGAATTCTATCTTATCGCTGAGAGTCTTTTTCTCATCTTCCTTCTCAGTCTCTTCATCCTCATCCGGGAAGAGTTCCTCCTCAGCGTCTTCCTTTTTCTTCTTTTTTTCCTTCTTTTTATTCGGAGCCTCTTCCTCCTCATAATTATCGGGCAGGCTGTCAGACAAATTGAACTCAGCCGTTGTATCTGTATCCTCTGACAGCTGCGGCATATCTGCTTCCGAACCGTTCACAGGAATATCGTCAAGTTCCTTTTCCCATTCGTACTTTTCCCGTTCCTTTTTCTTTTTCGACTTTTTTTCCTTTACAGGCTTTGGTTTTTTCGGCTTATCCGGTTTATCTTTTTTGGCGGCTTTTCGTTTTTTCCACCAGTTATAAAGGCCGCCGCCTCCGGAATCAATTATGTTTATCACCCAAAGCTTCACCTTGTATGTGAACTTGCCGTCGATGTAGCTAAACTCTCCTCCGACAGGTACTATAAGTATCAGAAATATTATGCCTAGAACGGCAAGAAGCAGATACAGCAGAATTTTCAGTACTATCATTCCTGCCGCTCCTTTCTTAGTGAATTACTCCTTCCCGGAGTCTGAAAGCTCTCTTTGTACGAACTCGTCCTCTGTTTCGAGAATAAGGTCGCTTTGACCGGGCAATGGCGGAAGATCGGCTGTTGAACTCAATCCGAAGCTTCTCAGGAAGACCGAGGTCGTCCTGTATACTATGGGCTTTCCCGGGACGTCAAGACGTCCTGCTTCCTCTACGAGACCCTTTTCTACAAGGTTGTTTATTACAGACGAACTGTCGATACCTCTTACATTCTCCACAAAGCCCTTGGATACCGGCTGATTATAGGCGATTATCGTAAGAGCCTCCATAGCCGCGTTAGAAAGCGGGGCTGTTCTTTTAGTCTCCAGCGCTGATCGTACCTGTTCCGCGTACTCCTCACGGGTACACATCTGATAGCTGCTGTCTAGCTTTTTTATGCAGATACCGCTGCCGCAGTCATCATATCGCTCGTTAAGCAGCCTTATCATAGAGGGAAGCGTTCCCGCGTCCACTCCGCTCGCCTCCGATAGGCGGTATATTTCTATGGGCTCACCACTAGCAAAGAGTATGGCCTCTATTGCTCCGAGCCTGTCCTTGATCTCCAAGTTTTCTTCACTCCGTTCTTTCTTCCCTTGAAGAAGATCTTCAGATTATCATCGCTTATTGTTATCCTTCCCGAGCGTGTAAGCTCCAGCACTGCAAGGAAGGTAGCGACTCTCTCCGAGCGATCGGTAACTCCATCGTAAAGCTTATCCATATAAACTTCTCCCGTAGAGTACAGTTCCCTGAGCACATGGACAACCTTTGATATTACCGAAACGATACGCCGTTTCACTACGGAATTGATTTTGCTCTCAACGTGAAGCTTTGCATGCTCGGACTTTATTGTTTTCAGTGATATTGCACTGTATGCTATAGCAAGTCTTTCAGGCTCATGAACAAGAGTATAGGTCATGTCAGCCTTTATCTTCATAGGAGTGCGGACGAAGATATTTCCGCCCACGAATGCGTCAGCAAGCTGCTTTGCGGCTATCTTGCAGAGAGAATACTCTATCAGGGCACCCTCCAACTCACGCTTCATCTGCTCAGCCTCCTCAGGCTGAGGCAGCAGCGAAGCCGTCTTTATGTAGATGAGCCTTGCAGCCATTTCGAGAAATTCACCTGCGAGCTCAAGATTCTGCTCGTGTGCCTGATCTATGTAGAGCAAATATTGCTCCAATAGCTTAGATATCTCGATATCGCAGATATTCAGCTTGTGTTTTGCAATTAGGCTCAACAACAGGTCTAAAGGTCCTTCAAAGACCTCAAGCTTGAATGATATACTTTCCATATTTCACCATGAATCCACTTACCGCTGCAGCGGTACAGTTGATGATCGTCAAAAATCTGTATAGGTCACTTGCCGAAGAAGACAAGACGATCAAGTAGGAGTCTCCACATACTAGCCAAAAAGTCAAGAAGCGAGAAAGCTCCGTCTGTTATGCTTGACATAAAGAATATCGCTATAAGAATATACCCTGACCATGTAGTTATCTTCTGATAGTTCGAGAAATACCACCGTCTGAACTTCGGCCACGAGAACTGGTAAAAAATATGGAAGCCGTCAAGAGGTGGTATTGGCAGCAGTGCCACTACACCGAAGAACAGACAAGAATATGCCGCCTTGTAAAGCACCGTCCATACACACTGAAGTATTAACATATCAGGTGATATGTTCAGTAAAGCTCCGCCGATATTCCTCAGAATCACGTATATGAGAAAGTACGTTAAAGGTGAGGCAAGGGATATCAGCGTAACATCGCGCTTCATTTTCTTTAGTCGCGATACGTCTATATTTACTTCCTTGCTCCAGCCAAAGCCAAAGACAAGTATGATGACCATACCGAAGATGTCGACATGCTTTCTGAAATCAAGTGATAGCCTGCCATCTCTTTCGGCAGTCCTGTCCCCGAGTTGCTTAGCCACCCATGCCTTAGCATAACATGCAAGAGGCATAAAAACCGTAAGGATAAGCCCTCTGCTGACCAGTGTAAGAAAAAAATTAAGTAATCTGTATCCCATTACTTTTCCCTATCCTTTATTATCAGCCAAATACATTAGGTATCCACCTAACAGACTTCATAACGAGATTATAAAGCGCCATCGAAGCATGATAAAGCGGCGAATATCTTGAAGGGATAAGATTTATTGTTATAAGAATTATCATAAATGTATAGTTTATCTCTCTCTGATGCTGGTATATCCAGCGGTCGAACTTCTCCGGCGTGAAGGCACGGAGTATATTGAAGCCGTCAAGAGGCGGTACAGGTATTAGATTGAACAATGCCAGTCCGATATTTACTATTATAAGGAACTGAAGTAATAGCAGCACACACGACATAGTATTGTACTGCTCATAATAAAGGCTAACCAAACCTCTTTTGCCGCTTTCAAAGCAAAGGATTATCTCATATGCAAGAGCTGCAAGGAACGAGAATATCAGATTTGAAACAGGGCCTGCAAGAGCCGTCAAAGCAAAGCCTGCACGGTATTTCTTGAATCTGAGAGGGTTTACCTGTACCGGCTTAGCCCAACCGAAGCCGCCGACTATCATAAGTATAGTACCAAGCGGATCAAGATGCACAAAAGGATTAAGTGATATCCTTCCCTGTCTTAGCGCGGTATCGTCACCAAGCCATTTTGCCATAAGTCCATGTGCCGATTCATGTATCGGTATAACAAGAAGGATAGTCGCTATCCTCGAAAAATACATTAAAAAGGTTTGCATATCCAGATTGTCCATATCATTTTCCTTTCTTTCTTTGCTGCTATGCCAACACATTTCGCATAGATATAGATATACAATATATATTATACAATAAATCGCTATATATTTCAAGTAAAAAAGTATTTTTATACTTCAAAAAAAATTTTTTTAGTTTTTTTTCAAAAAACACTTGCTTTTTTTTTGATTATGTGTTAGAATAATCATGTTGTATTTTTACAGGTTAGTTAAGGAGGTGCAACCTAATGGCAAAATGTGATATCTGCGGAAAGGGCGTAACCTTTGGAATCAAGGTTTCTCACTCACACAGACGTTCCAACAGAACATGGAAGCCTAACGTAAAGCGTGTTAAGGCTATCGTCAAGGGTACTCCTTGTCATATCTACGCTTGCTCAAGATGCCTGCGTTCAGGTAAGGTTGAAAGAGCTTGATCGGTAAACATGGATATTTAAAGAGCGTTCCATTAGGAGCGCTCTTTTTTCATTTATGACATTCATGTAAGTCCACCGGAGCCCTGACCACAAAGTTCAACAATAATAAAAGGTTTTTTCTGTTCCTAATTGTGTAATGTCGCATATACTCAACTTTGTGCAGTTTGCTTTTTCGTCATTCGTACAAAGTTACAAAATAGGCTGTTATTTTTGGTAATATTGTGATATAATATATTCATGTATTAGAGAAACAGTCAGTGCGGATATTACCGAGATCCTCACTGCTTCGCAGGTCCACGGGACCTGCCTCGTTTGTTTACAGGGGGTAAACATTTTTAATGGACAGAAGACCAATACGTAGTGATTTTTTCAGGTACATATTGGCAAATGTCATCAGCTCTGTGGGCGTATCTGTTTACATACTGATAGATACGTTCTTTATTTCTAAGGGAATGGGATCGGAAGGTCTTGCAGCTCTGAACCTTGCTCTGCCTGTGTTCAATTTTCTGAACGGCTTCGGACTTATGTTCGGAATGGGCGGCGGAAGCAAGTTCTCAATGATGTATTGCAGGACTGAAAGAGTGGAGACTGACAGAATATTCTCAAACGCTTTCATGACAATGCTCCTTATCGCGGCGGTGTTTGAGATAACGGGGTTATTTTTCTCAAAACAGATAACGCATCTTCTCGGCGCTGACGCTGCCGTTTTTGAGATGTCTCACAGCTATCTGCGCAAAATTTTTCTGTTTTCGCCTGCTTTCCTTATGAATAACCTGCTGGCGTGCTTTATGCGCAATGACTGCGCACCGCGGCTCGCTATGATGGGTATGCTGAGCGGCAGCCTTGTCAATGTAGTACTGGACTACATTTTTATTTTCCGATTGGATATGGGTATGAATGGTGCGGCTCTGGCTACGTGTATTGCTCCGTTCGTAAGTATGGGAGTTATGAGCATACATATCATTACCGGCTGGAACGCTTTCAGTCTGCGGCTCACTCTTCCCTCGCCGAAGCTCATACGCGAGATAATATCTCTTGGTATGCACTCGTTCTTCACTGAGCTTTCCGGCGGAATAGTGATAATGATATTCAACTTCGTTATCTACCGCCTTCTCGGCAATACAGGTATTGCCGCCTATGGCGTCATTGCAAATATAGGTATAGTATTCACGGCTATATATGTGGGTATCTCCAGCGGCGTACAGCCGCTTATGTGCAGATACCACGGCAGGAAGAACGACGCGGCTATACGCTATCTTCTCAGACTGTCAGTGATAACATCGCTGATATTCTCAGTATGCGCATATACCGTACTGTTTTTGCAAACCTCCTTTATCGTTGGTATATTCAACAGCAGCGGCAACAATACCCTGCGGGATATAGCCGAGCACGGATTGAGGCTCTACTTCCTGTTCATGCCTTTCATGGGGATCAATACGATAATGTCGGTATACTTCTCCTCGAACGAGAAGACTCACACAGCACAGATGATATCTCTGCTGAGAGGTACACTTCTGGTCATTCCTCTTGCCTTCATTGCATTCAGTCTTCGCAGCATAAACCTTGTATGGCTGACCATCCCGGTATCAGAACTGGTAACAGCGGCAGTGGCAGGAGCGATATTTGCCTTCGACCTCAGAAGGATACTCTCGGAAGACCTTAAACTCGCTTACAGATAAACTTAAGACCCAGAAACAGTTTTTACGCTGCTTCCGGGTCTTTTTATACTTATTCACACTGACAGAAGTATGCACATAAAAAAGAAACAGAAAAATATGATATGGAGCTTGCACTTTGAAATGGCTTCACGCAGTGGCATACCCTTGCTGTATACCCTGTAGCCTATTCCCCAGATAACAGGAAGCAGCACTGCAAAAAGCGATAAGGGGCCCGGAAGCTCTGCTGACATGCAGATAAAGAAAAGCACCATCGAAATAAGCTCCAGTATCATGACCTCTCTGACCAGCAACGAGAAACTGTTCTTCTTGCCGCCAATCGTCTTTTCGGCGTCAGCATAAGCAAAAAGCTCTGTCAGTTTTTTATCTGCAGCTTCAAGCTTTTCCTTCTCAGCTGAGGCTTCCGTAGCTTCAATAGCTTCCTCTGAGACAGCTTCTGCTATATCAGTTACATCCTCTGTCACTTCAACTGTACCGCGCTCATTGTTATCCAGCATCTGTAACCCCTCTTTCATCAATATATTTACCGAAAAATCGGTACTTCCTAAAGTAATTATATACTAGCGCTCCTGTTTTGTCAATAGAAAAGCCACAGTACCTCCGGTCAAATGACCGGAAATACTGTGGTATGTGTTTTTATCAAAGTATTTTTTCAGGCTCACCCACAGGCGGCATTATGAAAGCGGTTGCATCCTCAAGGTGAAACAGCTTCATCTTAAATCCGGTTTTCTCGTTGTAAATCTGCTTGAGAAGAGGGCTTGTAGCATACATTGCCTCAGTATACTTCGGATCGTCGTCAAAAACGATCTTTCCTGTATATCGTAGCCATACGCCGTCCGGCTTGCAAGCTGCTATCTCGCAGAGAGGATTTGCGAGCATCTGCCTATATACAGCCTTAAAGTCTCCGACTGCAAATATGATCTTGCCGTCCATTTCGATATGAGATCCGAAAGGCCTCAGCTTAGGCTGTGCTCCGTCGTTTGTGGCAATAAAAAACATACCTGCTTCCGTAAGAAAATCGTTGATCTTGCTCATGATAAATATACCTCCTTTATAAATATCGCCTTGCGGCGTTTGGATCATTCGTCAAAAAGCGGTGTTGAGAAGTATCTCTCCGCAGTATCGGGGAGTATAGTGACAACAGTCTTGCCCTCTCCCAGCTTTTCTGCTAGCTTAAGGGCGGCTGCCACGTTTGTGCCGCTAGATATACCGCACATTATTCCCTCCTTTGAAGCAAGGTCCTTTGCGGTCTGTATAGCCTCCTCGTCGGACACTATGTAAATATCGTCGTAAATGTTTTGATTGAGTATATCCGGTATTATTCCGTCACCAATGCCCATTTGCAGGTGAGTTCCTATGTCTCCTCCTGCCAGTATGGCAGCATTCTCCGGCTCCACAGCCCATATTATCATATCAGGATACTGAGCCTTAAGGGCTTCGCCGATACCCGTAATCGTACCTCCTGTACCTATACCGGAACAGAATCCGTCTATCTTCACTGCTGTCTGCTCCAGTATCTCCAGAGCTGTATGGTACTTGTGGGCTCCTATATTGTTCACATTTGCGAACTGCTGGGGAACAAATACATTTTCGTCCTCCTCTGCCATTTTCAGAGCAGTATCAAGACACTCCTGAATACATTTACCTATATCACCGTCGTCATGTATCAGCATTACCTCGGCTCCATAGTGATTAACGAGCTTTCGGCGCTCCTCGCTGACGGAATCGGGCATTATTATTATAGTTCTGTATCCCTTAACAGCACCAACAAGGGCAAGACCTATGCCCTGATTGCCGCTTGTAGGCTCTACAATCACCGTTCCCTCATGTATCTTACCTTCCATTTCGGCATGACGTATCATATTGTATGCCGTACGGGTCTTTATGGAACCGCCTACGTTGAGTCCCTCAAACTTTACGAGGACGTCAGCGTTTCCCTTTTTGTTCATTCGATTCAGCTTTATCATCGGAGTATGTCCGATAGCCTCTAGAACGTTGTTATATATCATTGGTCATTAACACTTCCATTTTTTGTTATCTGTAGGATCAGTCATCATTTACTAAATTAATATGTGACCTTGTATTCATCCCATTTTTCTGCCTTTTCTATCTCCCATAATTCCTCATAGGTCTTGAAATTATCCGGAAGCAGAAAAACAAAGGTCTTTTTGTACAGTGCGCTGTCCATAAGCACACTCCACCTGACTATTTTATAAGTGAGAGCTGTATAAATACGTGTGCCGCCGTCCTTGTATGTTCCTGTAGGTACAGGCACAAACAATACAAGAAAAACACAGACTAATATCGCTGAAATGATGGATTTAGCCTTCTTTTTCACAGCATCTCCTCCCAAAATAAATTACTCTTCGGCAGAAACAAACTGGCTCTCATGACGGGTAAAGAAGTCCGTTCTAGGCGGCAGGAATTTCAGTTTGTGGTTCTCTCCTGTGAAGTAGTTAAGAGGTTCGAGGATAGTATCCCACGACCATATCCTGTCATCAACATCAAGATACTCGCGGAGCTTCTCTGTTCCGAATGGAGCCATTGGGTGCAGGAGCACGCCTGCTATCCTTACCATGTAGAAGAGGTTCGCTAGAGCCTGCTTTAAAGCCTCCTTGTCGGGATACTCGCCGTTGAGCGCCTTTGCCATGTACTTGCTGCCATTTCTGATGTAGCTGTCAAGTACGTAAGTACACTGGTGGAATGCAAACTTGGACATATGTCTCTCAAATTCGAGAACAGCCTTCTTTGCGTCCTCTACGAACTTCTCCTCAGGAGCGTTATCCGGCATAATGCAGTCAAGTTCCTTCTGAGCTGTATAGAAAGCAGTACGTATCATACGGTTATAAACATTTGAAAGGAGCAGACCATCCTTTACTACAGGATCCGCGTCCTCCGGCTTTGCATCAGGATTATATGGCTTAGGCATAAAGCTTACGGAACGCTGTCCGAGACCGAGGCCCAGCCAGTGCATACGGAGCTGCTCAGGAGTATAGTGGTTCAGGAGGTCGTCCGCCATAGGCGGCTTTACAGCGCCTGAGCTTGAAGCCTTCTTGTCAAGGAAGAGTATATGATGATTTGCCACGATAACTGGGAGCTGTAACTCTCCGTCAGAAGGTGAAGCGGTCTTTGTATCGCTCTCCTGCTGTGCCATCCACATTGCAGGCTCTGCGATACCGTAGAAGTAGATATTGTCCTGACCTATGAACTGGTATACTGTTGCATCCTTACTGCACCAGTAATCCCTCCACTCCTCCTTATCATGACCGATAGATTCAAGATAGGTCTCAGTAAAGGAGATAGGAGCCCACAGCGACTCAGGCCATACCCATACGGTAAGTCCTTCAACGCCGTCCATGACAGGTGCAGGTACTCCCCACTCAATATTGCCGGTAAGGCGAAATGGTACGAGAGTCTTTCCTGTTCTGTAGCGTATACCGTTCTGAGTGAGTATGCGGCAGGCTTCATCGCAGTCAGAGAGCTTGCTGAACTCTATTGTAAACGAGGGCTTTTTAGGCTCCTCTATGTAATTATGTTCGGGCATGGAGTCTTTCAGCTCCATGTACTTTTCCTCGAACTCGCGCTTTATATATATAACAGGGTTCTTGAGGAACTCGTCTATGGTCTTCCATACAACAGGACGGATATCCTTGCGCTTTTTCAGTTCCTCCACCCAGTCCTTCATGAGCTGCTCGTAGTCGCGGAGCTTGAAGTACCAGTTTGTAACAGGCTTCATGGTGGGAGTCTCACCTGTAAGGGTACTTACAGGATTTATAAGGTTCTCAGGCATATACTGATGACCCATGTCGCACTCATCGGCATATCCCTTTTCAGAAGTACATCCGTCTACAGGGCATTTTCCTATGACCTGTCTGCCGTTGAGGAAAACTCCAGCCTTCTCGTCAAAGAACTGCATGGTCGTTATCTGGTTCAGCTGTCCCTTTTTATGAAGGGAGCTTATGAAGCGGTCTGTGACCGAGGCGTGTATCTCCTTGGAACGTCCGAGTCCGGAAGCGGCAAAAAGGTTCGGAGCTATACCGTAAGCGGCAAGGGTCTCCTTCTGCTTGTTGTGGTTTTTCTGTACGAAGTCCTCAAGTGAGCCCTCAAAGTCGCCATTCTTGACCTTAACTCTCCAGCCCTCTGCGATAGGAGAGCCGTAGCAGTCCGTACCGCTGACAAATATAACGTTCTCCTTGCCGATACGGTCCCTCAGGAAGCGGGCATAAGTATCCGCAAATACCAGCATACCGCCAACGTGACCGAAGTGCAGCTCCTTGTTACCGTAGGGCATACCGCCTGTAACTACCGCTCTCTTCGGAAACACAGGACGGGGTATCTCAAAATTTTTCTTTTCTTTATTGTCTGACATCTTATTTTCCTCTTAACATTTTTCGTTTATATTTCGGGTGGGACGTCGAGGACGCCGTTCCCTGCAATGTCATTTATAATTCTTGCGTTAGACACGGACGACCAATGGTCGTACAGTACATTCATTTTAATTTCATCGTGGCTTACGGTCAAACAATGTTAGCCACTATAATTATGAATTAACAAAGCATCTCCAACAATTACGCATTAAGAAAAAGCCTGAAGCCTTCTGCGTGTGATCTCCTCGCCGAGAACGTGGCTAACTTCCCAGATATCAGGAGCGTTAGCGTGTCCAGTAAGGGCTATACGGAGCATATTTGTTATATGTACTATGCTTCCCCTGAACTGTTCGGGATTCTTCTTGTAGTCCTTTGGCTTTACAGCAAATCCCATTTCTTCTGTTATAGTCTTAACCTTGGTGAACCATTCCGCAGAATCGTCATTATGATCATAAGTTGAAAGATACCTTCCGAAGAAGTCCTTTACTGTAGCATCGTCACACTCATCCGGCATATTGTCAGTAACCTTGAAGGTTTCATCGTAATAGAAGCTCATGAAGTCACAAGCCTGTTTCCAGGTTTCAATGTCACGTCTCGGCTTCTCGCCGCCTCTGCCAACATTGAGGGCTGCAAGCGTCCTCTCCGGATACTTGTTTATCAGCTCTGCGAAGTCCTTGTTGTACTCGTTGCACCATTCCAGCCAGCCGTCACGAACCTGCTCTGCGGTCATGCGACATATTACGTTCTTGGATATATCCCTCATTTTATCGAGGTCAACGAGTGCTCCTGACACCGACATCTTTTCCAGTGTGTAGGGGAACTCGTGATAGTCTGACTCCGGATTAGCAATGCGCCACTCCTCATAGTTGGAATTAAGAAGGGTGAGAAGGAACTCCCATACAGCGTCCTTGCTTATACCTTCCTGCTGGTAGTAAGCCAGTGCAAGCTCAGGATCCTTTCTCTTGGAGAGCTTTCTCTTACTCTCACCATCCATTTTCATAAGTGTAGCGGTATGGCAGTATATTGGCTGCTTCCATCCGAGAGTATTGAAAAGTTCTACATGCATTGGCAGTGAGGATATCCACTCCTCTCCACGTATAACATGGGTAGAGCGCATAAAGTGGTCATCTATTACATGAGCAAAGTGATATGTAGGGATGCCGTCGCTCTTAAGCAAAACAAAATCCATATTGTTTCTTGGCATTTCAAGCTTACCACGAATAGCATCCTCTACGGCGATAGTTTCATTGGTCTCCTGACCTCTGAAACGGAGTACCCACTCCATACCTGCTTCGATTTTTGCCTTTATATCATCAAGACTGAGGTCTCGGCACTTAGCATACTTACTGTAAACTCCAGGATTTTCCTTATTGGCGGTCTGCTGCTCACGAACTGCCTCTATCTCCTCAGCTGTCATGAAGCATGGATAAGCAAGTCCTCTTTCAGTGAGAAGTTTTGCGAATACGTGATAGATGTCCTTACGCTGTCGCTGGCGGTAGGGACCATAGCTGCCGCTGTCCCCCTCTGCAGTGGCACCCTCGTCGAAGTGAACGCCAAAATAGTCCATTGCGTTTATGACTGTCTCAACAGCTCCCTCAACCTCGCGCTTATTGTCGGTGTCCTCAATTCTCAAGTAGAAAACACCCTGCGACTGGTGAGCTATACGCTCGCCGATAATGGCATTGTAGAGATTGCCAAGGTGTACGAATCCTGTAGGACTGGGGCCTATACGTGTGACATTTGCTCCAGCCGGTAGCTTTCTTTCGGGGAAACGTGCCTCAATATCCTCAGGAGTTGCCTTAACATCGGGAAAGAGGTAATCTGCAAGTGCTTTATAATCCATAATATCAATCCTTTGCATTATCTAAGCCTGTCTGCTGACAGACACATTTAATTTATTATATCACATTCCCGATGCAAAGTCAAATAAAAAGCCTTTATCCCTTAACCATTTAATTTTAATGGCTTAGAGCTAAAGGCTAATAGTTTTTATCTCAGTCTGTCGTCATACTTCCTGTATTCAATATAGTCGTCCTCATATTTGGAGTCATTGTAATCATTTTTTTCGTCGTCATTATATTCGTTTTCGAAGTTTAAATACTTTTTTATACGAATAACAATAATAATGATCACAGTGATAATCAAAGCAGTGGGAATAAGGTCAATACCCCCAAATATTGAAGCTAAGGCTAACAAAATTACAATACTTTGATATTTCCAATATTTTTTTCTTCGTTCATTCAACTTTTCACGCTTATCCAAATAATCATCATATAAATCTTCAAGGACTTCCCAAAATTTGCTCATTAATCATCTTATCCTGTCTTTAAAAATTATGAATTTACCGTATATGAATCTATAAATCAGAACAGACCTAGGTCTGTCATAAATGTTTTTGCTCCAGACGTAGAGGTCGTGTGACCTCTACGTGAGTTCATGTAGCTATTATATCACTTAAATAATCTTTTGTCAAGCCATTTTCGGCACTTATCTAAACTTATACATAAATAATATCTAGTGTATCTAAACATTATGAATGACAGATAACATAGCTGTAGACTTATTCTTTATCCGGACAAAAAAAGCTCCCCTCGAACTGAGAAGAGCTTTGAATATTTACAGTACAAAATAGTCAATTTCATACAGGCTGGTTACAGCATTTGCAACGCCAGCACTTGGTTTTTGAGTCCCAGTACCTATTATTGATATAATATCCCTGTACGTAAGTACCATGATGATATTGACAGATAGCTTGTGCTGTCATTGGTTTTGCAGCCTGTGGTGCTATTGACTTTGTAGCTGCTGCTCCTGTGCTGAGAAGAGTGAGTGCCATTGCGATTGCCGAGATTCTTTTGATTGCTTTTTTCATAATTTTTACTTCCTTTACTTTAGATTTAAGACCTTGCGGTCTTATTGGTGTGATGATGAAATAGTTTGATCTTTCGTATGCTGTTATCCGTTTCTGCGTGTATATATTATTGATGTCGCCTAAGTGAGTTATGAATATATAATATAACATCTTTCACAAATTGTCAACACATTAAGTATAACATCAACAAATATTCACCTTTAGGTGGACTTTTCAGCTAGCTTTATTTAATCATTTGTTATTAGAATCTTCTATTAATTCTAATGCTAAACTCTCTGTTCAAGGAAACGTACCAGCATATTCCATGTAAGACAGTCCACCGAACTTTCGTCCGATAGGCCACAGCAACTCCGAAAAAAGCTAACTGCCTTTGCCGTCCCACCGTCAAACTCACCGCTGACCTTCACTCTAGGCATATTGTCAAAACGTCCTGCAGCCTTCCACAGCATAGCCTGAATTATATATACTAGCTCGCCGCTGTCGCCCTCGCATACCGTGAAGCTCCTCGACGGAAAGACATGATAAGCTGCTGGCGTCTTTTCAAGATAATCACGATATATCGCTGTTATCCTGTCCCATGTGGCAGTATCGGTCTCACCTGTTTCAGGAAGTCCGTAGGCTCGCTGAAAGGCTTCAACAGCCTGTTCAGTGTATTTGTCGTATACTCCGTCAGGAAGCACTTGTGGTATTCTCTTATCAAACAGGGATATCCCGTAGAGATAAGTCTGAAGCTCCCGTATATGTTCCTTTTTCTGTTCATCTGTATATGGCAATAGTATCAGCTCCGTTCAAATTCAAACTCAGTACTCATATTTTGTCAGGCAAAAGCGTAACACGCCATGCACTCAGTTCCTGTGAGCAATACTTTTAATCCTGGCAAATACCCCACTTTGGGTGTATCTTGTTTATATTTAACGGCTTTTGATTACGTTTAATAAGTGCTCATTCCAGCTCCTTATAGAAGAACTTTTCAAAATGAATATCAATATCAGTTACTTGATGGTATAGCCAGGATTCTGATAGGGACGCTTGTCGAAGCCATAGCGGAGGTCTGAATACACTTCTGCTATCTTATCCCATGTAACAGCTCCAACTATACCCGAGGGATCAATGTCGAACTGGCGTTGAAAAGCCATCACGGACTGTTTTGTAAGAGGTCCGAAATAGCCTGTTTCACTGACAGCTGGTATATTCGTATAGCTCCTGTTTATATAGGTCAGATACTGCTGTATTATTTTCACAGAATCGCCACTGGCTCCCTCTCTGAGAACTGTTCCCGGATATATCGCAACGTAAGTATATTTAGGCGGCACACTCTCGACTATGCCCTGGTAGGCACGGTAAAGGTCATTACGTGTAGCTCTGTCAGCGATCCCTGTCTGTGGCAGCCCAAATACTCGCTGGAATGATTTGAGTGAGCGCTCAGTCTGTTCGCCGAAATATCCTGTCACCTCCACAGGTATGACTGCCTCGTAGTAAGCACCTATTACTGAAAGGTAATATTGCAGGATACTAACCTCTATAGACTGCATACCTATACTAAGATCCTCAGTGAAGCGGGGCATTATCTCCTCAAAGTGTACTCCTTCGGAGTCCAGCTCTGCAAGGTGCTTGACGCTGGTATAAATGTATGTTATCCTGTACCACGTGGCTGTATCAACTGCTCCAGTCTCCTCCAGTCCGAACACCTGCTGAAACTTCTTCACAGCCGCTTCAGTAGGAGTATCAAATATGCCGTCTGCAGCTGGTATCTTCGGTATCGCAGGAAAGTTTCCAGATATTCGGTTCAGCCATACCTGTACGAACTTAACATCGTTTCCAAATGAGCCATTTCTCAGCTCTGCCCCTGGATAGGAGGGCATGGCTGTTTTAACTGGAGCGTCGCTGACTATCTCTATGTCATCGCCATAGTAATATTTCAGTATCTCAAAGGAATCGTACCCCCTCTCCGCAAGAGCCTGAGTCCCCCATTGTGAAAGCCCGTTACAAGTGGAGGTAGTACCGTTGCAGAAGGCAGTGAACAAGGGCTCGATGCTTCCCTTTCTCCTCACGTAATCGTTAAACAAGTCGTCAACGAGATAACTGATATTCTCGAAATACTCCCTGCCGTTTATGAACTTTTGATCATACTGTGTAGTCGCGGTTATATCAAAGTTATAGCCCCTTGACCGATACCACTCGGTATAAATACGGTTTAGGGCAAAGGATACTATAGCATATATATTAGCCCTGAGAGCACTCACGTTCCATGTGGGGTATATCTCGCTGGAAGCCACATTCTTTACGTAGGACGGAAAGTCTACCTCAACATCGGGCGCTGGAGAATCCGGGAAACCCAAATGTACGGTGATTGTCTCGGGTATAAAGGGTGTACCGGTTAGCATGACTCACTCCTTTCCGCCGCGAAAGTCCGGCTCTGCATTGTAATAGGTAACAGTCTCGTCATTGCTATTCATCATCAGCGGAACGGGTATCAAGTTGAAGTTCTGCACCGAGGTAACTCCTGAAAATACAGGAACATCAACACTTCTCGCCCGGAAAAAACCATCCGCGTACACGCTTACATCGAAAAGATTGTATGGTCGTTCCTCTGAACCTGGAACTTGGGAATGCTCAAGATCTGGGACTGGAAGGGAGAATCTCTGGGAAACTCCGCTTTCGTCGGTCACTCCAGAAGCAAGTATCAGCCTTTTCCCGTCAACAATCGCCGTTACCTCCACGGAAGCACCCTCAACTGCCGAGGAATCGTCACCCGTCCTCACATTTACGAGTATATAGCCTCTTTCTGCACCAAGAAGCTCATTGCTGTCATACTCAGGGGGCTCCCCATCCTCAGTATCAACCGTTCCTAAGTCGGTATTAAGGTCAGAAAGGTCTGGATCTGGATATCGGTCGTTGTAGTCCTCCTGCACGTTGCCGTTATCTGAAAAATCTGCGTAAGCTGTATCGTCGGGAGCTTCCTCAGGAACTTTTTCCTCAGTTTCCGGTTTTTTTTCGCTGCGAGAAGGGCTCCTGCTGTAGAGCTTCATGAGCTCCTGTCTGTATCTCTCCGTATCGGGGATTCTATTATCCATAATATCTCCTCCCGATAAAGTCTATGCCCGGCGCCGATAGATTATACCACTTTACAATTCCACCTCATATGTGATATAATTGATTTGTTATCGGCTCTTATACGATATATGCTGAAAACTTGATAACAATTTAAGACAGGAGATATGTATGAAAAATAAAGCTGCACCGCAAAAAAATCCGTTGCCACGTATACTGAAAAACAAATGGTACCTTTATATGACGGAATTCTTTGCAGGAATGTCCGTTATGGCTGTGGAGCTTGGCGCCAGTAGGCTCCTTGCCCCCTATTTCAGTTCCTCACAAATAGTTTGGACAATAATCATAGGTACGATAATGATAGCAATGGCTCTCGGCAATATATACGGCGGCAGGAGTGCCGACAAGAATCCCGACCCTGACAGACTCTACGGACGTATCCTCATTGCAGCAGTATGGATAGCTGCCGTACCATTTGCTGGCAAATTCGTAATTGCCGGCATATCAGGACTGCTCGTCCTCACCGTCAACACCGGTTTCCTTGTATGGGCTGCCTTTCTCACCTGTATGGTGGTATTTGTATACCCCCTTTTCCTCCTCGGAACAGTAACTCCCTCTCTTGTAAAATACACAGTGGACTCTCTGGACGAAAGCGGCAGTACAGTAGGAACTCTCGGCGCCTTTAATACCATCGGTTCTATCATAGGTACTTTTGTCCCTACCTTCATATCAATACCTGCTGTGGGAACAGCCGTTACCTTTCTAATTTTCTCAGGAATACTGCTTATTATTGGACTGATATACTTCATAAGCAGCAAACGCGGAGCTGTAAAGGCTTCCGTATCAGCAACGCTTTTCATAGTATGCTGCTTTGCTTCACCCTCCATGGGCTTTGCATTCTGGGAAAAGGGTCTTACCTATGAGGGCGAGTCAGTATACAACTATCTACAGGTCAGTGAAGACCCGAACCGTACCTATCTCTCCACGAATGTGCTCTTCGGAGTTCAGTCCGTATACGTGAAATCAGGAGAGCTTACAGGTATGTACTACGATTATGCTATGGCAGCTCCACTTATGACAGACTCCCCGGATACTGCCGATATACTTGTACTTGGCATGGGAACAGGAACCTACGCAAAGCAGTGCATGACCTACTTCAACGGTGTGACAGCCGAGGGAGTCGAGATAGACGAAAAGATAACCGATCTCGCTCACAGGTATTTCGAACTTCCCGAAGAGGTAAAAGTTACTACCTACGACGGCAGAGCTTTCCTTGCAGCCTGCGATAAAAAATACGATGTTATAATGGTGGATGCCTATCAAGATATAACTATCCCATTTCAGATGTCTTCGGTGGAATTCTTCCGCCTTGTGAAGGAACATCTCAACGAGAGCGGCGTAATGGTAGTCAATATGAATATGCGCTCGGAAAGCTCCGACGGCATAAACGGCTACCTTTCAGATACGATCTCAGAAGTATTCGGAAATATTTACACAGTGGACGTGCCTTACACCACTAACCGCGAACTCTTCGCATCTGATAGTGGCGATATGCTCTCATCGCTCAGCCGCAATACCGAAGCTCTTGAAAATGCTCCCCTCAGGGAGCTTATGGATAGAGTTCATAAGGAGCTTGTCCCCTACACTTCTAAGGGCAGGCTGCTCACCGACGATAAGGCTCCAGTTGAGCTTCTCGGTATGCAGGTCATCGACGACCTTATACAGGACGAACTGGTATACTACAAGAAAGCCTTTGCTGAAAAGGGCATAAGTGGTCTTATAGAATAACAAAACAAAAGAATGGAATAAAAAATGAATCACAAAGTTATTTATGCAATCATAACGGAGAAATGTCCTCCGGAAATCAAAGCTCAGCTCATGTCACTTCCTGAATTTGAAGCCCTTTCTATTGAAGATCAAGCAAAGGAATTAAAAAGAGCGATGGAGATCACAGGCACAGACAAGTCATTTATAAACTACGCCTCTAGTACGCCCATGATGAAAAGGAATGATCCCCCTTCATCGCCCAGTCTGATAATAATAACCCTCATTTCAATGATAGCAGGTTTTATTCTGATATGTGCTGCTTTCTTTTTCTATGATTCAAACAAGGAGCTTGGCGGGCTTATTATTGCAATAGGTCTTATCCTTGCTGCCGGTGTGCCTGCGGTATGCTATTTTATAGACCGTATACTCGTCGAAAAAACTGTGAAACGAGAAAAAGAAGTAGGAAGTTACTATCCTGACAACTCAGTCGACAGCTATAACGACATTTCCGACACCAATTTTTCCAGAGAAACTCCTCCTAAAGCTGTGATATGGGAAGGTACTGCAGGGATAATAATGATATCCGCTTCACTCGTGCTTCTAAGCCTGCTAAAAGGCACTACCCTCGGTATAGTACAGGGAATTCTTTTCTTTGCAGGCTTCACGCTTCTTTCAATAAGTCTGAAACAGGTAAAAAAATACGATATTGCATTGCTGCTCATTATACCATCATTGCTAGGATTAACACTTCTTATATTCAGTACGACTGCAGCAATATTCCCGGATATTTTCATAACATTGCTCTGCTGTTCGCTGATTGCCTGCGGAATACTGATAATACTAATGCCAGTTTTATACAACATTGTCAAGAAACGCCGATGTACGTACAAAGTAAGTGCCGTATGTGTATATGTTAAGTATTCGAATGGAAAGAACGGACCTGTTTATAAACCTTACTGGTCATACACATATAATGGTATAAGCTACACTCACAAGGATCTTATTTCCAAACGTGAAGTCTATGTAGGAGAAACGACAGAGCTTAAAATCAATCCCTATGCTCCGCATGACATATACCGTTTAAGTTTCCCCAGTTGCTGTAAATATCTTATGTTTATATGCGTATTATCAGCATTTATCGCATTTGTTGCTGCAGCCGGCTTCCCTATGAAGTAAAAGCCTTACGCACTTGACAATATATAGTGATTGGATTATAATTAATGTAGTATGTCGTCAATGGCCGCCATATGGCTGTCGTCGCCATGAAACATTCAGAATGTCATTTACCACATTTCTCAAGGAGCTGTTAACATGCAGAATAGACCTTTGATTGCGCTTTGTATTGCGGTTATAGCCGCAATTCTGATAATAATCGCTGGCAAGTCCTGCGCAGAGGATATAACCAGTATAAACAACAAAAACCACAGGACAAAAACTACCACAAATCCTGACGATTTTCTCACAAACAGTCCCACTCCACCTACGCTGCCAGTAACGACCACCACAGCGCCGGATTCGGAACAGTATGTCATAATCACCAACATGATAGGCGAGATAATCCAAACAATACCGATAACTACAGAGGCAGTCACAGAACAGCAGTACGCCACTGTGACCGATATTTTCGGCGACCCAATAGGTCTTGTACCGATAAATCCAGACGAGATGCCGACGACTACCCTCTCTATACTCGAACAGTACGAGGCTACAAGAGCTTCCATTGAAGCTGCAGAGAATGCGGAACGTCCGACTACGGCAGAACAAACCACTGTGTTAAAAACCGATTTCACTATCGTAATTAATTAAATAAAACGGAGGAAAGAATTATGGTAATCATTGAAATGGAAAACGGAAAGAAGATAAAGATAGAGCTTTATCCTGATATCGCTCCTATCTCATGCGAGAACTTTGAAAAGCTCATAAAACAGGGGTTCTATGACGGTCTCACCTTCCACAGAGTTATACCTGGCTTTATGATACAGGGAGGCTGTCCCAACGGCACAGGCACAGGCGGTCCCGGTTGGCATATCAAGGGAGAATTCGCAGCGAACGGCGTTAAGAACGACCTCAAGCACACAAGAGGAGTGCTTTCTATGGCTCGCTCAATGATGCCGGACTCAGCCGGTTCTCAGTTCTTCATAATGCATGAGGACGCTCCTCATCTTGACGGTAACTACGCCGCATTCGGCAAGGTAATAGAAGGCATGGAGGTAGTTGACGAGATAGCAGAATGTGCTACAGACTATCAGGATAAGCCAACAACTCCTCAGATAATGAAAAAGGTTACTATTGAATGAGCATTGAACAGAAATAATTATCTGTCCTGCAAAAAGGGCTTCCTGCCGGAAGCCCTTTTACTTTTATCTGTATTCCCAGTTATTTATCTCCTCAAGGAGACCATCAAGATTAGTATGGTGGAGATAATGTGTTCCGTCTATCTTTACCACCTTGCTCTTCGGGTGCGTTACTATATCCTTGTGGAGTTGCTCCCACTGAGTCATTCTCTCACAGTTGTCATTTGAAAGCACATACAGCACCGGCACAGATTCAGGGAATCTCATATCCCAGCACTTCTCAATGCTCTCACCCAGCAGTTTCATTTCCTGCATCTGGGAATCATTCATGGGGACTGTGCAGTACATTGCACAGACCTTGTCCCTGTCCTCTTCTGTAAGAGTAGGTATTTCGTCCATAAGTGCATTCATTCCAAGCTCCGTGGTCACACGGTATATGCCTGTTTTTACGAACAGTGTACGGAGCAGCTTGTAGACCTTGTACTGATTCTCCGGCTTTGCCATCCATTCGTCAGAGTCCACCTGATGAGGTACGGAAGCATCTATTCCTATAAAAGCTTCCACCTCATCTGAATACTCGTTGGCATAGTAGAGAGAATACAAACCAGCGATTGAATGTCCGATGATCGTGTATTTGTCATAGCCAAGATGTTCCATAAGACCGTGGAGCTCTGTGCAGTAATTCTCAACCGTACGCTCTGTATCGGTAACATCGCTGAGACCTACACCGATAGGATCAACGATTATTAGTTTGTAGTCCGCGTTTATTCTCTTGGCAAGGGTATCGAATTCATAGTGAGTCGACGCGGCACCGTAGCCCGGAAGTATTACCGCCACCCGGTCAGAGTTGCTGTCATAGAAGGTATAGTTTATCCTGTCCCCGAACTCAGTGGTATAGTACTCTCCGTAAGCATCCGTATAAAGCTTTCTGTCGCTCTTGTTAAGAATGTGGTTCCTTATGGCAAGTATCACGACCGCTACTGTAATGACGGAAAGTATAGCCCCCAAAACCTTGAGTATGACTCTTAGTATCCTGTGCTTCTTCTTTTTTCCCTTTGCTTCCATTTCTTGGTTCTCCTTTTGATGATCAAAATTAATGCTGCGTTTCATACTGTGTATAAATCACTAAGACATTATACCTCTTTTTTCCCCTCGTGTCAACAAAAAACGCCCCTGTCAAAGGTGAAATACTCAAAACGAGCGTCACTACCGTGACAGGGGCACCTGTTTCTTATTTGAGGTATGAAGCAAGACCGCTTATGCCCTGCTTTCTTATTTCTCCTGCAACCAGTCCGGCTACAATATTCGCACCCTTCTCGCAGAAGTGAGTACCGTCCGTGGAACCTGCCACAGCACCCATAAGATGATAGCTCTTTGCAGTATCATAGCCTACCGAGTTGTAGTGGTCCACCATAATGGAATTCAGGTCTATGCAGGGTATGTTATACTTTCTTGCAAGGTTGTAGCAAGCCTCATTATAGTTAGTATAGCTGTTGCTGAACCTGCCGTTGGAATAAGCCTTCATGCCGATAGTCGTGGTCACAAGTATGGGAGTTGCTCCTTTGTCCTTTGCAGACCTAATGAACTGAGTCATATACCATTCATAAGAGCCTGAAGAAGGATTGTCCACATTTCCGCAGGTAGGAGCGTATCTGTCAGCATTTGCCGAACCTGCGTCGTTAATAGCAAACTGTATCATTACGAAGTCGCCCTCATTAAGACTGTCCGCAATTGTCTGCCACCTGCCCTCGTCGTAGAACTTCTTGGAGCTTCTTCCTGCTATGGAGTGGTTTGCAACAGTTATATCACCGTTGAAGTAATCCTTCATATAATAGCCCCAGCCCTGCTGAGGAGCATAAGACTCACGGTAGCTCTGCGCTGTGGAATCTCCTGCTATATAAAGCGTGCGCTGACCACCTCCGGAGCTCTGCTGCTCCTGTGACGGATCGTATATTTCAGCGTAAGGCTCGTCCGTGATGATAAGCTCGATATAGTCGATATTCGGTGCTCCCTCCGACATTGCCGACTGCATGAGGATAGTGTTGTTTCCTGCCTTCAGGGGCAGAACTATTCCGTATTCCTGCCAGTCAGTCCATGAGCCTGTGCCGGGGAAGGACTGCATCCAGCAAGAATCAAAATTATTGTTAACGAAAAGCTTCATCTTTCGGTCGCTGGTAGATCCGTTCGCAAAGCGAATATGGGTCATATAGTTTCCGTCAGAAGAAACATTCACTGTAAATGTTATGTTGCTGTCAGTATTGTTTCCAAGATTCACATAACCCTTATCACAGGTATATCCAGAGTTTACCATCTCGATGATACCATCGTTCCATGTTTGATCTGCCGCATAATACTTGACCGGAACAGGTGCAGCAGTAGTAGTTGTTGTTGTCGAAACTTCAGTGGTTGTAGTTGTTGTCGGTGCTATAACTACGTTAACCGGTGTCGGAAGGTCATTGAGACCTAGTAGATAGGTCTGTATGAACAGGGCATCGGCAACTGTCATGCCGTCTTCGTTTCCTGTAACATCTGCATTGCGCACACCCTCCTCGGTGATAGCTCTGCCGGTGCCGCCTATACCATATTTGTTGGGATTTGCCAAAGCCTGCATAATGAGTACAGCATCTGAGAGGTCAACATCGCCATCACAGTTTGCGTCGCCGTACTCTATGAAGATATCGAATATATAGGAAGTTGTTGTCTCGGCCGTAGTGGTAACAGTGGTCGTAGTTGTTTCAGTAAGCGTTGTGGTAGTCGTAGGAACAGTTACAACGATATCATCAACCTCTATCATTTCCCACTTCTGACAGTCATGACCATTTACTTCCCACTGCTGTACATTGGCTCCACTGTTCATAGAGGCGCTTCCAACCTCTACCGCAGAGACGTCCCTTGACGCTCTTGTGAGTATGGTAACCGTACCATCACCGTTATCGGCAAACTTGAAGAATTGATCGCTGTAGCCGTTTTTGTCCGCAACTACAATATTCGCTCCGTTGTCGCGGCTGCCACTGTCAACATAGAGGCAGAGCTCGGAATTAACGGGCTTTATGTAGTAATAATCACCGGTAGCCTGTATACATTTCCACGTGTTATGGAGCTGTGAAACGCCTGACTGTCCCTGCTGAACATTTGCGCCGCTTGTCAAGCTTCCGTCAGCTACCTCCATATAAAGACCGCTGTTGATATTTCTGAACATATAGCTCACATTTGAATCAGGGTGAATAGGCTCCCTTGCACCGGACTGTATCTCCTCCAGCATTATCTCCGCTATCTTCTGAGCGCCCATTTTACTCTGGTGAAGATCGTCGGCAGTACCGTCGTTCTTTATAGCATAATATGAAGCCATCCCGTCATATCCCACAGATAACCCGAAATTCTGCCATCTTGTGAACAGGTCAACTACCTGAACGCTCTGCTCACTGCCTATCTTATCGAGAGAACTGCCGTACCAGCGTCCAGTAAGTCTAGGGCTGCGCTGTAAATCGCCTCGCCTGCCCTGCTGCTTTACAAGGACAACTGTCATGCCCTTAGCCTTGGCACGTTTTACCATATCGGTGACAGTGTTGTAATACTCCGTTTCGTTGGAGTAGTTTGAATCGTTTATGCCTATAGAAATTATGTAATAGTCTCCGGTTTTTCCGTAGGTCTCTATAGGTGCGAACTGTCCAGCGTCCACAAAGCCCTTGGCGTACTGTCCGCTTGTAGCCATATTCCGGACATCGAAAGTCGTTCCGCCGAGCTTGCCGTTGAAAAACTGTCCCCAACCGTGCTGAGAGGTGTCCGCACAGTTATAGTAACTGGCAACGGTTGAATCTCCGCATATCCATACTGTAGGCGGCATTTCTCCGGTATCATTGAGCTGTGTTATCTCAACAGATGCAATTGACTGCTCGCGATTGCTCATGCCCTCAACAGCTTGTATATTGAGCTGACCATCGGTAACGGGTATCTTCACGGTCTCAGCAGCTCCTCTGCCTGTGAGGTTCATCATCTGGACCATGCCCTCAAGCTTTATAGTAGTGCGCGGAGCATTGCCTACTGTTACCTTAACCTCATAAAGGCCCTTTGGCAGGTCAACGTTGAAGGTATTTCCTGTTCCATAGTCCTTGAACTGAACAGCGTCAGCCAGTACTCCGTTTCCGCCTGCCGATACGTTTGCAACGTTCCATGTCTGAGCAAAGCCGTAGCCTCTGCCCTGATCATAGCCATCAGACGCAGATACGCCGGTATATCCTCCGGCTGCGCCGCTGCCGCCGAAGTCGAACTTCCAGTTTGTGGAAGCCGCCTGAACTGAAACAGTTCTTGCAAGGTCGGCAACTCCAAGTCCTGCAAAGGCTGAAACAGAAAGTGCTAGCGACGTAAGACCGCTCAGGATTTTTCTGAATCTCATTTAAACTCCTCCAATTCCGTACAAAGTACGCATAATTATCTACAGTAATTATATCATTGTTAATAAGTCAAGTCAACATTCCGCGTATGTACTTTTGAATTATTTTTACGCATTTTTGTATCATTTTAACAATAATAATACATAAAAATTGACTACCTCTCAGTTAACTATTATTGACTGTACAAAACAGAACAGAAAAATATAAATATCAATAATACTCATTAAAACGCTATCTCATATAAATATGGTAAAGTCATTAGTAACGATAGTTCCTAAAAAGTTTACTGTTTAATAAGAGACAGTATTATCCATTTTAAAATACTGAAAGACCTCCATTAAGATATTGTTGTCTCAGGCAAAAGTCGTAGAGCTTCTGCTGTCAGCTTTGCTGACTATGGGCTACAGTCTAACCTGATAGAAAATGCCATAAAGAAGTGAAATGAAAAATCACTTTCTTTATGGCATGTATTAATATCTTCTTTTGGACGTTAAGATCCCTGCGGACGATATGGTTACTGCACGCACAAGACCTGTTTGCAAGATTTATTTCCCGGAAAAGGTCTCCGTACTCCGCATCCTTTTGATTGTAACGTCATTATTTGTTGTCCTGATACCGCCGGGAGACTTATCATCACGCTTCTCGGCGTGTATAGTCATGCGTATATCGCTGAAACCATCAAGCACCTGCGTCAGCCTGTACAGTGTCTCGCGGAGTATCTCACGTTGATGTGCTTTATATACCCTTCCCACTGCGGAATCCGGATTTGTCTCAAAGAGTACATACATCAGGCTCAGACACTGCTCACATGTAGTGGGAGCTTCAAGAACTCCGTTAACCATTCTGAAGGTCATACTTACAGAACCGTCCTCGGCAACGAACTCAGCCATTTCCGAATTTGAGGCATATCTGCCGAAAATCTCAATAAAAACCGCATTGGTGAATTTAAGCACAAGGTAATTACGAAGCTCTTCCATATATGTGCCTTATGATAGAGCAGCTTTGAGAGCGTCTACTCTATCGGTCTTCTCCCAAGCAACGCCAAGATCCTCACGTCCCATGTGACCGTAAGCCGCAAGCTGTCTATACTGAGGTTTTCTAAGATCGAGCATTTCAATGATAGCAGTTGGACGGAGATCGAATACCTTTGAAACGGCAGCCGAAAGCTTCTCCTCATCCACCTTGCCTGTACCGAATGTATCAACGAGCACAGAGATAGGCTTTGCAACACCGATAGCGTAGGAAAGCTGTACCTCGCACTTGTCAGCAAGACCTGCTGCAACAACATTCTTTGCAATATAACGTGCAGCGTAAGCAGCGCTTCTGTCAACCTTCGTCGGGTCCTTGCCGCTGAATGCTCCGCCGCCGTGACGAGAGTATCCGCCGTATGTATCAACGATTATCTTACGTCCGGTAAGACCGCTGTCGCCCTGAGGACCGCCTACTACGAAACGTCCTGTGGGGTTGATGAAGAACTTTGTATCCTTGTCCATAAGCTCGGCAGGGATAATAGCCTTGATAACGTATTCCTCTATATCCTTGCGAACCTGTTCAAGAGAAACGTCAGCAGAATGCTGAGAAGAAACAACTACAGCGTCAACTCTTACAGGTTTTCCGTCAACGTACTCAACAGTGACTTGTGACTTTCCATCGGGACGGAGATAACGGAGAGTTCCGTCTTTGCGCACCTCTGTGAGCTTGATAGCGAGCTTGTGAGCAAGGGATATTGGAAGAGGCATGAGTTCAGGAGTCTCATTGCAGGCGTAACCGAACATTATGCCTTGATCTCCAGCTCCGTTGGAAAGTCCATCGGACTCGCCGTTCTCTTCTCTGTACTCGAAAGCCTCGTTTACACCCATTGCGATATCGGGAGACTGCTCGTCGATAGATGTAAGTACAGCGCAGGTATGTCCATCAAAGCCATACTTTGCTCTGTCGTAACCAATATCTATAACGACCTGACGTGCGATTTTGGGGATGTCTATATCAGCTGAGGTAGTTATCTCACCCATACAGAGCACCATACCAGTGGTTACACATGTCTCACAAGCAACCCTGCCCAGCTTGTCCTGTTCAAGGATAGCGTCGAGAACAGCGTCTGAAATCTGGTCGCAGATTTTGTCGGGATGTCCCTCAGTTACTGATTCGGATGTGAAAAAGCATTTACTCATAAAAAAACCTCCTGAAAATAAAAAAGACTTCTCTATCCGAGAAGTCATGACTGCACAAAGCCCTCATCTTCCGGATAAACCGCAGGAATTAGCACCTTCGACTCATTTCGGTCGGGTTGCTGCGGCTTCATTGGTCCTGTTACCTCCGCCGCTCTTGATAAGGTTACAAGATTATTATACATCTCTGTCGATTATTTGTCAATAGGCAATTGCCTCTGTGCAACAAAATTTTTTTATAAAAAACAAATGAGCCTCCTTTTCAGGAAGCTCATCTGCCATGATATAGGGATTATTGGGGATTTAATAATTTAATGTTGGGGTAAACATTAAACTACCATGAAAATCAGCTTCGGGATATTCTCCCTCAGCATTTACATTATATCATACATTTATGTATTTTGTGTGAAAAAGGCGATAATACAGCGTAGAAAAATCCGCTTTCATATTTCTTGGTTTTGTGCAAATCGCACAAGCAGCATTATAAACGTCCACCTTTTTATTACTCGGCGTATTATTTTGTAATCAAATAATCGCCTGTTATTACATTTTTTGCTTATCCACAACTCTTTCTCAGTTCACGCGAACGTCAAAAATGTACCGCGAGCGTCTTTCTGCCGATTTTAAGCCAGCGCTGCTGTTTTACTGAATGTAATACCTGTATACCGTTACTTTTTTACATTTCTTATCTTGAACCAGAAGGTAGAACCCTTTCCGAGAGTGCTGCGCACTCCATAATCAAAATTATGCATTTTCAGTACAGCCTTTACTATTGAAAGACCAAGACCTGTTCCGACTACCTCACGCTTGTGGTTCTCGGAACGGTAATATTTATCGAATATGAGTTTTATCTTGTCCTCCTCGATACCGTTTCCCGTATCCTCAACCTCAACGATAACTCCGTCATCCTTGTTGATCTGGCGAACAAACACCTTCTTGTCGTCTCCAGTATAGTTTATCGCATTGTTTATAAGATTGTATATTACCTGCTCAATCTTTACAACGTCGCAGCAGACTATCATGTCATCATCCGGAGTGAACATTATATTATAACCGTTCTTATCGGACAGTCCCTTGAATCGTTCTATTATCTCACCGAGCTTGTCTGTGATGCTGAACTCAGAAAGAGAAAGCTTCTGTTTGCCGCTCTCGAGCTTTGAGAGGTCGAGCATATCGTTTACCAACAATGCAAGGCGGTCAGTCTCGCTGATGATTATTTCAAGGTGTTCGTTCCGCTTTACAGGATTGTCGCCCGAAAGGTCACGTATCATCTCAGCATAAGCCTTGAGCATTGTCAAAGGGGTCCTCAGGTCGTGTGATACGTTTGCAATGAGGTCTCTCTGCATGGTATCCACCTTTGAGAGCTCTTTTTCTGCGTAAGTAAGGGTATCTGCCAATTGCTTTGCTTCGAGATAGCCTCTTCCGTCGAATTTCGTGCTGAAATCGCCCTTAGCGAGCCTTTCTGCGGACTTTGTTATCCTGTCGATAGGTGAAGATATTCTTTTTGCAAGATAAAGCGATAGCACGAAAGCCACTACGATAAGTATTGACGTAATGAACAAGAGCTGGCTCTTTACTATATATACCGTATTTGGAACTGGGTCAAGCCTTGAATTTACTATCAGATATCCCTGAGGAGAAGAGGCACTGCCTAGCCTGCACCCCACTATCAGCATATTCTCATTTGTACGCGGGTTTACCTCCGTCGTTGTCAAAAAACCGTTCTCCGCCATTTGTATTTTGCTGACAAGACCTTCCTTATTGTAATTGCGGTCATGTATGATACAGTTTGCTATTACTTCCTTCTTTGTATCAACTCTGCCGTACCTGTCGAGCAGAAGAACACAAACCTCATTTTTGACTGCAACTTCATTGAATTTGCGATAGAACTTATCTTTAGGATCATTATTATATGAATCAATTATCGTCTCAATGCTGTCCACAGCAGTACGTATCTTCATTCTCTGATAGAACTTGTCAAAATAGAATATCTGAAAAAGCCAGAGAAGAGCGAATACCACTATAGTAAATATAATAAAATACAGCCATACAGTGAACTTTAGGGGTATTCTACTACCTGCCCGTCTGAAATGTTTAATCGGCTTCAAACTTATATCCCATTCCTCTCAGCGTAACGATGAACTTGCGGTATTCTCCGAGACTGTTTCTGAGCATTTTTATATGAGTATCTACAGTACGATCGTCGCCGAAGAAATCATAGCCCCATACCTCTTCAAGAAGTTTGTCTCTTGAAAGAGCGATATTTTTGTTCTTTACAAGATAGAACAGTAAATCATACTCCTTTGGCGTCATCGAAGCTTTTTCGCCATTCACGTATACCTCTCTGCCGGCTATATCCACATCAAGTCCGTCAAATGAGAATTTATCCGGTGATACAGCCTCATCCTGATGAGTGTTTCTCTTGAGGACTACCTTTACTCTTGCCATAAGTTCCTTTGGAGAAAAAGGCTTTACAACATAGTCATCTATACCTATCTCAAAGCCGAAGAGCTTATCGTATTCCTCGCCTCTTGCAGAAAGCATGATAACAGGTATGCTCTTGGTCTTATGTATTTCCTTGCACGCTGAATAGCCGTCAAGTCTAGGCATCATTACATCCATTATGATGAGATCGTAATCATGGTCATGACAGAGATTGACAGCTTCCATGCCGTTCTCGGCTTCGGTAACCTCATATCCTTCAAATTCAGCGTATTCGCGAACTACATTGCGGATATTTTTTTCGTCGTCAACAATAAGAATATGTGCCATAATTTACCTCCGTGTATTTATTTATAGTCCGGTAAAGTCGCCGGAGTACGAAAACTTTCTGATGTACATTATATCATATAATACATCAAATAGCAAGATTCACTTAGAAAAACTCCTGCTGCTTTAATATAGGCTTGAACATGGCTGAACTCGCCTCTCCTTAATAGCATTATATTTGACAAAAGTGTATATTACGTGAAATATTCTTGTAAATTTCCGTCAATTTTATCAAATTTGTTAGGACACGTAAATTTTTGATTGACTTTTTCGGCTATTATTGCTATAATGTAAATGAGTAAATATGTTTGAAGGGAGGCGGTATCTGTGAACAAAAGATCAAGCCGACATAAAAACAAAAGAAAAAACACAGTAAAAAGAGTAACAAGCAGCTTCAATCCTCTTGCAGCAGCTATTATCATAGTTACCGCGACCATATTACTGATTTCATATTGTATACTATATCCGCAAAACGCAAAGACCACTCTCATCATATATGTTTGTACGATGATATGTGCTACACTGATACTTGCGATATCGGGTTGGATATATAAAAACAAGAAGACCTCTGTGGACGAGTCCGATATCATCAAGGTCACCGAAAACCTCAACACCGAGATGATTATATGGACCGATGACTTTGCCTACGTATATATAAATAAAAAGCTACGTGACCTTCTCGGCATCACAGCCGAATACTCCGACAAAATGGAGGGAGTATGGACGGCGTTCGGAATAACAAATCCGGATCCCCTTTCCCTTGAGAAGATTGTTGGAAGCAATTCCTATGAATCCACCTTCCGTAACCCCTCAGGCTCCCTTATTTCTATAGCATGGAGCACCTCAATGGTTAAAAAGACGAGAAAGCGCGCTCTTTTCCTCAGCACAGGCTTCAACCTCACAGAGCTGAAAAAAATGCGTGTTAATCTCGCAAGCGCAAACGATTTCTTCCACTCCTCAATGGAGCTTGCTGAAATAGGACTTATAATGAGTACTGACAGGAAGGTATTCCGTGCTTCTCCCGAGCTTGCTCACATGCTGGGATTAAAAAGCGGCACTATAAATGTAAACGAGCTACGCTCCATAATACACCCAAATGACAGGCTGCAATTTGACGGAGCTATCCGCAATAAGGACATATCCGCCGCAAAGACCATAGAAATGAGGGTCAAGAGCGCCGATGGAGCCTACCGCTGGTACTCCTTCCGACTTAAGTCAATCCTCGGCTCTGGTAACAATTCTCCCCTCTTTGGCGGAGCCGTTATCGATGTAACACAGAAACACGAGAAGGATATCCTTATCGAGCGCCTTGCGTACATTGACGACGTTACCGAGATAGCAAACCGCAACAAGCTCGTTGTGACAGGTCAGGAGATCTTCGATTCATGTAAGATACTGGACTACTCATTCTGGATAATAGTCCTGGATATAGACCGATTCCACATCATCAACGATACCTGTGGCTACAACAATGGAAATTATGTGCTTAAAAACTTCGCACACATACTCTATAAATACGTAACTCCTGGCGGACTTGCCGCAAGAATAAGCGGTGATAACTTCGCCCTCCTCCTCAGAGACTATGGCGACGAGGAAATGCCGACAAGAACAGTAAAATCCATACAGGAAGACTTCACAAAGCTCGCTGTTGACGATTTTGCTTCAATAAGCCTTACCTGCTCTGCCGGCTTCTCTAAAATGCCCGAAGATGGCAACTCCTTCCTTGAGGTAATGGAGCACGCTGAATTTGCTCTTAAATCAAATACTGGAATACAGGGAAGCGTCTGCGGCTACGAGCCAAGTATGCACGATTCCATAATCGGAAATACCGAGCTTGAAAAGGCACTCGCACTGGCAATAGACAATAACGAGCTCCAGCTCTTCTATCAGCCCAAGATAGACCTGACATCAGGCAGAATAATGGGCGTTGAAGCGCTGATACGCTGGATAAAACCTGACGGAACTATCATTGGTCCGGATTCGTTCGTACCTATCGCAGAAAGCTCTCACCTCATAGGCAAGATAAGCGAATTCGTGCTAAACGAGGGCTGCCGTCAAAACAAGCTGTGGCAGAAAATGGGCTATCCGCCTATAGTTATGTCGATAAACTTCGCCTCTTCCGACTTCTATCAGACCGACCTCAAGGAAAAGGTGTTTGAAGCTCTTGCACGCTCCGCTCTCGATCCTCAGTGGCTTGAGGTAGAGCTTACGGAAAGTCTCGCCCTCAGCGATATCGACTTTGCCGTGGATCAGATGAACAAGATCAGAGATCTCGGTGTTAAGTTAGCTATGGACGACTTTGGAAAGGGCTATTCCTCACTGAGTTATTTACAGGTGCTCCCTATAACGTTGCTGAAACTCGACCGCTCCTTCATTACGGACATCGAGCACGATAATATAGCCTACGAGATAGTTTCTGCAGTAATACGCATTGCAAAATCTAAGAAAATAGAAACTATCGCAGAGGGCATCGAAAACAACGTTCAGGAATCCATACTGCGAATGGCAGGCTGTGACTACGGTCAGGGCTTCCTCTACGGTCAGCCTATGCCGCCAGAAAAGATACTTGAATTCTTTGAGAAGAATGCAAAGCGCGACATTAAACGATAAAGCACAAACTACAATACGGAGGTCATAAATATGAAAAGACGAATAGGTATCCTTACGAGCGGCGGCGACTGCCCCGGTCTCAACGCAACTATACGCGGTGTGGCAAAGGCGTGCTATGAGCGCTTCGGCGAGGACAACGTGGATATCGTTGGTATCTCAAACGGCTATTACGGTCTTATCAATAATCTCTGCAAGGATATGTCTCCATCCTCCTTTTCGGGTATCCTCACACAAGGTGGCACCATATTCGGAACGAAGCGACAGCCCTTCAAGATGATGCAGGTCATCGGAGAGGACAATATCGACAAGGTAAAAAATATGAAGGAGACTTACAAGAAACAGAAACTTGACTGTCTTCTTACGCTTGGCGGCAACGGCACCCACAAGACCTCAAAGCTCCTTGCCGATGAGGGACTCAATATAATAGGACTTCCCAAGACTATAGATAACGATATATACGGCACAGACGTTACCTTCGGTTTTCATACAGCTGTGGATATCGCAACAGACGTGCTGGACAGACTTCATACAACAGCTGCAAGCCATTCCCGTGTGCTCCTATGTGAGATAATGGGAAACAAGGCCGGGTGGCTTACTCTTAACGCAGGTATCGCAGGCGGTGCCGACGTTATAATAATCCCAGAAATACCTTATGATATTGACAAGATATGCGACGCAGTAATGGCAAGAAGTGCCAACGGCAAGACCTTCTCCATAGTTGCAGTGGCAGAGGGCGCCTTCGACGTCAACGAGGCTCAGCTCAAAAAGAAGGAGCGTGCAAAAAAGCGTGCCGAAGCTGGAATACTCACAGCTACAGGACGCATCGCTGCTCAGATACAGTCAAATACCGGCCTTGAAGCCCGTGTCTGCGTACCTGGTCACATGCTCAGAGGCGGTGCTCCCAGCGCCTACGACCGCGTACTTTCAACACAGTTCGGAGTACACGCAGCTTACCTTATTGCAAAGGAGCGCTACGGCAGAACAGTCGCAAAGATAGGCAACAAGATAACCTCCAACAAGCTTGAGGATATCGCAGGAAAGACAAAATTTGTGGATACCGAGAATCACCTCGTTATTGCAGCACGCGATATCGGTGTGTCCTTCGGAGACTGACATACATGCAATCAGAGCCGCAGCAACTTTTTTCAAACAGCTGCGGCTCGTATTGTAGTTTTTTACACAGAAACTGAAATTTCAACATATTTCGCTAATGTTATCATTAAATCAATTATATTTATATTTTGAGAGTAGTAAATTTTTTATTTACAAAACAATGATATAGGAGCGTGATTTATATGTATTCAGAAAAGAATTGGCATATAACTTTATTGCTTTGTTTGTTCCTTGGTTTTTTTGGACTCCACAGGTTCTATGTCGGCAGAACCAGAACAGGCATCTTATACCTGTTTACCTTCGGATTAATCGGTATTGGTTCGCTTGTGGACCTTATCTATATAATCTCCGATAGATTCACCGATGGTAAGGAGCTACCTATTGTAAATCCAGAATAAACCTTTGACACAGGCTTGAAATACAGCCTGTGTTTTTCATTTCAGAAATTCTTCCATCAATGCTTCTAAAGCTCATCCCATTGCTAGTTACTCACTTATCATTACTGAACTGTTCTGCGAAGCAGTATACTGCTCGTATTATATACAATATAAAATACTAATATTATAAATAGATATGCACCTTATAATCCTCAGTATACAGCCATCTAAGTCCGTTTATCGCTTGTTAAAACATAAATAAATCCTGTTTTTTTAAAAAAACTATTCCAAAAAACTATAAAGTGTGATATAATAATTATATATCTGTTCAGGAGGTATTAAACATGAAAGAAATGGAACTTTACAGCCTCTGGTGCGAAAACGCAAAGGAGGATCAGGATCTTCAGACTGAGCTCATGGGGATAAAGGGCGACAGTGACGGTATAAAAGACAGGTTTTACCGTGATCTTGAATTTGGTACAGGCGGACTAAGAGGGGTTATAGGCGCCGGTACGAACCGCATGAATATCTATACTGTAAGACGCGCCACACAGGGTTTTGCAGACTATCTCAATCAGGAGTACAAGAATCCAAGCGTTGCTATTTCCTACGACAGCCGTATTAAAAGCGACGTTTTCTCGAGAACCGCGGCTGAAGTCCTTGCTGCAAACGGTATAAAGGTACATATATACAAGGAACTCATGCCTACTCCCTGCCTTTCATGGGCAGTCCGCTCACTAAAATGTCAGGGCGGTATAATGGTGACGGCAAGCCACAATCCTGCCAAGTACAACGGTTACAAGGTGTACGGCGAGGATGGTTGCCAGATAACGCTCAGAGGAGCTGAGATAATACTCGAAAAGATCAATTCGCTTGATATCTTCAAAGATGTCAAAAGGTCAAATTTCGATGAGGAGCTCAAAAAGGGCAATATCTCCTACATCAGCGACGATATCACAGAAGCCTTCTATCAGCGTGTCCTCTCTGAGGGAATTAATACCGATCTCTGCCCTACAAGTGGTCTGAAAGTGGTATACACTCCGCTCAACGGCACAGGAAACAAACCTGTACGAGAGATACTCAAACGTATAGGCATTACAGACGTCACTATAGTAAAGGAACAGGAGCAGCCGGACGGCAATTTTTCCACATGTCCCTATCCTAACCCAGAGATTAGGGAGGCTTTGCAGGTTGGTCTCAGCTACTGCGACAAGGTAAAGCCTGATCTACTTCTTGCCACCGATCCCGACTGTGACCGCGTAGGCATAGCAGTTCCCGACGGCAACGGCGGCTATGCCCTCTTCTCAGGAAATGAGGTAGGAGCAATGCTCCTTGAATATATATGCGAGCAGCGCGTAAAGAAGGGCACTATGCCAAAAGATCCTGTCGCTGTAAAAACTATCGTTACCACTGATATCGTAAACCTCATCGGCAAGGAATACGGTGTCGAGATAAGAGAAGTCCTCACAGGCTTCAAGTTCATCGGCGAACAGATAGGCTTCCTTGAAGAAAAGGGAGAGGAAAAACGTTATGTATTCGGCTTTGAAGAGAGCTACGGTTATCTCTCCGGCGGATACGTAAGAGACAAGGACGCAGTTGACGCTTCGATGCTGATATGTGAAATGGCTGCTTACTACCGCACACAGGGCATAACCCTCATGCAGGCAAGAGAAAACTTGTACAAGAAGTACGGTATGTTCCTCCAAACCCTTTACAGCTTCGAGTTCGACGGCGAAAGCGGAATGAAGCACATGGAAGAGATAATGGCTAACCTTCGTCAGGCACCTCCCACATCTATAGGAGGCCTGAAAGTCGAGCGCTTTGAAGACTATAAGGCAAGCACTTCAAAGGATATCGCAACCGGCAAAGTAAAGGAGCTCACACTCCCCAAGTCCAATGTTCTTGCTTTCTACCTTGAAAACAACTGCAAGGCTATCGTCCGTCCTTCCGGTACGGAGCCCAAGATAAAGACCTATCTCACTGCAAAGGCTGCTACAAAAGCAGAAGCTGAGGCTATTGAGCAGAAGATATATGCAGACTTTACTCAAAGCATGAAATAATATCAAAGGGCGGACTTCTGTTCGCCCATTTACTTGTGGCAGAAAGGCAGAACTTTCCGCTGATGAAATATTAAAATTTGACAAGGAGTGCAGGCTTAATAATGGCTTTTTCCAAAACAACAACTGACAAAAAAGGTTTACTCAAAGATCATAGCAGCAAGGTCGTATTTCTGATTGGAGCAATACTCGGCGCCCTCACTTTCATTGTGATATTCGGCGCCTCCATGGTATCCCCTTCAAACACAAACTGGGTATTCGCTTACACGAGCGATGCCACACAACATCATCTCGGCTGGGTATTTTTCAGGAACACCCCGTGGACCTTCCCGATTGGTCTCACTAAAGGACTTACTTGCACTGGTCCCGTTTCGTGTATGTACTCGGATTCTATTCCACTTTTCGGATTGATATTCAAGATACTCTCTCCCTTTCTTCCCGAGACATTCCAATTTCTCGGCCTTTGGGGAATGATATGTTTCGCTCTCAACGGCGGATTCGGTGCTGCTTTGCTCTACAGGATAAAGCCAAATATAGTGTTTTCATCGATTGGTTCACTGTTCTATTCAGCCTTTCCGCCATCAATAAACCGTATCACTCATCACAACTCTCTCGGCGCTATATGGCTTTTCATCATCGCTATGATACTCTGTTTTGATTACAAGAAGAAGTACAAGCACAAGTTCACTCCCATGATACTCTGGTCAGTTAACTGTATGCTCGCCGTTTTAATACATTCCTACTTTGTCCCCATGGTGTTCATGGTAATGCTCGGATACGTGATACTCGTCGTATTCAGGGATAAAAACCTCAAAAAAGCAGTTGCCGTGTTCGGTACTTCAGTTGCTTCAACTCTGCTTACCTTGTTTATCATAGGTGGCTTCTATGGACAAGGCAGCTATATTGACGGTGGTTTCGGCGGATACTCTTCAAATCTCAATACATTTTTCGACAGTCGTGGACTATCGAAGTTCCTTCGCCCACTCAATAGCTTTGACGGACAGGGTGAGGGATTCGGATATCTCGGTCTTGGCATGATAGTGTGTGTTATCATCGCATTCATAATCCTTTTAAGTATTTTGGAAAAGAAGGAGGGCAGCTTCATAAAGGCTGCACGAGGACTGATTAAAAAATACAAAGTTGAGTTCTGGGCAATTACAGCAGTATTCATGTTCAGCTTCTGCTGGGCTGTCAGCAACAGGATAACCCTCAATGGAAGAGTTCTCCTCGAGATTCCCCTCCCTCGACTTATAAGAGGAGGTCTCAGTATATTCCGTTGTTCAGGACGTTTTATATGGGTTTCCGGTGTTATTGTCATGACATCCGCTATGGCACTAGTTTCGAAGCTTCCCAAAAAGGCAGCAATAGTTGCAGTTAGTATGTGTTTTCTCATTCAGGGCTTGGATATTCGAGACTGGTGCAGGAATCTCCATAAACAGTATGGTAATCCGCCTGCTTATGAATACGCACTAAAAGACGAGAAATGGGAGGAACTGACAGAGGATACTAAAGAGATAATCTTTCTACCCATGAAGGACGCTTACGGTCTGTATATGCAGATGTACTTTGATTTTGCTCAGATGGCAGCTAAAAAGAACATAGGCCTGAGTAGCTTCTATCTTGCACGTATGGATCTCGCCGCTTGCAGAGACTACGCACAGGAGCAGTACGATCAGCTCAAAGCTGGAAACGGCAGGAGCGACGTCCTCTATGTATTCTTTGACAAAGAAGACGCTGTTGAGGAAACAGATAAAACTAAGGTCTACGAGATTGATGGTTATACTGTTGCTAAAGTTAAATAAAAATAATATTTTAATTTGCTATTGACAGATTAATTATAAAGTGATATAATTAGTTACTGTAATGTATATTCGGCACTACTGTCTAAAGGAACTGATGGGCTGCTCGATTTGCAAAAAAAATCGAAAGAGGTGACAATCGTGAAAGAGGGAATCCATCCTGAATTCAAGAAGACCACAATTACTTGCCATTGCGGTAATGTGATTGAGACTATGTCTACGAAGGAAAACATCAAGGTTGAAATCTGCTCAAAGTGCCATCCGTTCTATACCGGAAAGCAGAAGCTTGTTGATACAGGCGGACGTGTTGACAGATTCAAGAAGCGTTTCAATATGGACAAGTAATCCACAAGCCCCGTCATTGACGGGGCTTTTCGTCAATAAGGTTAATTTATTATGAACTATTTCACTATTTCCGCAAACGCAAAGGCTTCGTTCATAGAAAAGCGCTCAGAGTTTATAGGCTATATCGCCCCAGTAAAGACAAACGACGAAGCTGTAGCCTTTATTAACTCAATAAAAGCTGAACACCGCAAGGCAAAGCATAACGTATACGCTTATATACTACGTGATGACAATATTTCCCGTTATTCTGACGATGGAGAGCCTCAGGGTACCGCCGGAGTACCTGTTCTCGACGTGCTCCAGAAGCGCGGACTTACCGACGTTTGTGTGGTAGTAACCCGTTATTTCGGAGGTATACTCCTAGGCGGCGGAGGACTTGTGAGAGCCTATTCACACGCTGCTTCCCTCGCCTGCGACGCTGCACATATAATGAATATGTGTCTGTGCCACCGTCTTAGGATAACAGCAGATTACGGTATGTACGGAAAGATATCTTATCTACTGCCAAATTTTGATACAATCACTGTAAATTCGGACTTCGGCAGCGATGTTACTCTTGAGATACTTGTCCTTTCCGAGAAGCTTGAAGCTCTGAAAAGCGAGCTTATCGAAGCTACCAACGGCTCTGTCGTTATCGCTGACTGCGGCGAGCTTTTTGAGGATTTTTCCTCTGTGAAAAATTTTTCTTGAAAAAATAAAGGGTTTTTTGTCCCGTTTTAGTATAAGTATTATAGACGCATTTTTCAGGCAGTATTCCTGAGAAGTTTTTTATGTCAGGGGGAAAAGGTATGACAGTACGCGAACAGATAGAGATCAGCGAGGCAGGTATACTCAGCAAATTCGCCTGCGCAAGCATAGATACAAAGGGTACAGAGCGTGAGCGCTATGAAGACAAATGCCCCTATAGAACAGAGTTTCAGCGCGACCGTGATCGCATACTCCACTGTAACTCCTTCCGCAGACTTAAACGTAAAACACAAGTGTTCCTCTCGCCTGTCGGTGACCACTACAGGACAAGGCTCACCCATACACTTGAAGTTTCCCAGATTGCAAGGACTATCGCAAGGGGGATGCGTCTCAACGAAGATCTCACCGAGGCTATCGCTCTCGGTCACGACTTAGGTCATTCTCCCTTCGGTCACTGCGGTGAAAGAACACTTGACGAGATATGTCCCCATGGCTTTAAGCACTATGAGCAGAGCGTCCGCGTTGTTGAGACACTTGAAAAGAAGGGTAAGGGACTGAATCTTACCTATGCAGTCCGCAACGGCATACTCTGTCATACAAATATGATTGCCGATACCAAAGAGGGCAATATTGTTCGTCTTGCAGATACTATTGCTTACATAAACCACGATATTGAGGACTCTATCCGTGCCGGTATACTTGATTCCAACGAGTTACCACGTGACTGCGTAGTAACTCTCGGAAATACCAAGACAAAAAGGATAACAACACTTATAGCCTCCGTTATCGAACACGGAGCATTTGATATAGACTTTGCGCCAGAGATACGTAAAGCTCATGACGACCTTAAAAGGTTCATGTTTGAAAAGGTATACACCAATCCTACCGCAAAGCAAGAGGAAAGCAAGGCTGAACAGCTGATACGCAAGCTGTATGCGTATTTCATAGAGAACAGCAAAAAGCTCCCTGATGAATATCGCAGTATAATGAAAGATTCAGACGCTGACCGCGCTGTCTGTGACTATATATCTGGAATGAGCGACGAATACGCCGTCGACCTCTACACCGAGCTTTTCGTGCCGAAATTCTGGAAGTGAGGGAAAATAATGCCTCAGAACGACGAATTTCTCTATAATCTCCGTAATGCTAACCCAATAGAAACAGTCATGGGCGGCTATGTGAATCTTATAAGGCGAGGACGGAATTATGTCTGCTCCTGCCCCTTCCACTCGGAAAAAACCCCTTCATGCACCATTTTCACTGATACTCAGAGCTTTTACTGCTTCGGTTGCGGCGCAGGCGGCGATGTGATAACCTTCGTTATGAAGGCAGAAAATCTCGACTTTTCGGAAGCCGTGAAGCTTCTCGCTCAACGCTCTGGCATGGAAGTCCCCGAGTACGGCAATAAGGACAGCAGCTACGCCAAACGAAAGACCCGTATCTACGAAATGAACCGCATTGCCGCGAACCATTTCTATACAAATCTATTCAAGGGCAACGACAAGTCCGGTCTACAGTATTTCGCCAGCCGCAAGCTGTCGCCTCAGACTATAAAAAAGTACGGTCTCGGCTATGCTCCCGACTCTTGGAACGATCTGACAGATCTGCTCAGGTCAAAGGGATATTCTGACGAGGAGATAACTGACGCATGGTTAGGCGGTCAGAGAAACGGGCGTACTTTTGATATGTTCAGGAAAAGAGTAATGTTCCCTATCATCGACCTCCGCGGTAATATAATTGGCTTCGGCGGACGAGTTCTCGACAATTCACAGCCTAAATACCTGAATACCGGAAAAACTCCTGTATTCGACAAAGGCTCAAATCTTTTCTCTATGAACTTTGCAAAGAATTCCAACGCCAAAAGGCTGATACTCTGTGAGGGTTATATGGACGTCATAGCTGTTAATCAGGCTGGCTTTGAAAACGTGGTCGCCACCCTAGGCACCGCGATAACTCCCGATCAGGCACGTCTCATAAGCCATTACGCCGAGGAGGTTGTAGTCGCCTACGACAGCGACGGCGCAGGACAAAAGGCTACTCAGAAGGCTATTAACCACTTTGCAGACGTTGGGCTCCGCACTAAGATACTACACATGGAGGGTGCAAAGGATCCTGATGAATACATAAAAAAGTTCGGACGTGACCGCTTTCGTATGCTTATAGATGATTCCAACGACGCCAATGACTTCATGCTCGATAGGTGTGAGGAAGGTCTCGACCTTTCAACAGAGATAGGAAGAGTTGAACTACTCAAACGCACTTCAAAAGTACTTGCAGGTATAGAATCCCCGCTAGAGCGTGAGGTATATATATCCAGGACATCAAAGAAATGTGATATACCAGTACAGGTGCTGAAAACACATATAGATTCAATGCTCGAAAAGAACAGCCGAAGCGCCAAAAAGAACGAATGGCGCTCCATAAAGGCTAAAACATCATATATACGCGACGATATAAACCCCGACGCAGTATCCAATAAAAAGGAAGCCCGCGCCGAGGAGACTATAATCAGCTATCTACTGAAACGCCCTCAGGAATGGGAGAATATAGAGAAGCTTGCTCCTCCGGAGTGTTTTGTGACTGCCTTCAACAAAAAGGTATACAATGCTCTGCTCGGTGCAATGAAAAATACGGACAAGTTCTCGATATCTCTACTCTCGGACGAATTTTCTCCCGAAGAAACGGGAAGAATAAGCGGAATAGCTGCAAAAAAGCGCGAAGTAGCCGTTACGCTCGACGTAGTTGCCGACTGCGCACAGGTACTTAGGAACAGTACACCCAAAACAGACGGGGAGCTGAGCAACGACGAGCTGCTGGAACTCTTCCGTTCCAAAAACAAGTAGGAGGATAAATACAATGGAAAAGAAAAACACCATAGAAGCTCTTATGGAACAAGGTAAAGCCAACGGAAGGCTCACTACCAAGGAGATAACCGACGCTCTCGAGGAGCTTGATTTCAGCGTCGATCAGATTGACACCTTCTATGAAAACTGTGAGAATCTCAATATCGAGATTATTGAGGATATGAACCTCGACGCCGATCTTAAGATTGGTCTTGACTCAAATATGACAGACGACCTTGAAATGGCTCTTTCCACAGAGGGTATTGCTATCGATGACCCCGTAAAGATATATCTCAAGGAAATAGGAAGAGTTCCCCTCCTTACAACTGAGGAAGAGATAGAGCTTGCACAGAGAATGGCAAAGGGTGATCCCTACGCCAAGAAGCGTCTCTCGGAAGCTAACCTCCGTCTTGTTGTATCCATAGCTAAAAAGTACGTAGGAAGAGGTATGCAGTTCCTTGATTTAATACAGGAAGGAAATCTCGGTCTTATCAAGGCTGTTGAAAAGTTCGACTATACAAAGGGCTTCAAGTTCTCCACTTATGCAACATGGTGGATAAGACAAGCCATAACCCGCGCTATCGCCGATCAGGCAAGGACTATACGTATTCCTGTACACATGGTTGAGACTATCACAAAGGTAAAGAAGGTATCTAGCCAGCTCCTCCATGAAAACGGTCACGACCCGAGTCCAGAAGAGATAGCTGAAAAGCTCAATATGCCAGTTGACAAAGTTCGTGAGATCATGCGAGTAGCACAGGATCCCGTATCCCTTGAAACTCCTATCGGTGAGGAAGAAGACAGCCACCTTGGTGACTTTATCCCCGACGATGACGCTCCGGCTCCGGCAGAGGCAGCTTCCCATACTCTTCTTAAGGAGCAACTCAACGAAGTGCTCTCAACCCTAACAGACCGTGAAGCAAAAGTACTGAAGCTCCGTTTCGGTCTTGAGGACGGCAAATCCCGTACTCTTGAGGAAGTAGGTCAGCGATTTGACGTTACCCGTGAACGTATCCGTCAAATCGAAGCTAAGGCGCTTAGAAAGCTCCGTCACCCCAGCAGAAGTAAAAAGGTCAAAGACTTCCTCGATTGATGCCTTTAAAGTATTTCCCATGCCGCCAGAAATGGCGGCTTTTTTGTTGACATTCACGTCCTGATGTAGTATAATAAAAGTGTATAAATGTACGTTATCACGGTCTCCTGCTGACCGTTAAACGCAGGTGCCAATGTGCTGTTACTGTCTTTTCAGTGCAGCTCACGCGGTAAAAGGGGACATTATGAGTATTTTTGATTTCAGCACAAACCCTCCCGCGCTCAGTCATGACTGGCAGGTATTTCAGCAGTTCGTGGGTAATATAGGCGCCTTCACCTATATTGCAAAGGAAAAAGCCGCTTACCTTGATGCAGTTTCCTGCCATATCCTTGGCTGTCAGAGCGAAAAGATCAACGAATTCGAGTTCTTCGATCTCCTTGAAAAGATCTCAAAGAACCCGATAGAAGGACAGAAGCATATATACAAATTCAACGACGGAAACACCTCACGATATGTCAAAATGAACGTCTATGAGAGCAGCGATGAGTGGATAGGTTTCATACAGGACTTTACACGTCAGATTACAGAATTCAACGACCGCAACTCCTTTATTGAGTATGATCCAATAACTCGTCTGCCATCCTACCCTTCTTTCTCACAGAAAATAAAGAAGATACTCCCTGATGTTCAGCAAGCATGCCTTGCCACTATATTCATAAACGGCATAGACAAGCTTGGTTCATACCTTACTGTAGACAATACCAACAGCTGCATAACCTCCGTAGCGGAGGCTCTGAAAAGCTTTGAGAGCGATACCATTATCATAGGTTCAAAGTCTAACTATGAGATATGCGTCTTTTTCTGCGACTGTGACAAGATGAACATATACAATATTCTTAATAGTATGGGCGAAGCTGTGCAAAACTGCACATTAACCGACGACTTCGGCGAGATAATAGATATCTCCGACAAGAGCCGCATTAGCCTTTCTATCGGCTGTGCATCTTATCCAGAGGAAGCTTCGGATTTCAATATGCTGATGAATTTCTCCGAGTTTGCCTTGTTTGAAGCAAGAACTGACAAACGCTCAGTCATCAACTGGTACTCTGAGGAGAACTATATACGTGAGAAGGACTCATACCGCAATGCTCAGACATTCTCACGCATAGTTCAGGACAATCTGCTCACCTACTATTTCCAGCCTGTGGTCGAGGCTCAGACCGGTGAGATTGTCGGATATGAGGCTCTTATGAGGACTGTTGGCGATATCAAGATGGCTCCTACTCAGATACTGAAGATAGCTGCCGCTCAGAACGACCTTTACTCCATTGAGAAGCTCACCTTCTTTAACACCCTTAAACTTCTCAGTGATAATCAGCAGATATTTGAAAAGCGCAAGCTCTTCATAAACTGCCTGCCCAGTCATCTACTGAGCGACGAAGAATTCAACGAGCTTTACCTTACATATGGCGAGCTCCTTGAAAAAACCGTAATAGAGATAGTTGAGGAAACTGCCGCTACAGATGAGTCCATAGAGCTTCTCAAAAAGCGCTGTGGTTTTGCTCATTGCAAACTTGCTATCGATGACTATGGCGCCGGCTATTCAAATTCCTCGAATCTGCTCCACTATTCGCCAGATTATATAAAGATAGACCGCTCACTCATAAGCGATATCCACAACGATCTCAAAAAGCAGCAGCTCGTTACATCGATAATAGAGTTTTGTCACGAGAATCATCTGCAATCGCTAGCTGAGGGCGTGGAAACAGTTCAGGAACTGAAAACAGTCATACGCCTCGGTGTTGATCTTATTCAGGGCTATTACACTTCAAAGCCGAAGCCCCTCTTCCTCAACAGTATCTCCTCTGACGTAAAAGACGAAATCATCAAAACTAATCTTGAGGTACGTCCTGAGGGAGTAAAGAAGATATACGCTGCTCAAAATGAGACTGAGCTAGATCTTCTAAAGCTCGCCCTTGAAAAGTATACAGATATACACGTTTATCAGAGCAAACTAACTATCGTTGGCGATCCCGACAAACAAGTAAAAATGAATATATCCATTATGGATAATCACAGCTGCGAGCTGACCCTTAAAAACGTAAATATGATAAGCGGTAACAGTAAACCTACTATCACCGTAGGAGAATATGCTCAGCTCGTCCTCAATGTCGTCAAGAGCAATAAGCTTAGCTATTCCGGTATTTATGTACCTATGGGTTCACAGTTCGAGCTTCGTGGCAAAGGTAGTCTAACCATAGACTGCTATGCTTCGGAGGGTATCGGCATCGGTAACGATTACGACCACGGATATGGCGATATAACTGTCGACTTCAGTGGAACTCTCGAGATAATATCTAACAGCGTTGAAGCACTTTGCATCGGCGGAGGTCAGAACGATGACGACTCAAATATCAAGCTGATCTCAGGTAAAATAAAGATACTTATGTACTCCCATAACGGTCTTGCTATCGGAAGCTTCAACGGCGACGCAAATATAGATATCGGCGAGAAATGCTCGCTGGATATAACTATATCCGGCATCAAGGTCACTGGTATAGGAAGTTGCAAGGGCATATCCACTATCAGCTCAGACGCTGATATCACTATGTCCTGCACCGGCGCCCAAGCTGTGGGAATCGGCGTTCTTGAGGACGGCGAGGGAAGCATATACATCAGACAGGGCAAGATAAGCATGAAGATGCGCTCTGCAAAGCATTCCTGCATAGGCGCAATGAAGGGCAATATCAATACCAAGATACAGAACGCCTCAATCACCATAGACTCTGAGGGCGACGAAGTTACAGGTATCGGCGACGCAACCGGCACCGGCAATGTTACTATAGTCGATTCCGAGGTTTCAATGGTCGTTAATGCAGGCAATCCTAAGGATATCGGTACAGCTACAGGCGATGTACAGATACAGAACTCCAACGTTACTTCGCTTGTGAACAATAAGCGCACTACATACGCTAATAATTAAACTAATCTTTCCCCGCCCTAAACGGCGGGGAAAGATATGAGAAAGGTAAGAAATAAATATGAAGCTTGGCATGGTCGGTCTGCCCAACGTGGGCAAAAGCACACTCTTTAACGCACTTACAAATGCAGGTGCGGAATCCGCAAACTACCCATTCTGCACTATCGAAAAAAACGTTGGTATCGTATCAGTTCCCGACGAAAGACTTGATAAGCTCGCAGAAATGTACGAGCCGGATAAATTCACCCCCGCTACCCTTGAATTCGTGGACATTGCAGGTCTCGTAAAGGGAGCTTCCAAGGGCGAGGGACTGGGAAACAAGTTCCTTGCAGATATCCGCGAGGTGGACGCTATCGTACATGTTGTAAGGTGCTTTGAGGATCCCAATATAATCCACGTTGACGGCAGTATCAATCCTCTCCGCGATATCGAAACTATCAATCTCGAGCTTATTTTCTCGGATATAGAAATGGTAGAAAGACGTATAGACAGGGCTAAAAAGGCTGCAAAGGGCGATAAGAAGTACATTGCTGAGGCTGAGTTCCTTGAAAAGCTCAAGGCACATCTTGAAGAAGGAAAATCAGCAAGAGGCTTTGACTTCACTGACGAGGAAAGAGAGCTTATAAAGTCAACTCCCCTGCTGTCTGCAAAACCGGTTATCTATGCGGCTAACCTCAGTGAGGAAGATTTCACCAACAATATAGATACAAATGAGAACTATAAGACTGTATGCAAGCTTGCAGAGGAGGAGCACTCAGCAGTACTTCCTATCTGCGCTCAGATAGAGGCTGAGATTTCAGATATGGGCGACGAGGACAAGGCAATGTTCCTCAGCGAGCTAGGTCTCGAGGTATCAGGTCTCAACCGTATCATCAAGGAGGGATATGCTCTCCTGGGACTTATCTCTTACCTTACTGCAGGCAAACAGGAGGTTCGCGCATGGACTATAACCAAGGGTACTAAAGCTCCTCAGGCTGCGGGTAAGATACATACAGACTTTGAAAAAGGCTTTATCCGTGCAGAAGTTATCTCCTACGACGATCTTATGGCTTGCGGAAGCATGGCTGCCGCCAAAGAAAAGGGACTTGTTCGCCTTGAGGGCAAGGAGTACGTTATGCAGGACGGAGATATAGTTCTGTTCCGTTTCAATGTATAAGGAATGGTAGAAGTATTAAGGAGATATTTCAAGGCATGGATAGAAAATGATATTTCCGTATTAAAAGAAACATTTTCAGAAAATACCATATACATCGAGTGCTACGGTCCGGAGTATCATGGCCTTTCTCAGATATTAAAGTGGTTCGATGAATGGAATCGACACGGAAGAGTTCTGGAATGGACTATTAAGCGAACTATCATCCATGAAAAAACATTAGTCGCAGAATGGTATTTCAAATGCTATTATGACGGAAATACCGACGGATTTGACGGTGTCACAGTAGCTGATTTTGATAATGATAATAAGATCATAAAGCTATGCGAATTCCAGTCCAAATCAGAACATTACTTCCCGTTTGACGAATGATTGAAATACCAAGACGTTACTCACAATAACTTTGAAGGTGACAATATGTTTAATAATTCGGATAATATTGAAGGAATCGAAGCTCTGAAAAAAGAATTACCCGAAGAATTACAATGTTGGTATAAACTCGGCCGTCACGTCGAAGAACTGCATTACAAGCATATACTGAATGAGGAATGCAACGATATTATCTGTTGTATAGAAATGCTCCTTACCGATCCGCAGTGTAAATATTCGGTGAAGCTCTTTATGTATAATGCTATAGGCAACATAAGCCTTGATATGATAAATGGTTTCTATAGCGGCTTAGCTATTGATGACTTATCTGATACAGGAGTTGAAAAACATACCCGATTTCATATCTATTCATTTGAACAGGACATTGAATTCTCAATATATTGTGAAAAAATAAAAGTAGAGTTAGTAAAGCATGTGGGCGGATAATATCCGCCCCTACATCTGAAAGTTAAGAACGCTGTCCTTTTCAACTATAATTAGGAGAATATATAAATGATAGAACAGATTTTTGATAAAGATGAAAAAAGAAAAATATCACGAAAAGTACTTGAAGCGCTCAGAGAATGGTTCGAGGTAGACGAATCAAGGGAACAGTATATCCACGAAAGTGCTGACTGGATATTTATAGCAGCTAACGAAAACCGAGAACATGTGGGATTCCTTTGTCTGAAAGAAACTGGTAAGGATACCGTGGAACTGGCTGTTATGGGTGTGATGAAAAACTATCACCGCAGCGGAATCGGTCGTCAGCTATTTGAAAAGGCAAAGACTATCGCTATTGAAAGCGGTTATTCCTTTATGCAGGTAAAAACTGTTCAAATGGGCAAATACCCTGATTACGACAAAACCAATCTATTCTATCTCAGCTGCGGTTTCAAGGAGTTAGAGGTTTTCCCCACTTACTGGGACGAAGATAATCCATGCCAGATATATGTTATGGCTTTAAAATAAATAGTAATAATGGGCGAAAATATCCGCCACTATAATAGCTGACGGCTAAGTGCTAAAGGCTAAAAACTTAATTGGAGGTCTTTCAATGAGCTTTTCTCCTAAAGAGATACTGAAATTCGTTGAAGAGAACGACGTAAAATTTATAAGACTTACTTTCTGCGATATGTTCGGCAATCTAAAAAACGTGGCTATTATGCCAAACGAGCTGCCGCGTGCATTTGAATATGGCATCCCGTTCGACGCTTCATGCATTGCGGAGGGCTGCTCTGATTTGCTTCTCGTTCCCGATATATCAACACTTTCCGTTCTCCCTTGGAGACCGAAGTCGGGACGTGTTGTACGCTTCTTCTGCTCACTGAAAAACACCGATGGAAGCGACTATGTAGGCGATATGCGTACAGAGCTGACAAACTATATCAATCAGCTTCGACTCGACGGCTATTCCTGCGAAATGGGCACAAAATGCGAGTTTTATCTTTTCGAGCTTGACGAACGCGGCGAGCCTACCAAGGTACCTCACGATAAGGGTGGCTACCTCGATGTTGCTCCCCTTGATAAATGTGAAAACGCAAGACGTGAAATATGTCTCTCCCTTGAGGAAATGGGAATGAGTCCCAAGAGCTCTTGCCATAAGCACGGTCCAGCGCAGAATGAGATAGAGTTCCGCGAAAGCGAGCCTATAACCGCTGCTGACAATATGGTACATTACAAGACTGTTGTTAAGTCCATAGCCGCTCAGAACGGTCTTTTTGCTTCATTCATGCCGAAGCCTCTCCCTGATGAGCATGGAAGCGCTCTTAGCATATCCATAAGCCTTAAAAAGGGAGGCGATAATATCTTCGGCAACGATATAAACGCTATGCCCCATGAAGGTAAATGCTTTATATCAGGAGTTCTTAGCAAGATTAGGGAGATAACTGCCTTTCTCAACTGCACTACCAACTCCTACAAGCGCTTCGGTATAGGTTATGCGCCAAAATATGTCAACTGGTCTACAGACAATCGCTCTCAGCTTATCAGAGTTCCAAAGCCTGTGGGTATATCTCCACGTATTGAGATACGCTCAGCAGACGCATGCTGCAACCCGTATATCACCTTCAAGCTTATACTTGCCGCAGGTATAGAAGGTATACTCGGAAATGATTCCTACCTCTTCGAGAGCGCTATGCACAGCGATACCGCAGGCTCTGTTTTCCAGCCATTACCCTCTACTCTTGAGGAGGCAACTTCCGCTGCCAAGGCAAGCCATTTCGTAAGAAGTACTCTTTCTCCCGAGCTGCTCGGTAATATCTTCGCTCAGCTCGACCGCCAGATATTTGACTATGAGCAAGCTGCGGATAAGGACAAATTTGAAGAAGAGTCATATTTCAAATTCGTATGAGGTAATAAATGGAAAGAGCATTGATAGTTTCCGCAAACGATAATATATCCGAGCTGGCAGAGCAGCTACTGCGCATAGAGGGCTGCGTGAAGACAGCTTATGCGGCAAGCGGTAGCGAAGCACGTAGGCTCGTCAATAATGATACCGAACCTGAGGTTGTCATAATAAATACGCCCTTACCGGACGAATTCGGGCAAGAGCTTGCAGAAATGATTGCCGAGTCTACCTCGGCTGGTATCATACTTATATGCGGAAGCGATGTTGCAGATGATATAGCTGACAGAGTCTCGGACAGCGGTATAAATGTTATCGCCAAGCCCGTGACGAGCGATCTCTTACAGCGCACTATACGCCTTGTCATTGCGGCAAGAATACGTATGGCTGGCGTAAAACGTGAAAGTTCAGATATCCTCAGTCGTATAGAAGAAATGCGCACTATTAACCGCGCAAAGACCACTCTCATGAAATACCTGAAGTTCACTGAGCCTCAGGCACACAAATATATCGAAAAGCAAGCAATGAACAACCGCCAGACTCGTCTTGAAGTGGCACAGAGGATACTTACACAATATGAATAATAGTAAAACTTTGCCCCCGTCATTTGACGGGGGTATTCATTTTTATTTAGGGGTACCGAATATTAGACGCATAAGCCAATAGCTGTTGTATCCGCCCTTTGTGCCTGTGTATATCATAAACGCAATAAATGCACCTGCGACCACAATAGTAACGATACAAACGGCTATTGGTATCTTTATAAGATACTTTTCACGCAGCTTCACTGAAATAATAATTGTTATGACCGCAAGTAATATTCCTTCAACAGAGAATCCGAATAATACCGCCGCAAACGCAGCTACGGCAAATAGAATCAGTGGTATATTGAACTTTCTCTCAGTCATTTTTATCACGCTCCCATAAAATATATTCTTTGTTGTTCACATCATCGTAGTAGAAAAATTTGTCCATTGCTGTATTCTTTTCGATATCAAAAAGCTTTATCTCACATTTTCCTTCTACTCTTGCAATGGCAAAGCTTTCTATTTTACGCTGTTTGAATGTGATACCATAACCATTCTTCTTTTCTCTGTCAAAGCCTGTTCCATACCCCATATGATCTCCGTCTGTGTCACTTATAGTTGGAAAAATGTGCCAAAAAGCAGCTGCTTCACCATCGACAACAAGATAAAGCTCGTTGCCGTGTATTGTTACATTGAGACTATTGGGAATATTATATTTTTTCACGTCCATTGACTCAGCTGTGTTTAAAAGATACATAAGCCCGAATATCATCACTCCGCATATAGCTAAAACGCTTATAAGCCCCACTATGAGCTTCTCTATACGCAGACGTCTCTTTATACGTTTAAGTACCTCTCCGTCCTTCTGAGGACTTATACTTACATTTTGACGTAACTTTTCAAGCTCCGATCTACAGGTTGGACAGCCATTGATATGCTCCTCGACCGCTTTTATACTCTCCTCACTACATACATCATCAGCATACAGCGGAAGCAAATCCTTTACTATATCGCAGTTATTCATTTCTGTACCTCCAGTTCTTCAATTATCTTAAGCTTTGCGCGGTGGAAGGACACTCGCGCCCAGCTTTCGGTTTTTCCGAAGATATCCCCTATCTGCCGGAAGCTAAGCTCACCGAAAACTCTCAGTGTGAATACTTCCTTGTAGGGCTCACTCAGCGTATGAAGAACACGGTGTATCTCCATACTCTGCTCTCCGTCAGCAACCATATCCTCAATGGAAGTTTTTGAATCGGGCAGTGTTTCGGGAACTTCTTCTCCAGTAAACCTGCCACATTTTTTGCCGTGTGTATATAGAAGATTTTTCGCTATCTGACACAGCCATACCCTTATATCGCAGTCACCGCGGAAGTTGTCAACGGACTTCATCGCCCTGAAAAAAGTCTCCTGCGTTATATCCTCGGCAAGATGTTCGTCCGCCGACAGTGATCTTATATAAAGGTATACATCATGGAAATAATCTTTGTAGAGCTCATCGACTTTATCCAAACTTCTCACCGCCTTCAACTATAAGACTACGATATTTCACTTTCGTTACAGAAAATAATAAAAAAGCTGCGGAAAGATATTCATTCCGCAGCGTATTTGCTATTTTACGGCAATATTACTTCTTCTCAGGAGCTTCGTCCTTGTCCTCAAAGTCCTCGATAGTAAGATCGTCATAATCAAACTCAAGGAGCTCATTGCAGTTAGGACAGTTCATTGAGCCCTCTTCTATCATACCTTCGTCAAGAAGTATCGTATCTCCACATGTAGGACAGGTGATCTCATAAAGTTCGTCGTCATCGTCGTCAAAATCGAAATCATCGTCGTCCCAGTCATCGTCCTCGTCACAGCTGCCACAGTCTCCGTCACAGTTGTCACACTCGTAGAAATCGTCCTCTACCTGTCCGAGGTCTTCATCAAGAATATCGCAGAGCTCTGTGAGCTCGTCTACCTGTGACTGAAGGTCGTCAACATAGAGCACCAGCTCTGACATAACCTCCGACATCTGGATAAGCACCTTTCCTTCCTTTGTGGAAGTGTCAATCTCAAGACCGTCTATAAGTCCCTTTAAATATGACATTTTCTCGGTAAGCTTCATAACAAGCTCCTCCTCTCAAATTATAGTAAAGGCAAGGCTTATGCTCTAGACATATACTCGCCTGTTCTTGTATCTACCTGAATGATCTCACCTTCATCGATGAAGAGCGGAACCTTGATTTCAGCACCTGTTTCAAGTGTTGCAGGCTTTGTTGCGTTTGTTGCTGTATCACCCTTGAAACCAGGATCTGTCTGTGTTACCTTGAGCTCTACAAAGTTGGGCGGCTCAACGCCGAAAACGTTGCCCTTGTAAGAAAGTATCTTACAGATCATTTCTTCCTTTACGAACTTAAAGCTGTCGCCAAGGATAGATGCGCTGATCGGTACCTGCTCGTAGGACTCAAGATCCATGAAGTAATAAAGATCTCCGTCATTGTAGCTATACTGCATATCCTTTCTCTCAACGAAAGCTGTGGGGAATTTTGCAGTAGGGTTGAATGAAGTTTCAACAACCGAGCCAGTGATTACGTTCTTGTATTTAGTTCTTACAAAAGCGGCTCCCTTACCGGGCTTAACGTGCTGGAATTCGATAACCTGTACTACCTGTCCGTCAAGCTCAAAGGTAACGCCGTTTCTGAAATCTCCTGCTGAAATCATTATAAATACCTCCGTATTTTTAAAATAATAATATACTATATTTTACCACATTTCAGTATTATTTGCAATACCTAAAATGAATAATTATAAAGTAATTAGACTTTTTGCGCTTTTTGTCAAGTTTTCGCAGCCGTTTTCGGTCAAAATGACAAAATCCTCTATCCTTACGCCGAATTTGCCTGCTAAGTAAATTCCTGGTTCTACAGTGATAACAGCTCCTTCGTTCAGAGGTAGCTTGTAATTTGTCGAAGCATTCGGCTTTTCGTGTATCTCCATGCCAACGCCGTGTCCGAGAGAATGTCCGAAACAGCTTCCGTAGCCTGCTCGATCTATGATATCACGGGCTATCCTGTCAAGCTCGCTACCGTTCATACCTGCCTTTGCAGCTTCAAGGGCTGCAAGCTGTGCGCTGAGTACAGTGTTGTAAACCTTTTTCATCTCGGCATCAGGCTGCCCTACACATACAGTACGGGTCATATCGCTGTGATATCCGTTATATACAGCTCCAAAGTCCATTAGAACGAACTCGCCATCTTCTATCTTCTTGTCCGATGGAACACCGTGAGGCATAGAAGTATTTGCTCCCGAAAGTACGATAGTATCAAAGGAAAGGTCCTCTGCGCCAAGCTCGAACATAAGTCTGTTGAGCTCAAGGGCTGTCTCGCGCTCGGTAACTCCCGGCTTAATGAAGCAAAGTATCTTATCGTAAGCTGCTTCCGCTATTTCCTGTGCCTTTCTTATACATTCAAGCTCGTTCTCATCCTTGACCATTCTGAGAGCAGATATCGCTGTGCTCAGTGAGTCATCGTGTACGAAATGTATCTGGCTGAAAAAATGCTCGTAGGCATTTAGCTCCTTCACCGTCATTGTTTCAGACTCTATAGCCACAGACTTTGCTCCGTGCTTGTCGAGCAGCTCCATTAACTGTGGATAGAGCTTTTTTGCCTCAATTACCTCAGCGTCTGTGACAGTAGCCCTTGCCTTTTCAATATACCGAAAATCAATGAGGAGATATGCTTTTCCTGGGAATGCAATTACGACTCCTGCTGAGGACTTCATGCCGGTAAAATACCTTCGATTTATATCAGATGTAATAAGAGCGCAATCTGCCCCTTCAAAACTTTCAAAGAGTTTTTCAAATCTTGTCATTGCGCACCTCTCAGAGCTCTGCAAGCGCCTGCACTGCGAGATAGTAGCTTCCAAAGCCGAAGCCGCTTATGCTTCCCTTGCATACAGGTGCTATTACTGAGTTCGAGCGGAATCCATCACGTGCGAAAACGTTGCTGATATGTACTTCTATGACAGGTATTTTTATTGCTGCTATTGCGTCACGTATCGCATAGCTATAGTGAGTATATGCTCCTGCATTAATTATTACGCCGTCAAATACAGTTCTTGCGGCATGGAGTTTGTCGATGATAGCTCCTTCATGATTGGACTGGAATATCTCACACTCCAGTCCCTGCTCCTTGGCACGGTCGATAATATTACTGTTGAGGGTATCTATACCAGTATTTCCGTATATACCTGGCTCTCTCTCCCCCAGCAGATTAAGATTTGGACCGTGTATAACAAGTATCTTCTTAACCATATTTACTCCTTTTTGTCGTCAACAAATTTTCTTGGCAGAAAAGGCTTTTCAAGTACTCTCTTGAAGCGTATGAACCTCTTGCTCTTTGGTTCAGGCTCTATTGGCTGAACGTATATCATTTTTATGTGGGAATGATTGGCTCCCCATACATCTGTAAAAAGCTGATCTCCTACAGCGGCAGTCTCTGAGGCGGTAAGCCTCATTTTCTTCATAGCGGCAGTATATCCTCTTTTCAAAGGCTTTCCGCCGTCGCAAACATAATCCAGACCTAGAGGTGCTGCAAAACGCTTTACACGCCCATCGTGATTATTTGAGACTATTATCAGTTTTATACCGTTATTTTTCATATTTTGAAGCCATTCCGTTATACCATCGGCAGGTACGGGATCGTCATGCACAGCAAGGGTGTTGTCTACGTCTAGTATAAGGCCTTTTATACCGTGCTTTTTCAGAAATGAGGGAGTGATGTTAACTGTTCTCCTGAAAGCGAAATCAACGTCGGTATTTGTAATTTTATGTTTTAATCCCAAACTATTTGTCAACTCCGTTCAACAAATGAAAAAGCGAGCCGCAGCCCGCTTTTATCAACACTAATCATAATTCGTAAGATTAATACTTACGCTTACGAGCTGCCTCAGACTTCTTCTTACGCTTTACCGAAGGCTTCTCGTAGTGCTCTCTCTTACGAACCTCAGCAATTACGCCATCCTTTGCACATGATCTCTTAAATCTCTTAAGAGCTGTGTCTAAAGACTCGTTTTTGCCAACACGAACTTCTGCCACTCAATTTCCCTCCCTTGTTCAGAGGTTGCACAGAGCTTTGCTCCATAGCATCTATACTAATCGTCCGTAACAGGACGTCAGTCAGCGCATACCCCAAAAAACAGCAGATACACAAATATAATCATATAGAATATACTATAAGTTTACCACATTTTCTGCCCGTTGTCAAGCATTTTTTTATTAATTAAAATTTTCGTTACTTTGCAACAATATTAACAAGCTTATTTGGTACATATATCTGCTTGACTATAGTCTTGCCTTCAAGGGCTTCCTTTACCTTTTCATCGCTGAGGGCCATTTCAATAACAGGATCCTTTTCTGCGTCAACAGCAACATTCAGCTTTGCCTTGAGCTTACCGTTTACCTGTACAACGATTTCGATAGTATCCTCCTTGCAGAGCTCTTCATCGTATACAGGCCAGCTCTCGTAGGCGATAGTATCATTATGTCCCATAATGCTCCATATCTCTTCACCGATATGAGGAGTGATGCAGGAAAGCATCTTTATAAGTCCCTCAGCATACTCCTTAGGACAGGAATCGTTCTTATAAACTGCATTCACAAATATCATCATCTGGCTGATAGCTGTATTGAAGGCAAGCTTCTCAAAATCGTCAGTTACCTTCTTTACAGTCTGGTGATATACCTTTGTAAGCGCTCCGTCATTGCTGTCAGTAAGCTTGCCGGTCTCTGTAAAGAAACTCCATACTCTCTGTACAAATCTCTTTGCGCCCTCAACACCGTTCTTGCTCCAGGGTTTGCTGACCTCGAGAGGTCCCATGAACATCTCATAAAGACGGAGAGTATCCGCGCCATAATCTCTAACGATATCAGATGGGTTTACAACGAACTCAGGGAAACGCTTGCCCATTTTTATGCCGTTCTCGCCCAATATCATACCCTGATGAACAAGCTTTTTAAAGGGTTCCTTAGTGGGTGCAAGTCCCTTGTCATAGAGATATCTGTTCCATATACGTGAATATATAAGATGTCCTACAGCATGCTCCGGACCGCCTATATAGAGGTCCACAGGCATCCAGTGCTTCAGGAGCTCCTGATTAGCGAATTCCTTGTCGTTGTGTGGATCTATATACCTGAAATAATACCAGCTCGAACCTGCACTTCCGGGCATAGTCGATGTCTCACGTGTACCCTTTACGCCGTTCTTGTCGTACTTCTTCCACTCAGTTGCATTTTCAAGAGGAGCCTTTCCGTTCTTACCCTTGTAGTCATCAAGCTCAGGAAGTATGAGGGGCAGCTCTTCATCGTCAAGAGCGTGAATTGTTCCGTCCTCGCAGTGTACTACGGGAACAGGCTCGCCCCAATAGCGCTGACGAGCGAATATCCACTCACGGAAGTGATAGTTTACAGTACGCTTTGCTCTGCCCATTTTTTCAAGCTTCTGAGTTATGGCTTCCTTTGCTTCTTCAACGGTAAGACCCGTGAATTCCTCAGAATTAATGAGCTTGTAGCCCTTGCCGAGGTACTCAGTCTTCTCCATTGCAGCTTCGGAAACGTCAATATGTCCGTCCTTACCGTCGATGACCTGTATCATGTCAATATTATGAGCAATTGCATACTCAAAATCACGCTGGTCGTGGCTTGGAACCGCCATAACGGCACCTGTACCGTAGCTTGCAAGTACGAAATCACCGATGAACATACGGACTTCTTTGCCATTTACGGGATTTATACAGGTAACCCCCTTAAGCTCGCAGCCCGACTTGGTCTTGTTAAGCTCTGTACGGTCCATGTCGTTCTTTTTCTTTGTCTCGTCAATATATGCCTGTACCTCTTCCCTGTTCTGTACACGATCGAGAAGGCTCTCAGTGATAGCTCCGTCGGGGGCAAGTACCATGAAAGTGATACCGTAAATAGTTTCGATACAGGTGGTAAAGATAGAGAACTTTCCACCGCCTACTATATCAAATTCTACTTCAACGCCAGTGGATTTACCTATCCAGTTGCGCTGTATAGCCTTTGTAGACTCGGGCCAGTCTATCTCTTCAAGTCCTTCAAGAAGTTTCTCAGCAAAGGCTGGCTGGTCGATTACCCACTGCTTCATATTCTTTCTTACAACGGGGAAGCCGCCGCGCTCTGATTTGCCGTCGATTACCTCGTCATTGGAAAGTACTGTTCCCAGTTCCTCGCACCAGTTTACAGGCATATCTATGTACTTTGCATAGCCGTCCTTATAGAGCTGCTTGAAGATCCACTGCGTCCACTTGTAGAACTCGGGATCAGATGTTGCTATCATCTTTGACCAGTCGTAGTCAAAGCCAAGCTCCTTAAGCTGCTTAGAAAAGGTCTTGATATTTTCCTGAGTGAAGCCATTGGGGTGATTGCCTGTATTTACGGCATATTGCTCGGCAGGGAGTCCAAAGGAATCGTATCCCATAGGGTGAAGGACATTATAGCCCTGCATACGCTTCATACGCGAAACTATATCCGTAGCTGTATAGCCCTCAGGATGTCCGGCATGAAGACCTACTCCCGACGGATAAGGGAACATATCAAGTGCATAGAACTTTGGCTTGCTGAAATCCCATACATCAGTCTTGAAGGTCTCGTGTTCTTCCCAGTATTTCTGCCATTTTGCTTCCACAGATGTGAAATCATATCTGCTCATTTTAATATCATTCCTTTATTTAATTATTAATCGTTATTGTTTTTGAAAAATGCTCCCTGACGTCCTTGTCCGCACACAGCAGCACTGCACAACCGATATCTATGATACCCTCGATGAGATATATCCAGTTTGAACTTATATTGGATATATTATCCGGCAAATGTATCGCCGCAACTACCACAAGAACCGAAGCAGCGATGTAATTAAGTCCCTTGAAGCCAGTAAGCATTATCAAAGCAAGTCCGATTGCAATGAACATATCCGCGAAGTCGAAGCCGCCCCTCAGAATAATGTTCAGCACCGCTTTTGCGATTAAGTATACGCTCATAGCAACGCATATAGCGCGTCCTTTAGGATTGCCAGTTCCCATCGCTCACTCCTTGGTTATCATGTTGCTTATATCCATCTGCTCGCCGTCAGCCCATAAGCCTTCAAGCTTGTAGAAATTCCTTGTATCCTTATAGAATACATGAACTATGATATCTCCGTAATCAAGAATTATCCATGTATTTCCAGTATCAGCCTCCCGACGCAGAGGCTCAATGCCCTTCTGGGAAAGGACGAACTCTACCTCGTCGGCAAGGGTCCTTGCATGGGTATTGCTGGTACCATTTACGATAACGAAGTAATCGGCAAGTATTGTCAAATCTGATATCTTTATTGCCTGTATATCCTCGCCCCTTTTGCTATCGAGGGTTTTTATGATAAGTTCAAGTTTTTCCTGTTCGGTCATTCGTTTCACCTTTCCTACGGTTTAATTGTAATTTGTCGAACGCGGCGGCTCGGTAGCATTTTCAAGTTCCGTGAAGGTAGCGCCTGTGTCGTCGTAGTCATCGTAGCTGTAATTCCATTCGTCAACGAATTCAACTATGTTGCTCTCAGTATAGAGCATAGGCGTTTGATAGGGTCTGAAATACTCATTGAGCATATCTATAGTTGCTCTCTTGTGAATAGAGTAGATACTATAAAAATCCTCACTGTTGATATAATAGTCCGCGTCCTCGCCGGGAACCATGTTTACCATTACACTATCCATATCAAGCACAGAACCGAAATCCGCAAGCTTGCTGAGATCCTCTATACTCATATTTGTGGCTATCCACTTGTTTTTGTAGATAGTATATAGATAATTGTAAAGCTTGGGCCTTCCCTCGTCCTTGACTATGGAAAGTATCTTCTGCATAGCAGCTCTCATAAAGCGGCGCTGGTTCTGTACACGTCCGATATCGCCCTGTAACCAGTCATGACGGAAGCGGACGAACCATTCTGCCTGATCGCCGTTAAGAATAACAGGATCTCCTGCAGGTATTATCTTGTCAGCCTCATACATTATCTCGTTGTCGATAGTCATTGGAATACCACCTACAAGATCAACGATATTACGGATATCAAAGCAAGCAGTAGTGATGTATGCATCTATTGGTATGCCGAAGCAGTCCTGAACACAGTTTACGACACGCTGTATCTTGCTAACCTCAGGATCACCGCATGCATATACGCTGTTAATCTTGGTAGTAGGATTGCTCGTGTAATAAATCATTGAACAGTCACGTGGCACCTGAAGGATATGCAGCTTTCCGCCAGCAATATCAAACTGGCAGATCCATATAACGTCAGTATTCTCCAGCTCTTCGTCAAAGCCGAGGAAAAGTACGGTATACTGCCCCTCAATGAGCTGAGGAAGATCAAGTCCGTCGGTAAAGTCTTCATTTACTATCTCTGTGTCAACTTTAAGCTCAATTGTCGGCTGATCAAGTTCTCCCTCGATTTCAATAGTAGGCTGCCAACGCTTGAAATATGTGAGTATAGATACCCTCTCATCTGGCTGACCGCTCTTTTTATACCAAAGAATAGGCATATTAAGACACAATGTTATTATAGCAGCTATACTTAGCACGACTGATGTTATCTTGACTAAGACGTCCTTTTTGCTGCTCTTTTTCTTCGGTATATCCTGATTGTAAAGCTGCTTTTCACTGCCCTTTTCATGCTTTCCGTAATAGGTCTGCTGTTCGGGGCGGCGGTGCTTATCCTCGTCGCCGATGCTTATATCTATCGAAGGTGACTCGTGAAGTCCCTGATATTCAGGTATTATTTTTGCTTTCTGATCTATTCTGCTGAGTTTTCTGAGCGGCTTTACAGGTTTTCTAGCTCCTGTTTTGTTATCATTAAACTCCTTGTTAAGTTCCTCTCGGTTCATTTGACTCCTCTTTTCAAATTACCATTTTCAAAATGCTTTTATTTCTTTTCTTCTTTTAGCAGTCTTGTATAGAAATTGTACCCCTCGACGGTACATATCGGAATAACTCCACCTTTTTTTATCACGGATTTCATCGAAAACGCAAAGGCTTCCAGCATAGCCGCATTAAGGTCGGTATAAGCCAGCCTGCGCATTTTATCGACATCCTTATAGTCTCTTTCGGCTGAGATAAGATCTCCGATGTATACTATCTCTTCAAGGCGGGACATTCCTGCTCTGCCCACTGTATGGAATCTTACGGAATTAAGGATATCTATGTCCTCAATCCCGAATTCTTTTTTTATATAATAAGCGCCTGCGATACCGTGGAGCAGAGAACGTGTCTCCATTTCCTCACGGCACACGGTAAAACCACTTTCAAGAACGAGAGCCTTCTGATCTTCCTCAGGAAGCTCCTTGCAGATATCATGGAGAAGTCCGGCAAAATATGCCTTGTCAGGGTCTTCACCATATTTTTCCGCAAGCTTCTTACACTCAGTCGCTACGTTGAGCGAATGGGTATATCTTTTTACGGTCAGGCGTGCTTTAAGTATCTTCTTTTTATCTTCAGGGTTATACTGCAAAACATCTTCACCTCTAACTGAATATAATCCCTTGGACCTTATATATTGTACTACATTTTTGTTAAGATAGCAAGTAAAATCCTCATTTTTTGCAATTTTTTTTCTTATGCCTGTGCTCGATACTTCCGTTGGAGCTGCCTCTGAAACGATTATTTTACCGTATTTTCCGAGCTCCTTCGCCTTTTTTCTGAGTTCCGGAAGGTCTCCGCTCTCACGAGATACCACACAGAGTGTTACGTTACGGAGAATTTCTTCAAAACGATGCCACGTATCAAAGCTGAGGAGCATATCGCTCCCTACCAACAGGAACAACTCGTCCTCAGGAAATTCCCTGCGAAAATGTTCGACAGTATATATAGTATAACTCACTCTGTCGCTTTTAATCTCATAATCACTGACAAAGAGCTTAGGGTCTGCTCCTGCCGCAAGGCGAAGCATCTCGAGTCTGTCCTCGTCAGGAGCGTATTCGGCTGTTGAACGGTGGGGAGACTTTTTTGAAGGTACAAAATAAAGCCTGTCAAGTCCGAATTCACTAACGGCTGTCTCCGCAAGGTGAATATGACCATTATGTACGGGGTTGAAACTCCCGCCGTATATACCTGTTTTCATCTAACACCTCCGAACCAGTTATATGCTCATTCTTCTACGTATTCCTTTATGACCTCGATATTGCCGATTATATGACTGTTGAATTCCTCCAGCTCCTCCGCTGGCACCCAAAGCTCCTGATGATAGCTTTTTCCAACAGTCTGTACCTGGTATTTACCGAAGAATTCATCATCTACCTCAAAGCGCGTTATATAGCCCTTATGCTCGGAGTTATACCTTACATTCCATTTTTCTGCTATCTCTGCGGCATATCTTTCATTGAGAACAGGATAGAATATGGGCTGATCAAGAAGTCTCGGTGGAAAAGCCCTGTAGCCGCTGTCAGCTATGAGCTTGAGCTCAGCTGAGCCCACGGGTCTATATAAGATCATTTGATTACTTCCTCCATTTCCACGGACGTTTGCTGCCTGTCCACCCATTTTCATTCCAATAATCCATATCAGCCTTATTCCAGCCGTTACGCTGCATAAGGCTCATTATCTTAAAAAACGCCTTTGTTTTAAATCCGACAGGTACTTTCCCCTGCCTTTTCAGTATCTTTTTGGCGATACTATCGGCCATTGTGCTAATACTTTCCTTTATTTCAGGCTTTACGCTCTGCCAGTCAACTGCTGCAATCGGTCTGCCCAGTCTATATGTCTTAGGTATACCCCAGAAGAAGCAGCTGTCAGCCATATCCTTCATTGTTGACTTTACGCCTGCTCCCGCTGCTGTTGCAACTACTACTGCCTGCTTGCTGAACATTCTTCCGTCGGGACGATGTATCATCCAGCGCCAGCCATAATGGTCCAGCAACGACTTCATCTGCCCAGTACAGTGGTAAACATACACCGGGGATGTCAATATAAGCACATCTGCCGCGTCAATAAGTTCGGTTATGGGCTTTAGCTTAGAATAATGAGGACATAAGGTCTCATTTTTTATGAAACAATTTGTGCAGCCGCAGCAGAACTCGTCAAAGTCACGTGGCAGGAACACCTCGCTGATGTTATCCGCTGACGTGAGCTTTTCTGCCACGATACGTCCGATACTGTAGGTCGAGCCCTTGTGGTTTGTACCACTTATTATAAGGACCTTCATACTGCACCTCCTGAAGGATAAAGTTTTTACTTAGCCTTTGGGATATTCTCTATTACGGGTTCCTTTTCGTTGCGCTTGAAAAGCACGAATTTATTGCCGATGACCTGTACAACATCTGCGCCTGTCTGCTCTGCTATGGCATCGGCGGCTTCTCTAGCAGTCCAGCCGGAGTTGTCAAGGACTTTCAGCTTAATGAGCTCTCTCTTTGTGAGAGCCGCCTCAATATCCTTGCACATAGCTTCGGTGACACCACCCTTGCCTACCTGATATATGGTTTCATAAGTTGAAGCTATACCACGCAGGTATGCCCTCTGCTTGCTTGTAAGCATAATCTACTCCTTTATCCGTATATCTTTTCATCAAGCTGCTTTTTGCTAAGGTACTCGTAGAGTCCTTTTAATGCTACAGCTCTGTGACTTATCTTGTTTTTTTCCTCAGGGGTAAGCTCAGCCATTGTGCGGTCTCCCACCATAAATACAGGATCGTAGCCGAAACCATTGGTTCCGCGCTCCTCATAGCCGATATGCCCAATGCAAGCTCCTGACATGGTAGTTGCTTCCCTGTCATCGACATAAGCTATCGTACACTTGAAAGAAGCCCATCTTTTATCGTCGGGAACGTCCTTCATCTCCTCAAGGAGCTTAGCACAATGCTGTCCATCGGGAGCGTATCTTGCAGAGTAAACTCCCGGTCTGTCGTCAAGAGCCGCTACACAGAGACCGCTGTCATCGGCTATAGTAGGGAGCTTTACAGCTTCGTATACAGCTCTTGCCTTGATAAGAGCGTTCTCTGCAAATGTAGAACCGTTTTCATCGGGATCACAGTTCGCACCTGCTTCTCGCTGTGATAATATCTCTATACCGAGGGGAGCAAGTATCTCCCGTGCCTCTCGTAGCTTGTTGGCATTGTTAGTCGCCATAACGAGCTTAGTTATCATCTTCGTCGTCCTTTCTGCCGAAAAGTCTGCTGAAGAAGCCCTTCTTTTTCTTCTTTTCAGGCTCGGGCTCTGCTTCGGTCTCCTCCTCAGCTTCTTCTTCGTCTGTTTCGGCCTCAGCGTCCATGGACTCTTCTGTCAGGCTATTGTCATCATTTTCAGCAGTCTCTTCCTCAACCTCGGTATCAGCTTCGGTGAAGGACTGTTCTCCTTCTTCCTCATATACAGCAGTAGCTTCCTCAGATTCTTCATCCTCGGACTCATCCTCTGACTCTTCGTCATATTCCTCTTCAGCTTCTTCATAAGGAATAAATGCTCCGTATTCGTTGTAATAGCCATTTACGCCGTCCACTTCAACGATATCCTCATCTGTCTCCTCATCATCAGCATATACTTCTGTCTCTTCTTCCTCTTCATCCTCTTTAGGTTCTTCAGAGAAAGTGAAGAGAGCATCTACAAACATATTGCTGTCAAAGGGCTGGAGATCGTCTATCTTTTCGCCTACGCCTATGAGCTTTACAGGTATTCCGAGCTCGTTCTTTATGGATATAACGATACCGCCCTTTGCAGTACCGTCAAGCTTTGTGAGTACAATGCCCGTGATAGGAGCTGTCTCGCTGAAAAGCTTTGCCTGATTTACCGCATTCTGCCCTGTTGTTGCGTCAAGTACGAGAAGTATCTCGCGTGAACACTCGCCAGCCTTGCTGTCGATAATACGGTTTATCTTTTTCAGCTCCTCCATAAGGTTCTTCTTATTGTGCAGACGTCCGGCAGTATCTATAACTACTACGTCGCATTCCCTTGCCTTTGCAGCTTCAAGAGCATCATATACCACCGCTCCCGGATCGGAACCCTCTGCATGCTTTACTATATCAACACCTGCACGCTGAGTCCATACCTCCAGCTGGTCTATAGCTGCTGCACGGAAGGTATCAGCTGCCGCAACAAGAACCTTCTTGCCTTCCTGCTTGAACTGATGACAGAGCTTTCCGATAGTAGTGGTCTTTCCAGCGCCGTTTACGCCTATGACCATGATGACAGCCGGAGATACCGTAAGGTCAAGTCCCGTATCGTCACCCATTATCTCGGCGATTACTTCGTGGATAAGTCCCATTATTTCCTTGGGATCGGTGATACCGCGCTCCTTGATCTTTTTGCGGAGCCTGTCACATATCTCCTCAGAGGTCTCAACTCCGATATCGCTCATTATCATCTGTTCCTCAAGCTCGTCAAAGAGCTCCTCGTCTATAACGGTAAATTTGTTGAGGATTCGCTGTATACCGCCGAAAAGAAATTCCTTGGTCTTTCTGAGACCGCTGGAAATTTTAGAAAAAAGTCCCATTTATGTCCTCCAAACCGGTTCTATTATTCATATCGCAGCCAACTGCGAAACTGTGACAAAAATTATTGTACATCTGCAACGTCTTCCTGGAAATCCACCTGCTCCATTTTAAGAAGCTTTGAGATACCGTCCTCCTGCATGGTCACACCGTAGAGCACGTTTGCCTCCTCCATTGCGCTTCTTCTGTGAGTTACCAGCACGAACTGGGTCGTGTCAGTGAATTTTTTCAGGTACTGAGCGTACTTTCTTACGTTTACTTCATCAAGTGCCGCATCTATCTCATCGAGTATACAGAATGGCGCGGGTCTCAGCTTAAGTATTGCAAAATATATTGCTATAGCAACAAATGACTGCTCTCCTCCGGATAGTGAGATGAGGTTCTTTATGACCTTTCCTGGAGGCGCTACGCTTATTTCTATACCCGATTCCAAGACGTTTTCAGGATCTGTGAGTATGAGCTCCGCCTTTCCTCCGCCGAAAAGCTCCACAAATATGCTCTTGAAGTTTGAGTTTATTATCGCAAAGCTCTCTGAGAATATCCTGCACATCTCAGATGTCAGGTCGGTGATTATTTTTTCAAGCTCAGCCTTTGACTTCTGTACGTCAGCTATCTGCTCAGACATAAAGCGATAGCGCTCGGATACCTCTTTATACTCCTCGATAGCATCAACGTTTACGCTTCCGAGAGCACGTATCTTGTTCTTTATCGATGTGAGCTCTGACTGAGCAGCGCTCATATCCTCTATCTTCTCAGCTATCTGTACAGCCTCGGAGCGTGTGAGCTCATAGACCTCCATGAGCTGCCTGATGATATTGTCTGTATCACGGCAAACTGTCTCCTTGCGCTCTTCAAGACGTGTAACATCAGCAGAGAGCTTCTCCTTGGTCTCATTTATAGCCTTAAGACCGTTTTGCATCTCGTTTACAAGACGATTCTGCTCCTTATGCGTATCGTGACATCGCTGTATCTCTGCATTGTAAGCAGCGGTATTGTCCTTGAAATCAGCAAGTTGCTGTTTGAGTTCAGCAATCTCATTTTCCTTCTGGGATATAATGCCCTTCTGATGTGAGATCTCGTCCTCAAACTGCTTTGCGCCGCTTTTCAGCTCCTCTTCCCTGCTGTCGAGACGTGAAAGCTCCAGCTCCTGCGCCTGAACGTCCTTTGCAAGCTCCATGCCCTTTATCTTAAGCTCTGAAAGTCTGTCGGACAGCTCCTCTCGCTGTTGTCTAAGTTTTTCACGTATACCTTGTCCCTCTGCCAATTTCTCCTCGGCAGCCTTTATCTCTGCTTCGGTGTCAGTGAGAGCCTTTTCAGAATCGGCTATATTCTGACGGGCTGCGGCAATGCGCTGCTCAGTCTCCGAAATTAGCCTCTCAGAGTCCTCGGACTGTGTGCGGAGCTGCTGTGAAAGTGAAGCAAGACTTGTAAGCTCTGCTCCTATACGAACACGTTCTGCCTCGCACTGTGTCTGCTCTTCTTTTGCAGCTTCCGTATCATAACGCAGCTTTTCTGACTCAGCACGGAGCTTTTCAGCCTTTTCGCGAAGAGCGTCGCGCTCATCTTCGAGCTTTGCAATCTCGCTGTCAAGGTTGTCTATCTCGTTCTTTCTGGTAATTATACCTCCGGAGCGCTGTGCAGAACCTCCGGTAAAGGAACCGCCTGCGTTTATGACCTGACCGTCAAGAGTTACTATCTTGAACTTATATCCGTATTTCTTGGCTATAAGGGTAGCTGTGTCGATATCCTCGGCTATTACTATACGTCCGAGGAGCGAAGCGATTATACCGCTGAACTTAGGATCGTAAGTTACTATCTTGTTTGCGTTAGCAATAAAGCCCTCGCAGCTTTCCAGTCCCTGCTCGCGTAACTCGTAACCCTTTACAGAAGTTATGGGCAGGAATGTGGCACGTCCGCCTTTCTGCTCTTTAAGGAAGCGGATACAGCGCTTAGCGATGTCCTCGTTCTCAACGATGATATTCTGCATTGCTCCGCCGAGTGCAGTCTCAACTGCAACTGCATATTTGGGATCTACGCCTATATTCTGAGCAACAGTTCCCATTACTCCGCCGATACGTCCCTGCTTTGAAGCTTTCAGCACCTGCTTTACGCTACCTGCGAAGCCCTCCATATTGTTTTCAAGGTCAGTGAGTATCTTACGGCGCTGCTGCTTGTCTTTCAGTTCATACAGCGCACGCTCAAAGTCGTTCTTTGCCTGTTCGAAACCATCACGGCGTGACTTGTAAAGCCTTTCCAGTCCACTGAGCCTGTTGCGTATCTCCTCAGCCTTTGCGGAGTTCTTTTCAGACTCTGCATTTATTTCTGCTGTCTGTGCATCGTACTCCTCTAGCTTTTTGCCGAGATTTCCACTGCTTTCACGGAGAGTGCTGAGACGCTCCGTCTGCTCCTTTATCATGGACTTTGAGGATTCTATGGTAAAACGGTACTCGCTCTGTCTGATGTACATACCGTTTATCTCGCTACCTGCCTTGTCAACCGAGTCACCCAGCTTTGAGCTTTCGCTCTCAGCCCTCTCAAAGCTCTCTTCGGCTTCCTTTATCTCAGCCTCAAGTGCTTTTTGGCGCTCTTCAAGCTCTGCAAGTCCATCAAGTACAGCCTTTCTCTCGTTTTCGAGAGCTTTCTTGGCCTCCTCGGCGTTGTCGATATTCCTCTGCGCGATTTCAACAGCCTCATTGCAGTGCTTTATTTCGTTTTCGAGAACTGCGATACCCGACTTCATATCGGAAGCAGTTTGCTCCTCCTCTAGCATCTTTCTGCGTAGCTCGTCAGCACGCATTGTACTTTCCTGCATCTTTCTGAAAGCGTCGGCTATTTTCTGCTCCTCGCGCTGAATGTCGTTCTCGATATTCTCGTATTCATTCTTGCTTACCAGTATCTTTCCGTCAAGCTCGTCAAGTTTCAGCTTCATCTCGTCAAGGTGTGTCACCCATACGGATATTTCCAGCTTTTTGCGCTCCTCTGCAAGCTTTATAAACTTCTCAGCCTTCTGAGACTGAATACGCAGAGGTTCAACTCTGCCCTCAAGCTCTGAGAGTATATCAGTTAGGCGAAGAAGGTTTTCCTGTGCAGCTGTCAGCTTGCGCTCAGCCTCCAGCTTTTTGTACCTGAACTTTGAGATACCCGCCGCTTCCTCGAATATATCACGGCGTTCCGAGCTCTTAGCGCCTACTATCTCTGCAATTCTTCCCTGTCCGATAATGGAATATCCATCACGTCCAAGACCTGTGTCCATGAATAGCTCATTTATGTCTTTAAGACGGCATGGTTTGCCGTTTATTAAATACTCGCTCTCACCGCTGCGGTAAAGCTTACGTGTAACCGCTATCTCTTCTCCAATATCAGGTATTGTATTATCACGGTTGTCTATATTCAGCGTAACTGCGGCAAATCCCATGGGCTTTCTCGCAACTGTTCCTGAAAAAATGACGTCCTCCATCTTGTTACCACGGAGAGTCTTTGTGGACTGCTCGCCAAGCACCCAGCGGACGGAGTCACCTATATTGCTCTTGCCGCTTCCGTTAGGACCGACAACAGCGGTAAGTCCCTTGTCAAAGGTAAGGCTTATCTTATCTGGAAATGATTTAAAGCCTTGTATTTCCAATGATTTAAGGTACAATCGCTCACCTCCTCAGTTCACATTCATACTTGGGGATAGCTTGGTCCCCAACCAACTTTATATTTACACCACGCTCCTCAAAGAAGGCAATGTTTGATTTCTTCTGTCCTGTCGCCTTGCTGATACATCTTTCATTGACTGCTATAACGACACTACCGCTAACTTTTTCATTTTTCAGAACGAATTCAATATTATGGCGGTATATAAGTGCTTCGCAGAGCTCGCGAAAGGCAGGGTGGTAAAAACCTCCCACCATATCATGCTCCACAAATTCGGAAGCGTGAAGACCACATTTTATCACTCTTATTCCGCTACCCTCAAACATGACCATAGCCGCAGAGGCTATCTCCACAGCCTTATTAAAGCTGAATGGCTTGTACTCACCTGAGAGAAGAAGTTCTCCTAACCTCGTATTTTTAAGGATCACAACAGGGTATATTCTTACGGTATCCGGTGCAAGAGCAACTATCTTTTCAACTGTAGCCCACTCCTTTTCTGGAGTGCTGCCATACAGTCCTATCATCATCTGCAATCCCAATTCAAAATTGAATGCGTGTATGAGCTCACAAGCGTTCTCAACGTCAGCAGAGGTATGTCCGCGCTCATTAGCTTCAAGTACCTCATCGTCCATTGACTGTGCCCCCAACTCTATTGCGGTGACGCCATAGCTTTTAAGAAGCTGTAATACCTCGAAATCGATACAATCTGGACGGGTTGAACAGCGTATGCCGCGGAATCTTCCTTCGCCTACAAACTCATGAGCCGCTTCAAGAAGTTCCAGCATATAATCACGAGGGATTGCAGTAAAGCTGCCGCCGAAAAATGCTATCTCAGTATTTTCAGGCTTTTTCACTTCAGTGAGCGCTTTCTGGCATATCTCCCTGACCTCTTCCCCTGAGGGAGCGTGCTGTGCGCCGCTTATGGTACGCTGATCGCAGAAGCTGCACTGATGCGGACAGCCTATATGTGGGATGAATATGGATATATTACTGTGCTTCATAGCCCATAAGCTCAAGAGCTTCCTTCGCAGCAAGCTGCTCGGCTTCTTTTTTGCTCTTGCCAGTGCCTTTGCCTATGACCTGATCGTTAAGACATACCTCCACAACAAAACGCTTGTTGTGGTCGGGGCCCTCCTCAGCGATAAGCACATATTCCACCTTTTCTTCTGGGTTCTTCTGCACTACCTCTTGCAGGACCGTTTTGAAATCATTGAATACCGGCTTCTTTGCATGGCGTATATCCTTAGGCATAAAACGTAGAATATGCTTTGATGCAGGCTCCATTCCGCCGTCAAGGTATATTGCGGCTATAACAGCCTCAAAAGCGTCTGCAAGTATTGATGGACGCTCCCTGCCTCCGGTATTCTCCTCGCCCTTGCCAAGGCGGAGAAATCTTCCCAGCTCTATCTGCTGCGCAAATATATGCAGTGACTTCTCGCATACTAGAGAGGCTCTCATTTTTGTGAGCTCACCCTCTGCAACATTTAAGTTTTTATATAAGAAATCAGATACAACTATCGAAAGGACGCTGTCACCAAGAAATTCGAGCCTTTCGTTGCTGCCGTTGGGGCGCTTCTTCTCGTTTGCGTAAGACGAATGGGACAGCGCCTGCTTGAGCAGCTGTATATCCTTGAATCTATATCCAATTATTTCTTCAAATCTTTCAAGATCTTCCATAGTATCACTCCTTGTCCGCAAACTCCATACCGGACACAAAGTTCTCTATAACGTCTGTGACATTACCCTCAACACAGCGCTTTGCCTGCCTTACAGCGTTGAAGAACGCCGTACCGTCAGAGCTTCCGTGTGCTTTTATGACCGGCTTTTTAACGCCGAGAAGCGCTGAGCCGCCCACTTCCTTATAGTCCATCTGCTTGCGGAACGTCTGAATCTTTTTGTAAGAAAGCAGAGCTCCGATTTTTCCAACTCCGGAGTAGAGCCATTTTACCTTTTTGGCGAAAAAGCTGCCCATTCCTTCATAGAGCTTCAAAGCTATATTTCCGGTAAAGCCGTCTGTAACAACAACCTGCACCTCGCCCTTTGGCATATCTCTTGCCTCGATATTTCCGACGAAGTTCAGCCCTGACTTTTCAAGAAGCTTGTATGCTTCTATTTCTAGCTCCCTTCCCTTTGTCTCCTCAGAACCAATATTCAACAGGGCAACCTTCGGGTTGTCTATCCCCATTACCTTTTCCATATAAGCGCTTCCCATTATAGCAAACTGTACGAGCATCTCAGGGCGGCACTCTGTATTCGCACCTGCATCAACAAGCAAGAAGCTGCCCTTATCCGCTGGCATAACAGGTGAAGGCGCTATCCGTTTAATGCCTTTGATACGCTTGACGATGAAGGTGGCACCCATAACGAGAGCTCCCGTACTACCTGCTGAAACAAAGGCATCTCCTCTGCCCTCTGCAAGAAGTCCGAGACCTACAGCCATAGAGGAATTCTTCCCTGACTTGATTATCTCCTTCGGTTCTTCATGTATATCAAAAACATCATCGGTATGAACTATCTCTATACCGTCAAGGCTAAGACCGTTTTTTTCGGCGCAGCTCCTTATCTCACTTTCCTTGCCTGTAAGTACTATGCTTACGCCGAGCTCCCGGACTGCCCTTTCACATCCCTTTATAACTTCCAGAGGAGCATTGTCTCCTCCGAAAGCGTCAACTATTACCTTTACTGCCAATTCTATCCAGCTCTCCTCTCAGCGACCTGACCGCACGTTCCGAGTATGCGCCGTAGCGTTCTTTTTTATCCTTTATCCTTACACCGATATCGGGAAGTATACCCATATTCGCTCCCATGGGCTGAAAATTTCCACTGTTGAACGGGTCGCTGACATATCGTGACAGCGCTCCTGTCATAGTATCAGCAGGGAGCTGAAGGGGTTCAAGTCCTTTTATTTTCCTTGCAGCGGCAATACCTGCTATAAGACCGCTTGCCGCACTTTCCATATAGCCCTCAACACCGGTTATCTGCCCTGCAAAATATATCTCCGGACGGCTCGTCATTGAGAAGTCACTGCTGAGTAGCTCCGGACTGTTTATGAATGTATTCCTGTGCATAACACCATAGCGCATGAACTCGGCGTTTTCAAGTCCAGGTATCATTGAGAAAACACGTTTCTGCTCGCCGAATTTCAGATTCGTCTGAAAGCCCACAAGATTGAAGAGAGTTCCCTCGCGGTTCTCTTTCCTTAACTGCACTACAGCATAAGGCCTTCTGCCAGTGCGCGGATCATCTATGCCTACAGGCTTCATAGGACCGAAACGCATAGTGTCAACTCCTCGCGAAGCAAGCTCTTCAATAGGCATACAGCCCTCGTAAACACTGAAGGGGTGGGTCTCGAAATCCTTGAGCTGAACCTTTTCAGCTGCAATAAGCGCATTATAGAACGCAAGATACTCTTCCTTGTTCATGGGACAGTTGACGTAATCTGCGTCTCCTCTGTCATAGCGTGAAGCAAAGAACGCCTTTTCCATATCTATGCTCTCCGCAGTCACAATAGGAGCAGCAGCGTCATAAAAGCTGAGTCCCTCGCCACAGAGTTCCTTAATTATTTCAGCCATTGCCCCCTGGGTGAGGGGACCTGTTGCAATTATTACCGTACCATCCGGTAGCTCCGTGACCTCGCCGCTTACCACCTCGATAAGAGGGTGGCTTTTTATTTTCTCCGTAACTGCGTCAGAAAACTTCTCGCGATCTACCGCAAGAGCTCCTCCTGCCTCAACGGAATTTTCCTTTGCACAGGGAACTGTCAGTGAACCGAGCATTTCCATTTCGTATTTCAGAAGTCCTGCAGCAGATTCAAGTCTTGCAGCTTTAAGCGAATTTGAGCATACCAACTCTGCAAAGCCACCGTATTTATGCGCCGGTGAAAACTTTTCAGGCTTCATTTCATAAAGCTTTACGTTTATACCAGCTTCTGCAACGGCCCATGCAGCTTCACATCCTGCTAGCCCTGCGCCGATAACGTTTACGACCTCGCTCATTTTTTCAGCTCTCTTTCGTAGCCGCAGTCCTCTGTCTCACAGACGAGCTTTCCAGACTTTCCGCCCTTCATAAACAAAGTTTTTCCGCACTGAGGACACAGCTCCGCTGTCGGTACGTTCCATGTCATGAAGCTGCACTCTGGGAAGCCCTCACAGCCGTAGAAGCTCCTGCCCTTCTTGGACTTTTTCAGCAGCATCTTCTTTCCGCAACGAGGACAGCTTCCGTCTGTCTCGGTAACTATCTTCTTAGTGTTCTTGCACTCTGGGAAACCAGGGCAGGCAAGGAATTTTCCATACTTGCTGTACTTTATTACCATGTTTCTTCCGCAGAGTTCACATACCACATCGGTCTCCTCGTCGGGTACCTTTACGCGCTTGCCGTCCATGGCTTCCTCAGCCTGTTTCAGCGTCTTTGAGAAATCGTCATAGAACTCGCGGAGAGTGCTGACCCAGTTCTTTTCCCCATGCTCCACCTCGTCGAGGTTGTTTTCCATTTCGGCTGTGAACTTTGCGTCAACTATCTTCTTGAAATGATCCTTCATAAGCTCGGTTATGACCTCTCCGAGGTTAGTAGGCTTCAGCGCCTTGCCCTCGTGCTCCACATAACGGCGCGATGTGATAGTTGTTATTGTTGGAGCATAGGTACTCGGTCTGCCAATACCGTTCTCTTCAAGCGCCTTTATTAGAGATGCTTCTGTATAGCGCGGAGGTGGCTGTGTGAAGTGCTGATTTCCGGATATGGATTTCAGTTTCAGTTTATCGTCGGTTTTGAGGTCAGGCAGCATTTTCTTAGCTCCGTCCTCAGAATCTGTGGATTCCACATAAAGAGCCATAAAGCCGTCAAATTTTACGGAATAGCCCGAAGCCCTGAATATGCAGCCGTTTGCCTCGATATCAGCTGAGACAGTATCAAGAAGAGCATTCGCCATCTGGCTTGCGATAAAACGCTCCCATATCAGCTTGTACAGCTTGTACTGGTCCACACTTAGGCTGGACTTTACCCTTTCCGGAGTAAGCTCCGGAGTTGAAGGACGTATAGCTTCATGGGCGTCCTGAGCATTGCTCTTGGTCTTGAAGCTCCTTGGCTCAGGCGGCAGGTAATCACTGCCGTAAACTGTTCCGATATACTCTGCAGCAGCCTTCTTTGCCTCATCGGATATACGCAGGCTGTCAGTTCTCATGTAAGTGATAAGACCTACTGCGCCTACTCCCTGTACATCAACACCTTCATAGAGCTCCTGGGCAGCCTTCATGGTGCGCTTTGCGCTGAAGCTGAGTTTACGTGAAGCCTCCTGCTGGAGGGTAGATGTTATGAAAGGAGGTGCAGGCTGTTTCTTTGTAACGCGTTTTTTTACAGACTTTACAATATACTCGGCGTTCTCAAGCCTGCCGAGGAGGTCATCTGCCTCAGCCTGATTGGCTATCTCAAGCTTTTCGCCGTCAACAGAAACAAGGGCCGCATCAAATACCTTCCTCGACGACGGAGCTGTGAACTTCGCGTCGATAGACCAGTACTCCTTAGGCACGAAAGCTCTTATCTCGTTCTCACGGTCAACCACAAGACGTACAGCCACAGACTGTACTCTTCCTGCGGACAAACCTCTCTTGACCTTTTTCCAAAGGAACGGACTGAGCTCATATCCCACAAGTCTGTCAAGGATACGTCTTGCCTGCTGAGCATTCACAAGGTCAACGTCGATCTTATGAGGATTGCTCATGCCGTTCTTGACGCCTGTCTTGGTAATCTCATTGAAGGCAACACGGTTGTTGTCGTTCATATCAAGTTTGAGCATCTGCGCTATATGCCATGATATAGCCTCTCCCTCACGATCAGGGTCGGTTGCGAGATAAACTTTATCGCACTTCTTGGCACGCTTTTTCAGCTCTCTGATAACGTCCTCCTTGCCCTTCATATCAGTATACTGAGGCTTAAAGTCGTTATCCTTGTCAACTCCCATTTTTGATTTTGGAAGATCGCGGACATGGCCCATAGAGGCTATGACCTCGTATCCTGTTCCAAGGTATTTCTGAATAGTTTTTGCCTTTGCAGGCGACTCTACTATAACTAAATCTGACATCGGATTATCCCCTTATCTTATAAGTTCAAACGTTTTGCCCGAAATCGAGCGCACAACACTGAATATCACAAGCTCTGTGAGCTCGATTATCAGCTCTGACGAGTCGAACTCAAGAATCTGAGTAAGCTCGTCTGCATGGAGATCGCCGTTTTCAAGCGTCTCTGCTATAGGTATTTGACAGCCTGAAAACTCATCGGGGAGCTCTATTTTCACAGCTCCATCCCGAGTCTTTTCTTGACTGACAGGTATATCGTTAAGCTCATATAAAGCTTCGGTGATAAGCTCATTTCCCTCATCGGGATTATCTGCCGAAGACATTGCGCCTACCTCATAAGCAGCCTGAAGCGGTTCTCTTCTGCCGTTTATGCGGTTCATTACGTCAGAGACATCATAAATCGTTATCGCCCCGTCGCGCAGCAACTTTATATTGCTTTTGTAATATATTACCGAGGGTGGATTGTATATATGCTTAAGCTGCGAATGATATTCATAGCTTTTATAGCATGTAACGCCTATTCCCCGTTTTTCACAGTTCTCAATAAATACCTCTGCATTGTGCAGCGGTAAGTTATGTACATTATTATTCTCGTCTTTTCTGAGGCTGACCATGGTACTGTACTCGCTCAGTACGAGATAAGCATTTTCAGCCGAGCGGAAGAATTTTATCTCGTCCAAAGCAAAGCCTCCTTTGCATTATAAATTCTGTATGTTATCAATATCCTCTTGTGCCGTCAAGTGATTCGTCATTATCTATCCATTCGCACACAGATATTATCCTGTAATTCTCCCTGTCATCTCTGATGACAACCTTATCAATACCTGCGTTGATGATAAGTCTTTTGCACATCGAACAGCTGTTGGCTTGTTCGATATATGTACCGTCTTTTACCTCCTTGCCAACAAGGAACAGGACGGAATCCAGCATTCTTTCTCTCGAAGCGGATATTATGGCGTTTGCCTCTGCATGGACGCTCCTGCACAGCTCATAACGCTCTCCTCGGGGGATGTCCAACTTTACTCTTATGCAGTAGCCAAGGTCGGAGCAATTGGCTCTTCCTCTCGGTGCTCCCACATAGCCCGTCGAAACAATCTCATCGTTCTTTACAATAACAGCGCCGTAGTGTCTTCTGAGGCAGGTACACCTTTCCGACACCTTTTCAGCTATATCAAGGTAGTAGTTTATCTTGTCACGTCTTTCTTCCATTACAGCACCTCCTGCCGCGGAATGAGTGTTTTACTTGCTAAGCTCCCACATAAGTATCCCGGCAGCCATTGCTGCGTTGAGAGAGTTTATATTACCGTGCATAGGGATTATAACGCGTCTTTTGCAACGCTGTGCGATATCACATGGAAGTCCGTTGCCCTCGTTGCCGATGAACACAGCCTGAGTCCCCTCAAAGCTACACTCAGTTACAGGTACGGCATCCTTATCTATGACAGCTGCCGATGTTACCGCGCTAGCTTCTTCCAGATCACTAAAAAGAACGTCTGCATCATTTTCAACTGCTATATTCATTCTGAATACAGAGCCCATAGTAGAACGTATCACCTTAGGACTGTAAAGATCACAGCTTCCGGAGAGTATCACTCCGTCAATACCGAGAGCGTCCGCAGTCCTTATCATCATGCCCACATTTCCTGGGTCCTGAAGTCCGAAGAGCACCAGAAACTTTCCGTCGCTTTTCAATATACTTCTGACGCTTCGCTGTACAGGTATCCTGCACATCGCAAATACTCCCTGCGTAGTATCTGTAGACGCAATCTTATTTCCAAGCTCATTTGAAATGACAATCGTTCTTGTACTCCTCAAATCAGCCTGTAAAAGTTCCTCACCATAGCGCTCCTGTGCTTTCTGTGTCAAAATGAGCTGTGTAATGCCACTTTCCTCACGGAGAGCGTCCTCAACTATCCTGAGCCCCTCCAACACGAATAAGCCGTACTGAAGTCTTTCTTTTTTTGAAGAAGAGAGCTTCTGATACAGCTTGACAGTTGGATTATCTTTTGAAGTGATGATGTTTTCCAATAGCACAACACCGCCTGTATTTATTCATAATGCGTAATCGCAGGTAGTACCGTCAATTACGCATTATGAATCCGAGGATTAACAAAAACACGCTCTTAACTTAATTAAGAAGCGTGTTTATTATATGAATTAAAGAGCAGCCTTTGCCTTGTCAGCAATTGCTGTGAAGCCTGCTGCATCGTTGATAGCGATCTCGGAGAGCATCTTTCTGTTGAGAGAGATACCAGCCTTCTTGCAGCCGTTCATGAATGTTGAGTAGTTCATGCCGTTGAGCTTAGCAGCTGCTGAGATTCTTGTGATCCAAAGCTGTCTGAACTGTCTCTTCTTCTGCTTTCTTCCAATGTATGCATAGTTACCAGACTTCATTACAGCCTGCTTAGCCATCTTGAAGTGTTTGCTCTTAGAGCCCCAGTAGCCCTTAGCAAGCTTTAAAGTCTTGTTTCTTCTCTTACGAGTCATCATTGCACCTTTAATACGTGCCATAGTCTTTTACCTCCAATAATTGAAATTGCGAAAAATCGTTTGTTCACCGCTGCGAATATTATGCGGCGTCAGATCACATATAAGGAACGAGCTTCTTGATTGTAGGAGCATTTGCACTGCCTGCAACGCCTGCTGTACGAGCGATTCTCTTGCGCTTTGTATCCTTC
>JAGCWY010000097.1 GCA_017961625.1 Ruminococcus sp. | reverse complement strand
CTATGATGATTGCTGTGATGTGGCAAAGAAAGAACTTGCAGACAAGGCACGTCCCGAGCTGAACGGAACTGTTGATAATATGGAGCAATATGACATTGTTTTCCTCGGCTACCCGATCTGGTGGGGCGATATGCCGATGGCAGTGTATACCTTTATGGACAGCTATGACTTTTCCGACAAGGTGGTTATCTCGTTCAATACCCATGAAGGCAGCGGTGAATCGGGAACATATTCTGCGATCGGAAGCTATCTGCCGAATGCACAGGTGCTTGACGGTATGGCAATTCAAGGCAAAACTGCGCAGGAGTTCAGCTCCGATACGCAGCAGTCTGTCAGTGACTGGCTTGACGGGCTGGGATTCTGATATGAACAAGAAAGCAGCCGTGAAAATGTGCATTGACCTTGTGATGACCGCAGCTTTGCCTGTCCTGATGTGTTATTCCATTGTGGGTGAAACGGCGCATGAGGTGATAGGAGTGGCGATGTTCTGCCTGTTTATCGCACATCATATCTTGAATTTCGGGTGGATAAGATCGCTGTTTAAGGGCAGGTATGACCTCCACAGGAGCGTAAATACTGCGGTCAATGCACTTGTGTTCCTGTGTATGATAGGACTGATGTACAGCGGTATCGTGATCTCAAAGCACGTTTTCAACTTTGTGAATATCGGTGGAGCAATGACCGCAAGAACGATACATATGCTCTGCGCCTACTGGGGACTTATGCTTATGAGCGTTCACCTCGGTATGCACATTTCGCAAATGGCGGCGAGAATGAAGTTGAAAAACAAAGCGCTGATATGGTCGCTTCGTATCATCTTCGGGATAATCGGTGCAGTCGGCATTTATGCGTTTATCTCGCTGAAATTCCCGAACTATATATTTGGCAAGTTGCAGTTCGTATTCATCGACACAAACGCCTCTGCTGTGCTGACTACGCTTCAGTACCTGACTGTCATGTTGCTGTTTGCCTATGTGGGATATATGCTGCAGAGCATTCTGAAAAAGAAACGAACTGAAAACCACGGGTCATAATACTTCAACTTTGAATCCAGTGGGTTCAAAGTTCCCCATAAACAAAAGGACGGTGTAATAATGGAAAACAAACTCTTTGACCTTACGGCAAAACGCCGTTCGGTAAGGCGATACACAAATGAACATATCTCCGATGAAGTGCTGAATGAGATCATGAAGGTGGCACTCGCTGCTCCCTGTTCCTTCGGTCACAGACCTGTTGAGTTCGTAATCGTTAGGGATAAGATAAGAGAGCTTGCGGAGTGCAAAAGTCTCGGCGGTTCGCAGATCATTGGTGCTGACGCTGTTATCGTTGTCATGGTGAAGCTCGACAGAGGCGAGTTCTGGATTGAGGACGGTGCTATCGCTTCTTCCTACATTCTGCTTGCTGCCGAGCAGTATGACCTCGGTGCTTGCTGGGTGCATATCCGCAACAGGACGGGAAAATGCAAGTCCTCTGATGAAGAAATCCGCAAACTGCTCGGTGTGCCGGACGGTTATGCTGTCCTGAACCTGATCGCACTCGGCGGCAAGGGCGAAATTAAGCGTGGCTATACTGAAAAAGACTTTGATTTTGGCAAAGTTCACTATGAAAAATATTGATAACGAAAGGACGGCTCAACTGAACCGTCCTTTTTCCGTTATTTCTATTTTCACTTTTCAATGCTGATCGTCACGCCGGATTTGAAACGGAAAGCCGTCATCATTCAGAGCCAGTCTGCATACATCGCAGTTTTTCATGATCTCTATGATCTCGCTGAGATCGGTCACTTCACGGTCTTTTCTTCTCATAAGCCGAAAATCCTCATATCCTCGTCAACGGTTGTAAT
>JAGCWY010000096.1 GCA_017961625.1 Ruminococcus sp. | reverse complement strand
TCTGTATTTCCTACAGAAAGCCGGAGATATTAAAAACCTCAGGACACAGGTTGCCTTTATGCTTATCCCCGAACAGCGTGAGACAAGTCACGAACTCTACAAAGCCGGACCGCACAAAGGAGAAAAGAAGCCTGGGAAACTTTTAGAACGCAAGTGTGAGTACATAGCAGACTTTGTGTATCTCGATAAAAGCGGTGAGTTAGTCGTCGAGGATGCAAAGGGAATGCACACGAAGGAGTATCTGATAAAGCGGAAACTGATGCTTTATATGCATAAGATCAGGGTGGTGGAGGTATGACGTTCTTTGACCTTTTTGCCGGAGTGGGTGGATTCAGGCGAGGTCTGGAACTTGCCGGACACAAGTGTGTCGGTTTTTGTGAGTGGGATAAATTCGCAACAGCTTCCTATACGTCAATGCATTGCATTACAGAGGAACAGCGTGCTTACCTTGCGAAACTCGACCTGAAACAAAGACAGAAGGAGATATTGAAGGAGGAATACCGAAATGGAGAATTTTATTCAAATGATGTTCGACTTATCGGACGTGGTAACGTACCAAGAGCCGACATCTGGACTTTCGGAGCGCCGTGTCAGGACTTCTCCGTTGCCGGACACAGAAAAGGTCTTGAAGGAGACAGAAGTTCTCTCGTCCGTGAAGTATTCCGAGCAATTAGTGAACTCGAAGAAGCCGATAGACCCACATGGCTTATCTACGAAAATGTTAAGGGAATGCTTAGCAGCAACAGAGGGTATGACTTCGCCGCCATCCTCCTTGAAATGGAGCAACTGGGGTATGATATCCAATGGGAAGTGTTTAACACAAAAAATTTCGGAATACCACAAAACAGGGAAAGAGTCTATACTGTTGGACATTTTGGAAAACGGGGGGGGTAAATATCAAATATTTCCTCTCCAAACAGCAGATGCAGAAACTGATATTCCAGTAGCCGGAATTCCTATAAAAATTATAGCGCATCGTGACGGATACAGGAGAAACACACAGGTGTTCGCATCCGAAGGAGTATCCGAAGCATTGTCTACGTGTCAGGGTGGCGGTCGTGAACATCATACGGCGGTTCCGGTGGCGTTTGGAATAGACTACAACAAAGGCGGTCAGGAACGACCAATTGCGAATTGCATCAAGCATCGTTATGATGAAGGAGTTACGAACCGAAGGCAGGACGGAACTGCGGTCTGTATACCAATCATTGATCCTACAAGACCAAATAAAACACAGAATGGTCGCCGGTTTAAAGACGATGGTGAGGAAGCGTTTACACTGACAGCGCAGGACAGACACGGTGTGGCACTGGGAGTAACAGATCAGCACGGAAATGAACCGCAGATTGTCGTTAAACTCGAAACAGGAGAAGAACTGAACGCTGTCTGGTACGAGAAATATCAATGCTATATAGCAATCAGAAAGCTTACTCCGAGAGAATGCTTCCGGCTGCAAGGCTGGACTGATGATTATTTTGAAAAGGCACAGTTTGTAAATTCAGACTGTCAGCTTTATAAGCAAGCCGGAAACGGTGTGACGGTAGATGTTGTCGAGGAAATCGGCAAAGCTATTGCGGAGGTGGAAAATGATCGAAGAAGCAATTGAGAGAATGGAGCGGTTTGATGAAGAAATCAAACTTAAAGATTCAATTCATTTTTTGAAAGAGTACTGCGATAAGCATGAGTACTGTGAAGGTTGCTATATCAGAAGAAAAGCCATGTTAAGTGATAATGCTATAATGTTTCAGAAAGAATCGTGTCTGTTTAAAACGCTGATAAGGTTTCTGGGGAGGTAAGGCAATGGAACGCTACACAGAGGATTTCTTAAAGCACGCTTATGTCAGGTGTGCGAGGTGTGAAAAAGAGCTGAAATACGGTTTGAATCTTCCGCGGAACTGTGAATTTCTGCACGTGGATGAAAACGGAACGCTTTGTTATGACACGAACCAGTCAGAACCGTATTGCTGTGACTGTATTATCGAACTGAGAGGTGAAAACAATGTCTGACGTGGCGATTATGTGCATTTTATCTTGCGTTTCTTGTTTGCTCGGAATCATTGTAGGATATTTTCTTGATAAAATGTAATAAGGAGGAAACAATGACGTGGAATGAGATAGAGTGGTATATAAAAAAATACCCTAAATGCGAATTGTGTTACAAAGAAAGCGTTCACAGAATTGAACGGTTTATCAGGATCCCTGAACTTGATTATCGTGTTTGTTTAAAGTTGACAGCGCCGCAGTACATGAAAGCGTCAGCCTATTTTGAGGATATTCCTTTTGTCTACGATAAAACGAAAGACGGAGTATTTGAGTATTGCAGGAGAAAACAATGAAGGAAGGTAGATTCAAAGGTTTTCTTGTGGTATACAAGCGCACCGGCTATGTGCCGTTTGCAGTGCAGTACGACACTTACGAAGATGCGCTGAATGCACTCGAAGAAATAACAAGGGATAAGCTTAACAACGATTCAAGAGTGATCGTATGCATTCTGAATCACAAACTGGAAGTCGTATACAAGGAGGAGGCGGGAATAGATGCATAAGATTAATGACGAAATGATCAGTGAAGCCGTCAGCGTGAGAGACAAGGCTTTAAGAGCGGTTCTCGAAAATGACGATATATCACTGTTTGAAGATTATATTGAGCAGTACTGTCCGCAAGTAAAGACCGGTCTGATTGGTTTCGGCTTTAACGGTGAAAGAATACCGGAAGTCATACGACTGACAGCATACAAGTGCATACCGGAGGTAACGACATTTACACCGGAGGAACGCAACAGGGCGAAAAGGTGGCTGAGAGATCACGACAGCAGTCCGATATTTGACAGAAAGGAAAAGAAATGAAAGACCTGACACTCATTGCAGAGATATGCTTATGTTACGAATACTGCACGGACTGTCCGCTGTTTGACATCCGCGGTGGTTGCTTGTTACAACGACTTCCGCAATTCTGGGACACAAAGAAAATAAACAAAATCCTGGACGAAAACAGAGGTGAAACGAATGCTGACGATTAAGGTCTATAAAAAGGAAGCTCATGTAAATGCTGCCGGAGAGCGGCTTGACGTGCTTGCAGAAGCGGTAATAGCCTTTGACGTGATAACGGAAACTGTGGCAGAAGCAACAGGAATGAGCTATGCTTCCGCGGCATTGCTGCTTTATCAGCAGGCGCAGATTGCACACAACAAGGCAAAGGAGAAGAAGAATGGAAAATGAAACAGAAAAATTCCTGATATTCACGACCGACAGTGCGTGCTTTGAATGCGTGCCGGAGGGCGAATGTGATTCAGCTTCAAATGCATTTCTTGAGTGCATTCGGCTGCAAAAGAAGAACAAGTACGCTAATTATCTGATCAAGTGCCCTGACGGTGTGATTCGTACTGCCGGTGAAGTGGTCGAGGAGTATATTAACCCGCCGAAAAAGATGCATGAAGAGATTCCGGGCGATACAGTGATATGGCGATTTGACGGAGTCAGGTCGGCGACGGTATATCTCGGATGGCTCAGTGATCTTACGCCGGCTGATGTAAAGTGGCGGCAGGATGATGAAAGCTACGAAACCGCAGAACTATGCGACTGTGAAGCGGATTATATAACGCTTGACGAACTTGCAGAGCAGTTTCCGAAAAAACAAATAACAGTTATCATTGATGATCCGTTGAACGGTGAGATCTGGAACTACGGGAATGCCGGAAAGATGTGGCTGAGAATAGGTATCACGGGAGGTTATGCATGAAGAAGTTTGAGATCACATTCGAGGGGAAGAACTACGACTATGTCACGCGTAACATGATCGATGAATACATGAGGTCGATATTTACAAAGGCAGAAGTCAGAGTGAAGACCTTAAGGTGTACTGAAAAGAAGGATAAACCAAAAGACAAGTGATCATTGGAGGATTATTATGACATGGAGAGATATTGAGCGGGTTATCAGAGACAGGTTTGACGTGATAGTTGAACCAAGGTGGCACCGTAACAAGTACTGGATCAGACGTGAACCGGCATATTTCGAGATATCGAGCTTACAGTTTGACAAGCTTCTCGAAGGCGGTTACATCGATCCTGATTACAGAGTTGAACGCATAAACGAAACAGAGCGGTTTATATACCCCGGCAGGTGAAACGATGAATTTATTTGTAGGAGATATTGTAAGAATTAAAAAAAGCGCCTACAAACCGTGGGCGCTGGAACAGACACAGATGGGTGACATGGTGATAGTGAAGAAAGAACTGCTGCATTTCAGCGATACACCGGAGCCGCCTGAACCTCTTTTTACGGTCGAGAGGGTGGATAACGACTGTTTCACCGGAGCACTGAACGGTGAGGTTTTCGATTACATGAGAGAAAAGTTTTACGAGAGTGAACTTGAACTCATAGAAGGGAGGAGATTTTAGTGAATCCAAAACAGAAAAGCTTCCTTGACGATCTTGCAGCATTGTTTCGTCAGTATAACATCGATCATGTTCATCCGGATGGCGGTGCGATAGAATTCGTGTCGAACGGAATCGGTTTCAAAGTCCGGTATTATCATGTGATCGATCGCGAAAAAGAAGAATTTGTCGGTGTGACGACTACAGTTGACTACAAACCCGACGACCACTCTGCAATTGAAACAATTGAATATAAATTTTGATGATTAGGAGATTATGTTATGTTAAAGCGTGAATTAGAGATCCTGCTTAAAGACGCGGAACTCGGTATCAAAGATCTGGAACAGGAGAACGCAAACCTGAAAGCAAGGAATGAAGCACTGACACGATTTATAGCGGCTACAGCGCTGAATTTGACGGGTGAAGTTGAACCCATAAAGAAAGCCGTGGCAGATATCAGAGCGGCACTCACGAGCCGTACAGACGACGAGAGCACTATTCAGAAGATAACAGAGATTATCAATGCAGTTCCAAAGGTGAATCCGGAATGATAAAGTGGGTCATTCTTCTTGTAGTATCGGTGATACTCTGGATATCAGAATACCGCAGGGAATTAAGGGATATCAATTCGGAATTCGTACAGCCGAAAACTGAACCTGTTCCATTTTGGAACATGTTGAAAGGGAGAGAAAAATGAGAAAAAGTCAGCCGAAAAATCATTTCTTTTGTCTCGAAAAAGACAAAGGTGAATGTGTGAAAAACATGGTCGGTGAACCTGAATGTGAATTCTGTCAGCATTATCTTGAATGCACAAAATGCGGGCACTATGACACAAAGTTCTGTGATAAATGCACGATTGCAGTACTCAGACAGAGTTTTGATATAAGCAATTAAAACAGTGATGAAAGGAAAGAGGGATTTTATGAAGTCAAGGATTAAACCATCAAGGCAGATGGTCAAGTACGTTGAACAGGAAGTATATGCCGCAACAGTGGAAGCGTGTGAAGACAACAACGCATTTTTCTTAATGGCACTTAACCAGGAATTCGGTTTCGGTCCGGAACGGCTGAAAAGAGTGATACACGCCTACAACAAGCTGTCTGAAGAGTACACCGTCATGCGAAACGACGGATTTACTTACGAGGAAATTCATGAGAAAATGTGTGATGCATTAGTATCTGCCGGCATTGATCCTGCTGATGTATATCAGGGAAGGAATGATTTCTATGACATACAGCGAAAAAAGCGTTATGTCGAGGAAGAGAAGAAGCCGGGCAGGAAAGAAGCCGGTATTGCATTTGAAAACATGCAGAAGTTCAAGGCATTCTTAGCCGAGAACGGAAAGGAACTCCCTCAGCCTTGACAAAAAGGCAGGAGGTTCTGAGAAATAAGCTATTGGAAGGCACAAGTCTTTTCAAAACAGTGGAAGCTTTGCGCCTTTACATACAGGAAAATGAGAAAATAGCTGCGGGAACGCACGACCCGCGGATATTAGGGCTTATACGGGAACAAAACTTAGAGCTTGATCGAGAGTACAACAAATTACTCGAAGTCAGAACTAAGATCGACAAGTGCATAAGTGCTATTGATGATCCTGAATTACGCGCTATACTTACAATGCGTTACTTAGGACACATCAGCACGATAGTTATTGCCGAGCGGCTTAATTACGGCCGTAACAGTATCAACAGAAAACACAAGGCTGCACTCGATAAGATCATCGAAACTGGAGCTGACGAATATCTTGATTACTGACGCTGTGCAAAAATGCACGAGCTGGAGGGAGAGGAGAGCATGAAAACTCCATATGATTTTGGAATGACGATAAAAAACTTAAGGAAGGCAAGAGGGATCACTCAGGGACAGCTTGCGGAGATGGTATATGTAACTAATACCATGATATCTAAGTATGAAGCCAATGCTGCAAGTCCGACACTTGAAACAGTTCAGCGGATGGCGCTTGTTTTCAATGTCTCGATGGACTATCTTTGCGGCATGGAGAAAACCATAAACATATCAACTGTGCAGCTCACTCCTGAACAGATTCAGATAACACGAGATCTTGTTGAGGTCTTCCGGAATAAGCAGAACTTAGTTCCGGGTAAAATAAGTGCTGTTCGTCACTCGATAATCGGCAGAATAGCGATTGAATTAGAAAAATAGGAGAATCTTGATTATTAATGCAACATGTGTTATAATAAACATGGTTTTGTTTATGTTATTATTTACATGAGCACTGAAGAGCGTCTGACCCCCGTCAGGCGTTTTTCTCTTGCAATACTGAGCGGGATATGATATAATAAACATGGATTTAGGATCTGCAATCTGATATTCGTGAAGAGCGTCTGACTTCCGTCAGGCGCTTTTCTTTTGTACTTGCAGAAAAAAGAAAACTGTGGTATAATAGACATGCACCATTCTACGGATGATGTGGTGTACAAATCTTTTACTGCCCTTAAGAGTCCCCACAAGCACTCGATAAGGAAGTACTTAAGCCCCCGTCCCTGAAACGGGGGTTTATTCTATACGAATTCTACCAGAATGTTTTCATTGTAAAACTCCTTTTACTTAAGGAAGGCGGCACTCGATGTGGTTTCGGGTGCCGTTTTTCTTTTCCTGCGGGTCTTTTTCGGCTTTTCCTGCACTGGTTCAGCCGGTATAACAGGATCACACGGTACCGGAATGCTGTACTTCCTGCACATCTTGTCAATGAATTCATCAAAATCCATCCACATGTCAGGGTCAGGATAATTGCTTTTTTCCTCAAGAAGTAAAAGATCATCGTCTGAAACGACGCTTAAAAGATTTTCAAGACGTGGGTTGCACCATGAGCTCATACGTTCCAGATGTTCACGGGCGGCCTTTATATCATAAGCACGCTGCAATGTTTCAGCTTCTTTGATCAGAGCGGTTTCAAGCTCTTTGTAATACTCATTAAAGCCTTTAACAGCGTCAGCGCCGACAATAGCACGCAGAGCATCTTCAAGCGGCTGGTAATAGCCGTTAAAGCGATCTGCAACACTGTCCGGATAAACACGCTTGTGTTCAGCTTTTTCTCTGATGCGGACCGTGGTTGTTATGTACTTCTCACGGATAAGTTTTCGCATGGTTTCTTCAATGGTCATTAGATCACCTCAAATCGCCGATACCGGCAGAGAATAACCCCCCGCCGGTGAAGCGGGGATTTATTTTATTCTGAATTTCTGAGCGGCTATTAGAAGTCGCCTGTTTCCAATACGGATATTACTGCTTCGAGCTTTCCACGGTAGATCATGCTGCTTTCGATTTCATCCTCGACCTCAGCGATCTTGTCCTTTACCGTGGTTCCGAAATCGAAGTCTTCGTCGTCAGGGTCGATCTTTTCGTCTGGATCAAGCTTCTTGTATTCGTCCAGAAGGAAGCGGTTGCATACGCATTTAAAGCTCTCATATTCCAGCTTTGCACGGAAATATTTCACGTCCTTGGTATCGCTGCATGATTTGATATTGTCGAAGCGCTGTCTTAATTCGGCAATATTGCCTTCAGGAAATGTTAGTTCTTTCATAGAAATCCCTCCGTTTATTACTTGAATGCTGCGGTGCCGTTCTTGATCTTCCTGCGGAACTGGTCGGCGGTATAACGTCCGACCGCGTTGTCCCAGCCGTCGTTGGCCGCTACATATGGCCAATAGGTGCGGTCCTGCTTTTCGTCAACTGCATGATGTACCTTTCCTGTCTCGTCGTCAATTGCTACATCGTAATCAAATATTTTCTTCCAAGTGTATGTCATAGAAATCCCTCCTGAATTAATCAGCATTCCATTCCGGAATGAATAAATCGATTGTGTCCCATTCTGTTTCCATGTCGTCTTCGTCAATCTCTACTTCCACGAATTCGATTGCAGGGAAAACAATGAGATTATTTGACTTGTACTCTGAAACCTCAGCTTCTTTGCAGGCCTTGTCAAATGCCGCCTGTGCTTCTTCCTTGTTTTCAGTGAGTATTATTGTGTCCTGGTTGTGATCCTGATTGCTGTAGAAGTTATAAAGATCTTCGGTATTCCTTACCCTGTGGTTGTTCTTCCAGCTTGTTGAAGCTTCGCATGAATCTTTTGTTACCTTAAACATTGACTTGCTCATAATAAACACCCTTTCATTT
>JAGCWY010000095.1 GCA_017961625.1 Ruminococcus sp. | reverse complement strand
GCAATGAGGTCACACCCGTTCCCATTCCGAACACGGAAGTTAAGCTCATTCGCGTTGACGATACTTGGCTGGTGACGGCCCGGGAAACTAAATCAGTGCCGACATTATATATATGACCGGAAGCTTAAAACAGCTTCCGATTATATTTACGGGCCATTAGCTCAGTTGGTTAGAGCATCCGGCTCATAACCGGACGGTCTGGGGTTCGAGTCCCTAATGGCCCACTGTGAAAGACTACGCTAAGCGTAGTCTTTTTTTCGATATTTAAGTTGTGTATCTGGATATTAACATATTGTCGTCAGTACTTTATAAACAAATTAATAATAGTTAAATAAATGTGAAGCGTACTTATATGATGACATCAATAGATATATTCAATGCCTGCAAAAGTATAAAAGGTTGGGAAGTTACTGCCAACTTTTCCGTCGGTGGTTTTGAACGGCTTGCATTCTCTAAAAAAATGCCTAGGTAATATGATTATTATTTCTTCCAAGCGAACTACGATTGTAGATTGTAATAACGGTAAAATCGATAACTATGAAATAATATTAGATGAAAAGAACTAATTGCCTATTGCGATAAATTACCGGACAAAGAACTAAGTATTGCAGGACAACTTGGAGGAGAGCTTCCTCAAAAGTCTGATAGTGGTGAGAAAGTAAGCATCAAAATCAATGATAATCATATTATGCAAATATATTTTACTTCCGGATTTCTTAACATAACACTTATCTATCATAAATACGAGGCTTATATTTGTGGATTTAGCTATGACGGAACATATTTGTAATTGCAGATGATGGCGGGGGTTTAATACTTAAGAAAACAAAGATTGAAAGAGCTCATCCTTCCTAAAATTCGCCCTCATTCACAAGATAGGAAGAAAGGAATCTGATGCTAGTTACAAAAACATATACACCTCCAGATTCAATATAGAGCCAGAGAATGATGGAGGCGTATTATTCATCAAGCTTCATCATGCAGCAGATGTATTTAGTATACTGTACGATAAAATCAACATACGACTTATGTAATAAAGGCTGACTTTCTTTTGAAGGTCAGCCTTTAGCTTATATACCGAAGCGTTTGATGTATTTTTTATTGTCTATACTGAATTTTAGAGTAAGTATATCGTCCTCAAGGTCTGCAGAGATTATTTCTGCATTTCTGATTTTTAGGATCTTTGACAACTCTTTGGTCTCGGCTTCACTGTAATCATAGAAATTATCAGAAGTAAAAAGTACGCTTCCCATAAGGGCATTTACCTCTGCGAGACATTTTTTCTGCTTTTCGGAGAGAAAATTATTACACGGGCGAAGCAGAAAAACGTCAGGGTCGTTAAGAAATGCACGTCCGTTGAGCTGTCTCCTGAAAACTGTATTAAGTATTGAATTTTTAGTACTTATACGTTCTCTGTGCATCAATCTCATGTGTGGCTTATCATTCCAGTCAAGACTTACATCACAGCCGATACGGCAGTAATCTGCCAAACCAAAGGCGGAAGCAAGTGGAACACCGCAGGCAAGAATAAGGGCGTCGCCTGCACATTCACGTAGGAAAGCCATAGCTTCCGACATAAGCTGACCACGCGTTTTATCCTTCCTCGGGACTATACAAGCAGCATACAGGAAATCGAGTTTCAGGAGCTTATAGCCCCATTCATTTACTATAGTTTCGATTACGAACCTGATATACTCTCTGACCTCTGGATTATTGATATCGAGAGCGTAGAAACCGCTCCAGTTTGATCCGCCTCTGACAAAATCTTCCTCTTCCTTGTCAATAAGCCAGTGTTTGCTTTTACGGAAAATCTCGGAGGTTTCCTCGCAGACAAATGGTGCCAGCCAAATACCGGGGATAAGACCTGCGTCGCTTATTGCGTCTGCGATCCTTTTCATTCCGCCTGGAAATTTTTCACTATTGACCGATAGCCAGTCGCCTACAGCAGTTTGCCAGCCGTCGTCTATCTGAAAAACATCAGCTTTACAGGTAAGTGAGTTTATACCGTTTAGATCGTCCTCTATAGTATCCTTGCTTATGTCCTGATAATGATTATACCAGCTTGTATATCCGAATATAGGCTTTACGCCTTCTCGCGGTTTTATGCCTAAAGCATTGAAGTATCTGTCGAATACTTCGTTTTCTCTGCCCTCGGTAAGAATGAGCTTAAGAGCGCACCATTCTCCGCTTATATCTACACCGGCACAGTCTTTTTTCAGGGCAATCATTCCTTTGCCAACCTGCGTTATTATCTGTGTGAATCCGGTATTTTCTGTAAGGGAACCTATGAAACAGTATAGCTCCTCAGTCCTAATATATCCATAAGACCAGCCGTGCATATCATCGCCGTACTCACTGAAATTGTAGTCGCCGTACTGTGAAAAAGCATACTTCTCTCTTATTGCAGAGGGAATATGGCATATGCCACGCATTTTTCCATTAATGTCATGTTCTACGGAATCCGTCCATGACTGATATCCATTGAGGAAAATCTTTTCTCCCTCGCTGAATTCGTATTCAAACTCTGCACAAAGCTTCTGTATAGTTATTGTATCGTTTGCTTTGATATTTACTGAAAAAATATCTCCGTCTATTTTAATATCAAGCTCCATTTTATCATTGCGCAGGGAGCTCGATGTTATAGCCATGAAGTCGCTTTCGCCGTCCTTATATAGGAACTGCAGAGATTTGAATTTAAGCATTTTTCTGTTCCTCCTCTATACGGGAGATGATTTTTTTCTCGTTGTATTTCAGGAATACTATTCCTCCGAGAAGACACAGGACTGCTGCTGTAACAGCTGTTATCCTGTATCCGAGACCGTAACCGGATTCTCCCTTTGGAACCTCTGAATTAATAAGTACCATACTTGTGAATATGAGCATAGCAAGGGACTGTCCGAGTTTGAATGCAAAAGTTCTGGCAGCATAGAACATACCCTGGCGGCTCTCACCGGTATCGAGCTTGTCGGCTTCTGAAATATCAGCAACCACAGCCTGCGGCAGTATACCGAGTATAGCCATGGGAAGAGCTGCAAGGACAGCTATTATAAAACCGTAAGCCAAAGCTGGTATATCAATAAGTCCTGCACCTGAAGTGACAAGGAAGGCGAAGGAGAAGAAAAGGAATGCAAATGCGATGAGTTTCTTCTTTCCAAGCTTCTTTGAGAGTATATTAACTAACGGATAGAATAGTAGCGATACTACGGTCATTGTCACAAAAAGAGGGAAGGTCATGCCAGAATCGAGTCCGAGCAATACTGTGATATAGAATGACAGACCTGTCTGAAACAGCGTGAGTCCTATCCAGTAAAGGATGTCCGAGCATACGAATGTACGGAATTCCTTGTTTTTGAAGGTTGACAGCAGTGAACTGAAAGCAGAGCTTTTGCTAGGTGTAGTGTCTGCATAAAGGTTCTCGTCTATCAGAAATGCTGGGATCAGCATACAGATAACCGCTACTGCTGATAGGATAGCGACAGTTATTCGGAAGCTGTTTGCATAGCCCATACTGTCAAGAAAGATACCTGCAATATTGGGTACAAGGTAAGCAATAGCAGTACCGAAAAAGTATGTTACCGAGATAAATGTTGAGAGATTGATCCTTGCATTTTGTGTACTGCCAAGCTCAGGTATAAGTGCATTGTAAGGTGTACAATAGCAGGTCATGCAGAAATAGAAAAGCAAGGCGAAAATGAAAAGAGCGGCAGCATTTCCCTTGCTTCCAGGTGAAAACGGAGAAATGAACATAAGTACCGTTACAACTCCGAAAGGGATAGCTGCAAAACGCATAAATGGTATGCGTCGTCCGAGCCTGTGCTTTAATGTGTCCGATTTACCTGCGATGAGAGGATCGGTGACAGCATCAAAGATACGTCCGAAAGCTGTTATAACTCCGATGGCTGTCAGACCGATAAATGTACCTTTAGGGATAAAGAGTATCTGACCCTTTGTTAACTCCTCCTGGCTAGGTTGGTAGAAGAAAACGAGCCAGTTGGCAATAATGCCTGAAAGCAGCGACCAGCCAAGCTGACCTATTGCAAAGATCCATAACACTTTATTGGAAGCTGTTTTTCTTTTCTCCATAAAGCCTCATTCCTTTCTGAGGAAAAAGACTGCGGATTCGATAATAGTACTTAATTCTTCTTCTGCAAATGAGAAATCGTCTCCCGGAAGGAGCTCGCCCTGTGTGAGCTTTTTGCTGAGTTCCTGAAGAGCATGGGCATAGGAGAGGTAAAACAGCTTTATGTTTGGTAGCTCGCGCACTGTCCCGTCAGCAACGCCAAACATATATGACTTTTCAAATACAGGATAGAAATTAATAATTGATTTTTCGTAGTCCTTCAGTTCATTTTTAGGGATATTCTCCGAAGCGAGCATAAGATCAAACTCTGTGAGGACTTTCATAAACCCGGGGTGTGCCTGATAGAGGACAATGAACATTCTCATCAGGTCGCTTACCTGTTTGATTCCCGATTGTTTTAGAAATACTTCCGAGTCGAAGATGCCGCTGAACATTTTGTTGAGCTCATCCCACAAATATGTCATTGCTGCTATTGTGATGCCATTCTTGGTACCGAAATAGCGATAGAGCGTAGCTACACCAAAGCCGCACTGTTTAGCAATATCGGTCATTTTAACTGCATCGATACCGTTTTTCAGAAAAAGCTGAGCTGTTATCTCTATAGCCTTTTTCATACGTTCAGATCTTATTTTTTCCTGTGAGAAATCATTTTCCATTTGACAAACCTCCTTTTTTGTGATAGACTATATTCAAATATGATAGCTAGCCTATCATGTTATAAATAATTTTAACATATTTCATAAACTTTGTCAAGACTTTGGAGGAATTTTTATGGATAGTTCAAAATTTGTTTTTGAAAACGAAATATCTCGCAAAGCCTATAGAAAGGCAATTAGAACCAAGGCAAAGTTCATAAAAAAGTTCGGTGATGACACAGACGCCGTATATCATCTTTCGTTTACAGAAGCTCCCGTTATAGGGGAAGCTTTCAATGTAAAGAATATTGTTATTAGCGAAAAGAGCAACTGTAAATTCAACGAGAAAAGCCTTGTTATAGGAAATATCCGTATGGGCTTTGGACATTATAGGATTTCAATGGCTATAGCGTCTGCCGCACATTCTATGGGCTATGAGCCATACTGGTTCGATCTTCATTCGTTTAAGAACACTACCTGCGGAAAGATAATAGAGCAGCAGAATGAGCTTTACTCTTTAGGTTCAAGGCTTTCACAGAGGTTTTCTCTTTTTAACAAGCTAGTGTGGGAACCGCTGAACAGTGAAGGCTTTCGAAAGCTTACCTACAACAGCTCGGATCAGAAGACCTCAGAGCTTATGACGTCAGTATTCCGGGAGCTACCGAAGGATATACCATTTATTGCAACTCATGTATGGCCGGCACAGGCAGCCGTACATGCCGGACTCAGGAACGTTGTCAATGCCATACCGGATAACTGGCCTATGGGGCTTCATCTTTCTGAGGGAGCGATACACACCGTGCAGACACCTTCATCCTATCTCGGTTACCGCGCCCTAAGAGGCATGGATAAAAAAGCTCAGCTAAAGCCTATGCCAAAGGAGTCTATCGTGTATACCGGTCATTATATTGATCACGAACTGGTCAGCAATATAGAGAAGGACTGCGAAAAACGTGTGAATAGGCTTCGTGCCGGCAAGCCTGTACGCTGGCTTTTGTCAGTAGGAGGAGCAGGTGCTCAGAAAGATATATTCGTAGCGATAATTCGAAAGCTGTTGCCTGCAATAAAGAAGGGAAGAGCTGTTCTTTTCATAAACGTGGGAGATCATGCTGACGTATGGCGCAAGCTACTAAGTGAAGTTCCAAATATGAAGCCCTTCCTCCGAGAACACTTTGATGATTTCGGTGATACCAAGAGCTTCTGTGAAAACGCATACGACGGAGAAATTAAGGGGATACACGCTTTTTGTCATGACGATATTTTTGCGGCGGTATATTCAACAAATCTGCTTATGAGGTGCAGTGATGTCCTTATCACAAAGCCGAGTGAACTTGCCTTCTACCCAGTGCCAAAGCTGATGATTAAACGCGTCGGCGGACACGAGGCGTGGGGCGCTATACGCTCTGCGGAGTTAGGCGATGGGACATACGAGTGCAAAACAGCGGCGGAAACGGCTGCAATGATAGATTTGATACAACATGACAATGATATTATAGAAAAAATGTGTTCCAATATCCTTACCGCTAAAAAGGCGGGAGTGTACGACGGAGCTTACCATGCTGTTGAGCAGGCGGTTGGCAGAAAATGATCATATAAATTTTTTTAGTCCGCAGTGGGTCAAAATGACCTGCTACGGACATTTTTGTAAGTATAATTATTGTAATAATAGCAAAAAATGCCTTGACATTTCATTGTTAATAGCGTATAATAATATTATAGATAAGCGAACAAATATGTGCATAATGCTTTGATTTGCCCTGCCAAATTATTGATCTAAAGAATTGTAGGCTTTAACAAAAATTCGTTTCCCTCAATATGCAAATCGCTGAAATCGACTGTAAATCATCGAAAAGTCCACCTCTTATGTAAAATGAAGGTTGTTTTGGCGCTTATGGAAAAGTATAATTAAGTTGGAGAGTTTTTGAATTCTGGAGAAATAATTTTTTAAAGGAGTGATAGTATGAAGCATTCAAACTTTTTCGGGAAGGCGCTTTCTGCTGTAACAGCGTCTGCGATGCTGTTACTAGGCAATACAGTATTTCCCGGAAGCAACGCATTGACCGCTATGGCAGCTGACCAGCAGACAAGAGGAAACATCGGCGGCTACGATTATGAGATGTGGAATCAGAACGGTCAGGGCCAGGCGTCTATGAATCCAAGTGCAGGCTCCTTCACCTGCTCGTGGAGCAACATCGAAAACTTCCTTGCTCGTATGGGTAAAAACTATGACAGCAAGAAGCAGAATTACAAGCAGATCGGAAACAATATTGTTTTGACTTACGATGTCGAGTATACTCCTAGAGGAAATTCGTATATGTGTGTATACGGCTGGACAAGAAATCCACTTATGGAGTACTATATCGTTGAGGGCTGGGGCGATTGGCGTCCACCTGGAGACGGTGCAGAGAGAAAGGGTAATGTAACTCTTAACGGAAATACTTATGATATATGTAAGACAATGCGTTACAATCAGCCCTCTCTTGATGGTACAGCAACATTCCCGCAGTACTGGAGCATCCGTCAGACCAGCGGTTCTAGAAATAACACTCAGAACAATATGTCAGGTCAGATCGACGTTACCAAGCACTTTGACGCATGGTCGAAGGCAGGACTTGATATGTCAGGTACTCTCTATGAGGTATCTCTAAATATCGAGGGTTACAGGTCCAACGGCTCTGCCAATGTAAAGAGTGTTAAAGTTTATGAAAACTTTAAGGATAACGGAGAAAACCATGAGGATATTGTTGATGATGATACTACAACAGCTGTAGAGCCCGATGAAAACGGCTACTACTTCAACGACGGCTTTGAGGGTTCGGCAAACAGCTGGTCCGGAAGAGCCTCAGAGACTGTTGAATCTTCATCGGCAGCCGCATTAAGCGGTTCCTCATCACTTAGCGTAAGCGGTAGAAACAACAACTGGAACGGTGCTGCAAAGTCACTTTCTTCAAGCACCTTCAAGGCAGGAACACAGTACAGCTTCAGCGCTAATGTAATGTACGAAAGCGGACCGTCAGAGCAGACTTTCCAGCTCTCTCTCCAGTATTCGGACGGTTCTACAACGAAATATGACCATATAGCTTCAGGTACAGCTACAAAGGGTGAATGGCTCCAGCTTGCAAATACAAAGTATGAGATCCCAGCGGGAGCTTCAAATGTTGTTCTTTACGTTGAAACAGACGAGAATGATTCAAATTATATAGATTTCTATGTCGACGATGTTATCGGAGCAACAGCTGGAACCGAGATCAAGGGAGCAGAACCTCCAAAGAAGGCTTTGCTGGGCGATGTAAATTTCGATGGTGTTATTGACTCTCTCGATATGATCGCTGCAAGAAAGTCTATTATCGCAGGAGACCTCAAGGGTTCAGCGTTAAAGGCAGCAGATGTTGACCAGAACGGTGCGTTTGAGGCTGCTGATCTTGTTCTAATCCAGTCATATATCATTAAGAAGATCACCGAGTGGCCTGAGCCTGAGCTTCCTCCGACGCCTGAGTATGATACATCCAAGTGGGATAGCTATAAGGAAGATGCTTCTCAACAGTATATCGACTTCTATAATAGCTCGATAAAGCACATGGGTAATACCTATAGGCTTACCCAGAAGCTTGCTGCTGCTGAAAAGGGAGAGTCTCTCACAGTTGCTTATCTCGGCGGTTCAATTACAGAGGGCAAAAACTATTCATCACCTTTCTCAAGCTACCTTAAGCAGACATTTGCTAAGGGAAGCTTCAAGGAGGTTAATGCAGGTATGTCAGGTACTTCCTCAGTTGTAGGACTTGTCCGCAGCGAGAAGGATATCGTATCGCAGAATCCTGACATTATTATCCTTGAGTTCTCTGTTAACGACCATGAGGACATCATGTACAAGAAGTCCTTTGAGAGCTGTATAAAGAAGTTCCTCGATCTTCCAAATGAGCCTGCTGTTATGGTACTCATAATGCGTGCAAGAGATGGATTCTCAAGCCAGTCACAGATGTATCCTATCGGCAAGAACTTCGATATTCCAGTTATTAGTATGGACGACGCTCTTACAAAGGCATTTAACAGCAGATTCCTCCAGACAAGCGATTACTTTAGTGATGAGTATCATCCTCATCAGAATGGTGGAAAGCTAGTTGCTGACTGTATGGCATACTACGTTCGTCAGGCATTAAAGACTGAGAACCAGTCAACAGGCTATACTCAGCCTACAAAGTATGTCTATGGAGCAGAGTATGCAAGCTGTGTAAACGTTAATCCTAAGGATCTGAACAACTTCAATGCAGGTTCTTGGTCAGCGGGTAGCGGATATAATTCGCTTCCTTACTCCTACACGCTCAACGGCGGAAGTCCTATGACCTTCAAGACCACCGGAAAGGGACTTATTATCGTATTCAAGGCTAACAGCAATGGTATGGGCAGCATAAATGTTACTGTAAATGGCAAGACCACCAAGGTCAACGGCAACAAGCAGTATACATGGGGCGGTCCTGACGCAGAGCTTGGCTATTATCAGGATACGGAAGGAGAGCTTGATGTTTCTATCTCAGGAAGCGGAAGCTTTACTATCTGGGGTATCGGCCTTATAAAGTAAAATAATTGTATTAAAAACTCCGGACTTTGTTCCGGAGTTTTTTATGCCATGATAAATAAAAAAGCACAAAAAACTATTGATTTTTAGGAAAAAATAAGATAGAATTGTCTTAGAGTTGTGTGAATCGTAATTAATTCAATAATACATTATTTTATACTGAAAAGAGGTTTTGAGAATGAACAGAATGAAAAGTATCCTTGCAGCATCTGCTGCGGCTGCATTGTTATTTAATTCCTGCCCTGTTACTGTGCAAGCGGTAGTTAATGCTGATTTTTCAGACGAATACGGCGAGGTTATAAGCGGAGCGGATTACACAATCATGGTACGGCTAAGCGGTAAATACATAACTGCTGCAAGCGACGGAAATGTGCAGCAGTGGGAGAAAAAAGGCGACAGCTCACAGATATGGCGTATAGAGAATGCAGGGAACGGGAAATGCTGCATACTTTCGGGGGCTGACAAACGAATGGCGCTTACAGTAGAGAATGGAGATTCCACTAACGGAAACAATATCTATCTCTCTGAGTACAGGGATACGGCTGCTCAGCATTTCATTCTTCACCGCACTGACGACGCATACTATATAACAGGAGAATGCTCCGGCAACGCAGCTCTTGACGTATATGACATAAGTTACGAGAACGGTGCCAATATAGATCAGTGGGACTATTGGGCAGGCGAAGGACAGAAGTTTTATATCCGTCCTGCCGAAGGTGACTACAGGTTTATCCGCGGAGACCTTAATTTTGATGGCGCAGTTGATAGCTTTGACCGTATAATTATGCAAAAAGGTGTAATAAGCAGCTTTGACGAGACTATGACTGCTGTTGCTGATATGAACAGTGACGGAACAGTAAATGCTTCCGACCTTGTTCTGCTGACAGGGTTCATTGCAGGAAAAAATGTTGATATAGAGACGTATAGCACGATATCAACTAAAAAGCCGGACGTTGCGTATCTCTTTGCATACTTCCTCGGAAACTCTCCAGAGCAGGAGCGTCTTTCTTATGCGGTAAGCACTGACGGCTACAACTTCAAGGCTCTCAATGGTGGCAGAGCTGTATGGCAGTCCAGTGTAGGCACTGAGTGTCTGAGAGACCCATATATATTCAAGGGTGAGGACGGTCTGTACTATATGCTGGCTACGGATATGAAGTCGTCCCTTGGCTGGAACAGCAACAGAAATCTTCTGAGTGCTAAATCTACAGATTTGGTGCACTGGTTCGACGAGACGAGTATAGAGATAGCAAATAAGTACTCCAGTATGCAGGGTGCAGACCGTGCATGGGCTCCGCAGGCTATATACGATTCCGAAAAAGACGAGTATATGATATATTTTGCGGCAAGGGTTCCAGGCCGTGATGACAGGACAATAATGTATTACGCTTATAGTAAGGACATGAAACGTCTTGATACAGAACCGAAGCTCCTCTTTGCTCCGGCTAACGGAAATGACGCTATAGATTCGGATATAATCAATGTAGGAGGAAAGTATTATATGTACTACAAGAACGAGACCAACAAGAGGATATATCTTGCTACAGCAGATCACGCGAGCGGACCGTATAGCGAGATAAAGCAGGTCTCGGAGGGAAGCCTCGGAGTTGAGGGACCGAATATCTACAAGCTTATAGATCAAGATAAGTGGCTGATGATGTCTGACGCCTACGGCGATGGTTACTATGTAATGCAGGAGACGAGAGACCTTGTGAACTTCACAACAGTCAGCCGAAGCAACTACAGCTTTAACTTCATGCCTCGTCACGGTTATGTAATACCCATAAACGGCGATCAGTACACAGCTCTGATAAATGCTTATCCTTCTGAGGGACTGTCACCTGTAAATACAAGAATGAGGGCACCAGTAGTGAATGTTACAGTCGGAGGCAGTGCTGAAATGCCAAAGACAGTAATAGCAGAGTATACAGGCGGTGGAGTGTGCGAAATGAGCGTTGACTGGAATAGTTCCGACATTGCAGGTATAAATACTTCAAATGAAGGAACATATACGGTAAGAGGAACGATCAGTTCAAGTTCGGAGCTGTACTCAGACCCGTTTATAAAAGAAAGAGCTGACCCGTACATAGTTGATGGCGGCGACGGATATTATTATTTTACTGCTTCTTATCCCGCCTATGGAAGCGTAGATAAGGGATATGACCGTATAATACTTAGGCGTAGCACTACAGTAAAGGGACTTGCCTCCGCAGAGGAAAAGACAATTTGGAAGGCTCATTCCAGCGGAATACTGTCAAAGCATATATGGGCTCCGGAAATGCATTACATAGGAGGCTCATGGTATATGTTCTTTGCAGCCGGAGCAAGTGACGATATATGGGCGATACGTCCTTATGTGCTAAAATGTAGCGGTGACCCCTACACAGGTAGTTGGACCGAGTGTGGACAGATGCAGGCAAGCAGCGGCGACAGTTCATCTTTTGCCAATTTTTCACTTGACATGACTTACTTTGAGAACAACGGTAAGCATTATGTGGTTTGGGCTGAGATCAAAGGCGATTCATCGCTTTTTATGGCGGAGATAGACCCTTCACAGCCATGGAAGCTAACCTCGAAGCCAATACTCCTTACAAAGCCGGAATATGACTGGGAACTCGTGAATAACCGTGTAAACGAAGGTGCTTCTATATTGAAAACCGGCAATAAGGTATATATTTTCTTCTCAGCTTCGGGTACAGGCTCGGAGTACTGTGTTGGAAGACTGGAAGCGGATATAAATGCAGACCTTATGGATGTAAAGAGCTGGAGGAAGCTAAGCAGTCCTGTACTTTCAACAGCAGACGTAAAGGGCTGCGCAGGTCCGGGACATAACAGCTTTGTCCGGGATGAGATGGGAAATCTTCTTATCATATACCATGCGCGTCCTGATTCACATTCGTCGGGAAACTGCGGCACCTATAACAAGGATCCGCTTTATGACCCGTGCAGGCATACACGTATAAAACGTGTAGCTTTTGACGGAAACGGAGACCCTGTTATAAATCTCAACGATGAAGCAGAGCTTGCAAAAACGAATAAAAACATCACAGCTACAGTTATTGTAGGATGATATTTTGACACTTACTGATTTGTATGAACAAGTTCCTTTTGAACTGCAAAATGAAATGATAAAAAGCGGTGCAGAATTTGCTGCACCGCTAAATATTTAGTTTTTGTATTTGTCTGACATTTTCAGCTCACCTTTTTCAATCTTTTCTCTTAGAATTTCAATTGGTACAGGCTTGCTGAAAAGATAGCCCTGTGCACGTTCACAGCCGATAGAACAAAGAAAATCGAATTGCTCTTTGGTCTCAACGCCTTCCGTAAGAGAGAGCATTTTGAGCTTCTTAGTAAGATTTACGATATTTTCAAGGATAGGACGGGTCTTTTCATTGTTGTTGAAGCCTGTAAGGAATTTCATGTCAATCTTCAGTACGTCGAAATGGAAATCCTTAAGAACGTTCAACGAGGAGTAACCGCTTCCGAAATCGTCGAGCCATACATTATAGCCGCATTCATTGAGTTTCTTTATTGCATTTGGTAGAAACTCATGCTGGTCTGTTAGTGCGCTTTCGGTTATCTCGACTTCTATGAATTCCCTGGGGACATTGTACTTTTCAACTGTTTCGCAAAGATATCCTACTATATCGCAGAGTTCAAAGTCAAGGCGTGAGAAATTGAGGGACACAGGTGCAAATGGCTTGTGATTATCGGTTGAATCGCGATAATCCTTGCAAACCGATTCGATAATGTACATATCGAGCTTATATATCTGACGGTATTCTTCAAGTATTTCTATGAAGGAGGCAGGTGAGAGTAGTCCGTAATTCGGATCCTGCCATCTTGCAAGAGCTTCCAGACCGCAGATATTTGCGTTTTCCGTGAGCACTATAGGCTGATAGTAAACCTTTATGTAGCCGTTGGCAATAGCTGTATCGATATTGTTTACTATGTATTGTTTCAGATGGAATTTGTCCTCAAGGGATTTGTCATAAAGCCGCCAAGTGCGATCGTAATGTTTTTTGATACTGTTGCAGGCAAAGCGAGCACGGTCACATGCTTGACTAACATCGGTCTCTTCACCGTGCGGTCTGTATGCGCCACATTTAAGCTCAAGGTGGACTTCATTTTGAAACTTCTTTATCTCTCCGGAAAGCTGGCCGATAATTTTTTGCACTCCGTCATAGCTTGTGAGAACTACAAAATGATCGTCGGAAAAACGTGATACAAGGGAGTTTTTAAAGGCGTCATCTATCATGTGAGCAATCTTTATGAGCAACTCATTTCCGGCATGAAATCCATATTTTTCGTTATATGATTTGAAGTTTTCTATATCAAAGAAGAGAAATACAATGTTTTCCTTGTCGGTAGTGATGTAATTCAGGAGCTTTTCTGCCTCATTTCTGAAATAAAACATATTATGTATACCAGTCAGCTCGTCTTCTACAGAGAGTTTTGAAAGATATGTGTTGATTTCATGTAGGTTCTCATCCTTAAGAGCCTGAGCGCGGATACGATTATAGCTGGCTATACATATCATCATTGTAGAAAGCCACATTGAAAAGAAATTGATCTTTGTAGCAACGGTGGCTCCTACCTCACCTGTATTTATCGCAACCATCTTATCTATACAGGAATAGAAGTAAAGGAAAGAACTGCCGGATATTATAAATGCAGTGAAAGGTCTCCATGTCAGAAGACAAAGTGCGAAGAGCTCCATGGTGAGGAAAGTAAGGAACTGCTCACCCTTGGCGTAATCGTTGAGTGAAACCTTTATTCCGAAGTAAATACAAGTTATCATGAATACCCATTTGGTTATCAGAATTACAGAACGCCTTTTTGATTTGCCCTTTAGATAGCGTACTGCGCAGAAAAGCATGACGCAGGCCATGAAAAGCAATATACCGTAGTTGGAATAATATTTTTCAAAGAAATGCTTCAGATTGCTTTGCAGGTTCTCTCTGATGATAGTAAGTGTAAGCCTTATTATCATCCATATTTCTAGTACTATGACAACTACTGACATATAAATGCTGGATTTCATATTTGTATTGTCAAAATAGTCGCGTACATAATTGCTGTGCTTTTCGAAACCAAGCGATCTCAGTATAGCTTTCATATTCATATCCCCCCTTGAAAATGAATTGTTACAAATCCATTTCATAATTATTCTAACATAATAGATGATTAATGTCAATGAACATAGTATTAATATGTGATTTTTAACTAAAAATATTAAACAAAAATATAAGAGATGGAATCCGTATGCTTGCTTGAAAGAATTGTCATCTTATGGTATAATGATAATATATGATAGAGTACATCATTTACTATAATGCAGGGGAGTGATAAGGATCAAAAAGTCGTCTGTCAGAAATATAGCTCTTTCTGTAAGAAAAATGCTGTCAGAACGCTTTGTCGGTGAAGCCTCAGAGGAGCTTTCCTTTGAAGCCTTTCTTCTGGGAGCGGCTTCAAAATATATAACGGAAAACGAGATATTAACTATAAGTGATATAAGAGAGATACCGAGCCTTATCCAATTTGTATTTACAGATATTACGGAGCAGACTGTACTTTCAGCTGCAGAAGAGGTCAAGGAGATTCTGTCAGGGATATCGCCGGAGGAATGGAAGGATAATGTACAGCTAATCGGTCAGCTGTATCAGTATTACAACAGTGAGAAGAAGGATAACGTACTGCGAGGACTTAAAAATAATTCCAAAGTGGACAGCGAGCATATAGCTGCGGCAACGCAGATATTTACTCCCGACTGGATTGTCAGGTACATGATTGAAAATACTCTTGGGCGTATATTAGCTTCACGCTGTGGTTACGATACCTCATCTATGGGGTACTATGTACCGAGGAGCATATCATACGGTAAAGAAGCTCCGGAGAGCATAACCCTTCTTGATCCTTGCGTAGGCAGCGGAAATATACTTGTTTACGCCTTTGATATATTCATGGAACTATACAGAGCCCATGGATATAGTGATACCGAAGCTGTGGGAGCAGTGCTCAAAAACAATATCTTCGGTCTTGATATCGACAGCAAGGCAGTAAGGATAGCGCGTCTGGCGGTGCTTATAAAAGCGGCGCAGTATTCAGATAGAGTATTCTTTGAAAGTATTGAGCCTCAGATATATGATATGGAGGATATAGGTAGAGATAATGAGCAGTTCAGAGGAGCAGAGCTCTTTGGAAGCCTTATCAGACCGGTTATTCAGCCCGAGGAAAAATATGCAAAGGCATCGGCTGTGTTCAGGCTGCTGACGAGAAAATATAGTACTGTGGTTACAAATCCGCCTTATATGTCGTGTAGTAACATGAACAAAGAGCTCCTCAGTTTTATCAAGTCAGAATACACGGACTATCACAATGACCTGTTTTCGGCATTTATCGTACGTTGTACAGAACTTGCAGAGATTGACGGATACCTTGGATTCCTGACACCTTGTGTCTGGATGTTCATACAGAGCTATGAAAAGCTCAGGCGCATGATGTTTAGTGAAAAAACACTTGAAACGCTTATACATTTTGAGTATTCGGCTTTCGAGGACGCGACAGTACCGATATGCGCCTTTACTCTACGGAACTGTCGCACCGACGTAAAAGGATTGTATTTCAGGCTGACTGATTTCAGAGGCGGACTTGACGTTCAGCGCGATAAATTTGCTGAAGCTGTTTCTTCTCAAGAATGCGGATATGTATTTGAAACAGCTTCCGACGGATTTACTGAACTACCAAACGCTCCTGCGGCATACTGGGTAAGCAAAGACGTTAGAAGAGTATACAGTCAGTATCCCACACTCGGCAGCATAGCTGCACCGAGAAAGGGAAATTCTACCTCTGATAACGATCGTTTCCTCAGATTGTGGTATGAGGTCGACAGGAGCAAAATGAACCTTGGCTCTACCAGGATAGACAGGGCTGATACCATGAAAAGGCGATGGTTCCCGTATAATAAAGGTGGCGGATACCGTAAATGGTACGGTTTTAACGATTATTTGATAGACTGGTATGACGATGCGGAGGAAATGAGGAAGATTCCAACAGCGGTCATAGCGAATTATCAGTTCTTTACAAAGCCGGGGCTTACATGGTCAACAGTAACTAGTGGGAAATTCAGTATACGGCAGTTCGGGAACGGATATATATTTGATAACGGTGGCTGCTGCATATTTGATATGGGAGAAAAGAAAAACTACCTCTGTGCATTGCTCAACTCTAAGGTATTTGCTTATATTTTCGGACAGCTCAATCCTACACTGAACTTTCAGTCAGGAGAGGTAGCAAAATTTCCAGTTATTTACCGTAAATCAGATAAAGTTGATAAGCTTGCGGAGGAGTGCGTTGCAATATCAAAGGAGGAATATGACTCTTTTGAGACAAGTAGGGAGTTCAAGCGGCATCCACTTATATAATATTGGCGACAGTGTATAGCATTGCTGTTATAACTACACGAAATGTTATCGACTTAATAAAAATAACGGCGCAGCTCCGGTATTATCCGGAGCTGCGCCGTTCTGAAAGGTATAAAGGTAAGTTCAATGGCTATATAAGAAGTTTTCTCATAAATATAACATCGAAAACGTCGGCTATACCATCGCTGTTTGCATCACAGGGATACTCGGGCGTGATTTTTCCGAGCAGGTAACCCTGACAGTAAACAAGATCTGCCACATTAACGCTTCCGTCATGGTTAAGATCGCCTATCAACGGCTTTTGAGGAGCAGTGGTAGTAGTTGTTGTCGTTGTAGTGGTAGATGTGGTTGTAGGTCTTGAAGTAGTAGTTGTTGTGGTAGTTGAAGTCGTTGTCGGCTTGGTAGTGGCCTTTGTTGTAGTTGTAGTAGTTTTCGAAGTAGTTGTTGTGGTCGTTGGCTTTGAGGTAGTAGTAGTAGTTATTGTTGTTGTTG
>JAGCWY010000094.1 GCA_017961625.1 Ruminococcus sp. | reverse complement strand
ATTTGTCACAGTTTGATTATATCACTAAAAACAGCTGCACGCAAGTTATTGTTGTGCAGTTTGTTTTTTTGCTATAAAATTCGGGGCCTCTTTACGAGGCCCCGTGTTCGTTTGGGAGACTGAGTTTTTTTACAGCCCCATTTGTATTAGTATATGAAATTTTTAAGCATATCCCAAAAGCTACTGCCCGTTAATATTCTGTTCATGTTCTGCTGATATAATATCAATGTATCTTATCTGAACAATCAGAAAGGTAACATCTTTTAAGGAGAAAACTGAATATGAAAAACACGATCTCAACTTTGCTTAAGCAGAAGCAATCGGGCGACAGGATAACGATGCTTACTGCCTACGACTCAACCACAGCCGCTATCATGGATGAATGCGGCGTCAACGCAATACTAGTCGGAGATTCCCTCGGTATGGTAATGCTTGGCTATGAGAACACGCTTCCCGTAACTATGGAGGATATGATCCATCATACCGCCGCTGTCTCACGTGGGGCAAGAAACGCCTTTATCGTAGCCGATATGCCATTTATGTCCTATCAAACAGACGTCCGGGACGCCGTCATCAATGCCGGCAGACTTGTAAAAGAAGGCGGCGCGAACGCAGTAAAACTGGAAGGCGGCTCTGAGGTATGCGAACAGATACAATCTATTGTGAACGCTTCAATTCCCGTTGTTGCTCACCTCGGTCTTACACCGCAGTCTGTAAATGCCTTCGGTGGATTCAGGGTACAGGGCAGGAGCCTTGACAAGGCAAGGAAGCTCATAAACGACGCTCTGGAAATACAGGAGGCAGGCGCCTGTGCGGTCGTGCTGGAGGGTATACCTTCAAAGCTTGCAGAGATCATCACACAAAAACTTGCTATCCCGACTATCGGTATCGGTGCAGGCAGCGGCTGCGACGGGCAGGTACTGGTATATCAGGATATGCTTGGACTTACAGCAGGTCACACGCCTAAATTCGTAAAGTGCTTTGCAGATGCCGGAGCACTCATCCGAAAAGGCATCTTGGAATACATTTCCGAAACGAAGTCTGGAGCTTTCCCCTCGGAGGAACATACTTACTCTGCGGAAGAAGATGTGATAAGCCAGCTTATGAAGGAGTGTGGCTGATATGAGAATCGTAAAAAATATAGATGAAGTGCGCAGACAGGTAAAGGAATGGAGAGCTCAGGGACTTACAATAGGTCTTGTTCCTACAATGGGTTATCTCCACGAAGGACATGCAAGCCTTATAGATGCTTCACACAGGGACAACGACAGGACAGTGGTATCGGATTTCGTGAATCCCATGCAGTTTGGTCCGTCTGAGGACCTTGAAAGCTATCCTCGTGATATTGAACGTGACTCGCATCTCGTTGAAGCTCACGGCGGCGATATCATATTTGCTCCAGAACCTGAGGAAATGTACCGCAAAGGCTTCTCTTCTTTTGTTGATATGACTGTTCTCACAGAGGAGCTCTGCGGTCTGAGCCGTCCCGTACACTTCCGGGGAGTATGTACCGTGGTATCAAAACTGTTCAATATAGTGCAGCCTGACTGTGCCTACTTCGGCAAAAAGGATGCACAACAGCTTGCTGTCATCAGGCATTTAGCCGATGACTTGAATATGGACATAAAGATAATCGGCTGTCCCATAGTTCGAGAAGTCGACGGACTTGCAAAGAGCTCCAGGAACACCTATCTCAGCGGAGCCGAAAGGAAGGCTTCACTTGTACTATCACAGGCAATAGCTCTCGGAACGGCTATGGTAAGAAAAGGCGAGAAGAACTGCTCAGTCATTATCTCCGCCATGAAAAAGCATATTGAAGCGGAGCCCCTTGCCAGTACCGACTACGTAAAAATAGTTGACTGTGATACTATGCAACAGATAAGCACTCTCGACCGTCCAGCGATCTGCGCTATAGCGGTATATATCGGCAGCACCCGCCTCATAGACAACTTCTTCACAGAGGACGTATAAGGAGGCTGTCATGGAAATATCAATGCTCAAAAGCAAGATACACCGTGCTGTCATAACTCAGGCTGAACTGAATTACGTCGGCAGTGTCACTATAGATGAGAAGCTCATGGAAGCCGCAGGGCTTTACGAATACGAACGCGTACATATAGTCAACGTAAACAGCGGCAGCCGCATAGAGACCTACGTTATCGCCGGGGAGCGTGGAAGCGGCGTTATATGTCTCAATGGAGCCGCGGCACGCTCCGGACAGAAAGGAGACCCAGTGATAATAATGTCATACGTTGCAATGTCTCCCGAAGAAATAAAGTCTCACCGCCCGAAGGTAGTCTTTGTGGACGAAAAAAATAATATAATTAGAGTTGCGAATTATGAAAAGCATGGCACATTAATGTAATGATACAAAAGTCCGTAAGCGTTCCTTATGACGCTTACGGACTTTCCATTATTTCAGGAGCTTTTTCATTTCGATATAATCAGCTTCGGGATGCTTATGCTGTGCTATCTCCACAAGCTTCCTTGAAACTGCCTTGTACATACTCCTGTCGATATCATTATCCATGCACTGTATATGCCTTGCGACGATGTCGGCGTCATTTCTCTCCACGGGACCTGTAAGGGCTTCTTCAGGACCTACAGCCAGAATACGCTTTATATTGCTCATTATCAGCGGCTCAAAGGCTTTTAGAGCCTCTATCTCCGAAAAGCCGCATTTCTTCATGAGCGAAAGGCTTTTAGCTGCAAGTCCGCATATAAGATTGCTGGATATAGCGCAAGCTGCGTGATATTCCCCCTTCATTCTGCCAGAAATAATCCTTATGTCATTACCGAGCCTTTCGAAGAGCTCCTTCCAGTCTGAGAGATGCTCCTCATCGCCTTCAATACAGAAAAAAGCGTTATTAAGCTCCTTGAAGGACTCATACTTGCTGCTTATAGGGAAAAGCGGATGTATAGAATAGCCGCTTGCTCCATATTCTCTTATATCCGGAAAGGTCTCGGCTGCAGACATTGCTCCACTGCAATGGCACACGCATTTTCCTTCTATGCCCATTTCTTTAATGCTCTCATAAACCCCTGCCACAGCGCTGTCGGGAGTTGTTATAAATATCGTGCTGCTGTCCTTTACAATATCTGACAGCTCGTAATAAACCATGCTCCCCGTAAACTTTGCAGCCTCGGCGGCAGACTGCACATGAAGACTGTAATATCCGGAAAGGGGTATCCCGTTTTCGGCAAAATACCTGCCGAGGGAAAAGCCGACCTTTCCTGCGCCAATAAATCCTATGTTCATTTTAATATCCTCCTGTCGTGCGGATCATAATTCCTAACAATTATAGCACAGCAATTTTTATTATACAAGCAATTTTATATGTAATATATCAAAAATCATACTATTTTCATAAAATGATACAGTCTTCCGTATGCGCAAAAAAGATGGCAGTTTCCATTCTGTCTTGCATTTATCATAAAAATATGCTATCATGGTCACAGTTTCCTTTTCACTTCCGAGTGTATACAACAGAGCGTTACAAATGCATTTGAAAGCTTCGCAGCAGTGCTGCGCGGTATCATGGAGGAATAAAATGACCGACCAGCAGGTAAGGGATCTTCTGAAAAGCTCTCCCCGGACAGCCCACAGGCTTGTTTTCAACGAATACTACAGCTACGTCTATACTATAGTCTTTAACCGCCTGCGAAGCTGTGCTTCAAGGGAGGATATCGATGAATGTGTCAGCGACGTTTTCTCAGATGTATTTATAAAATACAACTCAAGAAGCGCATATAGCGGCGATATAAAGGGCTTTATAGCATTTATTGCCAAACGGCGCAGTATAGATATGTTCCGAAGGCTGTGCTCAAAAAAAGCTGATACTCTGTCTATTGACGGTAGCGAGGCTATGCAGTTCTCCTCTGACGAAAGAGTTGATGAGCTTGCCGAAAGAGCGGAAACAGGACATGCTCTTATTGACGCGGTAAAGTCCCTCGGTGAACCCGACAGCACAATAATAATGCAAAAATACTACTACGGAAGGAATTCCGCGGATATAGCTGATATAGTGGGTATGAAACCTGCTGCAGTGCGCAAAAGGATAAGCCGCGCAATGGACAAGCTGAAAAAGATACTTACAGATATCGGCGAAGGAAGGTGATGTCATGAATTTAAAAAAAGAGTTCGATGTACTTGAAGATACCGGGCAGAGCGTAATTGACAGACTTGCTTCGGAATTTCCTCCCGCTGACGAAAGTGAAAAGGAGAGAATATTCAGTATGAGCGAAGGAAAGTTCAATAAGCATTTCAGCGAGCTCCCCGAGGACGGTGAGAATACCGTCAGCGGCGTTGAAGTATATAAAAGACCTGTGTGGCAGAGGATAGTCAGCACAGCCGCTGCGGCAGTCCTAATAACAAGCGGCATCACAGGCGGAGCCTTTGCAATGAAGCATTTCAGAGGTGCATCCAATGTTGCTTCAGACGCCGGATCAGAGGACGCAACTCAGCACGACCTAAAAAAAGTAGCACCCTTCGGTGATTTTGCAGAGCTTAAATATCATCTATGCGACTTCAGTGATGAAGGTAAGCAGGATATACTTTACAAAATACAGATGGACGCTTTGCCCGAGGTACTATTTGACGAAACAGCAAAAACGAAAAGCTTCTTTGCGCTTGTTGACGGAAAAGAAATAAGTACCGACAAGCGTGAAAAACTTGCAGAGTTATTCAATAATTTTGATTACAGTGCTTCTCAGTATAATCTTAGCGAGGAAGACGGAAAAACCTATATTGGCTCAAAAACAACTGTAAAACTTGAGCCGCCGGATAGCATATCCATAGATGACAATTCAGTTATCACTACTGACTATTTAAATAGTTACACGTTGGTCAATTTCTTTAACGCAGAAGAAGATAACTGTAAGTACTGCTTCAGCTGGCAAAGTGACGATGAAGTAAGGTATCTGGGTTTTTTCACTTTAGAAGATGGAACAGGTATAATGTGTTATATTCATTTTCATTACGTAGAAAAATACGGCCAGCTCGTTATGACAGACGAAAACATTTCCGTAGAGGGCTGGAAAATAGACTTTGACCTGTTCAATTCAACAATTGAAAATATCCTTGGAGAAGATATAGAAGATACGGAGGAGACGACAGCTTTTACTCCTGCATCGGACATCAGCTTCACCGATGATAGTTTCTTCACCGACAATAACTGGGGCTATTCCGTAAACAACCTGAATCAGGATTATACACAAATGGATATAGCCATAACCGGCACACGCCCTGACGGCAGCGAGGTCATAGGCGACATCGGTGAGATACTGTACAACAACAGTATCTCCGATGAACAGGCAAAGGAAATAGCAGCTATCCTCAGTAAATGTGAGTGGAGACCTTATGAGGAATCGGACAAATATCCCATGGTACCAAATGATAACTGTGTTCAGCTCACTGCTAAAACCTCCGACCATTATATCACTATGATAATTGCTTATTACGAGAAGCCGTTTGTAATGTTCAACTCGGTAGGATTTACCGAAAGCGACGGCAAATATTATGAAACATACTCTGGAGAGCCTTATGATTTCTTGAAAGAAAGCCTTATCTATTTTGGCAGTGACCCTGATTTAGTTCAAAAAATATCAGCTGTTCTTTCATAATAATTAAACATCTTGCCGCCTTTTGCATAAAAGGCGGCGCTCTTTGTTAACAAAATATACCTTGAATTTCAACATAATATATGATATAATTACTTTACAACAAATACACTATGTTAGGATGGTGAAGTATTATGAAAAAACTTTCTGCTTTGCTACTTGCTGTTTTTACAGCAATTTTTTGCTGCACATCATGCAGCAACTCTGCAAATAACAACCCTTCCGGCAGCTCAGAGACAGCTGCTCCGGACACCGTGACTGAAGAGGCTGCTTCTGAGGATAATACCGCTGACGAGGAAACTTCGGAAGAGCCTGAAGAAACTACAGACACAACGACCACCGAGGCTGTTACTACAACTGCTGCGACCACAACAAAAACTGTAACTACTGAGGAGACCACCGACGAACCACGCGAGGGCGCAGCTCCTTTCGGTGACTTCTATGACACAGGTTACAGAGGCGATTATACCTTTGACAGCAATGACAGCGATACTATTACATTCACAGCCGGAAGCGGAAGCTACAGCTTCAACTACGGTCAGAACTACAGCGCCGAAAAGCGCATAAGACTTGCCGAGTTCTTCAACAGATGTGAATGGAATGAGACCAACGCTTCGGGAGACATTTCGCCCTGGCTCTCAACCGACCAGTATGTTCAGTTCATGGCTAAAAGGTCAGATGTGATAGACTTCATATCACTGAGGAAGGATTCATCAAGCCTTGTTTATATACACTCGGCTTATGAGACCGATCCTGCAAGTGACACATCTATCAAGCTAATATCTCCCGAAATATCCAGATACGCTATTGACTACGACTATATCACTTCAAATATTTCCAATATTCTCGGTACGAGCATGGCTGTAAGCGAGGACAATTTCTCCATACTCGACGACTCAGACCTTTATTTCAATCTCTCACCCTATTATCACCCTGAGAATATGACACTCTTCCCTGAAGATTCGAGTGATTCCTTCGGTTCATTTGAGATACCGAACTATGGTGCATTCAATGTTGAAAAGAATACAGCAGAAGTCATAAAGATCCTGAACAATCGCAGGTACTCCAAGATAACAAACGAAAGCGAGATACCCTCACAGAAAACAGGCGCGGACATCGTTAAGAACTACAGACTCGGCGGCAATCCAAAGATAACTGCTAAGAGTGACAGAACCTATGACCATGTCATCATCATGTGCTACAGCTCAAGAGGCTACTACATTATAAATATTGTCAGCGGAAAAGATACAGTTGTTTCATGCGCAAATTACATATTCCGTACTGAGGGAGACAGAAAGATTTGTATCAATATGGACGACGTAAAGAGCGGTCATCACATAGAGTGGTACAGATGCGACGGCGACCTTGCAGGCGAGATAAGAAACGCTGTTGAAAAGAAGTAAATACAAAATTTTGCCGTGAGGCATAATAAAAAGCCATAAGGGAGTGTGATTATGATCAAAAATGATCACAATGACCCCTTATGGCTTTTATTTTAAAAAAGAACCGGGGCATTCGCCCCGGTAAAGAACACCATTATTGAGACCCCGATTACTGTCTGCTTGCACGTTCACGCTGCATCATGCGCTTAATACGCTCCTGCTCGGCAAGCTGCTTCTGACGCTCTTCGCCTCTTCTAATCTGCTCCTGATAATAACTGGTATCGACCTGCTGCTTGTGACGTCCGGCAAAAATAAATATAGCAGCAACTGCGATCAGCAAAACGATACCAATAATAATAAGACCCACCTCCATTGAATCTCCCTCCTTTTCTGATATTTTCAACTTAAATGCTACTATTATTTTATCATATCGAATTGAATGGTTCAATTTATTTTTATTACAAATTTTCAAACTATTAATTGTGCATTATTAATAAAGTCTTTTATTTTTCATAATTTTTTGCTAACTATAATGAAATATAAACTTATACAAAGAAATATATATTAACAATATAAATTGAATATTTTATTTATATTACTGTGTTTATCATTGTACAGCATTGCTTCTTTATAGTATTCACATAAAATTAACTGGACTTTTATAAAAAAATATGATATAATATAACAGAAGTAAAGGCATGTTAAAAAGCACTGCCTACGGAAGGAGTCTTTTTATGGATTTTCAAGCTTTTGTAGATACATTCTCAGCAATGACATGCATAATCTCGATTGAGAAATTCCCTGACGGACACTTTGGCAACATACGTCTTGTGGTAGGAAATAAAGCTTATGTTGCCTCTATAGAAGATCCAAACAATTTTGTTTCCAATCAGATGGTGAGCAATAAATTCATCCCCGATTCTCCTTATGAAAACTATATCCCGAAAGATTTGAATTTTGAGGACAAGTGCTATCGCTGCGCCGTCCTAAAAAAGCCCTCCCATGAGTATATCCATCCTGATCGGTATACCTTCTGGCTGGATATGTACTTCATGCCTCTTGAATCGGACGAACCAAACAAGTTCTACTGCTCATACTCGCAGCAGGTCACCATAAAGGCAGATTCGGGAATGATGTCAAAACTTTCCGCCGACACCTCCTCAGCTGTACTGGAGACCTGTATAAAGCTCAGAGGAACAAAGAACTTCAAGCATACAATGGACGAGGTAATGAACGATATACGCGCTATATGCGACGCAAAGCTAAGCTGTATCCTACTTACGGACGAACAGGAGCGCAAGTGTACCGTGCTCTGTCAGTCTTCCGCCCCCGAGGTACACGTTATCCCGATGCAGGATTATATCGAGAAATGTTTTGACAATTTCTACGATATCGTCGAGACGTGGAAGGACACTATTGCAGGCAGTACCTGTCTAATAATCAAGGATCAGTACGATATGGGCGTACTCCAGGAGCGAAATCCTGTATGGTTTGATTCTCTCCGAGGTGCTGACGTAGACAGCCTCGTGCTCTTCCCGCTGGAGTATAACGATATGCTTCTCGGATACATATGGGCAATAAACTTTGATGTAAACAACACGATGAGGATAAAGGAGATACTTGAGATAACGTCCTTCTTCCTCGCGTCGGAGATATCAAACTATCAACTCTTCAACAAACTGGAAATAATGAGCTCAGTGGATCAGCTGACAGGCACATATAATCGTAACGCAATGAACAACCGTATCATACGCTTCGTTTCGGAACAGGATCCCAAACCCAATTGCTACAGCGTCGTATTTGCCGACCTCAACGGTCTTAAGCAGGAAAATGACAATAACGGTCATATCGCCGGAGATCTTCTCCTAAAAAATGCAGCTCATAAGCTCATGGAGGTATTCCCAGAATGCGAAATATACCGTGCAGGCGGAGACGAATTCATGATAATCGCCGTCGACCTCCCCGAACAACTCATTACCGACCGCGTGGAGAAGCTGAAAAAGGAATCGGAGGATCCCAATAATATCAGTTTTGCCCTCGGTATCTTTTATGACGACAAGGGTGAGGATATCCGTGTAGCGATGCGTACCGCAGATGAAAGAATGTATGCAGACAAGGAACGTTACTATGCAAAGTTCCCGGAACGCAAGCGAAAATAAGTAAAACATATTATCTAAGGGGCTGTAAAAAAACTCAGTCCCCCAAACGAACACGGGGCCTCGTAAAGAGGCCCCAAATTTTATAGCAAAAAAACAAACTGCACAACAATAACTTGCGTGCAGCTGTTTTTAGTGATATAATCAAATTACCAAATAT